>JAGWAU010000065.1:10682-26313 GCA_021296255.1 Alphaproteobacteria bacterium | reverse complement strand
GTCCGGCGGCGGCGCTTCGGAGGGCAGCCGGCGCCTGAGGGGGCGGGGAGGTCGTGCGGCAGCACGGGCACGGATCTGACCGCTGCCGCCGCTCGCGCGAATCTCTTCGCAATACGCAACGGACCAACAGGGCGGTCCTTGCGTGCATGGTTGTGATTTGGTATCTCCGGCCAACGGCGAAGCGGTCGTGGCGGAAGTGGTAGACGCGCAGCGTTGAGGTCGCTGTGGGCGAGAGCCCGTGGAAGTTCGAGTCTTCTCGACCGCACCATTATTCTGACCCGAGGCAGCATTGCCGCGGGCTTGGTGCTCTCCGAAAGGTTCATAAGTCGACGCGATTGCAAGGGCTTTTGCCTATGCGAACGCTATAATACCGCCCGGCATCGGCGGCCATCGGCCAGTCCGATGCGTTCTCTTATCGGCTTCGCGTGGCGTTCAGGAGGCGGAAGTGGCGGACGAACCGGAGGCGCCTCTGGAAGAGCCGCTCGGCCTGTCGCCGGAACACGTGCAGTCGGTGATTCAGGCGATCGATGAAAACGACCTCGACGGGGTGCGGGCCTTGGTGGAACCTCTGCACTCCGCCGATGTTGCGGATCTCGTGGAGCAACTCGAACCGGATGAGCGTCGTATTCTGGTAGATGTCATCCGTGGCCTAGTCGCCTCTGAGGTTTTGCCCTACCTGGGCGAGGCTCTGCGGGACGACGTCGTTGAGCACCTTGGGACGAAGGACGTGGCCGCCGCGTTGGCCGAGCTCGATGTCGATGACGCCATCGATGTGCTTGAGGACCTCGATGAAGAGGATCAGCAGGAAGTTCTGAGGGCCCTGCCCGCGTTCGAGCGGCTTCAGATCGAGGCGGGACTCGCCTTCCCCGAAGACAGCGCGGGCCGTCTCATGCAGCGCGATTTCGTCGCGATTCCCGCCTATTGGACTGTCGGTCAAACCATCGACTACATGCGTCAGACCGACGACCTGCCGGATGAGTTCTACGAGATCTTCGTCGTCGATCCGTCCCATCGTCCGATGGGGACCGTGCCCCTCTATCGCGCCATGCGCACCAAGCGACCGGTTCTCATCGGCGACATCATGGAGTCGGAGCCCATTCTGATTCCGGCCGAGATGGACCAGGAAGAGGTGGCCTATCACTTCCAGCAATACGATCTCACCTCCGCCGGTGTGGTCGACGAGTCCAACCGCCTGATCGGCGCGATCATGGTGGACGACGTGGTCGACGTCATCCACGAGGAGGCGGAAGAGGACCTCATGCGCCTCGCCGGCGTGGGCGAGAGTGACATATTCTGGACGGTCGCGGAGACCACCAAGCGGCGTTTCCTGTGGCTCCTGGTGAACTTGGGGACGGCGGTTCTCGCCTCGATCGTCATCTCGCTCTTCGGGGCGACCATCGAGCAGGTCGTGGCCCTGGCTATTCTGATGCCGATTGTCGCATCCATGGGCGGTAACGCGGGAACCCAGACCATGACGGTTACAGTCCGCGCCTTGGCGACCCGCGATCTCACCGTGACCAACACCTTTCGCATCGTCAGCAAGGAGTTGGTCGTCGGCTTCGTCAACGGACTGCTGTTCGCCGCTCTCGTCGCGGCGATCGCCGCCGTCTGGTTCGGTGGCATCGCGCTCGGGGGCGTGATCGCCATCGCCATGATCATCAACATGATCGTCGCGGCACTGGCCGGGATCCTCATTCCCTTGGGCTTTGACCGGTTCGGCGTCGATCCTGCCGTGGCGGCCACCGTATTCGTGACTACCGTGACCGACGTGGTCGGTTTCTTCGCTTTCCTCGGGCTCGGGGCCTGGCTCTTGCTGTGAACGGCTCGATTCGATGAACGCCTGTACGCCGCGGAATCCAACCTTCGAAGCGCGCATCCGGAATGGCTTCGACCGCCAAGCCTTTATGCACCGTATCGGAGCGGAACCGACAACGGTGCGGCCGGGCAGGGTCGAGATCTCGTCGCGCCGGGCAAGTGAGAAGCGCAGGTTGCCGGGGTGAGGTCGTCCGGCCGGGTCGTACGCTGACGGTGTACGAGGCCAAGGTATTTGCAGTCCGGCCGGGTGACGCGCGGCTCTGCGCCATCGTCCTTGAAACCCCGATGCTAGTGTTGGATACACCCGACGATCCGGATCGGCACCGTGGAGAGTTGATCGGGGTCGGGCCCGGGATCAGGCCCGAGGTCCGACCCCGGGACGATTTCGAAACCTCCCGTTACGCGCTAGAGTCGAATATATGATCCCTAACCGCTGGCCCACGCTCGACTTCGACCTCGGCGACGATGCCGACTTGCTGCGCGACTCGGTTATGAGCTTTGCCGCCGACGAGATCGCGCCCCGGGCGGCGGAGATCGACGAGACCAATGAGTTCCCCATGGACCTCTGGTCCAAAATGGGAGAACTCGGTCTTCTCGGGGTTACGGTCGAGGAGGAGTTGGGCGGCGCCGGCATGGGATACCTCGAGCACGTCGTCGCCATGGAGGAGATCAGCCGTGCCTCCGCTTCGGTCGGACTCTCTTATGGCGCCCATTCGAACCTTTGCGTCAACCAGATCCGCCGCAACGGCTCTGACGAGCAAAAGCGCCGCTACCTGCCGAAACTCATTTCGGGCGAGCATGTCGGCGCACTCGCCATGAGCGAGCCGGGAGCCGGATCCGATGTCGTTGGCATGAAACTTCGCGCCGAAAAGAAGGGTGATCGGTACGTGCTCAATGGCACAAAGATGTGGATCACCAATGGTCCCGATGCGGACGTTCTCGTCGTCTACGCCAAGACCGATCCGGATGGGGGTTCACGCGGTATCACGGCCTTTCTCGTCGAGAAGGCTTTCCCGGGATTCTCGACTGCGCAGAAGCTCGACAAGTTGGGCATGCGGGGCTCCAACACGTGCGAACTCGTGTTTCAGGATTGCGACGTGCCGAAGGAGAACGTGCTTGGCACCGTCGGTGGTGGCGTCGAAGTACTGATGAGTGGACTTGATTACGAGCGTGTCGTGCTCGCCGCTGGTCCCCTCGGGATCATGCAATCGTGCATGGATATCGTCATCCCGTACGTGCATGAGCGCCGGCAGTTCGGCAAGCCCATCGGTGAGTTTCAGCTCATGCAGGGCAAACTTGCCGACATGTACACGACAATGAACGCCTGCCGAGCCTACGTGTATGCCGTGAGCCGGGCCTGCGATCGGGGCGAGACCACCCGAAAGGACGCCGCCGGGGCCATCCTCTACGCCTCGGAGAGGGCCACCTGGATGGCGCTCGAGGCGATCCAGTGCCTGGGGGGAAACGGTTATATCAACGCGTTCTCGACGGGCCGTCTTCTGCGCGATGCCAAGCTCTACGAGATCGGCGCCGGGACCAGCGAAATTCGCCGCACGCTGATCGGACGCGAACTGTTCGAGGAGACGGCGTAGTATCCCTTGAGATGCGGAAAAACGCGGGGAGAACATCATGAGTGACAAGGATCCCATCGTCATCGCCGGCATGGCGCGAACCCCGATTGGAGATTTCCAAGGAGGCTTGAGCGCTTCTTCCGCGCCGGAGCTCGGCGCCGTGGCGATCAAGGCCGCTCTCGAGCGCGCCGACGTGCCGGCAGGTGATGTCGATGAAGTCATCATGGGCTGTGTCCTGCCGGCGGGTCTCGGTCAGGCACCCGCGCGTCAGGCGGCGATCCAAGCAGGCATTCCCGTAGACGTCGCCGCCATGACGATCAACAAGATGTGCGGATCGGGCATGAAGGCCGCGATGTTGGGTAACGATCTGATCGAGGTGGGAACCGACGATATCGTCGTGGCCGGCGGCTTCGAAAGCATGAGCAACGCGCCATACTTGATGCAAAAGGTGCGACGCGGTTTGCGCATGGGTCACGGAGAAATGAAGGACCACATGTTTCTCGATGGCCTGGAAGACGCCTATGAGCCGGGCCGCCTGATGGGAACCTACGCGGACGAGACGGCGCAAGACTACCAATTCTCGCGTGACGACCAGGATGCCTACGCCATCGAATCGCTCAGCCGCGCCCGAAAAGCTACGGAGGAGGGGTGGTTCGACGACGAGATCACCCCTGTCGCCGTGAAGACACGCGAGGGCGTCAACACGGTGACTCGGGACGAGCATCCCTTCTCGGTCGATCCCGACAATATCCCGAGGCTTCGTCCGGCGTTCGCCACGGACGGCACCGTCACCGCGGCGAACTCGAGCGCGATCTCGGACGCCGCCGCCGCGCTGGTTCTGATGCGGGAGTCCGAAGCGGAACGTCGGGGGATTACGCCGCTTGCCCGTATTGTCGGTCACGCGACGGATTCCCGTGAGCCGAAGCGATTTACGACCGCGCCGGTCGGGGCCATCGAGGGTTTGCTGGACAGGATCGGCTGGTCCACCGACGCCGCCGACCTCTACGAAGTCAACGAGGCCTTCGCGGTCGTTACCATGGTTGCCATGCGCGATCTCGGTCTCGATCACGAAAAGGTCAATGTGCACGGTGGTGCCTGCGCGCTCGGCCATCCCCTCGGTGCGACGGGCGCGCGTATTATGGTCACGCTGCTCGGCGCGATAGAGCGGGCGGACGTGAAGCGCGGCATCGCCGGGCTCTGCATCGGTGGCGGCGAGGCGACGGCCGTCGCGGTGGAGCGCCTGGGTTAAGACCCCGGCCGATGAACCGCCAGTTTATCTCGACCAGCTCGCCCTACGAGAAGATCGCCAGCTTCTCGCGAGCGGTCGTCCAGGGTGACTGGGTGTTCGCTTCCGGTTGCACCGGTTACGACCCTGAAACGGACAGCATTTCCGAGGACCCGGCAGAACAAACCGAACAGGCCTTCAAGCTCATCGACTGGCTGCTCCATGAAGCCGGATTCAGACTCCACGATGTCGTTCGGATCGTCGTTTATCTTGCCGATCGCAAGGACTTCGAGGCCGTCGCGCCGGTCATCGGGGCGCACTTCAAGGGTATCAACCCCGCCAATACGACGGTTGAGGCGCGTCTCGTCGACCCGCGCATGAAGGTCGAGATTGAGGTCACCGCATACCGCAGTCCCTAGTTGGCGGCCCATGGTCCTACGCAATCCCATGGAAGCGGTCGAAATACCGGTTCCCGAGGTGAAGACGCCGTAGCCGGGAAGGCGACGTCCCATGATATTGACCGAAGAACAAGAGATGATCCGCGCCACGGCCCGGGAGTTTGCCGAAGCCGAGCTCACGCCACACGCGCCGGAATGGGACCGCAACGCGGAATTTCCCACGGAGGCCGTTCACCGCATGGGAGAACTTGGCTTCCTCGGGATGCTGGTTCCGGAGGCGTGGGATGGATCCAATACCGGACACGTCTCTTACGCGCTGGCGCTTGAAGAGATCGCTGCAGGGGATGGTGGCTGCAGCACGATCATGAGCGTGCAGAACTCGGTCGTGAACGTGCCGATCCTGAATAGCGGTTCCAGGGAACAGAAGGAACGATTCCTTCGACCCCTCGCCAGCGGAGCCATGCGGGGCGGATTCGCTCTCACGGAACCACAGGCCGGCTCCGACGCCTCCAATCTGCGGGTGCGGGCGACTCTCGACGGCAACCGGTACATCCTCTCGGGAACCAAACAGTTCATCACGTCGGGTGAGACCGCCGACGTCATGTTGACGTTCGCGGTGACCGACCCGGATTCCGGCAAGAAGGGGATTTCCGCCTTCCTCGTGCCCACCGATTTGCCCGGCTATCGCGTGGCCCGCAAGGAGGAAAAATTGGGCCAGCGTTCCTCGGATACCTGTCAGATCGTATTTGAGGACATGGAGATCACGCCGGATCTGATGCTGGGCCAGCCGGGGGAGGGATATCGTATTGCGCTGTCAAACCTGGAAGGTGGGCGTATCGGAGTTGCGGCACAGTCCGTGGGTATGGCTCGCGCGGCCTACGAAACGGCATTGGCTTACGCTCGGGAGCGGACGTCTTTCGGTAAGGCGATCGTTGGGCATCAGGCCGTGGCCTTTCGGCTCGCCGACATGGCAACGCAGATCGAGGCAGCCCGGCAGATGGTCCTGCACGTGGCTCAACTGCGTGATGCTGGTCGTCCCTGCCTAAAAGAAGCCTCGATGGCCAAGCTGTTTGCCTCCGAGATGGCGGAGAGCGTGTGTTCCCAGGCCATCCAGGTGCATGGAGGCTATGGGTATCTTTCCGACTATCCGGTCGAACGGATTTACCGGGACGTGCGCGTGTGCCAGATATATGAAGGCACTAGCGACGTTCAGCGCTTGGTTATCTCGCGTGCAATCTCAGGAGACTAAGACGCATGGCTGCTCCCATTGATTTCTATTTCGACTTCGGATCGCCGTATGGCTATCTCGCCAGTCTTCGCGTGGACGACGTCGCGGCGAAACACGGTCGCGAGGTGATTTGGCGGCCCATGCTCCTCGGTGCCGTCTTCAAGACCGAAGGTACGCAGCCCCTGTCCCTTTATCCCCTGAAAGGGGTGTACTTCAAGCACGACTGCTTCCGCACGGCGCGCCGTCTCGGAGTCCCGTTCATGCTGCCGGGCAACTTTCCTCCCAACACGATCACAGCCCAACGCGCCTACTATTGGTTGCGTGGCAATGACCCGGACAAGGCCAAGACTTTCGCCCGGGCCATCTACCACGCCTACTTCGGCGAGGGCAGGGACGTCACCCAGGCCGAGGTCGTGGTCGGAATCGCGGCAGCGGAGGGTGATGTGGACTCCGACGACGTGATGGCGGCCGTCCAGGATCAAGCCGTAAAGGATATGCTTCGAGAGGCCACCGACAATGCCATCGCCCGCGGCGTGTTCGGCTCGCCGTTCATCGTCGTCGATGGCGAGGCCTTCTGGGGGAATGACCGATTGGACGAGGTCGACGAATGGCTCGGGACGGGCGGTTGGTAGCCGTCACCGGCGCCTCCGCAACCGGGAAATGGACCCCGTCGGCAGATACTGGACGTGAGCACCTCGACCGCCGGCACGGCTGCGCTTTTCATCCAGGCGGTCGATCATCAACGGTTCAAGCCCAACTCGAACCGCCACGGGTAGGTCGATTGGCCGTGGTGTCGGAAGAATCGCCCCCTTAGAACAGGAAATAGCCTCCGTCGATGAGGATCTCGTCGCCGGTGTGATAGGCGCTGGCGTCGCTCATCAAGTAGACGGCGATGCCGCCGAAGTCTTCCGGCTGGCCCCAGCGGCGCACGGGGATTCGTGGCATGACGTTGGCAGCGAATTTCTCATTGGCCATGGCCTTTTCCGTCATGTCCGTCTCGATCCATCCCGGCAGGATCGCATTTGCCGTTACGCCGTAGCGGGCGAGCTCGACGGACAGTGCCTTCATCATGGCGGTAACGCCGCCCTTGGTAGCCGCGTAGTGCTCGTTTCGTGCGGCACCGGATATGGACGCCAAGCTCGAGGTGACGACCAGACGTCCACCGGGATCGCCTGTTTCGGCGCGTGATTTCATGTGTTCGGCTGCCGCCTTCAGCGTGAAAAAGGCGCCGTCAAGGTTGACTCCGAGGACCCCGCGCCAATCGTCCGATGAGATGTCGAATAAGGATTTTGCGCCTCCCAATACGCCGGCGTTGGCAAAACACCCATCGACGCGGCCGAACTCGGCGAGGCAGTTTTCGAAAGACGAGGATACCTGGGTTTCGTCGGAGACATCGCAGACGGATCCGGCGACGCGCGTGCCGTGTCGTTTCAACCACTTCACCGCTGACCCGTTGCGCGTTGCGTCACGCCCCCAGATGCAGACATCGGCACCCGCCTGGGCGAGTGCGTCGGCCATACCGAGGCCGATCCCCCGATTGCCGCCCGTGATCAGCGCGACTTTGCCTGTCAAATCGAATGCCGCATAGGTCATGGATGCCGGTTCTCCTCTGGTTCACGCGCCATCTGTGGACATATTGCGCTAAATGGTTATGTTTACTTAATTTTCCGCACGTCTTTGCAAGCGTGTTACGCTCCCGCATGGCGCAGCTCCGTTCTAGCATGGATACGCGCTCGGCCGCCTATGCCGACAATCGGGCGCATATGGAAAGCCTCATCGCCGATCTTCGCGACAAGGTGGCGAAGATCCAGCTTGGCGGTGGGGAGGCCGCGAGGGAGCGCCATGTGCAGCGGGGCAAGATGCTGGTCAGGGATCGCATCAAGCGACTTCTCGATCCCGGTTCTCCCTTTCTCGAACTTTCTCAGTTCGCCGCATATGGGGTCTATGACGACGAGGTGCCTGCGGCAGGAATCGTAACGGGCCTCGGCCGCATCGAGGGCCGCGAGTGCGTCATCGTTGCCAACGACACGACCGTCAAGGGCGGGACCTACTTTCCGCTCACGGTGAAGAAACACCTGCGTGCCCAGGAGATCGCGCGCGAGAACCGGCTGCCTTGCTTGTATCTCGTCGATTCGGGTGGTGCCTACCTTCCCCTCCAGGATCAGGTGTTTCCCGACCGCGAGCATTTCGGCCGCATCTTCTACAACCAGGCAACGATGTCTGCCGCGGGCATTCCGCAGATCGCCCTGGTGATGGGTTCGTGTACGGCAGGTGGCGCCTATGTCCCGGCGATGTCCGACGAGAGCATCATCGTCCGCGAGCAAGGAACCATCTTTTTGGGTGGGCCGCCACTGGTGAAGGCGGCGACCGGGGAGGTGGTGACGTCCGAGGAACTGGGCGGCGCAGACGTACACGCGCGGACGTCGGGTGTTGTCGATCACCTTGCCCACGACGATGCGCACGCGATCTCTATTGCCCGGCGAGTCGTCGCCGGCCTTAACCGGGAGAAGCGCTCGGACGTCGTCTTTCGCGAACCCGTCGATCCGGTCTATGACCCGGAGGAGATTTACGGTGTCGTGCCGTCGGACGTGCGATCACCCTATGACGTGCGCGAGATCATTGCCCGCATCGTCGACGGCAGCGAACTCGACGAGTTCAAGCGCCCCTACGGAACGACGCTGGTTACAGGATTCTCCCGCATCCATGGCTATCCCGTCGGAATCATCGCCAACAACGGGATTCTGTTCTCCGAATCGGCGCTGAAGGCCGCGCACTTCATCGAGCTCTGCTGCCAGCGGCGCATTCCCCTCGTATTTTTGCAGAACATCACCGGATTCATGGTCGGCCGGAAATACGAGGCGGGCGGCATCGCCAAGGACGGCGCCAAGATGGTAACCGCCGTGGCATCCGCGCGGGTGCCTAAGTTCACGGTCATCATCGGTGGATCGTTCGGCGCCGGGAACTACGGGATGTGCGGGCGGGCGTTCGGTCCACGGTTCCTCTGGTCATGGCCGAATGCGCGAATTTCGGTTATGGGAGGAGAGCAGGCCGCCAGTGTGCTGGCGCAGGTGCGCCGAGACGGGCTGGAATCCAAGGGAGAATCGTGGGCCGAGGAAGACGAGGCGGAGTTCAAGGCTCTCGTGCTGGAACGGTACGAGACACAAGGGCACCCGTACTATGCCAGTGCCTGTGTTTGGGATGACGGCATCATCGACCCTGCCGAGACTAGGACGGTCCTGGGGTTGTCCATTTCAGCGGCGCTCAACGCGCCGATTCCGAGGACCGAATTCGGCGTCTTCAGAATGTGAGTGGCAGGAAAGCGGTAACGCCCGGATTGAATGTCCCATGTCCTGACCGATGACCTTCGTTCGTGGAAGTCCACGTATTTGAGCCTCTCCGACCGCCAAAGTACGTCATGTTCAACAAACTCCTGATCGCCAATCGCGGTGAGATCGCTTGCCGCATTGCGCGTACCGCGCACCGGCTTGGGCTTCGGACGGTCGCGGTCTACTCCGACGCGGATGTCGGGGCACAACACGTGATGATGGCGGATGAAGCGGTACGTATCGGCGGAGTTGCGGCCGCCGAGAGTTACCTCAAGAGCGAGGCAATCGTTGCGGCCGCGGTTCGGACAGGTGCGGACGCCGTTCATCCCGGATACGGGTTCTTGTCGGAAAACGCCGAGTTCGCGGAGGCTTGTTTCGCCGCGGGTGTGACCTTTGTTGGCCCGCCGCCCCGAGCCATACGCGCCATGGCGGCCAAGCATACCGCCAAGTCCATCATGACGGAGGTGGGTGTTCCCGTGGTGCCCGGTTACCACGGCGACGACCAGTCGGAAGAAGGCCTGCTCGGCGCGGCGAGAGAGATTGGATTCCCCATCCTCATCAAGGCCTGCGCAAGTGGCGGCGGACGTGGCATGCGAATTGTCGAGGCGGAAGATGACTTTATGAGGGCTCTGGCCGGGGCCAAACGCGAAGCAGCGTCCGGATTCGGCGACGATCGTGTGCTCGTCGAACGATATCTGGCGAACGCGCGTCACATTGAGGTGCAGGTCTTCGGGGACACGCATGGCAATGTGATCCACTTGTTCGAACGGGAGTGTTCGCTCCAGCGCCGCTATCAAAAAGTGATCGAAGAAGCGCCGGCACCCGGCATGACGGTCGAGACGCGTTCCGCGATGGGACAGGCAGCGGTGGATGTGGCCCGTGTCATCGACTATGTCGGTGCGGGGACCGTGGAATTCATCGTCGATGGCAAGGCAGGCTTGAGCGCGTCCAGCTTCTACTTCATGGAGATGAACACGCGTTTGCAGGTCGAACACCCGGTGACCGAGTTGGTGACTGGCCTCGATCTGGTGGAATGGCAGCTCGGCGTCGCGGCCGGGGACCCTCTTCCGTTGACGCAGAATGACGTCTTCCTCGCGGGGCACGCGATCGAGGCACGGATCTATGCGGAGAACCCGGCCAAGCGCTTTCTCCCATCGCCGGGGCGATTGTCTCATTTGCGGCTTCCCGACGAAGGCCATCACATACGTGTTGACGCGGGGGTCGTGGCTGGAGACAGCATCACGCCGTATTACGACCCGCTGATCGCCAAGGTCATCGTGTGGGACGATGATCGGGCAAGGGCGGTGCGAAGGCTGTCCGGCGCGTTGACCGGGCTCCATGTCATCGGCTTGGTTACCAACCGGGATTTTTTGCTCGGTATCGCCAATCACCGGGAATTCGGAAACGCCGCGCTGGACACGGGCTTCATCGACCGGCATCTAGCCGACTTGGTCCCCAAGGCGGGGCCGGCGAGCGACAAGACATTGGCTCTGGCGGCCCTTGCCGTTCTCGCAGACCGCAACGCCGAGGAGGCCGACAGTGACTGGAATTCGACGGATCGCTACTCGCCATGGAGGCGATGCGACGGTTGGCGGTTGAATGGCCCGGCGATTGAAGAGATCGTCTTCGTCGACTCCGGCCGCCAGCAGGATGGAGGTCGCGTATCGCTGACGGTGCGGCCGCGGGCCCGCGGAATCTCGGCATACGAAATGGATCTTCCCGACGGCCCGGTGGTCGCTACCGGAGATCTGAAAGAAGGGCGCCGGCTCCACGCGAACCTCGATGGCGTTCGGATCGTTGTCTCGACGTACCGGTCGGGAGATGAGCTCTGGATCGTGGATGATGACGGACGTACGCATTGCCTGTCCTTGGAAGATCCCACGGCCGCCGTTGCGGCGGCCGATTACGTCGACCTGACCGTTGCCGCACCTTTGCCCGGCAAGGTCAGCGGCATCCTCGCCGGTCAAGGTGACCGCGTCAGGAAGGGAGCCGGACTCGCGGTCATCGAGGCGATGAAGATGGAGCACACGATCGTTGCCCCTGCTGACGGGGTTGTCGGAACCATCCATTTCGATGTCGGGGACCTCGTGGAGGAAGGCGTCAAGTTGCTGGACTTTGAAGGCCATGATGGTTCGAGTCGGTCTTGAACCGCCAGGGAGGCCGCGAAGCGGCTGGTCGGTCCGCCACCACGTTTGAAGGCGACCCGCGCTTCTGCCGGGAGCGAGCGATGGGCCTCAATATCAAGAGCGAGGAGACCTGCCGACTGGCGAGAGAGCTGGCGCAGCTGACCGGCGAGGCCAAGACGGGTGCGATCACTGTCGCTCTGCGCGAACGCCTGGAGCGTGAAAGGCACCGACGCGGCGCGGATATTCTGGCACGGGAGTTGCGCGCCATCGGATAGCGCTGTACCCGCCTTCTGGAGCCTGGTCCGTCGGCGGTCGAGCATGGCGACCTGCTCTACGACGAGAAAGGCTTGCCCAAGTGATTATCGATACGTCGACCATTCTCGCCATCCTGTTCGGCGAGCCGGATGCGGGACGTTATGACGTTATGAAGACGCGATCGCGGCGGCGTGGCCCCGCCGTATGTCGGCTGTGGCGTTGCTCGAGCCGGCTGACGAGGCGCATCCGAGGGGGCAGTTCAACGCCCAAGCGACGATGGCCGAGGCGATGACCGAAGGGGCGTAGTGGCGGCTGTTCAATGAGCCCAACTTGCGTAAGTTCATCGATCCGTCCGTGTACGGGTCGACTTCCCGACGGTCTGCTTGAGCTTGGCCATCTACGACGAAATCCGCCGCACATCACCCGGGCTGTCTCAATGAACGGATGAGGCGGCCGGGCGACATGAACAGCCGCATGATCAGCTGGATGCCGTGGTGCGGCTATCGGCAGTTGCTGCACAACGTCAACCGTGACATCAGGGTTCCGGCCGACCTCAAGGGCGTCAAGGAGCCGCCGGAGGCCTCCGGCGCTTCTGAAACACTATTAGCCATTCCGTTTCACGGTCGCGCCGAGATCCGGACCACACAACTCTAACGGTATCTGCCTGGAGAAGAAGATCGGCTGGTTGCGGCTCGGTGCACCTTGTTCACCCCTGGCGTGACTTCTCCTCGCCCCCTGGAGGATCTTCACCGGCCTGACCGTCGTTCTCACTGGACCGGCGTTCGGCCGCTTGCCGTTCCCGTTTCCTGGCCCGGGCTTCCAGCCGCGCTGCCTTCTTCTCGGCTTTCGCCGGCGCCGTGCGAAAGTGTAGTTCGGCTTTCGGGGCAATGCGTGCTCTCCGGGATGTTCGGGCGGGGCGGCCGCCCCGTCATGGTGTCAGCCGGCGAGAGCGAGGTTCTCGGCGGACGTCTTACCGTCCCGACCGGGCATGAGTTCGAAAGAAACCTTCTGCCCTTCGTTCAACGTAGCAAGGCCAGCCCTTTCGACGGCGCTGATATGAACGAAAACATCCCTCGAGCCATCCTCAGGCTGGATGAACCCGTAACCCTTGGCAGGGTTGAACCATTTGACGGTACCTGTAGCCATGATCGCTTCCCTTCTCGACAGTTGGGCGGAGTGCCACGATTTTGCGGCAATCTCACACTGCGGGTTCGAGCACGCCTGTCACGGAAAGCACCAGGGTGGGAACGGTGATGCCGATGATGGCGCCATACATGATCCATTTGTGCACGCGTTCGCCGCGCGCCGAGGGTGCATTCTGCTCCGACATGGAGCGATCTCCTTCGGATGTGGCCGCAGCGCGCGTAGCGCTGGGCAGCGATCCGAAGGCGGTCGGCAGGCTGGAGCTCGTGTTGGAAGTAGTCGATCCTAACAGGCCACCGGCGCAATGGATACGATGCTCAACAGGAAAATCGCGAACCCGTATGAGACACCGGCGAGGGAGACTCCATCGAGACCATCTTGGGAGAGATCATACTGCCCGAACCTATAAAGATGGATATTCGCCCCGCCCCCTTTTCCTGTCCGGGCTGCGGAGAGCGGATGGCAAAGACGTCATGCCCGTGGACCTGCTCCCTGATCCGATACCCAGCGGGGCGTCGACGAGGCGGTGGATTTGCAAAAATATCATTGTGTGTGCGGCCGCAGAATACCGACGACGCGGCGATGAAAGGGACCCCATCCGCCTCACTGTGGAAGATCTCGCGGACCTTGGCGCGTGATCTACACCCTCACAGGTCCCGCCGGGCGGGCCTACTCCACGAAAAGATTTACCCCGGCCGCGTGCCGAGGGCAGAGACGGTACCGGGGTATCCGTGGGGAAATTTAAGCTCTCGCCGTTGAGATGCTCACCCCGAAATGAGGGTATACGCCGTGGTCCCCGATTTTGAAGCCACCCTGACGATCGAAAGCCTTACGAGGTAACTAGCATGGGCTCGAGGCGACCGCGATCACGCGCTTGATCTTTATGCGCTGAGCACGCGCCTCTCCGAAGCCCTGTATACGCCCCTGCAAATCCTCGAAGTCACTTTACGCAACCGGGTGCATGTGGTGCTCACTGAGGCGAGGCATGATCGTTGGTTCGACGACGACGGGTTTCTCCTCGTTGAGAACCAAATCCCTCAGCTCGCGAAAGCTCACGAAGGTGCCCACCACAGAACCACGGAGCCGACACCAGGAGACATCGTGTCGATGCCCACCTTCAGCTTCTGGGCCTCGATGCTCGCACCAGCTTAAGAGGATATGTGGCAGACAACTTTGAACCGTATCGCACGCCAAGAGGATGGCAGAGGCCGACCTCGCAAGGACTTGTCCGGCCCGCTGACCCCGATCCGGACTTTGCGCAACCGGATCGCTCACCACGAGCCAATCCTGCACTGGAATCTCGACAAACACTACGCCAACATTCTGCGGATCACGGATTGGCTATCTCCGGCTGCCGCGTCGTGGTGCGAGAGCCATAGCCGATTTCGTGAAGTGTGGCCTACCAATAGAATTACACTTCACGAGCGAATTGTAGGCCTCCGACGCCGTCGGCACTCCTGAAACACAAACGAATGGGAGAACCTATAATGAGAAAAGTCCTCGCGGCGCTCGCAGCGGCCGCCATTCTCGCGGCGGGTCACGTCCATGCCGGCGCGCTGGCGCCAGCCCCGCAGATCATCGCCGAGTACGACCGCAACTTCATCGAGCGCTCCGGCGCCCAGACGTTCGGCGAGATGCTCGACACGGGCATCATTCGCTATTTCTTCACCGGAGGGCGCGACCTGCTCGTCCTGGTGAACGGGCGGCCCTACGCGACGACCGGGCACGATCTGGATTCCCTCCCGCTTTCGGCGATCGAGCGCATCGAGGTGTTGCGAGCCGAGAGTCTGGGGACGATTGGCGGCCACGCCGCGGTACGCGGTGGATTCAACCTCGTGCTGAGGAAGGATCTGGACGGCTTTGACGTGCGCACCGTCGCCCGGATGCCGAGCCGCGACGGCGGCGACGCGCGCCAGGGCAGCGTCGTATGGGGCGGCGCGATCGGCGCCGGCGGACGGTTGACCGTCGGCGTCGACATCCTCGACCGCGAGAGGATCGCCGGCAGGACCCGCGAGCACAGCCGCTCGGAGTGGGTAGAGGGCGGGAGCTTCGCCGATGCGAAGAACGTGAGCGTCGGCGGCAACACCGTCTACATCTTCGACAGGAGCGCGGACGAGTTGAGAGCCGTGACGCTCGGCGAGTGCGACCCGGTGCACGGCTACACCGGCCCGCTCAGCAGGGCTGCGGGTTCGCCTATGGCGACTTCTGGTGGGACAGCGCGAGCTACGACCAGAGGAACGCAATCCTGAGCCTCGATCACCCGCTCGGAGAGCGCGCCGAGCTCCGCGTGGACGCAAACGTCACGCAGGGACGCTCAGCGTTCCGCTACGCACCGTCGATCAGTGTCTTCTCCGTCGCCCCGAGCGAGAGCCTGCTCGACGCCATCAACGCATCGGCGCGCGAGGCTGACCCGGCGTTCGAGGCGACGAGAGAGGACATCTTCTCGGTCGGGCACCGCTTCATCGGCCATGGCAACCGAGACTGGAGGACGAGCACCGAGGAGTACGACCTCTCGGCAAGCGTCGAGGGCCGGCTCGCCGAAGG
>JAGWAU010000065.1:0-10669 GCA_021296255.1 Alphaproteobacteria bacterium | reverse complement strand
GACAGCTCGGTGTCGGGCGATACCTTCGTGGACGCCGAGATCATCAGGCAGGAGATCGAGGCCGGAAGGTACGATCTGACCAATCCGCTGTCGATGGAACCGGACCACCTGAAAGCGATCGAGAGGAGCAGCCTGCACGAGGAGGAGGACATCGGCGCAAGGCATCTGGAAGCGCGTCTCGCGCTCGAAGGCGCGGGTCCGGGAATCGGCGAGCGCGACACCGCATGGACTGCGGGGGTCGAACTCGCCACTGTGGAGGCCCACCGCCGGCTGTCGTTCCGGGCGAGAGACGGCCGGACCCGCGACGTAAACGGGGTGCTCGGGTCGGGCGGCACCAGCTACGCCGGGGAGCGCGATGCGGCGGGAGCCTTCGCCGAGGTGTCCGTGCCGTTCGCCGACACCGTGGAGGTGAGAGCCGCGGCACGGGCCGACGAGTACGACGACGTCGGCGGTCTGCGCGCGTGGCGCCTCGGAGCCGAGTACCGCCCGAGCGACATCGTGACGCTGCGCGGCTCGTGGAGCACGGGCGACGAGGCGCCCTCGATGCACCACCTGCACAGCACCGCGGCGCAGGACCACCCCTATGTCCGGTGCGCTCCAGAGAGCGGACCGCCGCCGCGCACATGCGACACGGCGAACTACCGGCAGGTGACGCGCCGCACGAGCGGCAACCCCGAGCTCGAGCCGTCGGGATCGGAGAGGCGCTCCATCGGCGCCGAGGCCCGCAACGGGCCGTTCTACCTCGTCGCCGACTGGTACTGGCTCACGACCTCGGAATTGCCAGGGCAGCATGACGCCACCTGGGCGATGCTGAACCACCCCGAGTGCCCGCCGGGCGGTGGCAGCAGCTGCATCGAGCGGGTGGCCGGAGACATCACCATCCACGACAGCTTCGCGAACATCGTCAAGACCGAGATCTCGGGAGTCAACACCCGGTTTGGGGCGCGCGCGGAGACCGGCTGGGGCTTCGTCGCAATGCGCGGGTTCTGGCGCTACGTCACCAGCAGCGAGGAGCACATTGCAGGCGAAGAGCGGGCGTACTCGCTCCCGCGCAACGCCGTGCGCATCGTGACCTCGGCCGGGCGCGGCGACCTCACCGCCTTCTGGGCCGTGAACTACCGCGACGAGATCGAGAACCGGTGGGACGATGGACGCTTCGAATCCTGGACGGGCCACGACTTGACGCTCGACTTGAGAGAGCCGCTAGGGCTCGAAGAACAACGTCACCGACGCGAAGCTCTCCACGAACACCGCGAACCCCTCCGCGACCGACGGGCCGCGCGCGGCCGGCTGGGGACGCACCCTCTTCGTAACTCTCAACATGCGGTTCTGAGGTGCTGACCGAAGGGGGAGTGCGCGGAGTGCATCGACCGAGCAGACGTCGGTGTCCACGACGCCGCTGCAGGCCCGCCCGGGGCGCAGCCGGGTCGCCCGCTGGATCGACTTCTGCAAGTGCCCCGCGTGGGAGAAGCGGTAGACTGCGAAAAGGGAGGACAGCCGATGAACTCCGAAACCGAGAACCTGGTCCTCGAACACCTGTGCGCGATCCGCGCCGACGTGGGAACGCTGCGGGATGACATGCCGGATCTCCGCCAGCGCGTATCCTCGATGGAGCGGCACCCATGGCGACCGCTTGGCGCGTATCGAACGGAGGCTTGAGCTCGCCGACGCGCTCGCGTGACCAGTAAGGGGTCGGACAGGCACCCGAAGACCTCCACGACTGGGACCGAGGCGTCTAGGCCGCCGTCGGCGTTCCGGAAGTTCGCGGTGCGCTTCCGGCGGGAAGAGGCAGAACCGGCGCCGCTCGTGTTCGAGCCGCCGGGCTGGTTCAAGGAGTACGCAGCGCGGGAGGCGGCGCGGGTCGGGGAGGAGTGCCAGCGCTGGCCCAATCCTGCTACCCCGGTCCGCCGATGCCGGATGCCCTGGTGGAGAGTTTGATTGGGCGGCGCCGCGAGGCGAAGGACGAAGACGAGGAAGATTGATGCTGGAGCGCCGACGAGACGGCGGCGCTCCTCGGGTGCGCGCGAAACGCTCTCGCGCCTGCTGAACGACTAGGCGGGCGTGTCCGCGAACATGACGCGGGTGCTGGAAGTCGTCGGCTGGGGCACCGTCGGTCGCTGGATGCGCATGCAGGCGGCTGAGAGTGGGCGGACGATGCTTGGCACAAGTCGCGTCCGCCCTGTGGCAGGTACACCGTTCGGGCGGTCCGGCAGCGCCACGCCGCGAGGGAACGCGTCGTGCACCTGCTCAAGGTCCGTGCCAGTGAGGCCGTGCCCGAGCCCGGCACTCGGGCCGCCCTGCGGCAATACCTGCGGGCTCTCCGGCGCCGCCGGGATCGGCAGATCGCCTACCGCGAGGGACGGAAGGCAATGCTATGAGCGACGAGGGAAAGCCCTACAGGCTGGCTCATTGCGCACCGTGGCATCTGCTCCGCGTTCACGGACACGTCACGGGAGCCACGTTTTCGTGAGCGTACTCGTAGGGTGGTTCCCCTTCTGTGGCTAGAAAATAACGGGCGACCGTTGCGTAGGCGGGTTCGGGAGGAGACATCTTCGAAACCGAGGATTCCAACTAGTGTTTTGTCCGACTAATTAGTTAAATTACGTTATTGACCGAAGCGATGATTTCGTCGGCGGACTTTGTCCAGCGAAACGGCTTCGGCTGCTCGTTGTGGATTTCCAGATAGGTGCGGATCGCCTTCTCCAAGGCTACGACAGAGCGATGAGCGCCGCGTCGCAACTGGTGCTCGGTCAAGCTGGCGAAGAAGCGCTCGACCAGATTGAGCCACGAACTGTAGGTCGGCGTGAAATGACAGTGGAAGCGCGGGTGGCGAAGAAACTACTGCCTGACCCTGGCCGTCTTGTGCGTGCCGTAGTTGTCGAGGATCAGATGGACGTCGAGGTCCGCTGGAACGAGTCGATCGACGTGCCGCAGGAAGCTGATGAAATCGACACTGCGGTGGCGACGCTTGATATTGCCGATGACCCTGCCGGTGGCGACATCCAGCGCCGCGAACAGCGTCGTCGTGCCATAGCGCCGATAGTCGTGGGTGCGCGTCTCCGGCGTTCCGTAGTTCAGCGGCAACGACCGTTGCGTACGATCGAGCGCCTGTATCTGGCTTTTCTCGTCGACGCACAGCACTAGCGCCCGGTCCGGCGGATCGAGGTAGAGGCCGACAACATCGCGTACCTTCTCGACAAAATGCGGATCGGCCGACAGCTTGAAGCTGCGCGACAAGTGGGGCTTCGGACCGAAGGCGCGCCAGACGCGATGAACGAAGTCCCGCGGGATGCCCAGCTCTTCCGACAGGCTGTGCACGCTCCAGTGCGTCGCCTTCTTCGGCCGACGGTTCAGCGTCGCATCCAGGACCTCCTGAACCCTCTCATCGCCGTGACGCCGCGGCTGCCCGCTGCGCGGTGCGTCCGACAGGCCCGCCAGGCGCTCACGGGAAAACCGGCCCCGCCACTTGCTCACCGTCTGCTGGCTCGTCCGATGACGCTCGGCGATCTCGGCGCCCGACAGGCCCGCCGCACAATCCAGCACGATGCCGGCACGAACATACAGTCCCGAACTCCCGCTGCGCCGACGACGCCAACGCTGAAGCTCCTCTCGTTCCTCATCGCTCAGGATGATCGCCGCTCCCGGTCGTCCCATGCCTGGTCCTCCTCTGACACGGCATGGGACAACGGAAATCAAAATATGACGATAAATTAATCGGACAAAACACTAGGCGCAGGACTGACTACAGCTTGGAGGGCATTGGGACCAACGGAGTCTACCCGGCGGTCTTCACAATCCTGGTGGCGATTTGGTTAGCTGCGGATTTCAGGGGATCGTCTGACAAGATGGGTATCGCGCCGTCGTCTCGCTCCGGTCTTGAACCGTCGCGGAGGCCGCGAAGCGGCCCAAGTTTGGCAGGATGGTAATGCTCGGTTGCAATTTCTGTCGCATTAGGCACCGATGGCTGACTGGCAGAAGCTGATTGCCGTGCCGGCGGCGGTGGCGTCTCTCGCTCTTTTGGCTTGGCCGCCGGACGCATTCACTCCCGAAATGACGCGCGCCGCGGCGCTCAGCGTCTTCGCTCTCGGTCTGTTCGCGGGCGGGTTGTTTCCGGAGCACGTCACCGCCGTCCTCTATTTCCTGATCGCCATGCTGTTCACGGTGGCGCCGGCCAGCGTCATCTTTTCAGGTTTTCACTCCGCGGCGTTTTGGCTGGTGTTCGGCGGGCTGGTGATCAGTGTCGCGGTTGGCGAAACCGGTTTGGGGGCCCGCATCGCGCATGCCATTGCGGCACGGCTTCGTCCCTCGTATCTGACGATCATCGTCGGTCTGGCCGTCATGGGCCTTGCCACGACTTTCCTCATCCCGTCCGGCATGGGACGCATCGTCGTGTTCGTTCCTCTCGTGATGGCGGTCGCGGATCGGTTCGGATTCGTCGAAGGGACGCGCGGTCGCACCGGGATCCTCATCACCTTTTCGTTTTGTGCCATTTTTCCGGGGTTCACGATCTTGCCCGCGAACGTGCCCAACGTCGTTCTCATGGGCGGCATCGAGTCCCAATACGGCGTGCATCTGTCTTACGCCGAATACATGCTGCTCCACTTCCCCGTGCTCGGTTTTCTGAAGTGCGTCATCATCGTAACGCTGGTCTGGCTCCTCTACCGCGAAACGCCGCGACAACATGTCGTGGAGAGGCAGGAAGACAGGTCTCTGCCCCTCCCGTCGAAGTCACTTGGGAATGCGGAGCGGCGACTGGCCGCCATCGTGGGTGCCGCGCTCCTGCTCTGGATTTTCGATTTTCTGCATCACATATCACCTGGCTGGATTGCGCTGGGGGCCGCGTTCTTGTGTCTGATGCCGGGTGCCGGCGTGTTACCCCCGGCTGCCTTCGCGACCAAGATCAACTTCACGCCCATGTTTACGACCGCGGGAATCCTGGGGATTGCGGGGCTCGTCGCCCACAGCGGTATCGGAGAGTACTTGGGCCAAGCCATGCTGGAAGCGGCGGATCTGTCGCCTGGAGATCAAGGAAAAACGCTGATCTCCCTCGTTGCGACGTCGGTCGGCGTCGGGTTGGCGGCGACCGTGGTCGGCATTCCCGCGGTCATGGTTCCCCTGGCTGGCGGCGTTTCCGAGGCCACGGGAATGTCGCTGGACGTCGTTCTCATGACCCAGGCCGTTGCCTACTCGACGGTGATTCTTCCCTATCAGTTGCCGCCACTCCTCGTTGCGGCTCAGGTTACGGGATTGGGACTGGCGGTCACGTCGCGTTTCTGCCTTCTGCTCGCCGTGATTACGATGGTCGTGCTGCTCCCGCTCGATTTTCTCTGGTGGTCGATGCTCGGTTACCTTGATTGACTCCGCTGTGCTTCGAATTTGTGGTAGAAGGCACTCCCACGATGGTCGTTCACCTGCTGAAGATGTGTGTCGGAATTGAGGATGTTGAACATCTGAGGCAGGTGCAGTCCGCCAGGATCGAGCAATCGCTGGCACAGGGATTGGGCGACAGGCTGTGGCATCGGACGCGTCACATGCCCCGGCGGGAAGCGGAAGTGCTTGGCGGCGGCTCGATGTATTGGATTATCAAGCGATTCGTTCGAGTCCGGCAACGCATCATCGGACTGGAGGCCGTGATCGGAAGAGACGGTGTTCCGCGCTGCGACATTGTGTTCGATTCGGAGTTGATACGGACCGAGCCTCAACCCCGCCGGCCCCATCAGGGCTGGCGGTACCTGAAGCCCGAACATGCTCCAAACGACCTCGATCCCAAGAGTCGGGATCAGGACATTCCCGAAGAAATGGCGATGGATTTGAGTGAGATCGGGTTGATCTAACCGACCGCCGCGATCTTCTCCCTCGTCAAACCGTCGTGACGCGCAACTGCGAGGCGCTCCTCGGCCATGCAGTCGGCCATCAGTAGCGGGCTGACGCCTTCCGCTTTGGCACGCCGGAACAGGTCGACCAGGGTGTCGTAGATTCCCGCGACATGGGCGAAGGCCGCCTGACGATCGTAAGCGGGCTTCTCGTAGTGGATATTGATGATGCCGCCGGCATTGATGACGTAGTCGGGCGTGTAGAGGATGTCGCGATCGATGAGTGAATCAGCATGCCGGTCTTCCGCAAGCTGATTGTTGGCGGGGCCGGCCACGATCCTGACGCTGAAGCGCGGGATCGTCTCGTCGTTCAGAACCGCACCCATCGCGCAGGGAGCGAACACGTCGGCGTCCGTGTCGAAGATGTCGTCAGGGGCGACTGCGCGCGCGAAGGTCCGCGATGAGACTTCGTGCGCGGCATCCTCGTTGATGTCGGTGACGATCAGACGAGCGCCGGCGAGCGACAGCGTGTCGGCCAAGTGCCCGCCCACGTTGCCGACGCCCTGTATGGCGACCGTAAGACCCTCCAGGGACTCCCAGCCGAAGACATGGCGAACCGCCGCGCGGATACCCTGGAATACGCCCCATGCCGTGGCGGAGGAGGGATCGCCGCTCCGCTCGGGGAGTCCGGCGACATGCCGCGTTTGCGTGCGGATGATTTCCATGTCCGCGGCGGACGTACCCATGTCCTCGGCCGTGATGTAGCGGCCATCAAGGCTATCGACAAAGCGGCCGAACGTCTTGAGAAGCTTTTCCGACTTGTGCTCGCGGGGGCTGCCGATGATGACACCCTTGCCGCCGCCAAACGGCAGTTCGGCCATTGCCGACTTGTAGGTCATGCCGCGCGAGAGGCGTAGGACATCGTCCAGCGCCTGTTCTTCGCCGTCGTAAGCGTACATACGGCAGCCGCCGAGGGCGGGGCCGAGCGTCGTGTCGTGAATTGCGATGATGGCGCGCAGGCCGCTGGCGGGGTCCTGGCAGCCGACGACTTGCTCGTATCCGGGAACGTTCATGGAGGAAGCTGTGGACATGGCGCGCCTCCGGTCTGCCGATACCCGACGTCTGACCAGATAAGCGAAAACTCTTGATCTTCAATGAATTAACGAAATTGTGACGAAAGTTGCAGGAACGTTGCCCGAGTGACTGCGAGGTCGAAATTTTCGCTCGCTTCCCGGCCATGGGACGAAATATTGTTAGCCGCGACGATCGCTGTCGGTTCATGGCCCGGAGGACTCCTTGCGAATCCAAAACTCTTTCGACGTCGCCGTACCGGTGCCCCAGGCGTGGGAACTGCTCACGGACATCGAGGAAATCGCGCCCTGCATGCCGGGTGCCGAATTGACGGAAGTTCTCGATGGCGACGCTTATCGCGGGAACGTGACGGTCAGACTGGGACCCGTCACCCTCACGTTCGATGGAACCGCGCGCTTCGACGAGATGGATTCGGAGGCTTACCAGGCGCGCGTGTCGGCACAGGGCACCGATAGCAAGGGCCGAGGCGGGGCGACCGCTGACATGACGTTCCGGCTGGAACCCACGGAACAGGGAACCAAGGTGGTCATTGACACGGACTTGAACCTGTCGGGTTCGGTAGCCCAGTACGGCCGCGGCGCCGGCATGATCAACGAGCTTGCCAATCACCTCGTGGGCCGGTTTGCGGAATCGCTCCACGAGAAGATCGCGGTCGCGGGCCAGACCTCCGCTCCCGGTATTCAGGACAATACGGCGGCGGCGGCGGCGGCGCCCATCTCGGGATTCGGCCTTGTCGCTCGGACTGTCTGGTCGGCGTTGATCAGGGGCCTCCGGCGGATTTTCAGCCGGACCTGAGCGCGGCGTGGTTCGCGAGGGCTGGCGAGTTCGAGAAGGACGACGACCAGAACGACGGAGACCGGGGGCCAGAACCCTCAACGGACATTCCTAAGTTGCGGGCTTGGCAAGGCAGCCGAGCACTTCTTGCCGTACAGGTGTGTGTGTCTACACTCCTCGGCGGGTCGCTTCCGCGGCAACGGGGTTCAGCTCGAATGGGGGGCCCACCCAGGGACCGACCCCGGCCCTCTCGTCGTGGCGGGGCCTTTGAGTTCGATGACATTGCCGTCCGGGTCCCGGATGTAGAACGATGGCCCGGTGCCTTCGGCGCCGAAGCGATCCTTTGCCGCGCCTGCGTCGATCTCGTGCTCGGCGAGCCATGCACGGATTTGTACTTCATCGAATGTCTCGATGCGCAGCGCGAAGTGATCCAGATTCCGGCCTTCTGATCCGGGCGCTTCTCCACCCTTTCGGCCGAGTTCCCCTGCGGCATCCACGAGATCGATCAGAGATCGGCCAGCGCGAAGCTGGACGAGGCCGATACTTTCGACTTCCCGCTCGATGCGGCATCCGAGGACATCGCAATAGAAGGAAAGAGACGCGGGCACGTCTCGAACCCTCAACACGACATGGTCGAGTCCCAATACGCGGATGGCCATGCGTGATCCTCCGTGGCGGTTTAGATCTCCAGCAGCCGAGACACGTGTTCCGCGACGGCGAGGGCGGCCGTGAGTCCGGGTGATTCCATACCGAACAAGTTTACCAGCCCCGGTACGCCGTGACTTTGCGGTCCCTGGATGACGAAATCCGCTGCCGGCTCGCCAGCTGCCTGAATCTTTGGGCGAATGCCGGAATAGCCGGGCTGGAGGGCCCCGTCGGGCAGGCCTGGATAGTAGCGGCGGACGGCTGTGTAGAAAGCCTCTCCACGCCCTGGATCGACGTCATAGTCGATGGTGTCGATCCACTCGACATCCGGGCCGAACCTGGTTTGGCCGCCGATATCCAGTGTCACGTGGACGCCGAGGCTGGCGTCGTCGGGCATTGGGTAAATCAGGTGATGGAACGGCGAAGCCCCGCTCATCGTGAAGTAGCAGCCCCGCGCGAGATGCAGCAGTGGAATGGAGTCGGCGGGCATGCCTGAGATTCCCCGAGCGACCTTCTGTGCTCCCAAACCCGCCGAATTGATCAGAATCTCGCACTCAACGGTAAGTGACTCGTGCGATGACGTGTCGCCGCCGGTCTGGATTTCGAGGCTGAAGCCGTCGGCGTTGACCGTGCCCCGAGTCAGATGACTCAAGAAGGCCACCATCGTCCCATGGTCTTCAGCATCGCCTTGCAGCGCCAACATCAAACCGTGACTGTCAATGATTCCGGTGGAGGGGGAAATCAGCGCACCGACACAACGTATCGCGGGTTCGAATTCTAGAACCTGCCCGGGCGTCATATATTCCACGTCGGTCACGCCATTGCGATGCGCGGCTGCGCGAACATCGCTCAGACCGTCGAGTTCCTCGTCGGTCACCGCAACAATGAGCTTGCCGATCCGTCGATGGGCGACGCCGTGATCCGCGCAGAACTCATACAGCAAATGCTTTCCTGCTACGCACAGTCGAGCCTTGAGACTGTCCTTCGGGTAGTAAATCCCGGCGTGAATGACCTCGCTGTTGCGTGAGCTCACTTCGGTGCCGATGGCGTCCCGCTTTTCCAGCACGATGACGTCCCGGCCGTGCATTGCCAGATGCCGGGCGATCGCGAGTCCGATCACGCCGGCTCCCACCACGATACACTCGACCCGTTTCGCCAAGTTTTCCTCCGCGCTCACCGCCGTTCACCAAGAATGTCGGGCCGCCGCCTCGGCTGCGTCAAGGCACATCGAGGCGTCTTTGGGAACGCGATTTCACGGAACCGTGATGCCATGAAGCTTGCCAGGCGCTACGGTGGGACCAACCATGCATGGCGATTACAGCTTCGGTTATGGAGAGTGGCATGTCGCGCGTGCGTAGATACTGCGGTCATGGAGCCGCGGCCGTATTCCTGGCGGGCCTTCTCGTCGCCGCATGGATGGCGGTCGCCGAGTCATGGAAGACGAACTTTGAGGTTCGCTCCGTCGATCTCGGCGAGATCATGTCGGGTGGTCCGCCCAAGGATGGCATTCCTCCCATCGACGATCCGAAGTTCGAACCGCTGTCAGCCATAAGCCATCTCGCCGACACCGAACCGGTTGTCAGCGTCATCATCGGAGAGGACGCGCGTGCTTATCCCCTGCAGGTGTTGATGTGGCATGAGATCGTCAACGACACCGTCGGGGGCGTGCCGATTTCCGTCACCTTCTGTCCCTTGTGTAACGCGGCCGTCGTTTTCGATCGCAGGTTGGAGGGCATGGTGCTCGACTTCGGAACCACGGGCAGCTTACGCCATTCGGATTTGGTCATGTATGACCGCCAGACGGAAAGCTGGTGGCAGCAGTTTTTGGGCGAAGCCATCGTCGGTGATCTCACCGGTAAGGTGTTGAAGATGATTCCCTCTCGTCTGGAATCGTTTGCGAGATTTCGTGATCGCGCCCCGGGTGGAAGGGTATTGGTGCCGAACGATCCAAGCGGGCGGCGGTACGGGGCGAATCCATACGCTAATTACGATTCATCGCCGCGGCCATTCCTCTACCGTGGTGCCGGACCCAAGGAGATCGCACCCCTCGCACGGGTCGTGACCGTGGAATCGGCTTCCGGTGGACGCGAGGCCTGGAGCCTCGATTTGTTACGCGAAAGACGTCGGATCGAGACCGAAACGGGTCTCGTCATTACCTGGGAGCCCGGCCAGAACTCGGCCCTCGATTCCGAATGGATCGCTGAAGGGATCGATGTCGGCAACGTTGTTGTTCAGCGCAAGTCGGGCCGCGGTTATGAAGACGTCGTCTACGGCGTGGATTTCGCGTTCGCGTTTCATGCCTTTTACCCGGATGGTCCAATTCACGTCCGCTAGCCGCCTATACC
>JAGWAU010000110.1:1060-3559 GCA_021296255.1 Alphaproteobacteria bacterium | reverse complement strand
TGCTGCCGATCCAGTCCCACATGCTGCTCGACACCTACTGGGTGGAGTTCGGCGGCGGCACGAACTTCCAGGAAGTGCTGCGGCAGTCACGGCAGATACTCGGCAGGCAGGGCGGGAACAACAAGCAGATCATCCTCATCACGGACGGCGAGCCCACCACCTACAACTGGACGGAGAGCGACCTGCGGGCGGACTACGGACGGCGGGGCGGCGGTCTTGTCGAGGCGACGATGCGCGAGGTGATGCGCTGCACGCGGGACAACATCACCATCAACACGTTCATGCTGGACCAGAGCCCGTCGCTGCTGCGATTCGTCCAACTGATGACGAAGATCAACAAGGGGCGCGCGTTCATCGCGAGCCCGCACAGCCTCGGCTCTTACGTGGTGTCGGACTACGTCTCGAACCGGAACAAAGTGATCCGGTAGGAGCGGGCCGGGCGCAGGCCAGCCATCCCCACACCACCCGCAGGGCCCTCACCCCCGGTACGCAGGGGCGGCGCGCCTCCCCTTGTAGAGACCCCTGCATAACCCATGGCATCCCCCTCGCCCCTCCAAGCCTCACCCCGGCCCTCTCCCGCCATCGGGAGAGGGAGCAGACAACTCCATCGCCCTCCGCCAGTTATGCAAGGGTCTCCTTGTAGGGAGAGGGGAGCATACAGCCCCTTCCATCCCTATCCCCACGAGGCTCATCGTCCGAAGCGGACGTACCAGTAGACGAACAGCGCCATCGCGACCGCTATGACTCCCAGGCTCGCGAAGGCGAACGCCGTGTTCAGTATCACGCCGAGGCTGTTGAGGACGACGGCGATGATGACGAAGATGAATACGACGCCGACGAGTTCCGCATCCTCACGTTTCATGGCTTCGCACTCCTTGGTGAGGCTGTTTCAGCCGCCCCATACCCGCAGTACCCTCACCCTGACCCGCTCCCAGAGGGAGAGGGAACAGGCACCCCGCACACCACCGGTTCACCCCCATCCTTGCCTTCCCCCATCAAGGGGGAAGGAATCAGACAACCCGCACCGGGGTTTCCAAGCACCCTCACCCTAGCCCTCTCCCAGAGGGAGAGGGGACCAGACATCCCACGAACCGCCGGTTCACCCCCATCCTTGCCTTCCCCCATCAAGGGGGAAGGGACCAAACAACCCGCACTGCGTCACCCTTCACGGCTACGCAGAGGTCTCCTCGTGGGGAGAAGATCAGCGGCCGGGGAAGTTCGGCGGGCGCTTCTCCCTGAACGAGCGCACACCCTCAAGGAAGTCCTCGCTTGCCTCGACGCGGTCGAGCGCTCGCTGGCGCTCCTCCGGCACCTGGTCCGCCGCGCCGAACTCCAGCAGGTCGCGTATCACCTGCTTGTGCGTCCGGTGCGACACGGGCGAGAGCGACGCGATCTCCCCGGCGAGCGCTCGCGCCTCCTCCATGAGCGCATCGGCGTCCACGACGACGCTGACCACGCCGGACGCCAACGCACGCTCCGCAGGAATCATGCGTCCCGTCAGCATGAGGTAGGCCGTGTCGCCCGGTCCCGCGAGGCGCAGCAGGCGGTCGATATGCCCGTGCGACACGCCGATGCCGCGCTTGGCGGCGGGCAGTCCGAACTGCGCGTCCACTGACGCTATGCGCACGTCGGCGTAGAGCGCGAGCTCCAGCCCCCCTCCGAGGCAGTAGCCGCGTATCGCTGCGATGGTCGGCTTGGAGAGCGCGTTCAGCGCATCGCAAGCGTCGTTCACCGCTTGCCGGTAGTTCCGGGCGCGATCGGGCGTGCTTCGAGTCTCCTCGAAGTCCTTGATGTCCGCTCCCGCGGAGAAGGCCTTCTCGCCCGCGCCGGTCAGCAGCACGGCCCGTATCGCTTCGTCGGCGTCCAGTTCGGCGAAGAGCGCCGGAAGGCGCATCCACATGTCGTAGGAGATGGCGTTCCGTTGCTCCGGGCGGTTCAGCGTGACTGTCGCGACCGCACCGTCGCGGTCCAGCAGCAGGTCGTCGGTCATGGCGCTATGCCTCCGCCGCCTTCGCGCGGAGGCAGTCGAAGAAGCGGTCGATCTGCGACTTCGCGACGCTGCCCATGAGACGTTGGCCGACGCGCGCCAGCACGCCGGTCACCTGTACGTCGCCCTCAAAGCTAAGTTCCGTGGTGCCGTCCTCGCCAGCGAGCGCCAGCGACCCCGCACCCCTGATCTCCGTACGCGCGCCGGAGCCTTCGAACGTCATGCGGTAGGACTCCGGCTCGACCCTGTCCGTTATGGCGAGCGTGCCCTTGTACGAGCCGGAGACGATGCCGACCTTCACGCCCAGCTCGATCTCGTAGCGGTCGTCCCCGAGCGGCGTGAACGCACGGACACCGGGGATACACGAGCCGACGGCAGCGGTGTCCATCAGCGTCCGCCAGAGGCGCTCTCGCGGCACGTCGAACCGGTACGCTCCGCTCAGTTTCATCGTCTCTTCCTCGCCGGGCTATCGCGCTCACTATAGCAGCGCCCAGGCGTTCGTAGTTGTCATC
>JAGWAU010000110.1:0-1047 GCA_021296255.1 Alphaproteobacteria bacterium | reverse complement strand
CGAGGTACGCGGGCGAGGCAGCCACCAGCCATACCGGCAGCAGCACTGTCCCGCCAGCGAACAGCGTCATCACCGGGTACGCGCACGCGACAGCAACCACGACCCGAGCCCCCGCCGCGGCTATCGCTCGCCGGCGGGGCCGCAAACGCAGCGAGGCTACTCCCAGCGCCAAGACCGTCGCCACGGAGGTCGACGCCAGGAGGCCCCATGCTCCGGTCCCGAAAACGAACAGTAGCCCCACGAGCGACGCGTACCCGAGAAAGGCGACATCCAACGCTATCACTGCCCGTAGAAGGATCCTCACGGTCTACCCCGATTCCAAGCGTATTCTGCCCCTGAACGATAGCGCATCCCGGCGATTGACAAACCCAGTGCATTAGATACCCTTGCCCGCGCAAGGCGCGCGTGCGGTAGACCGCACGGACGGATCCCCAGGCACGACCAGTCAGTCGAGGGAGGAGGTCGATTGTGACAGTTCCTGTCGAGATCACGATCAACGGGAAAGCCTGCGCCGGAGAGGTGGAAGAGCGACAGCTGCTCGTCCACTTCATCCGGGAGAACGCGGGGCTCACCGGGACGAAGGTAGGTTGCGATACCAGCCAGTGCGGCTCATGCACGGTGCAGTTGGACGGCGTCGCGGCCAAATCCTGCACGGTGCTCACCGTCCAGGCGTCAGGCTCATCGGTCGCGACGATCGAGGGGCTGTCGGACGGGGTGGACCTGCACCCGCTGCAGGAGGCGTTCTGGAACAACCACGGGCTTCAGTGCGGCTTCTGCACGCCGGGCATGATCATGGCGGCGAACGAGTTGCTGAGCCGGAATCCCTCCCCGACGCGGGAGGAGATACGCCACGGGTTGGAGGGGAACATCTGCCGGTGCACCGGCTATCAGAACATCGTGAGCGCCGTCGAGGACGCCGCCAGGGCGATGGGAGGGAGGTAAGCCATGACCACACGGATATTCGGTTCAGGTATCCGCCGTCGTGAAGACCCACGGCTCATCACGGGCCGGGCGTCCTACACCGACGACATCAAGCTGCCGGGGATG
>JAGWAU010000022.1 GCA_021296255.1 Alphaproteobacteria bacterium | reverse complement strand
GCCCTTGGCCTCCTCGACCGTGATCACGCCCTCGTTGCCGACCTTTTCCATGGCTTCGGCGAGAATGTCGCCGACTTCCTTATCGCCGTTGGCGGAAATCGTGCCGACCTGGGCGATCTCGTTGCGGCCCCGTATCTTGCGGGAACGCTTTTCGACGTCACCGACGACGCTCTCCACCGCCGTATCGATACCGCGTTTGAGATCCATCGGGTTCATGCCCGCGGCAACCGCCTTCATGCCCTCGCGAGCAATGGACTGTGCGAGGACTGTGGCCGTCGTCGTTCCATCACCTGCCTCGTCGCTCGTACGGCTGGCGACTTCCCGTACCATCTGGGCGCCCATGTTCTCGAACTTGTCCTTGAGCTCGATCTCCTTGGCGACGGTCACGCCGTCCTTGGTAATCCGCGGCGCCCCGAAGGACTTGTCGAGCACGACGTTGCGGCCTTTGGGCCCGAGCGTGACCCTGACGGCGTCGGCCAGAATGTTGACGCCGTGCATCAGACGCTCACGGGCCTCTGACGAATGTTTGATTTCCTTGGCAGCCATTATCTTCTCTCCTCCGACCTAGGCGGCCTTCTTCTTGGATTTGGACTTGGTGTCCTCGATGATGCCCATGACGTCGGACTCCTTCATGATGATGAGTTCCTCGCCGTCCATGGTGACTTCGGTGCCGGACCACTTCCCGAACAGGATGCGGTCGCCCGTCTTGACGTCGAGCGGGGTCAGTCCGCCCTGCTCGTTGCGGGCGCCTCCTTCCATCGGCTTCTCCTTGGCGGTGTCCGGGATGATGATGCCGCCGGCGGTCTTTTCCTCTTCCTCGATCCGCCGCACGAGCACACGGTCGTGCAATGGTCTGAAGCTCATGTGTTTTCTCCCTACTTAACGGAATTCTGCAGGTGTAATCCCCGAGAGCTTAGCACTCTCGAGGATCGAGTGCCAAAGCTTTTAGCACTCATGGTCTGAGAGTGCCAGAGAGATAGACCTTGCCTTCCCGGCATTCAAGAGGATGCCGGAGAATTTGTTGACCTTTCATCGCCAAACGGCAGCCTCGTCTTTATGATGGCGGGTTGAGGCCGCGCACCGATCCCTTTCCACGAAGGTTCATGCCGCGGCTCAAGGGCGTTTCGACCTCCTACACGGTGACCATGAGACAGTCCCAGCACCAGCTGATCCTGCGCGCAGAAAAACAGGGCCTGCTCGAAATCACGAACGAGATCAAAGACTGGCTGACCGACCAGCCCATAGAATCGGGCCTGCTCACGCTTTTCATCCGCCACACGTCGGCATCCCTCGTCATCCAAGAGAACGTGAGCCCGGACGTGCTTCACGATTTGGAACGATTTCTGATGCAACTGGTCCCGGAGAACGAGGACCTTTACCGCCATATCGAGGAGGGTCCGGACGACATGCCCGCTCATATCAAGGGCGCGTTGACACAAACCCACCTCAACGTGCCTATTCTCGACGGACGGCTGGCGCTCGGCCGGTATCAAGGCGTGTTTTTGTTCGAACACCGCCGGGCGCCTCGAGACCGCGAGGTGCTGTTGCATCTCATCGGCGTTTAGCACAGGTACTCGGCAAAGGGAGGATCCATAATGACGGCCTATTGGATGACGCGCGTCAATGTCACGGACCCGGACGAATACGGCAAGTATGCGGAGTTGGCGGGCCCGGCAATCGAGAAATATGGGGGCACATTCCTTGCCCGCGGAGGCAAGACGGTCTCTCTGGAGGGAGAAGAGTACGCACGCAACGTCGTCATTCAGTTCGACAGTCTGGAGCAGGCCGTCGCCTGCTACAACTCGCCGGAATACCGGAAGGCGCTCGAGCATTCGGCGAAGTCTTCGGTCCGTAACCTTTGCATCGTCGAGGGGCTGGAGTAGAGCCAACGTCCCGTCGCGGTTCGGCTCCCTTGGGGCAAACCAACCCGGAAATGGCTGGGCGGCAGAAGCCCGAGAATTTCCGCGCTTACGGAATTCTCATGCGGGAAGGCCTCGTGCTCGTCGCGGCCGAATGCGTGGGCGACGTCTTCTGCTGGAAGTTTCCAGGAGGACGCGTCGAGGACGGCGAGGCAGCTGAGGATGCCGTGATCAGGGAATTCAAGGAGGAAGCCACGCTCGAGGTGCGGGTGGAGCGCCTTTTGCATTCGCCGGGCACCTTGCTCAGCCCCTGGACGGGCGGAAACTACACGCCGATCTATTTTCAGGTCTCCGGTTCGGGCGAAATCAAGGTTCCTGCCCACGAACCGCTGGCGCTCACGTTCAAGGACCCGCGACAGGCGCTTGAAAGCGTGCTGATGGCGGAGCCGGAAAAGATCGCTCTGAACCGGCTCCTCGCCGGAGCGGATTAGGAACCAGCGCAGCCAAGTCACGCCGCGCGAGCAGGAGGATCAGTCATGTCGGACATCAGAACCGGATTCGTCCCCGTGGCGGAGGACGTCAGGCTTTACTACGAGGACACGGGAGAGGGGGCGCCGATCGTCTTTGTGCATGAGTTTGGCGGCGACTATCGAAGCTGGGAGCATCAGGCCCGGTATCTCTCGCGACGCTTCAGGATCGTCACCTTCAATGCCCGGGGGTTCCCGCCGTCCGACTGCCCCAAGGAAGCGGAGTACTACGGCTTCGATATTTCGGTGGAGGACATCGGCAAGGTGCTCGACCACTTGCGAATCGAGAAGGCCCACCTCGTCGGCTATTCGATGGGCTCCTTCACGGCATTGTTCTTCGCCCTCCGCCACCCGAACCGGGCCAGATCCATCACGGTCGTCGGCTGCGGCTACGGCGCCGAAGGCGAATGGGGCCGGATACACCGTGACAACGTCACCCGCATGGCCACGGACTATGAACGGGACGGCATGGATTCCCTGGCCGCCACCCGCTACACCATCGGCGCAACGCGCGTCCAACAGGCAAACAAGGATCCGCGCGGCTGGATCGAATTCGACCGCCAGTTCCGCGAGCACGATCCGACCGGCTCCGCTCACAGCCTGCGGGAAGTAATCGCCCCCCGGCCGTCCATGATCGACCACGAAGAAGACCTCAGGAACATGTCCGTGCCCATGATGGTCATGACGGGCGACGAGGACTGGCAGTGCCTGTCACCGGGCGTGTTCATGAAAAAGACAAGCCCCACCTGCTCTCTCTGCGTCATTCCCAACAGCGGCCACGGCATCAACCTCGAAGAACCGGCGTTGTTCAATCGGGTCCTGAACGACTTCTACACCGACATCGAACTGGGCAGGTGGTCGGCGCGCGATCCACGCGCCTTCGCAGCCAAGAACCTTCAGGCTGCGGATGAAGATCTTGGGCACGTTCCGGCGTTCGCCGGGATCGATTAGCCGAATCGGGAGGCGGCTGGCGCCGCGAACCTACTTCACAAGCTCGATTGCGCCCCTGTGTGACGTGGAAAGAGCTGTGACACAGTCGAACGATTCACCCCCGTTGTGCTGACATTCCTGAAGGCCGTTCACGAGGATTCGACTCACCCTGCCGCAGTCCACGTCGGGAAATTCCCAGCTGTAGAAATGACGCTTGTTCGGGTGTAGCGGGCCGAAGCTGACCAGCGACCGCGCGGACATGACCCCTTCCGAATCAAAGAACACGAGATCGGCACTCACGACATTGAATTCCAAGGCCGTGGCGTTATGCACGTCGAAATGGAGACGGCATCCCGAGGGTACGGTCTCGGCCTTGTTCAGCTCAATGGCGATACCCCCGGGCTCCGCCGATACGCGGTTCTGGTTACCGAAAAAAAGAAACAATCCAGCCACTATCAGGACTGCGACTCGATACGACATGGTTCCCTCTCTCAACCCCTCGCTCCAATCCAGACGGGAGCCTACAACAAATTGGTAGCAGGCTGGCGAGTCCCTCTGTATTGAAGGACACTGACCGGCGGTGCCGCGACGTGGCACCGGCGTGGGTCAACCGGCCCCGCCGACGCACCTCTGGACAGGAAAGGAAGCCGAGAGAGCGCGAGATGTCCGAATCGCAAATACCACTTTTTCAGCGGCTGAAGCAGTCCGCTCAAGACGAATGGGAGGCCTATACACGGCATCAGTTCGTCCGGCAACTGGCCATAGGTTCACTGCCCGAAGCGTCTTTTCGTCACTATCTCGCTCAGGACTATCTGTTTCTGATCGACTTTGCGCGCGCCTATGCTCTCGGCGTGTACAAAGCGGACACGCTGGAGGACATGCGACATTCCTCGGCGGCAGTCTCGGCCATACTCGACACGGAGATGGCGCTGCACGTGAAGTTCTGCGAGGGGTGGGGCCTCTCGCCACAGGACCTCGAGAGCACGCCCGAAGCCCCGGCCAACTTGGCCTACACCCGATTCGTTCTCGAGGCGGGAACGGCGGGCGATGCCCTCGATTTGCACACTGCGCTGTCGCCGTGTGTCGTCGGATACGCCGAGATCGCTCGGCAGATCATGGCCGATCCCGAAACGATCCTGGAGGGAAACCCGTACAGACCGTGGATCGAGGAATACGCCGGAGAGGCCTACCAGAGCGTCGCACAGGATGCCTGCGACCACCTCGACAAGCTGGGACAGGAGCGGCTGACAGACGCGCGATATCCGAAGCTGGCCAGGACCTTTCGCTTGGCCACCCGACTAGAAGCAGGCTTTTGGGACATGGGTCTCACCTGCGCGACATGAAGGCCGGGGCGGGGAAGCGGCGTCGTGGCGGCCCGTCTTGTCGGCTCCCGACCTCAGGCAGCGCCTCGTCGAAACTCCGCCTCCATCTCGCGTCGCAGCGTCAATACTTCGGATTCGGAACACAACGAGACGTCCTGCCAGCGAACGACGTCGCCCCGCGAAACCGACGACGCGAGTCGGGCACCTTCGGCAAGCCCGATGGGGAGCGCCCCCAGGGCCAGGGACGCATCGGTCGGCACGAGCTTGCCCCATACGGTGTATCCGCCTTCGGCATCGAGCACTTCCGCCGATGCGAGATCGCGCTTGGCCACCGCCACGACGTCTCCGCGCCACGCCGACGGCCGACCGGTGGGCTCGTTACGCAACGCGACGGAGGCGATCGAGATTCCCAACTCCAGGCCGATGAGATGAAACGGCTTGTACATCGCCGCGAACGCACCCGAATCATCCACCGCCAAGCCGTACTCCGAGAAACAGGACCGGACGTATTCCGATGTCGCTTCGATCGTCACGTAGACCCCCATCCTGATATCCCGCGCTACCGAGCTGCCGTCACGATTCAGACAGGAAACGACCTCCACGACACCACGGTCATGCAGCGCACCGCCATCCTGCGCCGGGCGGCAGACATTGGCGAGGTCGTCAACGCCCGCCGGTGGGAAGCCCAGTCCGTTCCGTGGCGGGGTGAGACCCGTCGCGTTGGCCACGGACGCCATTTCGATGGCCGACTTGGTGCCGTCCAGGAACGAGTTGAACATCCGCGGATTGAAATCGCCCGTTCGGAGCTGCTCCGGCGAAAACCCGTAATGCTCCCATACGGTTTGTGGCGTGGATTCGTGATAGGCAGGTAGATACTTGGTTCCCTTGCCGGCAGCGACGACCTCGAATCCGCTGGCGCGCGCCCAGTCGACCATCTCGCATATCAGCGCGGGTTGATCGCCATAAGCGAGCGAATACACGACTCCCGATCGCTTCGCCTCCCCCGCCAGCATGGCACCGATGAGCGCATCCGCCTCGACGTTGACCATCACGACGTGGCGACCGTTTCGAAAACAGGAACGCGCGTGGCGCACGCCTGCCGCGGGATTGCCGGTCGCCTCGACGATGACTTCGATCCCGTCCGACGCGATCAGGTCTTGCGCGTCCTCGGTCAGCCAGGTCGTGCCGTTTTGATATGCGTCACCAGCAGAGGTCGCGGCGTATTGGGGTTCCGTCCACCCCGCCCGCCGCAGCGAGCCTCGTGCGCGATCCACCTCCAGGTCCGCGATACCCACGAGGTGAACGCCAGCCATGCGCCGCAATTGCGCGAGAAACATCGTTCCGAACTTTCCGGCGCCAACGAGGCCCACGCGAACAGGACGGCCTGCCTTCCCCCGGTCTTCCAACATGCTGAACAGATTCATCCGCACCTTCCCGCGCTCGGCGTCATCATACGCGTCGTCGTCGGACTCGGCGTAGCCCCACTGTTCGGGATTCGCCGTCAGGTGCCCACCACCACCGACTTCAATCGTCTCATCTCGTCGAGGGCCCGGCCCGCACCTTTGACCCCGCACAGAAGGGGCTCTTCGGGAACCGCAACCGGCAAACCGGTCGCTTCTTCCAGAACATCGGCCATCCTTGCGAGGAGCGCACCACCCCCGGTGAGCGCGATCCCCGTGTCCACGATATCGGCGGCAAGTTCCGGAGCCGAGCGTTCGAGCACGGTCTTCACGGTTTCAATGACGGTTCCAACGGGCTCCGCCAGGCTCGACGCAATCTGCCGCTCGCTGACCGTCAGGGCGCACGGCACGCCGCTCATCAGATCGCGGCCACGCACCTCGTGAGAACGCCCTTCGCCTTGGCTCGGCGCTTTCGCCGCGCCGATTTCATGCTTGATCTCCTCGGCGTTTGCATCGCCGATCAGCACATTGTGCGCGCGGCGGACGCACGCCACGATCGCCTCGTCCATGACACGACCGCCGACGTTCACCGACCGCGCGCTAACGATGCTGCCGAGCGACAGGACAGCGACTTCCGTGGTGCCGCCACCGATGTCCACGATCATCGAGCCCCGCGCCTCCGTGACCGGCAAGCCGGCGCCGATCGCCGAAGCGATGGCCTCTTCGATCAGGTAAACGCGCCGGGCACCGGCCGCCTCGGCGGCTTCGCGCACCGAGCGGCGTTCCACGGCCGTGGAACCGGAGGGTACCGTGACAACGACCCGCGGGCTGGTGAAGCGGCCTCTGTTGTGGATTTCGCGGATCAGATGCTTGATCAATTCCCCGGCGACTGCGAAGTCCGCGATGACACCGCCCCGCATGGGCCGGACGGCACGGATATTTCCGTGCGTGCGTCCGATCATGCGTTTCGCTTGTTCGCCAACGGCAAGAATTCGCGACTTGCCTTTTTCATCGGCGACAGCGACCACTGACGGTTCATTCAGGACGACACCCCGGCCGCGGGCGTAGACGAGAGTATTGGCGGTGCCGAGATCGATCGCCATGTCGGAAGAGAAAAGTCCAAGCAACCTGGAAATCATATCGTCGGCCCTCCGCTGCGACAGACCGCCCGGCGCCCGGTACATCCGCGACGGAGCGGCCTCGCCGAAGCCGGCGCTTCGATCGCAGACTCAACCTGCGCCCCGGTCAGACGCCAACCATCTCCCCGGTGGAGGACGCGAGGTGACCGCGAATCTTCTGCGCCACTTCGGCCGGACGGGGCCGCAAATTGCCGCCGTATCCGGTTTGATCGAACAGAGATTTTATCTCCTCGGTACCCAGGGCGAAAAAACGCGCGACGGCATCCATCCCGCATGCTTGCCGAACACGAGATGGCTATCCTTCATGTTGGGTATGCCGCGTGTCCCGATCAAGCCCGGTTTTGACGCGCGAACGCGCCTCCCCGAGAAGACTAACGCGTATTGCATCGGCGATCACGCGTCCGCGATGGCCCATGGCGGGGTGCTGGCGCTGATCGGGCATTTCCGAAGTTCCGGCATGGCGGCGGTGGATGGCCCGGTTGCTTGCAAGCGTCGCAAGCGGGGCCTTTCGGCGTCCGGGATGACGGAGAGAGGCAAAGTCCCGCGCCGAGCTACAAACGGTAAGGGCACGCCCTTCGAGATGGGCGCCGACATCCCATATTTCCGCGAGGCGGGCGTCGAGAAGACGTGATCACCGGCAAGAACGGCGGGTTCCGTTTCGTCGAGGTAGAGCTCAAACACCGTCCGGCCCGAGGCAACCGGAACGCTACCCCTCGGTGGGGATGTTCACCTTCATGTTAGCCTCCTCCGGCGAGGGAATGGTCTCCTGCCAAGCCGGCAGCTCCATGACTCGGGCGCAGAGCGTGTCCAGATTGGCAAAGGTGCCGGGCGGAAAGCGCTCAGGAAAGCGCGCCAGTGCGAACTGAGCGACGACCGTGGTGGTTATGTCGGCTTGGGTGAGGCGCTCCCCCGCCATCCAGGGTGTCTGGCCGATCTGATCGAGCCAGATAAGGGCCATCTCGGTCTGGCTCAGGTTGTGGTCGATCCAGGGCTCGTGCACCTTTTCTTCTGGATGCATCGCGACCTCGTAGACCGAATGCACCATCTTCTCAAGCGCGCCCATGGCGCAGACGATGACGCGTATGACGCCGTGCCGTTCGGGCTCTGTGAGCGGGGTTAGCGCCCGTTCCGGACCCACCAGGAAGTCGAGGTAATCCAGGATGGCGCTGCTGTCGAACAGCACCTCCCCGTTGTCGAGCACCAGCGCCGGGACTCGCCCTACCGGGTTATAGCTGCGCATCTCGGTTAGATTGTTCCAGGCGTTGATCGCCTTGTGCTCGTACTCGAACCCCAGATAGCAAAGGCTCACCGCAACTCGCCTGGAGAAGGGCGACGTGTATCGACCGACGAGAAGCATGCTGGTGATCCCTCCTGATTGATCTGTTCTCAACCCGGCTGCAAGGGCTGTCTTCCTGCCGTTTACCATATCCCACGCAATCGATCTCCAGCCTTATTCCACAGCCTGGGCGCAAGATCGAGTAACACCTCATCGTGTATTCAGGCGGTACTCCTGTTATCGCTGACCCACCTCAACTGAAAGCCGGAATCGTAAATGACCAGCGCCGAATCTCTGGATTTTCTTCCTGTGCCATAAACTATCTATTTCGGCGACTCCCTGAAGTGGGGCTATTGCCATGACTGCGTGCTGTTCTCACGTTATGCCATGCTGCCGACGCATTCGGCAGCGCCAATGCTTGTATTACCCACGTAAAGTGCGTATGATACTAAAGATAGGATGATAAACAGATTCTGTTTTTTTGGGCGATAGCCGAGGTGTTCGTTGTCATCGGGCGTTGGGGGCTGAAGTGACGGCTACCTTGGGCCTTTCAACAGAGATTGTCGATGCAACGGTCCGCGACCGGGCCGTCAAACACCTTCGCGGAAGGGGGGTCATGCTGCCCCGGTTCGCCGAACTGGCCGATCCTGCGAAAATCCCCGACGCCATCAAGTATCAGCTGGAGGCAGTCGATCCGCTGGTACCCAGTGCGGCAAACCTGTTTCGCGTCCACTGGTTCAACGACGCCAGCGGCCGGGGCCGGACGGAGGTGCCGGACTTTCTGCTGCTTCCCGAATCACTGACCGGAGTAAAAGCGCGGATCGCAGTGGCACTGGGCGAGCGCTTTCCCATGATTGGCGCACACAAAGTGCTTGCCGCCTATGGCTCCCTGGCGCCGCGCATCGTCACTGGCCAGTTTGATCCCACGACCCAACGCGCGGTCTGGCCCTCGACCGGCAACTATTGCAGGGGTGGCATCGCCATCTCACGCATCCTGGGCTGTCATGGGGTCGCGGTACTGCCCGAGGGCATGAGCCAAGAACGCTTCGAATGGCTTCAAAGCTGGGTCATGCATCCGGACGACATCGTGCGTACGCCCGGCTCCGAGAGCAACGTCAAAGAGATCTACGACAAGTGCTGGGAACTGGCGGGCGACAAGGCGAACGTCATCCTCAATCAGTTCTCGGAGTTCGGTAACTATCTGGTCCATTATCTGTGCACCGGGCAAGCGCTCGAGCGGATCTTCGAGAATCTCCGCAAAACGGAACCGGATCTGGATCTGGCAGCCTTCGTCGCCGGCACCGGCTCTGCCGGGACCCTCGGCGCCGGGGATTACCTGAAGGAGCGCTGCGGCGCGCGGATAGCGGCGGTCGAGCCGGTGGAGTGCCCGACCATGCTCTACAACGGTTATGGCGAACACAACATTCAGGGGATCGGCGACAAGCATATCCCGCTTATCCAGAACGTCATGAATTGCGATTTCGTGGTTGGTGTCTCGGGCGAGAGCTGCGATTCCCTGAACGTTCTGTTCAACAGTACGGAGGGACGCGAATTCCTGATACGGCGGAAGGGCTTCGACCCGGGCTTCGTCGCCAGCCTGAGCAGCCTCGGCCTATCGAGCACCGCCAACGTGCTGGCGGCCATAAAGCTGGCGCGACGTCTGGATCTCTCGGAAAAGGACGTCATCGTCACGGTCGCCACGGACGGCGCCGCGCTCTACGCCTCGGAACGCGACAAATGGGCGCAGCACCACTTTCCCGATGGCTTCGACCAAGTTACTGCTGCCGAGGTTTACGGCCAGCACCTCGCCGGCATCGGCGGCGACCATTTCCTGGAGCTCGATCACCAGGACCGCAGTCGTATCTTCAACCTCGGTTACTATACCTGGGTCGAACAGCAGGGCGTCGCGCTCGAAGACTTCAATAGACGGAAAGATCAGCGGACCTGGCAGGGCCTTCGCGCGGCACTTTCGCTGTGGGATCAGTTAATCGAGGATTTCAACGGCAGGGCCGGAGTCAACCTGCCCACCTGAGTTTGGCTCGTCAAGCTGGAGCGACGTGGATGGTGCAACCCTACCTCAACCTGAGAGAGAAAACGGCCGCAAGGGACCGCAGCTTGCGCGAAAAGGTTATGTCCCTGGAGGCGGCGGCATCTCTCGTTGGCGACGGAAATCACGTCGCACTCGGCGGTTGCACCCTTTCGCGTACGCCAATGGCGATGATCCGGACCCTGATTCGGGAGAAGAAGAAGAATCTCAAAATCTCCCGCAGCATCGTTTCCACCGAGGGCGACCTGCTGTACGTCTCCGGCGTCAGCCAGCACATTATGACGAGCTGGTTCAGCCAGGGCATCGTCTGGGGCATTTCAAAGGTCATGCGCCACTATACCGAAACGAAACAGGCCCGTTTCGAGGAGTGGAGCCACATGTCCATCGGCCTGCGCTTCCGTGCCGGCGCCATGGGCATACCCTTCATGCCGACCCGCTCGATGCTGGGCTCGGGCGTGGCGGGCCAACTCCCGGACGTTGAGGAGTTGGACTGTCCTTATACGGGCGAGCGCTTGATGCTGCTTCCGGCGCTCAACCCGGACGTCGCCCTGATCCATGTCCAGCGCTGCGATGCTTACGGCAACGCCCAGATCGACGGCCTGCAGTTCATGGATGCCGACATCGCGATGGCGGCGAACCGCGTCATCCTGACCACCGAGCGGATCGTCTCGAACGATCAGATCCGCCGGGCGCCCGATCAGACGAAGATTCCCTTTTTCACCGTCGACGCCGTCATCGAGGTGCCCTATGGCTCTGCGCCGCACGAATGCTATGGCATGTACGAACCGTTCTTCGTGCACCTGGACCAGTACGCGGAATTGATTCGCAAGGACCCGGTGATTGGCGCTACGGAATACCTTGAGCGCTACTATTACGGCCCCGAAAGCTGGTCCGAGTATCTCGGCCTGCTGGGCATCTCCAACATGCTCGACGCCACGCGGCGAGGCAGGAGCATCTATGATGATTGAACGGAGCGGCTATACGGCGTCCGAGCTACTCGCGGTCATGAGTGCACGGCTTTTGATGGACGGGCAGTGCGTCTTCGCCGGCGTCGGTATCCCGCTCCTGGCTGCGACCCTGGCCCAGCGGCTGCACGGACCTGGACTGACCATACTCTTCGAAGGTGGCGTCCTAGGCCCCTTCGTGGTTCCCGGCGAACTGCCCCCCTCGACCAACGAGCAGCGCTGCACCAAGCGCGCCAACATGCTGCTCAGCATCACCGACGTGCTCTTGCTGTTGCAGCGCGGTTACGTCGACGTCGGCTTTATGGGCGGCGCGCAGATCGACCAGTACGGCAACCTCAACAGCTCGTTCATCGGCGATCCCGACGCGCCGGCGATCCGACTGCCCGGAACCGGCGGCGGCAACGACATTTCCAGCCTGACGCAGATGATCGTCGCCATGAAGCACGAGAAGCGCCGCTTCGTGGAAAAGGTCGATTTCGTGACCAGCCCGGGTTATCTCGAAGGTACGACCCATCGCCGGGACTCGGGCTTGGTGAGCGGCGGCATGTACCGCGTCGTCACGGACTTGGCGATACTGGCATTCGATGGAGTGACCAAACGCATGAAGGTCGAGACCCTGCACCCCGGCGTGACGGCCGAGCAGGTGCGGGACAACACCGGTTTCGACATCTGGATCGATCCCGAAGCGAAAACCACCGAGCCGCCGAGCGCAAACGAGCTCGCGGTTCTGAACGAGCTTGATCCCGACCGCCTCTATACGGCCTGAATAGGTCTGGCCGGTTTCCGGTACTGGTTCAATATTTCCAGATCAACAGGAGGCGCAGATGGCGAAACATGCGACGACCTTCGGCATCGCCATGCGGAACTTTCAAGCCTATCCTGAGCTTCCCGATGCCGGGGCGTTGATCGAGTACGGCGTCCGCATGGAGGAGTTGGGCTACGAATCGGTCTGGGTCTGGGACCACATCCTGCTGGGCGTCGATCCCCACTTCCCGATAATCGAATCGTTGTCCCTGCTAACCGCCGTGGCCGCGCGCACCTCGACTATCAAGCTGGGCACGGGCATCCTGGTGCTGCCGTTGCGCAATCCCCTCGTGCTCGCCAAGCAGCTCTCAAGTATCGATCAGATCTCGAACGGCCGCCTCGTCCTTGGCATGGCCTCGGGCTGGTATAAGCGGGAGTTCGACGCCGTCGGCATCGATTTCACGAAGCGCGGCGAGATCATGGATCGGAACCTCGAGATCATGACCCGGCTGTGGCAGGAGGACATGGTTAGGGGGGAATACCCGCCGCACAACCTGCGCAACTCCGTGATGTTTCCCAAACCGGTGCAAACCCCCCGGCCGACCATCTTGATCGGCGGCTACGTCGACCGCGTCCTCAAGCGCGCCGCTGTGGCCGGGGATGGCTGGCTCACCTACTTCTACACACCGGAAGGCTTCACCAAATCCTGGAACAAGGTCCGCGCCTTTGCCGAAGAGGCCGGCAAGGATCCGGATTCACTCAAGAATTGCAACCAACTGCCGATCATGATCGGCAAGCGCGAAGAGGTGGCGGGGCCTATGGACCAGTGGCTACACACAGAGTGGGACTTCGCCTCGTGGAGCGACTCGACCCCGGAAAGTGCAATCATGGGTTCGGTCGAAGAATGCGTCGAACAGTTACAGGCCCATATCGACGTCGGCGTGCAGAGGATTATCTTCGTGCCCTACCGGTATGAGATCGAGCAAGTCGAGATCATCGCCAAGGAGATTATCCCGCGACTGAAGAAATTCTGAGCTGACCGGAACATCGTTCGTAGTCCTGCATCGGCATCGCGGTCACGTCCTACCGTAGCCTCCGCCCCCGGGTGTCTCGATGACGAAGACATCGCCCGAGTCCATGTCGGCCTTGTCGGTGCCGGACAGCTCGTCGACCGTGCCGTCAGCGCGCTCCACATAGTTGTGCCCGGTCTTACCGGACTCGCCGCCGGCCATGCCATAGGGCGGGACCCGACGGTGACCCGAAACGATCGCCGCGGTCATGGGCTCGCGGAAGCGAACCCGCCGGATTATGCCATCACCGCCCCGGTGGCGCCCGGCCCCGCCAGAGCCATGGCGGATCGAGAAGGACTCCAGGATCACTGGAAAGCGCCACTCAAGAATCTCCGGATCGGTGGCCAGAGTGTTGGTCATGTGGGTATGCACCGCGTCAGCGCCGTCGAAATCTGGTCCCGCCCCGGCTCCACCGCAGATAGTCTCATAGTTCTGGTATCCGGCATCATTGCCGAAGGTGAAGTTGTTCATCGTACCCTGGCCGGCCCCCATGATTCCCAACGCGCCCAACACCGCGTTGGTGACCGCCTGCGAGGTCTCGACATTGCCGGCGACGACCGCCGCAGGATACTCCGGGCTCAGCATCGAGCGTTCCGGAATGATCATCTTGAGCGGCTTGAGGCAGCCGTGGTTCAGCGGAATGTCGCTGTCCACCAAGAGGCGGAACACGTAAAGCACCGCCGCCATGCAGACCGCCGACGGCGCGTTGAAGTTGCTGTCCTGCTGGCTCGCGGTTCCGGTGAAATCGATGACCGCCTCGCGCGCGCGTTGGTCGACCTTTATGGCGACACAAATCTTGGCACCGGAATCCATCTCGTAGACAAAACTGCCATCCTTGAGCACCCCCAGGACCCGGCGCACAGACTCCTCCGCGTTGTCCTGCACGTGCTTCATGTAGGCATGCACCACATCCAGCCCGAAGTGGTCGACCATCTTGCGCAACTCCTGCACACCCTTCTCGTTGGCTGCGATCTGGGCCTTGAGGTCCGCCAGATTGTGATGGAAGTTGCGCGTGGGATAGGGCGCCGTGGTGAAAAGCTCCTTTGTCTGGTCCTCCATCAACCTGCCGCCGGAAACCAGACGGAAGTTGTCGATCAGGACCCCTTCCTCGTCGATGTGCTTGCTGTCGGGCGGGACCGAACCCGGCGTGATGCCGCCGATCTCGGCGTGGTGCCCGCGCGAGGCGACATAAAAAAGAATGTCCTTGTTGGCCCGGTCGAACACCGGCGTGATGACCGTGATGTCGGGCAGATGCGTGCCGCCGTTATAAGGCGTATTGAGCATGAACACGTCGCCCGGTTTGATCGTCCCCTGACGCTGTTCGCCGATGGTCTTGACGCTCTCGCTCATGGAGCCGAGATGCACCGGGATGTGCGGCGCGTTGGCCACCAAATTGCCGTCCGGGCCGAATATGGCGCAGGAGAAGTCGAGCCGCTCCTTTATGTTGACCGAATGAGATGTGTTGCGCAGCACGACTCCGGTCTGTTCGGCGATCGACATGAACAGGTTGTTGAACACCTCGAGCATGACGGGATCGGCTTCAGTGCTGAGCGTGGATTGGCCGGGACGCGGCTCGACGCGGTTCAGTACCAGATGGTCGCGCCGGGTGACCTCCGCCGCCCAGCCCGGTTCGACGACGGTGGTCGCGTTAGCTTCGATGATTATGGCGGGACCGAGAACCCGCGCGCCGGACTTCAATTGAGCACGGTCGTAAACCGCCGTGTGCCGCAAACTGCCGGCCATATGGGTCTCGACCTCGGACAGGGCCCTGGGTGCGCCGCCGGCAGCCTCTTCGAGCTCCGGGTCGGCCACCTCGGGCGCACCACCGGCGACCTCGACCGTAATCGCCTCGACGAGGTGCCGCTTTTCCGGCGCGATAAAGCCATACTGCTGTTGGTGAGCATCCTCGAATTCGGCGATCATGCGGTCCCGGTCGCTCAGGCTCACCACGAGGGGTGAGTCGGTGCCTTCGTAACGCAGATGCACCTTGCGAAGCCCGCTGATGCGCGAGGCTTCAACCCCTTGGCGGACCAACTCGGCGCGGCTCTTTGCCTCGAGCGTGTCGAGGGTTTTGCCGAGATCCCCGATCAGCTCGTCGCTCAATATCGCCTCCACCGCCTGCTCGCGCATCACCCTGAGATCCGCCAGGCCCATACCGTAGGCAGACAGCACGCCGGCAAAGGGATGGATGAACACCCGAGTCATACCGAGCGCATCGGCAACCAGACAGGCATGCTGCCCACCTGCGCCGCCGAAGCAGTTGAGGGTATATTTGGTGACGTCATAGCCGCGTTGGATCGAGATCTGCTTGATGGCGCGGACCATGTTCTCGACGGCGATCTGGAGGAAGCCGTCGGCCACCTGCACGGGCGTACGCCGGTCGCCGGTGGCGGCTTCGATCTTGGCGGCCAATGCCTCGAACTTGGCATGGACGATTTCGACATCCAGTGCCTCGTCGCCGTTCGGGCCGAACAGTCTGGGAAAGAACCTGGGCTGGATCTTTCCCACCATGACGTTGGCGTCGGTCACGGTCAGAGGCCCGCCGCGACGGTAGCAGGCGGGACCCGGATCGGCGCCCGCGGAATCCGGCCCAACCCGGTAGCGTGCGCCGTCGAAATGCAGGATCGAGCCACCGCCCGCCGCGACCGTGTGAATGCGCATCATCGGCGCACGCATGCGCACACCGGCGACCAGCGTTTCGAAGGCACGTTCGTACTCGCCGGCAAAATGGGCGACATCGGTAGAGGTGCCACCCATGTCGAAACTGATGATCTTATGGCACCCGGCCATCTCGGCGGTACGCGCCGCGCCCACGATGCCCCCGGCCGGTCCGGACAGAATGCTGTCCTTGCCCTGGAAAAATCGAGCGTCAGTCAGCCCGCCATTCGACTGCATGAACATAAGCCGTGCGCCGCCCAACTCGGCAGCGATCCGGCCTACGTAACGGTGCAGAATCGGCGTGACATAGGCATCAACCACTGTGGTGTCGCCGCGCCCGACGAGCTTCATCAACGGGCTCACTTCGTGTGAAAGCGAGACCTGGGTGAAGCCGATTTCACGGGCGAGCGCCGCCGCGGCCTCCTCATGATCGTGATAACGATACCCGTGCAGAAACACGATGGCCACGGAGCGAATGCCGTCGTTGTAGGCTTCCTGGAGCGCCGAACGTGTGCCCTCGAGGTCGATCGCGACCAGGACCTCGCCCTCCGCCGTATAACGTTCGTCGACCTCCACGACCCGCTCGTAAAGCAGCTCGGGGAGCACGATCCGGCGTGCGAAGAGGTGGGGCCGGTTTTGATAGCCGATCCTCGGCGCATCGCCAAACCCCTTGGTGATGAGCAGCATCGTGCGGTCGCCCCTGCGCTCGAGCAGCGCATTGGTGGCGACGGTCGTGCCCATCTTGATCGCCTCGATGGACTTCGTGGGAAGCGTCGCATCGGGGGAGAGCTCCAGCATGTCGCGAATGCCCTGCAGCGCAGCGTCTTCGTAGCGCTCCGGATTTTCGGACAGCAACTTGTGCGTCACCAGCGTGCCGTCGGGTCGGCGGGCCACGAGGTCGGTGAAAGTGCCGCCCCGGTCGATCCAGAACTGCCAGTGCCCGGAATTGCCAATCGTCGTGCTCACTTCATGCCCCGCTGATCTCGCTCGAAATGCGGTCTTCCGAAAGCCGTTTGGCGTCTGAACGAACGAATGTCCAGCCGACGGTCGAGATGCCGCTGGCGAATTTCAATGGTATTAAGTTTGGAAAGACCATACAATAATCTAACTTATGGAAATACTTGTGCCCTGCAGTCGGCGACCATCGGACAACCTCGCGCCACGCGGGGGCGAATACCCGCGTCGGCGGCATGATAGGCAAGAACGGTTGAGTGTGCTCTTATTGGGTAGATTGGTAGCATGTACGGAACATTCCTATGGTCGTGCAACTCGCCAAGACCTACCAGCGTAGCCGCATACCGCTCTATCTTCAGGTCGCGGCAACTCTGCGCAGACGCATAGAAGAAGCGCATTGGTCGCGGGGCCAGAAGATCTCGACCCTCGAGCAGCTCCAGGCCGAGTTTCAGGTGGCCAGGGTCACCGTCAGACAGGCGCTGGATGTGCTTCAGAAAGAAGGGTTGGTTCGGCGCCAACAAGGCAAGGGGACTTTCGTCTCGCAGGAGATCACGGACAAGCGTTGGCTCAGACTGAAGACCAACTGGGCCTCGCTCGTCGCGACCATAGAGGACAACGTCCCACGCATGATCCCAGCAGAGATACCGACGCCCTGCCCTCGCCTGGCCGCTGGCGAAGGTGAACCTGCCGCAGACTACGAGTATATCCGGAGCATCCAGTCACGCGACGACGAACCGTACGCCCTGGTCGGAGTGCACCTGGCCAGGCATGTCTATGATTTGGCGCCCCAGGCATTTCAGGTGCAAGCGGCGCTGTCGGTGTTGTCCAGACTTGAGGGCATCGCTATCGCACGGGCCCATCAGACGCTGGTCATTGGTGGCGCCGATACTGTGGCAGCCAGCCACCTGAATATCGCGCTCAGCTCGCCGACCGCCGAGGCGCACTGTGTGGTCGTGGATGACCACGGCACGGCGATCTACATCGGCGAGATTGTTTATCGGGGCGATTGTATCAAGCTTGATATAGATCTGCTCGCCAACGGGCGGCCTCATACCTGACGCTACGAGGCCACCGTGGGTCCCAACACGGACTCGCTGAAGGACTACAAAAAAGAAATGATGAGGCAAGCCGCCTAGTCGCGGCGTTGGCGCGCCCCAGCTATGGAGGGCTCCATGCGCCTGCACCGTTCATGGGACGACAATTAACCGATGGTTCCTTGAGCCAAAGCGAATGCTCGTGCGCTCAAATCGCGATCTCGTCGGTCCGCTTGTACCGAAGAAACACGTTCCTGGTGATAAAAATCAACAACCTGTCGAGAGTCATCCCGAGAAAGCCGAGCACGATGATGCCCACGATCACGCGACTGGTTTGGTAGAAAAGCGCCGAGTTCAGAATCAAGAACCCGATTCCCGCCTGGGCCGCGATCATTTCCGCCGACACCGCGACCGCCTGGCGCATTCCCTCCAGAACAAACGGCACAACACCGGGAAGAAGCACGTACACAAACATCTGCATCTGGTTGGCATTGAGATTCTTCGCGACTCTCAAGTAGACCGCGTCGAAGTTGTATACGCCCTCGATGACGCTCACGATGATGACGAAGAACGTGCCGAACCACATGATGAAGAGCTTGTTTGCCTCGCCCACCCCGAACCACAGAATCGCCAAGGGCAGGAACGCAAGCGCCGGAATCGGGCGAATCAGCTCCAGTATCGGTTCCAGGAACGCTCTTACCAATCGGATCCTCGCGATCATCAGCCCCAGCGGAATCGCGGTCACGAGACCCAACGCGAAGCCCGAGCCGATTCGATACATGCTGATGGCTACATGTTCGGCGAGTTCACCGGACATCGCCATGGCGGTGAACGCGCTCAACACCTCTCCCGGCGATGGCAGCAGGGTACGGTTGATCATGTCCAGCTCGGCTGCCGCATACCAAGCGGCAATGAACAGGAGAATGGTGGACGTGCCGTACAGGTAATGAGCGAGACGGCTTTCCGTCTTCTTTCCCGGAGCCGATTCGTCCTCCCCGGAGGCCAGCAAAACGTATTCTGACTCACCGCCCGTGTCGGCAGGTGTTGCAGGACTCATAGCAATTGCTCCAATTCGAATACCCAGTCGTAGACCCCGCGATTGCGCTCGCGCGGGTGCTCGAGATCGACGGACACGATTTTCTTGATCTGGCCGGGAGCAGTGGTGAGCACGACGATTCGGTCGGCGAGCAGCACGCTCTCGACGATATCGTGGGTCACGAAGATGATGGTTTTGCCGGTGACGGCCCGGATCTGGACTAGCTCGGCCTGCATGCGTCGCCGCAGTTGCGCGTCCAGGGCGCCGAAGGGCTCGTCCATGAGCAGAATGCTCGGATCGGGTGCCAAGGCGCGGGCGATAGCCACCCGCTGCTGCATGCCGCCTGAGAGTTGCGCCGGATACTTGCTCTCGACTCCGGAAAGACCTACCAGGTGCAAAAGTTCCATGACGCGGGCATCCCGCGTTTCCTTCGCATCGCCGCGCATGCGCAGGCCGAATTCCACGTTCCGGTGCACGGTCAGCCAGGGAAACAGGTGAGCATTCTGCATGACCACCTTGATGTCGTGGCCCACGACGTCGTCATTTCTGGCCGAAAGGATGATTTGTCCGCTGCTCGGGGTGAGGAAACCTGCCAAGATATTCAACAGGGTGGATTTCCCACAGCCGCTCGGTCCGAGGATACAGACGAACTCCCCGTCGGCGACGCTGAAATCAATTTCCCGAAGCGTGCATTGATTGCCGTAGTAGTGGCTTACGCTTTTCAGGCGAATCAGGTCAGACACTGTTCAAACGACCTATCGAAATCGAGTTCTCGATTCGGATCCTTTGCGATACGCGGTTCGTTCCCGGTGTCGCCGCGTGGGTTCGCATTGCCGAAGATATTGTCGGCGGAAAATCGAGAGAACGAGGAGCGGCGCACCGCTCCTCGTTCCAGACACCTCGTAACGCGCGAGGGACGCCGCCCTGTTGTTGCGCCGCCGCTCGAGCTCCCACACGATCCGTGTACTTAGAACGTCACGAGTTCCGGCGCGACGTCTCGCATGAGCTGTTCGTGCATGAAGTCGTTGGCATCCGCTCGACTCGGGGTAAACCCGTGATCGGCCAGAAAGTCGGCGCTCGCCTGATTTTCGTCAAAGAACGCCTTGTCCAGCGCCATTCCGTATTCCGGTTTCGCTCCGGCGTTGATCTTCCTGGCCGTCGCCATGTCGATCTTGCCCTGCTCGGCGAAATACTCGAGGGTGCGTTCTGGATTCTCCTTGATGAACTTGTCTGCCCGCAATAGGCCGCGCAACAGCTTGCGGCCGCCTTCGGGATTGGACTCGACGAAATCCTTGCGCATGATCACCACGCCGTACACCGCCGATACGCCATGGGATGTCGTCAGGACCTTGGCGCCGGTTGTCGCTTCCAAAGCCTTGGTGGAGTGTGGCGGCCAGACGGCGACCACATCCACATCGCCGCGGGACAAAGCCGGCGGCAGGGCCTGGGCCGGAATGTTCATGAGAGTCACATCGTCGACCGACAGTCCGTTCTTCTGCAGATAGAGAAGCACGAATTTGTGCCCCTCGGTGCCGAACTGAAATGCGATACGCTTTCCTTTGAGGTCTGCCGCTTCATCGATTCCCGGAAGGGTCACCATCTCCATCAGATGCTCGCTTCGTGCGAGAGGGGCGACCACGTAGATCGGTGCCTGCGTCGCCGCGGTCACTGATACCAGCGACCCGCTGATTCCCAACACCCCGGCGCCGGCGACGACTCCATCCACCGCGACCTTGCCCGATACCGAGTATTTCACGGTGACGTCCAGGCCTTCCTCCTTGAACATGCCCTCCTTGTCGGCGATATAGCCATGCATGAACTGGATGTCGTAGCCGGACAAGATCGTAAGTTTCTCCTGGGCGGTCGCGCCCGTGGCCCAGCTTCCCACCGCAAAGGCCATGACGCCCACCAGCACCGCTCGCAGCCATTCAGCTGTGCTTCTTTTTTGGCTTGAGATTCCCATCGCTTCTCCCTCCCGTCGATTAGTGTTGCTTAGTCTCGGACGAGTTCGTGTCCTTACGCGTACCGGTCAAAAAAAAACCGATGCACCAAATCGCGGCGATCGGCTGGGCGCCTTCGTGTTCTGGTATGTGGAATGGTGCGCTCACGACTCGTCGTCAGCTTATCCTTCGGGTTGACCCGATTGCAAACTGCGATCCATGCAGCGGGCCGCGAGCATGCGTCGGCGCTCGGGAGACCGTGACAGCCCCTCAACGGGGTCGGTCGCCGCGGATAGTGGTGCGGTGCATCAGTCGGAACTGCCCGGGATAGTCATTTACAGGATAGTGCATGGTGCAACGGTTGTCCCAAAAGGCGAGGGATCCCTGCTGCCACCGAAAGCGGCAGGTGAACTCGGGCGTGGTCGCGTGACGGTAGAGGAACTCGAGAAGCGGCGCGCTTTCTTTCTCGGTCAGGCCCTCGAAACCGATCGTGAACATGCCGTTGACGTAAAGCGCCTTTCGGCCGGTTTCCGGGTGCGTGCGCACCACCGGGTGGGTCACGGCTTCATGAATCGAAGGATCGTCTTCCAGATTGCTCGGCGCGTACTTGAGATCCTGCTCGCGGCCGTACCCTCTAAGTCCTTGGCTTCCATAGAAGCTGTGCCGTGCGCTCAACGATTCGAGAAGCCTCCGCATCCCCTCCGACAATGTCTCGTAGGCGAGGTACATGTTGGTGAACAGGGTATCGCCACCCGTTTCCGGCACGTCCATCGCATAGAGCACCGAGCCGAGGGACGGAGTGGCGTGGTAGCTCGAGTCCGTGTGCCAGGCGTTGGCGAAGTTGTGGAGCTCGTGCTTCTCCTTCTTGACGAGCATGATTTCAGGATGCCCCTTGACGCCTTCCAGATATGGATGCGGGATCAGTGGGCCGAAGCGTGCGCTGAAAGCCTTGTGCTGTCCCGGCGTCAGGTTCTGACCGCGAAAGAAGATCACTTGATATTCAAGAAACGCACGATGGATCTCTTCGAAGGTGTCATCGGAAAGTCCACACGACAAGTCGACGCCGGATATTTCTGCGCCCAACGCACCTGAACAGGGTATCACTTCCAATTTTTGATATTTCGGCATGGCCCTGCGAGTCCAGCTGCAGCGCTGGACGATGTGGCGGACAATCTTACTATTGGTGCTGAGAAAATAAAGCGCTGGTCACGTCCACCGATTCCTACGATTCGCCCAACAGCCGAGGTCATGAGAACAGAATTACTCCCGGATTTCGTGAACGAGGCCAAAAGCAACCCGTCCGGTAGTGTAGTTGCACCACTCAAGGACCGTCGCTGGGATTGTTAAGCCGGCAAGGTTGAGGGATGTGCTACTGGACCTGATGAGCACACCCAAGCTGGCTGTCCCCGATAGCTTGACAATGCCCCGGGCAGCCCCTTTATTGGCGAGAAGGAAGCGCGACAGATTTGGGCGAGATCGATCCCTCGCCAAGGAAGCCGAGAGAAAACGTGGCAGGAGACCAGGTAGGCACTCAGTCCTGGGACGGGTGTTTTGACATAGTTGTTGTTGGCTACGGGTACGCTGGCGGTGTTGCGGCCATTGAGGCGAGTGAAGCTGGCTGCTCGGTTCTTCTTCTGGAAAAGATGTCGGACCCTGGGGGCATTTCGATTTGCTCGGGCGGTAACGTGCGTGCCGCGGAGAATGCCGATGAAGCGTTCGCGTATCTCAAGGAAACCTGCGCCGGCACGACGCCCGACGATGTCCTGAAGGCCCTGGCCGTCGGCATGACGGAAGTCGTCGGCTATTTCGAATGGCTTGCCGAGGCCAGTGGCGCCGAGGTTGGGTATCGCGCCAATCCAGGCAACTATCCGTTTCCGGGCGCCGAGACCTTCGGCTACGCCAGCATCGCCAGCGTCCCCGACTATGACGCCGCGGCTCGATACCCGCACGTCAACAGCTACGTTCCGATTCACCGTGCCGCCGGCGCCCGTCTGTTCAAGGTCTTGGAGGACAATATTGCGCAGCGGGATGTGACGGTTTGGCTGGAGTCGGCGGCCAAGCGCCTGATCACGGGTCCGACGGGCGAAGTCCGCGGTCTGACCGTGGATACGAGAGATGGCGCCAAGGACATCAAGGCCCGGAAGGGGGTCGTCCTCGCCTGTGGTGGATTCGAAGCCGACCCCGACCTGCAGTTGCAGCACTGGCCGGAACAACCGGTGTTGTTGGCGGCCTTCCGCGGCAGCACGGGCGATGGCATCCGCATGGCCCAAGACGCCGGCGCGGCGTTATGGCACATGTGGAACTACCACGGAGTTTATGGATTCCGGCATCCGGATCCGGACTATCCCTATGGCCTCAGGCCCAAGCGTCTGCCTGATTGGGTTCCGGGAAAGCCACCCCGCAACGATGTGAAAATGCCGTGGATCGTCGTCGACCGGCAGGGGCGCCGATACATGAACGAGTATCCGCCCTACATGCAGGACACCTCGGCGCGGCCCATGTCCCTGTATGACACACATACGCAGAGCTATCCGCGCATACCCTCCTATGTTGTCCTGGACGATCCTGCCCGCCGGACGTGGCCTCTGTGCTCGCCGACGTTCAACGATCGGCGTTTCTCGTTCGAGTACAGCGAAGACTCCTTGCGCGCGCTGGAAGACCGTATCGTCACCAAGGCGGAGAGCCTGTCGGATCTGGCGTCGCATATGGGCCTCGAGAAACGGGTCTTGAGCGAAACGATCGAACGCTGGAACGCGATGTGCGATGTCGGGCACGACGACGATTTCGGGCGGCCGCCGCCCTCGATGATGAAGATCGAGACACCCCCGTTCTATTGCGCGGAAGTCTGGCCGGTCTGCTCCAACACGCACGGCGGGCCGGTGCACAACGTGCATCAACAAGTCCTGAACGCATTCGACGAGCCCATTCCACGTCTCTACGCGGCCGGGGAACTCGGCGGCGTATTCGGACACCTGTACCTCGGCGGCGGCAACATGGCCGAATGTTTCGTTGGCGGCTGGACGGCGGCGCGCCACGCCGCGCGGATGGACCCGTGGGACCGCCCCGAGTCGTGAAACCGCCGCCCTTTCGCTATCACGACCCCGGTACCCTCGAGGAAGCGGTCGCCCTTGGCGCCTCGCTCGACAACGCAAAGTTCCTGGCGGGCGGGCAATCCCTGATGCCCATGCTGAACATGCGCTACGTGCTGCCCGACCACGTCATCGATCTCAACCGGATACCGGACTTGTCGCATATCGGCGAAGCCGCCGGCCGGCTGGTGATCGGCGCCATGACGCGCCAACGGGACATCGAGCGCTCCGACCTCCTGCACCGACATTGCCCCTTGATGCGGAAGGCTCTGATGCAGGTCGGACACCCACAAACCCGAAACCGCGGCACCATCGGCGGCAGCCTCTGCCACCTCGACCCCGCAGCCGAACTGCCCGCCGTCCTCGCCGCCCTCGATGCGACCATTCACGTAGCCGGTCCCGACGGCGCGCGCGACATCCCGATGACGGGCTTCCCCGCGTTCTACATGACACCGGCCATCGGACACGACGAAATCGTCAGCGCCGTGAGCTTCACCCCCTGGCCCGCCGGACACAAGTCGGCGTTCGTCGAGTTTGCCCGCCGTCCTGGCGATTTCGCGATCGTCGGCGTAGCAGCCCTATTGGATTTCGGAACCGACGGAACCGTCAACCGTGCGGGCATCGTGCTGGCAGGCGTCGGCCCGGCACCGGTGCGCTGTACGGCCGCGGAAGAACGGCTGACCCGCCGCATGCCCGATCCCGACGGCATCCGCTCGGCGGCCCTGACATGTGCGGACCTCGAGGCGATGGAAGACGTCCACGCGTCGCCTTCGTACCGACGGCATCTGGCGGTGGAGTTGACGTCGCGCGCTCTCCGTTCTGCTCTGGCAGGGCCCGGGGCAGGCTCGTTGGTATGACTGACAACCACGAACTTCCGGACACGAGGTCCGTCGTCCTGGTGGTGAACGGCGAACGCCGCGAGATCGACGTCGAAACGCGAATGACCCTCGCGGATTGCCTGCGGCACAAGCTCGGAAAGACCGGCACTCATCTCGGATGCGAACACGGCGTCTGCGGTGCCTGTACGGTGCTGGTCAATGGTCACAGCGCGCGTAGTTGCCTGATGCTCGCCGTGCAGGCGAATGATGCCGAGATCACGACCGTCGAGGGAATTGCCTCCGGCGATGGGGAATGGCATCCCCTGCAGCAAGCTTTTCATGAACACCATGCGCTGCAGTGCGGTTTTTGCACCGCGGGTATTCTCACCTCGATGGTCGAGTTCCTGGGAGAGAATCCGGACCCCGCCGAGGATGAAGTTCGCGAGGCACTTTCGGGCAACATCTGCCGCTGCACGGGCTATCAAGGGATCGTGAGGGCGGTGCTCGACGCGGCGGGCCGACTCCGCGCCCGAAATGGGGCCATCTCGCCGTGACGGGGGATTTCACCGGCTCGCCCATACGTCGCCTCGAGGACGCGGCCCTACTCACCGGCGCGGCCCGGTTCGTGGACGATATCGAATTGCCCGGGACGGTGGAGGCCGCCTTCGTGCGGAGTCCGCATCCCCACGCGCTGATACGCTCCGTCGATTCGTCCGCAGCCCGAAACCTGCGCGGCGTCCATGCCGTGTTCAGTTATGCGGACCTTGCGCCACTTCTAACCAAAAATCTGATCCCGCCGGATAACCCGAAGCTGAAATTCGCCGAATCCACGAAGGCCATCGTATTGGCGGAGGAAGAAGTCTGCTACGTCGGCGAAATCGTGGCGATCGTGCTCGCGGACTCTCGCTATGTCGCTGAGGATGCGGTTGCTCTGATCGACGTGACGTACGAAGTTCTTCCTTCGGTCTCGGATTGCAGAGACGCATTGGCGCCCGACGCCCCCCGAGTCCACCGAGAGGCTCCGGACAACGTCGTGGCGAGGTTTCGCACGGAATACGGCGACTGCCGACCTGCCTTCGCAGCTGCCGCCCACGTTCTCGCGCTTTCGCTCAAGCAGCATCGCGGCAGCGGACACCCCATCGAGGGACGGGGGATCGTCGCCCAGTTCGACCCCTCCACCGAGGGATTGACCGTCTGGTCGTCGACACAAGGCTCACATCGCGTGCGCAACACGCTCGTGGACATCTACGACCTCGATGAAACTCTGGTACGCACCATAACGCCGGACGTTGGAGGTGGATTCGGATCCAAGCATGTCGTCTATCCGGAAGAGGTCATCGTGGCTGGAGCCGCGCTTCTGTATAAGCGCCCGGTCAAATGGATCGAAGACCGTCGCGAGCATTTTCTCGCTGCCATCCAGGAACGCGACCAATATTGGGATGTCGAAGTGGCCACGGACGCGGAAGGCCGCCTGCTCGGCTTACGTGGTTCCATGATTCACGACCAGGGCGCTTACACGTTGCTCGGCTTCAACGTTCCCCATAACGCGTCCCTCGCCGTTCCCGGACCGTACGTGCTGCCCAACTACCAGCTCGACGTGACGATCGCAGCGACCAACCGTGTCGGCACCATTCCCGTTCGAGGGGCTGGTTACCCCGAAGGCACATTCACCATGGAACGGGCGATGGATGCCATCGCCGATGAACTCAACGTCGATCGTGTTGAAATCCGCCGCCGAAACCTCATTCCCGCCGACAACATTCCCTACGAATTGCCCTTGAAGGCACGGGACGGCTCTACCACGCACTATGAAAGCGGTGATTTCCCGAGCTGCCTGGAGAAGGCGCTGAAGGGCTCGGACTACGACCGGTTCGCGGAGAGGCAGGCAGCGGCCCGCGACCAAGGCCGCTACATCGGGGTGGGCGTCGCAAACTGCACGAAGATCACCGGCCGCGGCCCCTTCGAGACGGGAATCGTTCGCATCGGCCCGTCCGGCCGAATCGCGGTCCACACCGGTGCGATGCCGATGGGGCAAGGCATCAAGACCTCGTACGCACAGATCTGCGCCGATCAACTCGGGGTGGAGCCCGAGGACATCAAAGTAATCGCGGGGGACACCGGCACCGTTCCGATGGGCATCGGCGGGTTCGGCAGCCGCCAGACCGTCACGGCCGGTTCGTCCATACATCTGGCGTCCATCGAAGTGCGCGAAAAGGCACTGAAAACGGCGGCTCATATGCTGGAGGTTTCAGATCAGGATCTCGAGTTGACGAACGGCGAGATTTCCGTCGCAGGCGTCCCGGGTCTTTCGGTGTCGTTGGCCGACGTCGCCAGGGCTCTGTCCGGCGCCGCGGGCTACGCGCGGCCGAAGGACATGCCTCCGGGATTGGAAGCCACCGTCAACTTCCTGCCCACGGGCCTCACTTACGGTAACAGCGTGCATGTCGTCGAGGTCGACGTGGATATCGGCACCGGCGGAGTCCGGATCACCCGTTACCTCGTGGTCAACGACTCCGGCCGCCTGATCAACCCGATGATCGTCGAGGGACAGATCATTGGCGGTGTCGCGCACGGCATCGGGAACGCGCTTTTCGAGTGGATGGGCTACGACGATACCGGACAGCCCGTGACCACGACGTTCGCAGAGTACCTCTTACCCACGGCTCCCGTCGTGCCGAACGTCGAGATCATCCATCACGAGACACCCTCGACGGTCAATCCTCTGGGCGTCAAGGGCGTGGGGGAAGCCGGCGTCATCCCCGCCGCCGCGGCCGTGATATCCGCGATCGAAAACGCGCTAACGCCTTTCGATGTGCGCATCCGAGAAGCGCCCGTCAGCCCGCCGCGTCTTATCGAACTCATCGGAGAAGCGAAGGCCCGAAGCTGACGGCAGCCCTCGCGAACCACATCACACTCAAGTTTGGCGAGTTCGTCGACCATGCCGACACCACGACCGTACTAGGCTACCGAGCCCGACAGGTTCAAGTTCGTGTCAATGATCACCCTGGTTCCCTGTTCCGTGGGTTCCAGCCGGAACGTCATGTCGGCGTCCGCCTCGTCCCGGCCCCCGTCGTCGGTGCACGGCGCCGACACCCGCTCCCGGTAAGCCTCCGAATCCACCTCGCCGAAGCGCGCGGTTCCATCGAACGTGAGGGTGACGGCCCCGGTCTGAGCGGCCAACAATTGCGAGTTAGATGCACTTCTGAATAGTATCGGCCAATTCCTGGAGTGTTATTCCTTCTTCGGAAATCGATATCGATGCGTAGCTGTTCTTCAATGCCGATTGAATCGAAGGACCCGGGGATACGCCCGGAATATTGCTGGTTTTGAATGGAGAATTTCTCATCTAGGTCAATGTCCACGGCTGCTGAGTCGGCACGGAATGGACATCTCCGCCTTCAAACGCTCCAGATCAACCACTCGGAATTATTTGCCGGACAGACACTCAGACCAACCTGACAATGCCTCTGTGGCTATTGCTGGACCTGCCATTACGCGGAGTAGCACCATGACAGACTCGACAAAAACAACTCTCATAACCGGTGCCAGCCGAGGCATCGGACGACGCTGCGCCGAGCAACTCGCTGCTTCCGGCCATCACATCGTCAATCTGGATTTGGATGCACCCGACGACGAGTTTCCCGGAGATCACTTTGCCTGCGATTTCAGCGACAGGGCCGCAACCCGAATACTATTGGCCGAATTGGCCGAGCGTTACGAGTTCAACGGGCTGCTGAACAATGTTGGAACCGTGGGAGAACAAAGTCTCGAGGAAATTGAGCTCAAGGTGTTCGACCATGTAATGGAGATTAATGTAATAGCCTCCATTCAGTGTGCCCAGGCGTGTCTTCCAACCATGAAGAAGCAGGGGTTCGGGCGAATCGTCAACATCTCGAGCGATTTGGTTCTCGGTATCCCGAAGCGCACGGCGTACTCGGGTACGAAATCCATGCTCATCAGCTTTACCCGCACCTGGGCACTCGAGCTGGCGAGTCACGGCATCACCGTCAACGCCGTTGCACCGGGCCCGACGAACACCGAATTCTTCCTCAGGAACAATCCGATAGGAAGCCCGCAGCGAGAGCGTAAGCTGCATCGCATTGCGGTTGGGCGCTTTGCGGAGCCTGCCGATATTGCCAACGCGGTCGGGTTCCTGATGCAGGATTCTTCCGAATTCATAACCGGACAGACGCTATTCGTGGACGGCGGTAGCGGCCTGGGCAACGCGCTGCTGCCCTGAGCGGTAAGCAGGGCGTCGTAAAGTTGTCTAAGCGCCTATCCGGGAAATGAGGACGGACGCCCCGGGGCCGGCCGGGTTGACATGCCTTGTCCCGGGGCATAACTACGCGGCCTGAATTTGTGCACGCTGCTCCGGCGGCACCGAAAACTCCGAAAGGCCCGATCATGGTACGACTGGCCGATGTCCCCACGCCCGATCGAACCTTCCTCGAGAACATGCCCATTCCGGAAATCGAGGACGCGCCCTGCGTTGCAGGCCCTCCCTTGAAGGAGCGCCGGGTGGCGATCGTAACGACCGCGGGCCTGACCGCACGTGAGGACGCGCGGTTCGCCATGGGATCGAGTGACTATCGTGTGATCCCGGCCGATGTGGATGCCAATCGGCTGGTCATGAGCCACGCGTCCATCAATTATGACCGGAGTGGTTTCCAGCGGGACGTCAACGTGGTCTTTCCCATCGACCGGCTGCGGGAACTCGCCGACGACGGGGTCATTGGATCGGTGGCGAATTTTCACTACTCGTTCATGGGCGCCACCGACGCGGCCACCCTGGAGCCGGCCGCGGCCCAGCTCGCGGGGCTTCTCAAGAAGGACGCCGTGGACGCTGTTCTTCTGACCCCCGTGTGACCGGCCTGCACGCGCGCCGGGGGCGCGCTGGCAAAGCATCTCGAACGCGAAGGCATCCCGACGGTGCATATCAGCTTGATTCGAGAACACAGCGAGAAGAACCGCACGCCCCGAACGCTCTGGGTGACGTTTGAGCTCGGTCGGCCGCTCGGCGTCCCGAACGACGCCGATTTTCAGCGGCGCGTCGTCAAAGCGGCGTTGAAACTGCTGGAATCCGCAGACGGTCCCATAATTGCGGACTACTCCGAAGACGCGCCTGCCGCCCGTGACCGAGGCGACGACGAGGAGCCATGGGTCTGCCCGATTAGCCTCGGCCCCCCCTCGGATACCCCCGGCGACGAGTCGATGGATGCCAAGCTGTCAAGGGAAATGGCCCGGCTCGCGCCTTGGCATGACCTGGCCGTCCGCAAGACGGAACGATCAACCGTCGGGTCGAGCGGTCTCGAGATGCCGGACGCGGCCGCGTTCGTGCTTTCTTTCCTGTCGGGCGAGATCCCGGAAAGCCCCATCGACGGCGCCCGCGTAGACCGCGCTCTGAAATGGGCCTGCGACGACATCAAGGCATATTACTATGAGGCGATGCTCGCCCAACCCGGTGCGCCCACCAGCGGTGATCTGGACGCCTGGTTCTTTGGCGAGACGACAGCGGGCTCCGTGTTCTTCGACCTGCAGAAGGTTCTGCTGAGAAACGCAGATGAGACGTTCCAGCTTGTCGGCAAGCAATATCTGATTCCGCGCCTGCAGCAACACTGGTCTCCGCTAGACTGATCTGATGGTACGACTCAGCGATCTCACGGATTGGGATCGCCGGCACATCTTGGACGCCGACGTAACCTCCTTCGAGGGTCGGCCGTGGGCGGCGGCGGCGGCGGCCACGGAACGGCGCGTCGCCATCGTCACGACGGCCGGACTACATCGGCGCGGCGATCGCCCCTTTCTGCCGGGCGCCGGAGATTATCGAGTCATCCCCGGCACGAGCACGGGTGATGATCTCGTCATGAGCCACGTATCGGTCAACTTCGATCGGACGGGATTCCAGGAAGATCTCAATGCTGTCTTTCCTATCGACCGGCTCCGGGAGCTGGCCTGCGACCGTCTGATCGGCTCGATTGCCGACTATCACTACTCGTTCATGGGCGGCGGCACCCATCCCGCGTGGATGCGGGAGAACGCCGCGACGGTGGCGGCGCTTCTTCGCGAAGACCGTGTGAACGCCGTGCTCCTCGTCCCCGTGTGACCGAGCTGCACGCGCGCCGTCGGTGCGCTCGCCCACTACCTGGAAGGCTCGGGGATTCCGACGACGCAGATCAGCCTGGTCCGGGAACACACCGCGGCGATCTCACCGCCACGGGCGCTCTGGGTCAGCTTCCCGTTGGGGCGCCCCTTCGGTCTCCCCGGCGACGCGCCGTTTCAACGGCGGGTCCTGCAGGCGGCACTCGATCTGTTTGACGCGGCAAACGGGCCGCTGCTGACGGAATACGACCGGGACCTGCCGGACCAAGCCGACATCGATGCGGACGGTTGGGCCTGTCCGGTGACCCTTGCGCCGCCTCCGGCGGCCGAGGATGACCTCGCCGCGGCTCTGGTTCGCGAACTCCAGTCCCTGTTGCCCTGGTATGAGCTCTCCCGCGAACGGCGCAATCGGACCACGGTGGGCGCCTGCAGCCTCGATCCCGAATCCGCGGCTGCTTTCATCGGCAGCTTCCTGGACGATCACCCTGACAACCCGATCCGAGAATTGCCGATCGAAGAAGTCTTCAAGCACTGCGTGGAAGATCTCAAGACCCTGTACTGCGAGGCAGCAACGGCGCGGCCGGGAGCGGCGGCCCAGGACGTTCAGCGGTGGCTGTGGAAAGAGACCACGCTGGGTCACGTTCTCCTGGCCCTTCACCGGCGGTTTCTGGAAGGAACCCACACCGGCCTGAAGTCAGTGGCGGAGCATTCCCTCGTTCCACGTACGATTCTCGAGGCGCGCGGTCTGGCGCGCCCGTCACGACCCCGTTGGCACATGCCCCAGTGAAAGTGGCTGGGCCGGGCCGGGCCGAGGCCTCGGCATGGGCATCGGGTCCAGCCACTCCCGGAACCGGGGAAATCCGCGAATGCGGAACTCGCGCTTCAGAAGGCCTTCAGTGTACTGCCGCCGTTCGGAACGCGGTCGCCATTTCCGGAGTTGTCCGGGTCGGACCCCATCCCAGACGTTGCAGAATGCTGTAACGGTTCGAGTCAAACCCGTGGCGAAGCGACGCGTGCCTGGCTAGGCTGGCACCCGAAACGCGAGAGGGCCGTGACAGATCCATGGATCGAGGATCACCGCATCGAGATCCGCACGCCGAACGAGGCATGATCGCCATGAGGCCGGGCATGGAATCCGGCCGGCCATCTCTGGCGCACGTTCGCCGGCGCATCGAGCGGATCCGGGACCGTCGAGCGGACGCCGCGGACGATCGCCGCGGCCGGAGATCGCTCCCGAGCGAACGGGTTGCACGGCGCGCTATCGGCGGCCGCGGCCGGTGAGATCCATCGACGGTTGAGGGCATGCCTGGACTGTGCCGTGACTGCACCGCGGTCTTCGACGCCGGTCCAGCGGGTCGGTGCCCGTCTTGCGGTTCCGAACGAACGATTGCCCACCCCGAACTGAACGAACTCTCCATCGTTCACGTCGACTGCGACGCCTTCTATGCCACGATCGAGAAACGCGACGATCCCCGTCTGACCGACCGGCCCGTCGTCGTCGGCGGTCGGCATCGGGGCGTCGTCATGGCGGCGTGCTACGTCGCGCGCCGTTTCGGAATTCGCTCCGCGATGCCCATGTTCCAGGCGCTGGAGAGATGCCCGGAAGCCGTCGTGCTGCCGCCCGACCGGGCCAAATATTCCGCCGTCGGGCGGCAAGTCCGTGAACTCATGCGCGGCGTGACGCCCCTGGTCGAGCCCCTCTCGATCGACGAGGCCTTCCTGGACCTCGACGAGGGAAAATCGTCCGACACGGCGGCGCCCGCCCAGCGCATCGCGAGACTGATCAGAAAGATCGAGCAAGACGTCGGGATCACGGCGTCGGTCGGTCTGAGCTACAACAAGTTCCTCGCCAAGATCGCTTCCGATCTGGACAAGCCCCGCGGCTTCACGGTGATCGGCCGGCGAGAGGCGCAAGAATTCCTGTCGGACAAACCGGTTCGACTGCTGCCGGGGGTCGGTCCGGCGCTCGAAAAGTGTCTCGCCGGCGACGGCATCGAGACGATTTCCGACCTGCGGGCGATCGACGAGCCCGTCCTGCTCGACAGGTACGGCGCCGTGGGCCGCCGACTGGCGCGGTTTGCCGGCGGCGAAGACGCTCGCAGGGTATCACCTGTTCGCCAGACCAAGAGCATCTCGTCCGAGACCACGTTCGACCATGACACTTCCGATCTGGAAGTGCTCGCCTCGGCCTTGTGGCCGCTGGCGGAAAGCGTGGCCGGCCGTCTCGAGTCCTCCGGCTTTGCGGCCGGGACGGTCGTCCTGAAGCTGAAGACCTCTGGCTTCAGGAGCCTCACGCGGAGCTGCACCATACCCGAACCCACCCGACGCGCACGAACCCTGTATGAGACCGCTCTTCAGCCCCTGGCACGCCTCTCCGGCGGTCAGCGGTTCCGCCTCATCGGGATCGGCGCGAGCAATCTGGTCGGCGCGGATCAGGCGGACCCCCCGGATCTCTTCGGCAACGACGACTTGGCCTTCGATCCCGCGCGCGCGGCGCGCGCGGCGGCCAGCGGCGGCAATCGGCATGGGAGTTCAAGCCGGGCTTGAATCCCCGTGGGCGTCCGCCGCGACATCCTGGAGAGAAGCCGAAATCGCGCCGCGGACGATGTCGGGGTCCTCGATTCGCCGGCTCAGGTACAGTACCAGACGCTCCAGGAAAACGGGAACGGCCTCGGGCTCGGCCGCATCCACCGAATCGACCAGCCTCTCGAACAGGCGCTCGTCCAGCCGCTCGGGATCGGGCAATCGCAGGTCTCCGGCGGACGACGGGGTCCGGGGTCCGGTTGCGCCGGCAGGTGCGTGCCGTCCCGCGGCCCGCGAAATCGCGGTTTCCACCCGTTCCGGATCGAACGTGCGCCACCGCGCCGCCACGTGCCCGTCGGGGCGGACCAGATAGACACAGCCCGGCTTCGCGGCATAAGCGCGGAACGCGGTGTTCCGGGAATCGCGGATCGTACGGAAATCCGCGTCCGCATCGCCCCCCGTCACCAGCAACCGGGTTTCAACGGGAAGGTCCGCCTGGAGCTTCTCTCGCAGGTACCGCCGCTCATCCTCCGGCATGTCGGCTACCGCGCCCGCGAAATAGAGGCAAACGAACGCGCCGCCCCAATCGTCCAACAGGTGGCCTGCCAGCGCGGAGGAGCCATCCATCGTCTCGACCCTGCAGTTGGGCACGGCGGCGCCGGGAGACGGGCCACCCTCCCACTTGTCGGAATCCGCCGTGATCAGGTCGGACGAGTCGTAGGAGAACGGCACGGACATGCGCCCCGTGTTGACCAGCGGGCGGATCTCGAGATCCGTTTTGGCGAATGACAGCACGGCGTCCCGCAAGAGGCGCCTTCCCCGGGATTGCGGTGACAGGAACCAGCAACTGCGTGCGGTCTGCGCGATGTTCTCCACCGCCGCCGGATGCCGTTCCCGATGATAGGTATCGAGCAACCTGCTGGGAGCCCGCCCCCTTAGTACGAGATCCAGTTTCCAAACCAGGTTGTCCGCGTCCTGGATGCCGCCGTTTCCGCCACGGCCGCCGAAGGGTGGGTTTTCGTGCGCGGCGTCGCCCAGGAAAAAGACCCGTCCGTGCCGGAATTCGTCCAGGACCCGGAACTGGAAACTGTAGGCGCCCGCCCACACGATCCCGTACGACGTGTCGACGCCGAACATGCGGTCGAGGCGCTCCATCGCACGTTCCGGGGTTACCGCGTCAGCCATATCGGCGTCCTCGCCGAGTTGCATGTCGGTCCGCCAAACGCCGTCCGCCATCTCGATGAGAAGTGCGCACCGCCCCTCATGGAACGGCGGATCGATCCACAGATGCCGTTCGCGGGCGATTTCCGTTTCGATTTTAACGTCTGAAATGAACCAGCGATCGAACGCCATTTCCGCCGAGTCCAGGCCCAGCGATTTCCGGACCGCGCTGCGAGCACCGTCGCAGGCGAGCAGATATTCGGCCTCGATGCCGTACAGCCTGTCCGGAGTGCGAACCTCGACCGAGGCATGGTCCGGTTTCACGTTTACGGACACGACTTCGTTCCGCCAGCGCAGGTCGGCCATGCCGAGTTCCCTCAGTCGATCAATCAGGTACTGCTCCACGTGATACTGCTGCAACGCCAGAATCGCAGGATGCTTCTGATCCGGATCGGGGTTCATCTCGTAGGCATAGATGGTGTCGGGCCCCAGGTAGGTGCGGTGCACGTTCCAGACGACACCTTTCTCCACCACCCGGTCCCCCATCCCGAGTCGGTCCCAGATCTCAAGCGAGCGCCGGGCGAAGTTCACGCCCCGTGACGAGAGCCCGCGCGCTCCGACCGTGTCGGAGTCATCGAGGAGGACGACGGGGATGCCGCGAACCGAGAGATCGACCGCAGCCGTCAAACCAACGAGGCCCGCGCCGACAACGATCACGGGATGTCGCGCGGCACGTCTCGTCCGCTGCTCCTCCGGCATGCGATAGAGATACCGGGGAAGGTCATAGCCAAGGACCTCCTTGGCGGACATGAAGACAGGCGTCCGGGGCTCACCCATGTGCCAGGTTCCTCCGTGGGTCTCTCAGATACCGCGAACGGATGGACACGTCGATGATGGCCGTCGCCGGCTCGGTAGGCGGCCGACACGGGGCCGCTCGCGCGGACCCGACGAGTTTGCTAGACAACCCCGATGAACGACCCGGACGCCGACCGAGAGGACGTGTCGCGCGAGATCGCGCGGGCGCTCAACTCTCTCGGCGAGGAGAACCGGACCCTGTTTCTGGCGAAGCTCGCCCTCAAGCTCGGGTATCGAGTCGGCGATCTCGAGGCGGTCTCCGAAGCCATCGACGCGGCTCGTCGCGAAATGGAGAATTCCTGAATACACCCCGGCCCCGGGGCTTCCAGATCCGGGACGCTTGACCGAATCCCGTCTTCGGCGGACTACGCAACCTCTTCGTAGGTGGCGAAGTAGCGGTGCTCCAGGGTGTTCTGATTCTCGTAGATGGAACCCTGATTGAGCGCCTCGGGCAGCGGTATGCGTACCGGCACATCGGCCATGCGCGGTGCACCCGTCGGGCGGCCCCGCACGATCTTGGCATCGAACGTCTCGAGGTCGAAGTTGTTGAGATACCCTTGCAGCGGCCAGGCATCGGCCGCGAAATAACCCTGGATCACGAACCGGCGCGGACGCGAGGACCGGTTGAGATCCGACCCATGTACGGCCCTGACATGGTGGAGGGTCATGGTACCGGCCGGACCTGTGAGCGGTACCGCGCCGCCGAAATCCAGGTCGCAGGCCGTCGGGTCGATGGCGCCGCAAAAGTAGCCGTCGGCATGATGATCGTAGACCTCTCCCCTATGCGAGCCCGGCACGATCATCATCGGGCCATTCTCCTCCGTCACATCGTCCAGATAGATCCCTGCGGCGAGACCATCGTCATTCGTATGGGGATAAAAGGCCCAATCCTGATGCCATTCGACGGCAGCCCCATATTCCGGCGCCTTGATGTTCACCTTGTGGTTATAGAGCCGGAGCTCGTGCCCGAGCAGATCTTCCACGGCATCCAGGATGCACGCTTCCCGGACGAGCTTCGCGAACAGCGGCCAGAACAGATAGGGCGACTTGAGCCGGCGAACCCTCGGCGCCTCCGGCGTGTGCAGCGCCTCCAAGTCGTAACGTTCATCGCTTTCGGTCAGGCCGCAGGCGGCCTCGACGATCTCATCCGTGCCGGCGCGCAACTCGGTGAGCAGATTGGGGGGGACCGCACCCTCGACGAGCGTGAAACCCCGGTCCTCGTACTCCCCTATCTGGGTCGGCGTCAGCATGAATCCGTTCGAACCAGCGTTGTCACCCCGTGTCTCAGGTACGTTCCGTTACCCATGTCTCCGGCATGAACTGGGGAGAGAACGAGTGGTAGCGGAGGAGGGACTCGAACCCCCGACACGCGGATTATGATTCTAATGTCGAGGCGTTGCGCCCGCTTTCCGACAATTGCCGTCAATTTCGTAACCTGTTGATAAACCGTATCTAATTACGTTCATCCGTTTGCGCTTGCTTTCTGTACCTTGCGCCCATATTCTGTCTCCGTGGTGACTCAATGGTGACTTTCGGAGATTTAGCGTGCTCACAGAACGCCGTATTCGCGACGCAAAACCGGGGCCGAAGCCGACCGTCATCTGGGACTCTAATGTGGCCGGCCTGGGCTGCAAAGTCTTCCCGAGCGGGCACAAGGCATTCGTGCTGTCCTACCGCACCGGCGGACGAAAGCGGCTCGCTACGCTGGCACGGTGCAGCGAGATGAGCCTGAGGGCCGCCCGCGAACGAGCCGGGTCCGAGCTGGTCCGTATCCGGGATGGCGAGACGGACCCCTTGGAGCGCCGGCGGGAGGCGCGGGAGGCGCCGACCGTGGCCGAAGGGGTGCAACGGTTCTTCGAGGAACATTGCCCGCGCCGGATTGCTGACCGCCGCTTGAGCGCGCGGACCGTAACGGACTACCGAAAACAGGCGAACCTCACGATCCTGCCGGCCCTCGGGAAGCGCAAGATCGCGGACGTGACGCGCGCGGACATCGAGAAGGCCATCGCCCCGCGCGCCCCGGTACAGCGCAACCGGACGCTCGCCCTTATCTCGCGCATGTTCAATCTGTTCGAGGATTGGGAGTGGCGAGTGCAGAACACAAATCCGGCGAAGCGAATCGAGAAGGCACGCGAAGAGCCACGGGACCGAGTGCTGGAGCCTTCCGAGCTGGCGACGTTGGCGCGGGCGCTCACCGGCATTGAAGACAAGTACCCTGCCCCGATTGCCGCGATCCGCGTTGCCGCCGTCACTGGCTTGCGCATTGGCGAGGTTCGGACGATCCGATGGGAACACGTCAGTTTCGAGACCGGCCGCCTCACCATGCCGCAGACGAAGACCGGCCGCCGGACCCACGACTTGCCCGCCGCAGCATTGGAAATTCTGGCCGCCCTACCCCGCTTAAACGCTTGGGCCTTCACGATCGGCCGGGACGCTCCGATCACCTATCGCTATTGCCACACCGTATTTGCCGAGGCAGCCCGTGCAGCAGGACTCGACGACGTGCGCCTTCACGATCTTCGCCGGACAGTGATGACGAACGCGGCAGCGGCGGGCGTCGGGACGCACGTTCTCCGCGACCTCCTAGGCCACAAGACTGCGGCGATGGCGGACCGCTACATCCGCGCGGTTGGCAATCCCGTACGCGATGCCCGCGAGCAGGTGGGCGCGGCGATGGCGGCGATTATGGATGGCAAGGCGGGCGACGTCGTGGAAATGGAGCGCAGCCGTGGACGATGACCAGCTCTGCTCCGACATACTCAATTATGTGAAGAACAGCGGAGGCGAAATTCCAAGTCTCACTGACCTGCCGGTAATATGGGATAGCATGCCGGACGACTTCATGCGCGAGCATCTTCTCTACACCTACATCCATCTTTCGACGGAGCAACAGAAGTGGTGGGCATTCGACGGTCTCCGAAATCTCTTTCGTGCGCTCAGGCTACGGGATGAGCCGCTGCCGGAGAGCCTTCTTTACCCCCTGCAAACCTGGTCCGATGAAGTCGCCGCGGGAGAAATAGAGCGCCCGCGAATGCGGGCATCGGAGGATGATCGAGACTATCGAATTTCCCACATGTACAGCTATCTCGCCGCCAAAGGATGGCCACGAGACAAGGTTGAGGAAACCATCAAAATCGCCTTGGAAAATGACGAAAACGGACGAGCATTTTTGGATGGTGAGACTGTTCGCTCCGTTTTCAGGAAGCTGAATATTTCCAAAAAAGTCTTTGGAAACAGACCGGTAACCTAGGAGGCTGTTGGTTACCAGACACCGGCTGCATAGGCGCCCATGGTGCCGGCTCCACTAGCAAAGGAGTTGACACCGTGTTCGACCCCAACAAGCTCTATTTTGCGAACGATCCTGCGCTAAGCGCGCTGGCGCCGTACAGCACGATGGCGCATTGGCGTTGCGAAGGGCGTGGCCCGGCGTTCATCAAGATCGGCTCGCGCGTTGCCTATTCAGGCAAGGCGCTGAACGACTGGATCGAGTCGCAGACCGTCCGGCCTGCCGCTGCCTAGCACCGACCCGGACCCGAGGCCGGGATATGGACGACTTTGCGAGCGGCGATGAGTGGCGCAACGAGTCAACGCGCGAGCGCCACGCTCGTTGGGAACGTGAGTATGGGACCGCAGAGCCGGGCGAATTTAACTCGTCCCGTCCTATAGACGGGGACAGGACGGACAAGCTCTTTCCGACGATTGCCGCGCTCTTGGACATGGACCTTTCGCCGCCCGATTTCATGGTCGATGGCCTCGTGCCAATGGGCGGTATCATCATGCTCGGATCGAAGCCGGACGTGGGCAAATCGACCCTTCTACGCACCCTTACCGTTTCGAGGTCGCGCGGGATGCCGTGGCTTGGCCGGAGCGTCAAACAGGGGTCCGTCCTGCTGTGCCAATTCGAGGAAATCCCGACGTTTGCACGCGACCACCTCGTGTTGATGGGCGCAACCCGAGACATGCCCATTTTCCCGTTCTTCGAGCCCTGCCTGGGCGACTTCATGGAACGCCTTACGGATTGGGCGCACCAGCACCGCGAGGCGCTGATAATTATCGACACTCTCGGCAAGGTCGCACCCGGCAAGGACCTGCTCGACTACAACATCGCCACGCAAGTGTTGACGCCGTTCGTGACCCTGGCCCGCACTACGGGCGCGGGTATCGTGCTGAGCCACCACAACAAGAAGGGCGAGTCCTACGACCCCGCCGACGATCTTCTCGGTAGCACCGCAATCCGGGCCAACATGGACCACACGCTTGCAATCACGCAGTCGGGCGAGACCCGCATCATCCAGACCGTGAGCAAGCGATACGGGGAGTCCATGCCGTCCACCTACCTCGACCTGGACCCGTACACCGGGCGCGTTGAAGCCGGGGACACCGTGAAGGAGAAGAAGGGGCAGGACATGGAAGCCGAGATCATGGCCGTTCTACAGGATGGCCCGCTTACCGCAGTTGAATTGGAAGGACGCATCACCGGGAAATCTGAACGCATACGACGCACCCGAGACGCGATGGTTGAACGTGGCGATATCTGCCGAGAGAGAGTTGGCCGCGCTCATAAATATTGCTTGTCCGTCCCGTCCCACTCTTAGGGACGGGACAAGTTCGTAGAAAGGACTGAATGATGGCTTGTGTGACCTGTCACTGGTGGCGACCTGCCCCAGACACCCAGACCGATGACAACGATATCCCGGTATTCGGACGCTGTATCGCTTGCGCTCCAAGGCCGCAGATATTCGCAGTTGAGGACGTGAACAAATGGAACACCTCAACGATGGCCGTGGTATGGCCGCAGACGAAGCCGGATGACCATTGCGCGGGGCATGTTGACGTGGCCTTGGTTGACCAACAGACGGGCCGATTGAAACAGGCAATCGCACCGCCCGGTTATGGTACAGACGAGGAAGCGAAACACTGAGGGAGAATGAACGATGGAAATGCAACGCTGTGAGAACTGCCTGTATTGGTTGAAGGAAGCAAACGGCCGACTCGTTGCCGATTGCCGAGTCAACCCGCCCGAGATCGGAAAAAATGGAGTCGGCGTCTGGCCGACGACCAGTCCTGCTGGTTGGTGCGCGGCATGGAAGCGTCGCTTGGGCATGGCGACCAGGGGCGAGGATCGTGACCTGGTTGCACCGCGCAACGTGCCCCCGAATGATGGCACCGGCTGAATACGCCACACGCCCGACTTTCGGTTGGCCAAGGCAAGGGGCTTTTGTGAAGGGAGGATGAGACGATGAGCGATGATCCGCAGGAACTGGTTATTTCGCTGGTTGATGGTGAAAGCCCGGTCGCGACATCTCGGTGCTTTCGAGTTTCTGGCGCCCGAAAGGTGACGACCTCCGATATCCTCTCTGAGGACAAGGTGGCGGTCGAGATTGACTATGCACGCTGGGACGAGAAGCCGTATCCAGACCCAGCATATTTAGTTCTGGATCGATGCTTGGCGATGAAGTTAGGTCAGTGCCTGATCAAAGAGTCCTGATTTTAGCGCCCGCTTGGGCACTCACGCATATAATTCCCTTTCTCAAAGGTACTGTGACCCCCTCGATCTGGCGCGGTTGGGGGGCTGCATCGCATTTGTTTGCGATTTCTGCATAAATAATGGGCATAAACTTGACGTGAAGCATGATTGCCTAAAATATAGGCACTATCATGTTTGGCCAATTCCGACGCCTGTTCGGGACCGAGTCGCGCTCCGCTGAGATCGACGCGGGCGCGTTGTTCGCCGCCGCCTTCCAATTCACCGGCACAAGCTATTCTTGGACGACGAGTCCCGCGCTTCTCGTGAGTTCCTTGAGTGTCCCGGACGGTTCCGGGGCGCTGCTACTCGAAAGCCGCCGCCTTGCGGCGACGAGTCCGTTGTTGCGTGCCTATCGCAACGTCATCGAGTCGGGAGTTCTCACGGGCGAGCCGGAGCCCCCCACGTTTCCCGACACCGTTCCCGAGAACATCACGACGGCCGTGGGCGAAATGTGGATGCGGCTGCATGACTGCGACCGTGAGCGCGACCTGCTGGACCGCTGCATCGTGGATGGCGAGTTCCTGGAGCTAGACGACGGGACAATAATCCCGCCTGACGGTTTCGAGCCCGTCACGGCGGGGCCGAAGTGGCTACGCGAAGTAGTCGGTTACAAGATCGGCACGTCGAGCCGCGCACGGATGGCGGGCCTTCGGTATGTCGGGGATAGACCAGCGGGCACCGCCCGCGCCCTGCCGTGGATCGGCCCGGCGCTGCCGTCTGCCGCTGGCCTTTTGAACACGAGGACCGGAGCGGCGCACGGTCTCGGATCGCTTGCCAAGATCGCCGCCGTGATCGCCAACGCCTCGCCTGATCGGATCACCGCGAACGTTGGCGCACGCTCGGGCCTCGTGCAGCAAGCTGGCGTCACGGAAGAACAACGCCAACCGATACATGCCCTGCCGGTCGGATCGGTTCCGTTCCTTCGATCTGGAGAAGCGGTTGACCGTATCGAGGCGGGGCCGGACGAGACCGCCCGCAAGTATGAGGCGCAGCTGGAACGCGACATCGCCAGCGCGCTGAACCTGCCGTTGTCGGAACTGCTTTCGGACTATTCGAGCGGATCGTTCAGCAATTTACGGATGGCGTGGCAAGACGCCGAACGTGAGATCGCTCGCCGTCGGACATGGTGGCATCGCCATTACCGCACCCCCCTGTACCTGGAGGCGCTGTCATCGGCCTTCGCCGCCGGCCGCCTGCCCCGGATGAACATGGCCGTCATGGCCCAACTGAAACGGCCCGCGTGGCGGGGGCCGGTACGCCAACCGCCGCAACCGGAAAAAGAAGCCCAGACGCTCGGCTTGCTGGTCGACAAGGGCATCCTCACCGCCGACGACGCGCGGGAACAACTGGAGACCTAACCATGAAGAAATCCGTCCAACTTGCCATCCGGGCGTCGGAGATCCGCTCGGAAATCAATGGCCTCGAGCCGGGCGACGCGACACTTGAGAAGCGCCGCGAATTGCTCGAGGCACTCAACACCGTGGAGTCCGAATACCGGGCCGCGCTCCAGACCGAGGCGGAAGCCGAGGCCGGGGCACCGGACGCGCAAGGGCTCACCGCCGAGGAACGTGAGTTCCGCCAACTGGAAAGCCGCGCCGAGCTTCGGCAAGCCTTCCGGGCCGTCATGAACGGATCGGCGCTCACCGGAGCCGAGAAAGAGCTACTGGAACACCGGGGCCTTTCCGGCCACAACATTCCGTGGGACTTGATCGCCCCGCGTGTCGAGGAACGCGCCGACGCGGTATCGGCCGCACCCGCCGACTCGCACCTTCAGCAACACGGCATCCTGGCCCGCGTGTTCGCCCGCTCCGCGACCGCCACACTGGGCGTGGCCATGCCGATGGTCCCGACCGGGGAACAGAATTACCCCGTCATCACGACCACGGATAACGCCATGATCTTGGCGAAGGACGCAGCGGAAGGGGACACGGCGGACGCCGGCATTACCGCGCACACCATCGCGCCGACCCGCTTGCAGCGTTCCTATCTGTTCCGCCGCGAAGATCAAGCCGTCCTGGCGGGCCTTGAGGAAGCCCTGCGGGCCGATCTGTCAATGGCCGTGTCCGACCTGCTCGACCAGCAAGTACTCGCTGGCGATGGAACGACCGGAGCGCAATTCTCCGGCTTCCTGGCGACCGCCGCCAACGGCGGTATTCCCGACCGTTCCGATAGCCCCGCCCGCGTGACCTTCGCGCTTGCGGCCGGGGAGGCCGCACGAGGGATTGACGGCAAATATGCCGGGGGCCTCGGGGAGTGTTCCATCGTGATCGGAGACGACACCGCCCGCGACCTGGCGAGCAAGTTCACCACGAACGGCGAAGAGTCGGCCCTGGCCTACATGAGCCGCACCACGCGGGCGACGATGGCGAGCGCGAACATTCCCGCCGTAGCCTCCATGTTTCAAGAGGGCATCCTGGCCCGCATGGGCGCGGCCGGCGCAAATGCCGTCTGCCCGACGTGGGACTCCATGTTCATGATCCGGGACGAAATCAGCGGGCGGAAATCGGGGCAGATCGCCTTGACCATCGGCATGTTGGCCGGGTTCGACATTCTCCGGGCCGATGGCTTCGACCGCCTCAAGTTCAAGGTCGCCTAAATGACCATCGAATATCGCTTCGCGCCCCTGGAGGTCCGCGCCGCCGACGGCGGGCAGATCGAGGGCGTAGCCATGCCCTACGGGCGTGAAGCGGATATCGCGGGCATCTTCCGCGAGAGTGTGGACGCCGGAGCCTTCGGGACTATCGGAGACGTGATCCTGAACCGGATGCACGATCGACGCGACCCGCTGGCCCGGACGGGCGGCGGGGGCCTGGACCTGATGGACGGGGCCGAAGAACTACGTCTCAAGGCGGACATTCCCGAGTACCGCGCCGACGTGCGGGATATGGTCAAGCGGTCCATCCTCCGGGGCTTCTCTGTCGAGATGGAAGTCAAAGCCGAGGACTGGCCCGCCCCTGATCGGCGCATCATCCGCGCCGCGACATTGTGGGGCGTGGGCCTCGTGGACCGGCCCGCCTACGACGAAGCAACCGCAGAAATCGCCAAGCGGGCGAAGGAACTATGCCGAGCGCACCCGCGACACTGGCGCCTGGCCGTATGAGCAGACTCCGCCGTTGGGCGGAGCGCAACGTCGTCATCGGGGACGGTCCGCTTGCCGGGACACCGTTCCGCGCTGGGGGCGGCGGGCAAGGGAAACCACCCGCCCCGCCGTGGCGTGTTGCCCTGGACGCTATGGACGACCCCGAGCTAGAGCAAGTCACCATCCGGGGCAGCGTTCAATCCGGCAAGACCGCCTTGCTGATCGTCGCGGGCCTGGGACATATGGCCGCCGGTCGATCCGTGTTGTTCTTCGAGCCTGCCGACCGATTGAAACGCACCATCGCCGCCCGCCTGATCGCGTGGGGGCGGCTGTGCAAGGACGAGGCGATACAGACAGCCTATGAGCCGAAGCGCCCCCCGTTCCTCCGCTCCACCGACGCCGGGGGCCGTCTGGAGGTCATATCGGCGGGAGAGGGCGGGGCCGGTGTCATGCGCACCGCCGAGATCGTCATCGTGGACGAACTCCGATTGTTCCACAAAGACTTGTTGGGCGACCTGATCGACCGCATGGCCGCATACGGCGGACGCGGGCGGCTTATCACCGCGTCATCGGCGGGATACGAACACGAGTGCAAAACGTCTACCGAGTTGGAGAAATCCGACTCCCGCCGCTGGTTTCTCAAATGCCCCGAGTGCGGGAATGGGAACGTCGCTGACTGGCGCAACGTGATTTTCAAGGGGCAACCGTACCCTACCTATTCCATGCCGTGCTGTGGGGCCTCCCTGGAGGGCGTACCCTTCCGCCGCGCCATGCAAGCCGGCACCTGGAGGCCGACAAAGGAGCCGATGGTTCCGGGCGTGGCCGGGTTTCACCTTGACGCCTTTCTCTCACCCTTCGAGTCCCTGCGCTCGATTGTGCGCCAGTGGAAGCGCGCCGACGCGCACCGCAAGCAAACCGGATCAATGGCCGAAGTCATCTCGTTTCAGACGGGGCGGCTTGCCATCCCGTACAAACCGGAGGCCGCGCAAGGCGTGACACCGGAGGGCCTTCGTTCGTCCTGCAGGGAGGACTATGACCCCGCCATCGTTCCGGCCGGGGCGGCCGTGCTCATCGGCGCTGTCGACGTACAGGACAATCGCCTTGAGGCCGAGATATCGGCATGGGGCCTCGTGGAAGTCGAGCGCGATGACGCGAGCCAATTGAAGGGATGGGGCAGTCACGAGTTCCGGGGCCTACAGCACGAGGGCAAGTGGTATCGCCTGCGACGGTGGGCGCTCGAATATCGGCGGTTCCACGGCGACCCGGGCACGCCGGAACTGTGGGAACAACTGGCCGAGTTCATGGAGCAACCGCGACCGCACGCGACCGGCCCGCTGCTACGGCCCGTCATCGTCGGCGTGGATATCGGCGGGCACTACGGCCCCGCCGTCGCGGAGTTCGTACAGCACCGAGGCCTTGGCTATCAGTGTCTCAAGGGCCTGCCCCCGGCCCGCTTCGGGGCCGTCTTGGCGCGGCGATCCGTGACCGCCGATAGCCTGGAGAGCTACGGGCCGGCGGGCCTCATGCTTGTTTGCGGGAACGCCGGCAAGGCCAGCGTGTTCTCACTCATGCGCCAGAGCATCGCGGGCGCGGAGCCGAAGCCGACCGTCTGGCCTATGGACGAGTCGCGGTACGGCATGGAGGAATTTGAGGGCATCGTTTCCGAAACGCTCATGCGGACCTTGGACAAAAAGACCGGCGCGACCCGCCTCATGTGGCGGAAGATCGCACCCCGCAACGAGCCTCTGGATCTGCTTGTCTACTCGCTGGCGATGGTGAGTCACCTGGGCGTCGGGTTCATGCTGGTACAGGGAGACGATATCGCCGCCGCCGCCGACCTGGAGAACGCCGCATGAGCCGCGCACCCGTCTACCGCCACGAAGTCGAGTATGGCGAGGCCATCGCCTATTCACCGCCGACCGGCGCAACCAAGTGGCTGGCATGGCGCAAGACCGATCTGCAATCGACGTTCGGAGATCACGACGCCGGTTATGCGGTTTACGGCGGGGAGCCGCCGACCTGGACTGAGATCGGCGGCTACGACATCACCGGAGACGAGGTGATCGAGTTCACGAACACGAGCGTTGTCGGCTTCAAGGACATCGCCACGGCGACCGGCGCGGCCGTCACATGGGCGACGTTGGTCGGACTCGCCGGGGGCCTCGATACCGACGTCATCCAGTTTACCGCCTACGACACTGACGGACGGACGCTACGGATCGACCGCTACGCTGTCCCGTCCCCGAACGCCACGGACGCCGCGACCGTCGCCGCGCAGGAAAGGCGCTTGCTGACCACCCTGCTGCACGCGAGGGAACGCGCCGCCTCAAGGGGCGGTCTCAAGCGGATCGGCGGGGGCGACGAGGGCGAGGAATACGAATCACTGGCCGTGCTGGATCGCAGGATCGCTGAGTGCCGCGCACGCATCGCATGGTTCGAGGACGCGGCGGCGGGCAACCCATTGCCCCGCGTTACCTACTGGTGACACGCACAATGAGCTAGTCGACGCAGGCTATCAGAGAATGATGATCGGACGCATTCGCTTAGCGTCATGGGTTGGGCAAGTCTTCCAAATGAACGAAGATTATCGCCAGACAATTGTCAGGTTGATCGACGGGCCACATCGTGCCGAAGATCTTGTCCCCCTCGCGGGTTGCTTTGATTTGGATTTGGAGTGACCCGCTAACCTGAAGACCGAAGGCCGTTAAATCAGGTCCACTGAAGTGGGTGATCTTTACCTGAGCGCTAAGGTCTGCACCGGACGAATTGTAAGTGCCAGTGTAGTAGAAGCACGAATCGCCACCAAAAATCCTGTTGGTTTCGAATACGACCACGCCCCCGTTGAACTGATCTAGGGAGCTAACATCACCGTAAACAACGCCCCATAGGGCTTCCAAACTCTTGTTCATTTCGTATTCCCCTCCCCCCTTCCCTCTCAGCGATTTTGCTGCTTACTGTGGTGACTTATTGGTGACTTAGCCTTTTCCACCTTTCGCTTATTCATCTCTAAGTCATTGAAAAGGTTGGTAGCGGAGGAGGGACTCGAACCCCCGACACGCGGATTATGATTCCGCTGCTCTAACCGGCTGAGCTACTCCGCCACCCGAGGGCTTCGGCCTATAATTATGGCTCCGCCGCCTGTCAAGCAAGAGGTACGCGCCGCGGTTCAGCCCGGCACGGCGGCCTCGCCGAGCAGCTCGCAATGCGGCACTGCCTTGACGATCTTCGCCATACCCCCGTCTCCGGCTGGACTTCCGCGCCGAACCAGCCTATCCCCGGCGCACGCCCCACTCGAAGAAACACCGCGCCGCGACCGAACTGAAGATCATGACGGCGACGAGCGGGCCTGCCGTTTCCATGAGCAGAGACCCAACCGCATAGGACGTTCCCGCGCCGATCGCCATCTGCGAGAATCCTGAGAACCCCGATGCGGTGCCCGCCCGGGCGGGGTCGACGCTGACGGCGCCCGAGATCCCGTTGGGAATGCTCATGCCGTTTCCGAAGGCGGCGATCGACATGCCGCCAAACAGGGTTGCCGGCGATACCACGTCGTTGAGGTAGAAGGCGCCCAGCGCGACCACGCCGACCAGCGAGATCGTCGTGCCGATGGTGATCATACGGTCCGGGCCGACCCGCTCGGAAATGCGCCCTGCGGTGAGGTTCCCCAACATGTAGACGGCGGAGGCGACGGCGAACCACAGGCCGTACTCGCCCGCGGACCGTTGCAACAGCTCGATCATGACGTACGGGGCACCGGCGATGAACGCGTAGAACACGCCCGAGTTGAACGCGACCTGGAAGGCATAGCCGTGAAAGCGCCGACGGCCGAGGAGAGCCGTCGCGCCCTCCCAAAGGCCTCGTTGGGGCGCGGGGTCCTTCCGCGGCGTATGCGTTTCGTTCAGCAGCAGGAAGCATGCCGCGAGGGTGAGCACGCCGATGGCGACCATGAGCATGAAACCCGCCCGCCATCCAAACCAGTCGTCGAGGAATCCGCCGACCGTCGGCGCCATCAACGGGGCGACCACCATGGCCATGGTGACGTAGGCGAGAACACTGGCCGCGCGGCCGCGATCATAGACGTCGCGAATGATGGCGCGGCTGATGACGATTCCCGAGCATCCGCCTATGGCTTGAAGGACGCGGCCCGCGATCAACGCGTCGATGGTCGGTGCGGCGATGCAGGCGACACTTCCAACCAGATAGAGGACGAGACCTCCGAGCAACGCGGGGCGGCGGCCGAAGCGGTCCGAGAGCGGGCCGTAGCCGAGCTGCGCCACGGCGAGACCCACAAGATAGAGCGACAACGTGAGCTGCGCCGTGTCGTAGCCGGTGCCGTACGCGCGCATCAGTCCCGGCATGGACGGCAGAAAGATGTTCAGCGACGTCGGTCCGAGACCCGCGATGACGATGAGGATGGCGATGGGCGGCAGGCGCGGCGGGGCCGCCACCCGGGACGTCTCGGCGCTCATCTGCTGGAGGACCGGGGACGGCCGGAGTCAGCGGCCGGGGAAACGGCAGATCCATCCGCCGCCCAGAACCCGGTCACCGTCGTAGAAGACGGCGGCCTGTCCGGGCGCGAGCCCGGCCTCGGGACGATCCAGCGCCACACACGCACCGCCGGCCTCGTCGGGGACGACCGCCGCCGGCACGGGCGCATGCGTGGACCGCACCTTGACCGCGACACGGATCCCGTCGCCCGCCTCCGGCGCATCCCGGAGCCAATTGACGTCCCGGGTCCTGAACTCCCGCCCCAGCAGCGCCTCGCGGGGTCCGACGACGACCCGGCGCGATTCCGGTTCGAGACGGACCACGTAGAGCGGCGCGGCCTCGCCGCCCACCCCAAGGCCACGGCGCTGACCGACGGTGAACCCGATCACGCCGTCGTGCCGGCCCACCACGCGTCCATCGACGTGGACGATGTCGCCAGGCTCGATCGCTCCCGGGCGGAGCCTAGTGACGACATCCGCGTAGGAACCGCGGGGCACGAAACAGATATCCTGACTGTCGGGTTTGGCGGCGACGGGTAAGTCGAAACGGGCGGCCAGTGCGCGAGTCCGCGCCTTGTCGAGACCGCCGAGCGGGAAGCGCAGATACGCGAGTTGTTCGCGCGTGGTTGCGAACAGGAAATAGCTCTGGTCCCGCGCGAGATCGGCCGGCCGGCGCATCTCGGGACCGGCCGGCCCGAGAGTGCGCCGCACGTAATGCCCGGTCGCCAGGGCCGCGGCGCCGAGATCTCGTGCCACGGCCACCAGATCGCGGAACTTCACTGTCTGGTTGCAGCGGACGCAGGGAACCGGTGTCTCGCCGGCGAGGTAGGTATCGGCGAAGTCGTCGATGACGCTTTCGCGAAAGCGGGCCTCGTAGTCGAGCACGTAGTGGGGGATGCCGAGCGAAGCGGCCACGCGGCGTGCATCGTGGATGTCCTGTCCCGCACAGCAGGCGCCCTTGCGGTTCAAGGCCGTCCCCTGGTCGTAGAGCTGCAAGGTGATTCCGACGACCTCGTAACCCCGGGCCTTGCAGATGGCGGCCGTCACTGAGGAGTCGACCCCTCCCGACATCGCCACGACCACGCGCGAGCCGGCCGCGACATCAATCTTCGGCAGGGGGGTCGATGCCGCTTCAGGCACCGGCGCAGATATAGAGTCGATCACCGCCATGGCGGGAAATATAGGCCTCGGCGGTCGGTACGCAACAATGGTGAACGCGGGGCCCGGAATCGGATTCAATTCATCCAGAGCCCCCGGGACCTGTGCCAGTCCTCGATAGACTCGGCGGGATAGCCGTCAAAGCGGTTGATGTGGTCGCCTTCGTGCTGTAGGCACCGCCCCTGCATGGGTTCGGGTCTGCGGACGCGCAGTCTCGGGGCACATGGTCTAACTGCGTGCCAGAGCGCCGCCCTGGACTCCTCGACCCGATCGACGGTCTCCTCCGGAATGCGGATGGTCTTGCGCAGACGCAGGTCCCGGGCGCTCTCGTCCGCGGCCTTCCCGCCGGTGCGCCGCACCGCCCCTTCGAAGGCTTCGGACTCGCGCAGGTATCGCTGCATGTGCTCCAGCACCTCGGCGCCGAGCGGCGGGCCGAACATCGGCGTGCACCGGGGAGCAACAGAGGCAAACGACGGCGAGCGGGGCAAGATTCCTTAGCGTCAGTTTCTTCACGATGGAACCTTCTGCCTGTGCCTCACTTGCTGCGCGACGCCATGTCACGTCGCGCCGGCGCCTGCCGACCACATGCGCTTCGGCGATTGCCTACTTCTCGGCCCCGACGGCGCCGGCGTAGATCGCCGTGGTCGAGAGCCGGGCTCCGTGGCCGTCCGATTTCTGACAGCATTTCGAGCAACGATTGGTTGATCACACTGCCGTTTCCCTAGCCTCCGGACCGGGCCTTGCCGATCAGCTCCTTCAGGCGTGCGTGACCCACGGCGCCCGGAACCAGCGTGTCGCCAATTACAAAGGCCGGCGTGCCGTTGATGCCGAGGGTCCGTGCCAAGTGGATCGTTTCGTCGAGATACCCCTCGATGTCGGGGTCCTCCATGTCGCGACGAAGGCGCTGGACGTCGAGGCCGACATCACCGGCAATGTCCATGACCCGCTGTTCCGTCAGTCGGCCCCGCGATCCCATGACGGCGACATGGAATTCGAGGTAGAGGCCCTGCTTGACGGAAGCCATCGCCGTTCGCGCCGCGAACCGCGAGACCGGACCGAGGATGGGAAACTCCTTCCAGACGATACGGAGCTGCTTGTCGGTCTCCAGAAGGTCCATCACCGGCTTCAGCGACCGTTTGCAAAAGCCGCACTGGTAGTCGAAGAACTCGACGAGGGTGACGTCTCCGTTCGGGTTGCCGGAGACCGGGGACATCGGATGGGCCCGCAACGCCTCGCCATGCTGGCGGAGTGAGGCCTGGACACGGTCCCGCTCCTGCGACTCCCGCCTAGCCTGAAGAACCCGGATGGCATCCTCGATGATCTCGGGATGTTCGAGCAGGTATTCCTTGACGATCTTGCGGACGGCGTCCCTGTCGGGCGCCGGCGCGGCGGCCGACTCCGCCCGCCCGCCGCTTGCGGGGAACGTGGCGGCCAGAGTCGCCGCGGCGATTACGATGATGGCATGCCGCACAGCTTTGGCGGCGACACCCCCCGGTTTTGCCTGTGCCTGCGGATTGTTCATATCTGTAGTCCTTTGGCAGAAATCATGGGATCGAACCTTCCGGCCGGACAGCCGCATCCTTCGACGCGCGCTTCGTCGGTGTTTTCAATGCTGCCTCCGTTTACAGATGCCCGAAGAAGTCTCCGGACGGGTGAACCGCGCATTTGTGTATGCGATTCAAGGCGGGTTTTCGCGGCGGGCGGATTGCGGATCGGTCATTGCCCGTGCTCCGGATTTCTCGTGGCCTGGATTTTCCGGATGCGGTCGGGCCAACTGGAGCGGATGTAGGCGAGGACGTCCCAGATCTCGTCATCGCTCATGACGTCTCCGAGGCCCTGCATGCCGCTCTTGAACCCGGTGATGCCCATGGCCTCCATGAGGGCCTGGCCGCCGAGTTTCGTGTAATCGAACAGAAGCCGGTTGTCGTGATGCCAGGTATGGCCGGTCTCATCGTGCGGCGGCGCCGGCAGGATTCCGTCCTTTCCGGGCTCCTGCCAATTCGGCTGCCCTTCGAGCCGGACGCCGTGGCAGGAGGCGCAGTGCTCCTTGTACAGGACGCGCCCGTTTCCGATGTCGCGGTTGTCCAGCTCGTGGTCTGCAATGGCCAGCGCGGGCCAGAGCAGGGCGAGAACCGGCAGGACGCGCGTCATGCGACCTCCACCCAAGTCTTCATGCCGGACGCCTGGTGCGCCAGCGTGTGGCAGTGCAGGAGCCATTTGCCGGGATTGTCGAACACGCAGAGGATGTCCCGGCTTTGCCGCGGGTCGACCAGGGTCGTGTCCCGGTAGTGGCCGAGGGCGCCGTGGTCGCCGATCTCGTGGAAATGGTGGCCATGCAGGTGGATGCCGTGCGGAAACGCGGTGTCGTTGCGCAGCGTGATGCGGGCGGTCTCGCCCCGGGAGAAGCGATACCACGGCGCCTCGGGCATGCCCGAGCGGTCATTGAAGGCCCAGAAGTCGCTTCCGCCGTGGTGCCCGCCCATGGCGCCGCCCTGCATGACGAGGGTGAGGCGGGCCGCCCCGTTCGGGTCGGGCACGGGCACCTGAGCCGGCGGCAAGGGCCGGATCGGCGTATCGATCGGCGCGGGGTTCGATCCACTGACGGCGATGGTGCCGAGCCCGTAGGAGCTCTGCCGTGTCCGTAGGGTGAACGAGACCGGACCGGTCACGTCCAGTATGACGTCAGTCCGCTGGGCCGGGGCGAGCAACAAATCGTCCGGGGGTACAGGCTCGGCGAGCGGCATCCCGTCATGGGCCACGACCTTGCCGTTTCCCCCGTCGATCGACACGGCGAATATCCTTGCGGTGGCGGCGTTGATCAGGCGCAGGCGGATGCGGTCGCCGCGGCGCACCGTGTCCCGGGAGAACAGGGCCCGGGCGACGTTGCCCATCCGTCCGCCATGGGAGAAGTCGTGCCGGTTGCCGAAGCTCTCGTGCAGCGAGCCGTTACGTTCCAGGCGCCAGTCGTCGAGGACGACGGTAATGTCGCGGTCGACGGCGGGCGGGTCCGGCTCCTCGACGATCAGGGGCCCGTAGAGACCCCTGGCGACCTGCTCCCAGGAGCGATGGTGGGCGTGGTACCAGTAAGTGCCGGCGTAAGGCACGTCGAACGCATAGTGGAAGGTCTCGTCCGGTTCGACCGCGGCCTGGGTCAGGTTCGGCACCCCGTCCATCGCGTTGTCGAGATGGATGCCGTGCCAGTGGATGGCCGAACGCCGTTCCGACCCGTTCTCGAAGAAAACGGACACCCTCTCCCTTTGAGGCACGCGGATTTCGGGCCCGGGGGTCGATCCGTTAAAGCCGAGCATGGGGGTGAGGTTTTTGGGTTCGGGCAGGATCCTTGCGTTGACGGGCTCGGCCTTCAACCGCAGGGGCGCCGCTGCCCGGCCGGGCGTCGGGAGCAGAACCGCTGCGGTCGAGGCCATAAGGAATTCTCTTCGGTTCACGGATCACCTCCGGGTGGCAAGTCCGGCACCGTGGTCAGAACGGCCGTCGCCAGAAGGACGAAACAGACCGCGGCCCACTCGACCGCGATGGAACCTCGCAGCGCGAAAGCCGCGCTCCGGTCGCCCCTCCTCATGGCGGGAACGAAACGGAGCTTGTTGGCCGCTGCGGCGCCGAGCAGCAGGCCGATCGCGGCGATTTTCGCGAGCAGTGTGAGACCGTATCCTGTCGCGACCAGGTCGGAAACTTCCCCGAGCAGGCGCCATGCCATGACGATCCCGGCGGCGATCAGGACCGGCACCGTGAACACAGCGATACGCCCGAAACGATGGCTCAGGCCGGCCGCGAAGGAGAGCCCTTCGGGGTCGCCGGCAAGCGTGCGGAGAGGCGAGAGGATGCCGATCCAGAACGCCGCGCCGGCGAGATGCAGCAGAAGCAGCATTTCGAGCCAGAGCGCCCCCGCATCGGCGACATGCCCCACCCCGGTAAACGACCACAGCGTCACCAGGCCACCGGCGGCGGCGATCGGGAGGCCGATCCCGGGAAGCCGGAGTCCCAGAAGGACCAGGCCCAGGCCGGCGACACGAATGGCCAATCCGGTGCCCACCGGTGTCCGCCACAGCAGGCCCAGCATCTCCGGGTCGATCATGCCCGAGGGCTCGCCCGTCATGGCGGCGCCCTTCAGGGCGAAGCCGATGCCGGCGGCGAGCAATGCGAGCGCGGCAAGCGCGGTTACCCGCCGGACCATGGCACCGTGCAGCCCGCCGGTCTCGCGGCCGAAGACGATGCGCGCCAGGACCAGGCCGACGCTCCCCAGCGCCCCGAGATAGAGCAGAGACCGCGCGAAGGCCGAGGCCAGTTCCCAGGTGTCGGGCAAGGATCATTGCACCCTGAATGTGAAAGCGTTGCGCACGGGGTGTCCGTCGCTCGAGAGGCCGCGCAACTCGATCCGGTAGAGGCCGCTGCCCATGTCCGTCAACGGAACCACGAACCGGGTCGCGAACGAAGTCTGGTCGCCAAGGTCGACATCGACCGCCTGATTGTCGCCATGGGCCATCCGGACCCGTGTCAGGCGTGTGTGTTTGGCAAAAGTGAGGACAATATGGGGCGGAGCCTCCTCCAGCACGGCGCCGTTCATCGGTGCGGTCGCGTCGAGGCCGGAATGGGCCAGCGCCGGCGTTGCCGCCAGGGCCAGAAGTCCGGCAAGGAGGAATCCCTTCATTGGATACCGTTGGCGCGTTGAAGCTCCCGGATGTAGGCCACGATCAGGGACACGTCTCCGCGGGACAAACCCTCAACAGGCGGCATGTTCCCGAATGTCCAATGGTGGGCCCTGACGCCCATGGCGACCGCCCGTTGAAACGACTCGTCCCCGTGATGGCCGGGTTCGTAAATGTTGTGCACCAACGGCGGAGCCAGCCCATCCCGTCCTGCGGCGTTTCTGCCATGGCATGACGCGCACTTCGCGTCGAAAGCCCGTTGCCCGAGCTTCCCGCGCGCGGACAGCGCCTCCGGCAGGGAGACTTCGGCGAGAGCGGTATTGGCCTGGCCGGCTTCAGGCCGTCGTTCGCTCTGGTGATCCGGGGAGGTGACGTAGACGTACCCGCCGACGCCAACCGCGATGGTCAGGGCGAGCACGATCATGGCCCATCTCAATGACATGCCCGCCCGAGTGCCTTCAGCCGCCAGTAGTTGTAGGGAAGCGGGGTGACGAAGCCGGCCGCCAGCATGATCGGCACGACCCACCAGGTCAGAACCGCACCGCCGGTCAGCGCCCAGTCCACTGCGTTCATCATGGTCTCCATGGCCACCATCGAGATGAAGGACATCCCGATCGCCGTCTTGAAGGCGGCACTGAAATCCATCTGGCGGACCAGGATCACCGTCTCGAGTGCGATCGAGGTCAGCAGCCCGTTTACGATCGCGAGGACCATGATCGCCATCGTCGGCCAGGGAATTCCGGTGAATTGGAAGAACGCGATGGTGCCGAAGTCGCCGATGGCGCAGCCCAGCAGGCACCAGGCCGTGTTCTTCGATGCCCGGCGCCAAGTGTGGCGGCAGCGCCAGTCGATGGTGATGTTTGCGGCGAGCGCGACCATGGCGATACCTCTTGCCTAAATCTTGCGGGAAACGTAATCTTTCCAGTAACTGGAGAGTCAACGGGCCGATGATGCATATTTCCGCGGCGGCGAAAACAGCCGAACTGCCGGTGAAGACGGTCCGCTACTACGCGGACATCGGGCTGGTGTCGGCGCCGGAGCGATCGGTGGCGGGATACAGGACCTACGACGAGAGCGCGGTGCGGAAGCTGGTGTTCGTGCGCCGGGCGCGGGAGTTCGGGTTCTCGATCGACGAGTGCCGTGAGCTGCTGAGCCTCTACGAAGACCAGAACCGCTCCAGCGCCGACGTGAAGCGCATCGCGACGAAGCGGCTGGAAGAGATCGCGGAGAAGCAGCGGGAGTTGCAGTCGCTGCACGACGAGCTCGCCCACCTCGTGGACGCCTGCAAGGGTGACGAAAGGCCGGATTGCCCGATCATCGATGGCCTGGGCTGGGTGGTCGCGTCAGAATAGCCGGTGCGCGAGCGTGGTGCGCAACGCCCGCGTCCTCGCCCTCAACTCCGCGAGCGCCTCGTCGGCCTCGCGCCGAACCGGATTTACGAGGACCTGGCCTCGGGCCGGAAGGACGACGGCCGGCGAACACACCCAAGGTATCGAATCGACCTGACAGCCAGGCGGCAGGACCGCCCACCGACCCGCAAATCACGAATTGGCCCGACAAATGGCCCGCTAAGCCCCTGTGAGTCGGCGATTTGCACCGAAACTGCGCAGGAATCAGTTGGTTAAGCTGGTCTGACCCTAGTGGCCTAGTGGCTAGAGGTCCCCTTCATATACCGACTTCCGTTCCGTCAGCGCGTCTGCTCGGGATGGTTGTGCGGCAGTGCGTCGTGCAGAGCCGTCAGCCCGTCACATATCTCGCGCATGGGCTGCGAGAGTCCTTCGCAGGCAGCGCAGAGACTGCTCCACATGGTGTCCCCGCCAACCTCGGGGCACTCGACCATGTGCAGGACCGACATGAGCGCTGGATTGTCCTGGAATGTGATATCGGTGTGCCATTCATCGGCAACGCCACCTTGCTCTGCCGCGGGCTCCAAGACCTCCGGACAATCGAGGAATGCATTCTTGAGGTTCGGATTCCCCTCGAGCTTGCCGAAGTGGCGCCCGAATGCGGCCTGCGCGTCTACCGTGGGCGACTGCCCGGGAAAAAACAGCACCATGTGCTCGAGCAGCAGCGACTTGATTGTCGCGATGTCGGACTCCGAGACACTGTCGATGTCGAGCCCTTTCACCTCCGCCCCCGGTGCGCCCGCAAGCCTCGTCACCGTCCAGTCCACTGGCCGTTCTGCCATGCTCGCCACCCGTTCGCACAATGTTTCTCAGGCGAGTGAGTTTGGCGGCCAGGCAACACGGTAGGCACCCGGCGGGTTCAGGCTCACAGACGAACGATTCATACGTGGTCGGAGGCACCGTCCGTCAGATAGGGCCGCCCTGGCGTTCCGCAAGGTCTGCATTTTTCGCTATGTTGCCCGTGCACGCCGGGTGTAGGGGCCGGAGAGGAGGATGAGCATGCCGACCGTGGCGGTGATCGGCGCAAGCCGGGGCATCGGTCTGGGACTGGTCAAGCGATACGCGGACGAGGGGTGGCGGGTGCACGCAACGACGCGCACTCAGGAGGGCCCCGGGGCACTCGGCGCGGTGACCGGCGACGTCTGTCTCCACGGGCTCGAGGTGACCGATGCCGCGCAGCAGCGGGCATTCCGCGATGCGTTGGGAGATGAGGCGATCGACGTCCTGATCCATAACGCGGGGGTCCAGGGCGACGGCATGAGCGCCGCAGCCGTGCACCGAGTCAACGCAGAGGCACCGATCGAGATGACCGAATTGCTGATGGGCGCGGTCACACGTAGCGAGCAGCGAAAGATCGCGCTCATCACCAGCCAGTTGGGCGCGCGTCGCGGGTCGCGCCGCAGCCTCGGGACGTACGGCGAGTCGAAGGCGGCGCTCAACGACCGGTTCCGGGCGCTCGAGGGAAGGTGGCGCGAACAGGGTTGTCTCGCGGTGGTCATCCATCCGGGATGGGTGCGTACCGACATGGGCGGTCCCCGAGCCACGATCTCGGTGGAAGAGAGCGCCCGCGGCATCTACGAGGTCATGGCCAGCCTCGACGACTCCCGCCACGGCCGGTTCTGGACTTGGGACGGACGCGAGCACCCGTGGTAGAGGCCGCACCGGGCGACCGGTTCTTCCGCACCGGAGGCGACGTGAAACGATACGCCCTGCTGGAGACCGGGAACGAACTGCGCGACGTCGTGAGCTTGGCGCGAAGCGCGTTCAAACGCTTCGAATCCTTTCCCGCGCCGATCATCGCGGCGATCAACGGATATGCGATCGGCGGCGGTTTCGAAATGTTGCTGGCGACCGATCTTCGGATCGCTGCGCCAACCGCGAAAATCAGCATGCCCCAGGTGGGACTCGGCATCATCAATGCCGTCGCGGGGGATGGCGAGGTCGTGGGCGCCGCGACGAAATTCGTCGACGAGGTCGAAAAGGCCGGGACTCGAGCGGCCGTCCCACAATGCTGCTCGGCATCTTCAAGCGCGGTGGCTGTCGCCTGAGGTTCCGGCTCGTGCGTGGCGCCCGCTCCGTCCTTGCACGGCTGCGGCACGGTTCCGGATGACCTGGCTTGCCCGCGTGGTCCACAGGCCTCACCCGCGCGCGGGCCGACGCCAGCCATGCGCAAGGCACGTCGCCCCGGGCTCAGGGCTCGCCCGTGGACCACGTGAACAAGCTGCCGCCGAACCCCTGGTACACTTCGGGATGCCCGGCTCCCTCGAGAGCTTCTATCAGTGAAGCTGGGTGAGCGGGCGGAGACCGAAAACCCGCCCGATGCGTCATCGTGTTTTCGGAGTACGACGAGGGTCGGTCAGACGCGCTTCTCGATCCCGACCTGAACCTGCCGGACCTGCGCGAACGCTTGGCGCCGGAGGACCGCAACAAAACGACGCGCGATGACATAACCCGTGCGCTCTGGTTCCACCTCGAAGGGTTCTATGGTGCAGAGGGTGAAGTCGAAGACGTCGAACGCCGACTCGACGAGATTGGAAGTCTGTCGTCGCGCAGAACCGTCGAGTTGCCCTTTGACAAGGATGGCGAGAGAAAGAGGAAGGAAAAGGCCCTATATCGACTCTTGAGAATCGGCGTGATTTCCGACTACGAAGTGGATTTCGGCGCCGGAAAGTTCACAGTCACAGTGGAGCCCTTCGACTTTGAGCATTGCAAGAGGCGCCTCCTCGACTGCGTCTCTGCGGCGCAACCCGCAAAGAGCAAGTTACTGGCGCGTCAGTTCGATGCAATCGTTCCTGGGCTGACCGCCATCGGATATAGGGTACTCAAATACTTGAAGACACCTTGAGGCTGCGATTCCCGTCCGCTCGGCGGAGCGCAGGGCCGCCCGGGAAGACCGCCGTCCGGTCCCTCCGGCATCGCCCGCGCGCCGGCCCGGCCGGCGTGCTTCTCGCGGTGGGACTCGCCGCGGCTGGCCAGCTGTTCCCCGCCGATGCATCGTCCCAGGGCCGCAGCCCCGACGATGCACGGTTCGAGCCCTCCGGGGAGGGGTTGCCGTTCGATCCGACCCGTTATCGCGACTTCGACGACTACCTCCGACAAACGCGCGAGAGGCTCGAACGCCACAAGGTGTACGTGAACCCCGGCCGGACGGCGATGGAGTTCGCCGCCGCAATGCCCTTCGAGCGGGCGCCCGCCGAGGGTTGTCCGCTAGCGCCGAGCGGCCGCCCGGGCCGGGGCCTTCTGCTCCTGCACGGCCTGGCCGACATGCCTCTGGCGATGCGGGACCTGGCCGATGCGTTCGCCGCGCGCTGCTTTCTGGTCCGGGCGATGCTGCTGCCGGGACACGGCACGCGGCCGGGAGACCTGCTCGATGTGAGGCGCGGCGACTGGCTGGCCGCGACCCGGTTCGGTCTGACCACGCTGAAACAGGACGCCGACGCGGTCTTCGCCGGCGGCTTCTCGCTCGGAGGACTGCTCTCCATCCACGCCTTGCTCGACGACCCCGCGGTGAGGGGCGCCTTCGTGTTCTCGCCCGCCCTCGCGCTCGAGCGCGCCTGGCTGGTCCGCCAGGCGGTCTGGCTGCGCCATGTCCTCGACTGGCTGGACCGGGACCTACCGGACGACTATGCGCGCTACGAGGCGATGCCGGTGAACGCCACCGCGGAGACCTTCCTGCTCACCCGGGAGCTGGCGCGGTCGCTGGAACGACGCAGCGTCGCCGCGCCCGTGTTCATGGCGCAGAGCGCCGACGACCCCGTCATCGACGTGGCCGCCAACCGCGCCTGGTTCGAGACCCGCTTCTCCCATCCGGACAGCCGGCTGGTGGTGTACCGCCAGGACCCGCGAGAGGGGGTGGATCCGGGCGACGCACGCATCCGTTACGCCAACAGTCTCCTGCCTGTACAAAGGATCGCCGGCTTCTCCCATCAATCCATCCATATCGCGCCGGGCAACGCGCACTACGGCGCGGAGGGCGACTATCGAAGCTGCGGCCGGAGCTCCGGCGAGAGCGCCGATGTGGTCGCCCGCTGCCTCGCGGCCCCGCACCCCTGGCGCGGCGAGGTGTTCGGCGACAACCGGGCGGCGGTCCCCGACGGGGAGCCGCTGGCGCGGCTGACCTACAATCCGCGCTTCGGTGAACTGCTCGATCGGATCGACGACTTCATCGCGGCGAACGGGCTCTGACGCTCGCCACCGGCCGCGCCCGCCGAACACCCGGGCGATCCTCTGCCCGGCGCAGCGGGACCCGGGAGACTCCATCAGGCTCGTTGCGGCGCCGCGCCGTCAGGGGCCGTCGGCGATCGATCCAGTCGGCACCGCAATCATCGAAGCGAGTACGAATAGTCCGCCGGGAGTCCGCATGGGAAAGCGTCTCATGTACCGATGATTTCACCGC
>JAGWAU010000021.1:41909-48677 GCA_021296255.1 Alphaproteobacteria bacterium | reverse complement strand
GCCGGAGCGGTTCGGCTTCAGGCGGCGAGCGGCGGCGGGCGGGCGCGGATGCGCACCCGGAAGCGGTCGAGCACGGTGCGCGCGAAGCCCGAGGCGAAGCGCAACACCCGCTCGCGCGCATGGCAGATCAGCCGGGCCAGGGTGTTGAGCACCAGAAAGCGCAGCCGCTTGGGCCGGATGCGATGCAGCTCCTCGGGCAGGCCGAGGCGCTTGAACGCAGACAACAGGTTGTAGAGCACCACGTTGAGGCGGAACCACGCCGCATTGGCGCCGAACTTCTGGCTCGGCAGCGCCGCCGCCGCGAGCTCGTTGGCGAGCACGTCATGGGCATGCTCGAACGTGCCCGCCTTGCCGCGATGCCAGCGCAACAGGTCGCCCGCGTCGCCGCCTTGTGGGTCGTCGCGGTTGGTGACGACGCAGAAGTGCTTGACCGCCTCGCCGTCGGCGAACAGCGAGCCCTGCTTGCGGCTGATGCGGATGGCGATATAGCGCAGCCTGCGCACCACGCCCTCCGGCCGACTGAGCGCGCCGTCGGGCAGATAGTCCAGCACCGCCCACTAGCGCAGCGCGCCTTCCGTCCTCGCGCTCCAAGTGCCAGGCCGCCTCGTCCAGCCCCTGCATCCGCCGCATCAGCCCAGGGCTCACCGGCACCGAGATCGCGAACCCCACCTTCCTCTGATCCAGGTACACCATCAGAGAATGGTCGTAGAGCGCGCTGTCGGCGCGCAGAAAGACCCGCTCCACGCCCCCAGGCAACGCCGCCAGCGCACGCTCGATCACACGACGGTTGCCGCTCTGCGCCGACACGTTGCCGTCGCGGAACTCGTCGGCCACGATCGCATCCTGCTCCGCCCACAGCGCCACCACCGGCTGGTAGCCCCGCCGGCCGTCGTAGCAGGGTCGTGCCGCCCGCTTCGACGAAGCCAGGATGGTGGCGTCCAGGTCGATCGTCGCCACCCTCTGCGGCGCCCACGCCTGAAGGTCCGCCACCACCGCCACAGACGCCCGCGACAGGCCGCGCAGCCCCAGCCCCTCCTCCCGCACCGCCGAGCGCCCGCTGCCCAGAAGCGGCAGGTCCGGCTCCTCAAACGTGGCCAGAAAGTCCCGCGCCGTCTGTGCCGCGGGCAGCCCATGGCCCAGAAGAAGCCCAAGCCCGTCCTGACCGCGAAGCCGGTCCAGGTCCTCGCACGCCTCGCCCCCGTGCGACCCCAGCGCCCCAAGCCCAACCTCGTGATCCAACTCAAAGTCCAGACGAAAACCCGACACCAATACCTCCAACTCTCACCCGCAAGGTGAAACTCCCCGAACCCATAACCCACCAACCCGCAACGTCAAACCTCTCAACAAACAAATGCTACCCGGGGAATGAGGGCGCGACGTTGGCCGTGTCGGTGTCACCAAGCTATGATCGCATGAAATTCCTACCTTCTTGATGCAACGACCAAGGCCGAGATGGACCACGACAACTATCCGGATTCATTTTTGCGGCAGATTTTGCGCGACACCAAGACGATCGCCATGGTGGGTTCGAGCGACAACTGGGTGCGGCCCAGCTATTTCGCTATGAAGTACCTGCAGTCCAAGGGTTATCGGGTGATCCCCGTCAACCCGAAGGCGGCGGGGAAGAAGATCCTCGGCGAGACGGTCTATGCCGGGCTCAAGGATGTGCCCGACAAGATCGACATGGTGGATGTATTCCGGAACTCGGAGGCCGCAGGCCCAATCACCGACGAGGCCATCGAGATCGGAGTCCCCGTCGTCTGGATGCAGCTCGGCGTCCGCAACGACGAAGCCGCCGCGCGGGCGGAGGCCGCTGGCCTCAAGGTCGTCATGGACCGCTGTCCCAAGATCGAGTACGGTCGCCTCAATGCCGAATTGAGCTGGAGCGGCATCAATTCGCGCGTCATCACCGCGAAGCGTACGAAAAAAGCCGGCGGTCCGGTCCGCCGCGGCGGCTTTTCCAGCCGGCGGCGCTGAGCCCTCCTTCGAGTTCAAGCGCCGCCACCAAACCTGAGGTCAGATTCCCATGAGCGCGAATCCCGAACATCCCGAAGAGGAACCGTCGGGCGAAGACGATCAGTCGCAGGATTACGGGTTCGAAACCCTCTCGATCCACGCCGGCGCGGCCCCCGACCCGACAACAGGTGCGCGGACGACCCCGATCTATGCGACGGCCTCCTACGTCTTCGACGACGTCGATCACGCCGCGTCGCTCTACAACCTTCAGACCTTCGGCTTCCTTTACTCGCGCCTGACGAACCCAACCGTCTCGGTGCTGGAAGAGCGACTGGCCGCTCTGGAGAACGGGCGCGGCGCGGTAGCCTGCGGCTCCGGTCACGCCGCCCAGCTTCTGGCGTTTTCGACTCTGCTGCAGGCAGGCGATGAATTCGTGGCCGCGCGCAATCTCTACGGCGGCTCCATCACCCAGTTCAGTTACGTGTTCAAGAACTTCGGCTGGACCTGTCACTTCGTCGACCCGACGGACCCGGAGAACTTTCGCAAGGCGCTGACGCCCAGGTGCAAAGCCATCTTCTGCGAGAACCTGGCCAACCCGGGCGGAATCATCGTCGATATCGAGAAGGTCGCCGACATCGCCCACGAGGCCGGCATTCCCCTCGTCGTCGACAACACAATCGCAACACCTTACCTCTGCAACCCCTTCGACTGGGGTGCCGACCTGATCACCCATTCGCTGACAAAGTACCTGTGCGGGCACGGCAATTCCCTGGGCGGGGCGGTCATCGAGTCAGGGAAATTCGACTGGGCCCAGAACGACAAGTTCCCGGCCCTGAGCCAGCCCACGGAGTCCTATCACGGGATGACCTTCTACGAGACCTTCGGGGATTTCGGCTTCACCATGCACGCCCGTGCCGTGGGCCTCCGTGATCTCGGGCCAACGCTCTCGCCCTTCAACGCCTTCCTCATCATCACGGGTATCGAGACGCTGGGGCTCCGCATGGAGCGTCACGTCCAGAACGCCCGGGACGTGGCCGAATTCCTCGAAGCCCACCCAAAGGTGGAGTGGGTTTCGTACGCCGGCCTGAAGTCGAGCGAGTTCTACGACCTCGCCCGGAAATACATGCCCAAAGGCGCGGGGGGCCTGTTCACGATTGGCCTCAAGGGCGGCTACGAGGCCGGTATCAGGATGGTCGAGGCCTGCGAGCTCTGCTCACACCTCGCCAACGTGGGTGATACGCGCACGCTGATCCTGCATCCGGCATCGACGACGCACCGTCAGCTTACCGAAGAACAGCAGCGCGCATCGGGATCGGGTCCCGAGGTGGTCCGGCTTTCCATCGGCCTGGAGACGGCCGCCGACATCATCCGGGATCTGGATCAGGCACTGGCGGCGGCGTAGTCCGCCGCGGCCGAAGCCCGCGGGCACCCTGCGAGAACTCGAGCCGGACGCGCGGCGTGGGGACCATTAACCGCCCGTTCATGACCACGAAACAGCCGACGCCGGGGCGTTCACCTGGACGGTAACGATATCGACGTCATGATATTGCTGGTGGCGAACGGAGGACGCGAGGTGCCGAAGCAGCCGGAGGGAAACCTCGTGCTCGACCGGTGTCTCGTCGCCTGGGTCTCCGAGCAGCGCGAGCCGGTCTTGAATGTTCTCCCCCCTCGGTGCGATCGCAAACTCCAGCACCGCGCCGCCGTTTCTCCGATGGACAACCAGTCGCAGGCGCCAATCGGGTCCTTCTCGGCCTTCGTCCGATTTGATGAGGCTCAGCAAGGCCTCCTCGGCGACGGCGTCAAGGCGAGCTGCCATCCTGCCGTTCCAACCGCCACGGGACGCGAACGAGCGGAGGAACTCCCTGATCTTGGGCAGAGCCGAGAGATCGGGTTCCGCCTCCAGCCGGCTTCGGCGGGACTCGGTCATCTCCTGGAACAGGGTCATGAAGATGGCCGCCAACCCGCCGGAGGTCATCCCGTTGGAGAGCAGGCCGCCCGCGAATCCGGATGCGAACTCCGGGAATATCATGCCGTTTTGAAACCCGACCCCGATCCAGAAAGCGACGCCGGCGATCAGACCCTTCCGGTAGTCGATTCAGTCCTGAAGCAGGACCTTGATGCCGACCAGGAAGAGCATCGCCATCAGTACGGCGAGGTAGCCCGCGACGACGGGGCCCGGTATCGCGAGAACCACGGCCAGCGCCTTCGGAAGGAACGCCAGAAGGATGAATATCGCCCCAGTGGCGACTCCGACGCCGCGCGCCGCGACGCCCGTGAGCTCGGTCAGCGATGCGCTCACCGACAAAGCGGTGTGATGACATGTGGATACTCCCATGACGTTTGAGTTCGGATCCCGATGGTTTCGCCCGGTCGTTGCAAGGCACGGCCTTTCTCGCCACAAGACTTCCGGCGCGCCGACGCCAGGCACGGTTTGGCAGACCCCGCCGAAGCGACCGTCCGAGACATATACGGAGGCCCCGGTGAGGGGAACGGCACTAGAAGTCCGCAGCCTTGCGGATGACGTAGGTATAGACGCCGGCTTCCTCTTCCGCCGACAAGAGCTCCTGGTCCGTCGTCTCGCAGAACAGCCGGATATCGATGTATGACGTGGGGTCCGTTGCCTGCACGGTCAGCGTCTCGCCGATGACGACATCCTTCAACGCCAGCCGTGTCCTGATCAACGGCATGGGACAGTTGAGTCCCTTGGCGTCCAGCGTCGCCCCCATCGCTCGCCCCCGCGCGACCAACCAGCAATTGAAATGCCTTGGAAACACTCTCGATAAGATTCGCTCCGCAGTCTAGCGAAACCGCCGAGGCTCGTAAAACACGGGAAAACGAGCCTTCAATGGATGATCATCATGCCGACTGCCAGCATGATCATGGCGACGGCGAACGTGCTGGTCACCCGCTTCAGCCGAAGGCGTTCCCGAGCGACCTCGTCGAATGTCTTGCCAATGGCCGCCAGACGTTCCTCCTCCGCCCGCAACGCGATCTCCTGCATCTCCCGCGCGTGAGGTCCGGGGTGATAGATGCCGGGATTCAGGGTTTTCTCGGGAACGTCCGAACGCAAACTGGTCCTCCAGTCGGGCGACCAGAGCGCGAGGCAGCCGGCGATGGCGACGCCCAGCCATCCCGCCATCTGATAGAGCATCAGAGCAAGACCCACGCAAACGAGTAGTCGCAGGCAGGCGATCGCCGTTGCTTGCTTATCCGTGAGCCACATGGCGCTGCTTCGCCTTCGATCATCCCACGTGTGCAGCCAAATTCTATTCCACTTGAAGGGCGCCCACACCTCACATTAACTTTGGAGCGATATCGACATGGAACAGCGCGTCAGCCTCATCTCCCTCGCCGTAGCCGATCTCGATCGGAGCGTCGTGTTTTACGAGAAGCTCGGCTGGACTCGCTCTTTCGAGGCCGCCGAGGGCATCGCCTTCTTCCAGATCGGCGGACTCGCCTTCTCGCTGTACCCCCGCGACGACATGGCGCGTGACATCGGAATCCCGGCGGACGGTTCCGGCTTCGAGGGCTTCGCGCTCGCTCACAACACGCGGTCCCAAAACGAGGTCAACGCGGTCCTTCAGGAAGCCGAAGCTGCCGGCGGGCGAATCGTAAGGGCGGCCGCGGACCAGTTCTGGGGCGGCTACGCGGGGTGTTTCGCGGACCCGGACGGCCACCTCTGGGAAGTCGCCTGGAACCCCCACTTCCCGATTGCCGAAGACGGCAGCATCATCCTGCCAGCATAAGGGAAACGTAACGGATACCCGCCTGTTGAGGCGGATTCGACTCATACCCCCCTTCCCCGCTTCAATAGCGTCAGAACGCAATCCACTCACCGGGGAGGCAGCAAGGTGAAAATCGGACTCCATTTTCCGCAGGCCGAGATCGGCGCGGACTTCGAGGTCATTCGCGAATTCGTGCAGACGGCCGAGGAATTCGGCTTCAACCACATCAACGTTCCCGACCACGTCATCCAGACGCGGACGCCGCGCGGGCCAATGCCGCTCGCCACCAACTACACGACCGAGTTCCCCCATCACGAGACGATGACCACGCTCGCCTATATCGCCGGCGTGACGAACACGCTCGGGATCAGCTCGGCCGTCATCATCATGCCCCAGCGGCCCACGGTGTTGACCGCCAAGCAGGCCGCACAGATCGACGTGCTGAGCGGCGGGCGCATGCGCCTCGCCATCGGCATCGGCTGGAACGAGCCCGAATACGAGGCCCTCGACATGAACTTCCGCGACCGCGCGGTGCGCGTCGAGGAACAGATGGAGGTCTGCCGCAAGCTGTGGACCGAGGAGCACGTCACTTACAAGGGCAGGTATCACACCATCACCGACGCGGGCCTTGCGCCCATGCCAATACAGCAGCCCATCCCCATCTGGATCGGGGCGATCGCGGAGCCCGCCGTAAAGCGCGCCGGTCGGCTCGCGGACGGCTGGCTGGTCATCGCCATGGACCAGCCCGGCGATTCGACCAAGGCCAAGTTCGACAGCTTCTATGAAGCCGCGCGGGGAGCGGGGCGCGATCCCGCCTCGCTCGGCATCGAAGCGACGGTCTGGGCCGGCGAGGACGAGGATCCCGAGGAATGGGCCAGGACGGCAAAGGCCTGGACCGACCTGGGCGCGACTCAGCTCCTGTTCCGGCCGCGCGGCCAGTTTCCCGCGATCCAGAAGGCCGTTCAGGCGTTCGCGCCGATCATGAAGGACATCTGACGGGCGCGGCCGCGTGACGTCATGACCACGTTCACCGTCGGTCACACCAAGACGCCAGCGCGGGAGTTTTTCGGGAAGCTCTCGAACGCGG
>JAGWAU010000021.1:0-41860 GCA_021296255.1 Alphaproteobacteria bacterium | reverse complement strand
TGGCATACCTGCTGGAATCCTTCGCCGGAATTCACTATGTGCACGCGCCGGAACTCGCGCCCGACGAAGGGCTCTTCAACGACTACAAGAAGAAGGGGCTGCCCTGGGCCGAGTACGAGCCCCGCTTTCTGGCCCTCATGGAAGCGCGCGAGATCGAGAAGAAGGTCGACCCGGCGCTCCTGGTGAACACCTGTCTGCTATGCGCCGAAAAGACGCCGCACCACTGCCACCGGCGCCTCGTCCTCGAGTACCTGCAGGACAAATGGAGAATGGAACTCGACGTAGTGCATCTGTAACGCCGTTCCTCAAGTACCGGACATGCCGAACTCGGTGACGGTCGGAGCCGAGGCAGGTTGAAACATCAACCCCCGTCGGGTGTCGAAGCCGGCGGCGTAGCGGTTCACCCCCGCGCACGGCGGGGCTCAAGCGTGTTGCGGCGAGTGTCTAACCAGAGGATCAGCCCGCCGTCTCCTCCATTCCGAGCAGGTAAAATCTATCCCCGGCCGATGACGCCATCGGACATCAACTGCTCGATCGTGCCCTCGATCGCCCGCAGGGTAATTTCGACGTCTTCATCCGTGTGCGCGGAGGAGGTGATGCCGCCCAAGTGGGACATGTTGTTGATGCCGCGCTCGAGCAAGGCCTGCTGGTAGGCGAGCACCGTCGACGACGGGATCCCCCGGATCTCCTCGGGCGTCAGTCCCTCTACGGAATCCCGGGACGGCGTATTGCCGAAATGGATGTGAAAGGTCGACGACTCGCCGTATGCCGCGCCCGGAACCTGGCGCTCCTCGAGGATGGCGCGGATACCCTCGCGTATCTTCTCGGCGATGGCATCGGCGTGCTTGTGCGGCTCGCCCGTCTTGACGATCTTGAGCGTGGCGACGGCCGGCGCGGCGACGAGGGGCGCGCCGTTGAACGTGCCCTTGTGGACGACCTTGCGTTCGGCGTGGGTGGTCGTGCGCGGATTGAGCACCTCCATGATATCGGCCTTGCCGCCGAGGGCACCTCCCGGATTCCCTCCGGTGACGATCTTGGCCATGCAGGTCATGTCGGGAACGATGCCGGTGAGACCCTGAACGCCGCCCGGACTCCACCGGAACCCCGTGATCACTTCGTCGAAGATGAGAACGACGCCATACTTGTCCGTCAGATCCCGAATCTCCTGAAGGAAATTGGCCGGCAGGGGAACCGATCCCCAGTTCGCGCCGGAGGCTTCGAGCATGACGGCGGCGATGTCGTCATTGGACTTCAATGTCTCCTCCACCTTGGTGGGATCGGTGGGCAACACGATGATCGACTCCGCCGCCCCCGGCACCACACCCGCCCCCGGCGCCTCGTCGTAAGGCGCTTCCGATCCCGTGATGGTGATGTCGCTCCACCCGTTGTAGTGGTTCTGGAAACGGACGATCTTGGCCATGCCCGTATAGGCGCGCGCGACGCGTGCCGCCAACAATGTGGACTCCGACCCCGATGCCACGAAGCGAACGCGCTCCGCCGACGGCATCAATTCCTGGACCATGCCTGCCCACTCGACCTCCAGTGCATGACAGCTGGCCGTGTAGGTGCCATGGGGCGCCTGTTCCTGAATGGCCTTAACGACGTCGGGGTGGGCATGACCGAGGAGCAGCGAAGCGCTTCCCATCGAGTAGTCGATGTACTCATTGCCTTCCACGTCCCACATGCGGGAACCCTTGGCGCGCCTGATATAGACGGGGTCACCGTTCTTGCGCCGATTGGGGTGTGAAATCCCGCCCGGCATGGTATCCAGGGCCCGCATCCAAAGGTCCTGCTGCGAACTGGTGGTATCGGCCGTCGAAGACATGTCGCTCTCTCCCATGTGGGTCGCCCCGGGGACCGCCGGGTCAACGAGCGCGCATGATGGCACACGAGGCGCGCACGAGCCAGAGCGCACCGCACGCTCGAGTCGGTGCTCGCGGGGGCATCCGGCAGGCAAATCCCGTCAGCATGGTAACGCGTGAGCCGAGCCCGGGAAGACCGACGTGAACGTGATCGAGCCCCGCGTCACCTCGGTGTAGTGTCCGTCTCCGCGCCAAGCCAACTCAGGTAGTCGGCGTTTCCGTCCAGGATCGGCCACGAAACGACACAAGGGACATCATAGGAATGGAGTTCCTTGACCCGACTCGTAAGAGCCTCCATCAGCTCGGTACGGGACTTCAGAATCACCACGACTTCGGGATCATCCTGTACCTCACCGTCCCACCAATACAACGACCGCACGCCATCAATCACGTTGGCGCAGGCGGCGAGACGCTCCTCGACCAGCGCCTTTCCAATCCCCACGGCTTCGTCCTTGTCGGATGCCGTGATGTAGACGGAACAGAACGTCATGTGTCGACCCCCGACCTCCGGCCCGTGGAACGCCGAAGCGCGAATGCTGCGGTAACCATTGCACCAAACAATATCATGGCGCCTGCCTGATGCGCGGCCGCGACGGGCACTGGGACAACCAGCACCACGGTCGCGACGCCGAGGGCGGTCTGGAGGAGAACCGCAGCGGCCATGGCGTGTAGCGCCATTCGGGGGAACCCGCCATGCGCGCGGAAGAGCTCTCGCCACCACAGAATGAGAATGGCGGCAGCCGTCGAGATGGCGAGCCATCGATGACCGAACTGCACGGTGATCGTGTTCTCGGTGAAGTTCGTGTACCAGGGTATCCCGGCCAGTATCCCTTCCGGGATCCACATGCCATTCATGGTCGGAAAGGTGTTGTAAGCGAATCCGGCGTCGAGACCCGCGACCAAGGCCCCGGACAGAATCGTTGCAAAGACCGCCGCCAGACAGACCATGGCACCGCGATGATGTCGCCATACGGGACCGTCATCGCGATCATCACCAAGCAGCGATGTCAGTGCCGCCCACAGCAGCAGGCCGAAGATGACCACCGCCAAACCCAGATGGACCGCGAGCCGGTAGTGGCTGACATCGGGCTGATCCACCAGGCCGCTCCGGACCATCCACCACCCCACGACTCCCTGCACCGCGCCGAGACAGAAAATCACCGCCAACCGGCAGGCGGTTTTGGAACCGATGCGACGCACATACAGAAACCACAGGAAAGGTAGAAGAAAGACGACCCCGATCGTCCGGCCCAGCAACCGATGAAGGTACTCAAACCAGAAAATCGATTTGAACTCGCCGAGCGACATTCCCTGATTGAGCTTCTGGTATTCGGGAAACCGCTTGTAGTTCTCAAACGCGGCACCCCACGCGGCCTCGTCGAGAGGCGGCAGCCATCCCGTAACCGGCCGCCATTCAACCATCGACAGACCCGAATGGGTGAGCCGGGTCAAGCCTCCCACGACGACCGTCAGGAGAACCAACACGGTGCAGACGAGAAGCCAGATCGCCACGGGACGCACGATAGCCGCCCGGGCATCGGAACCTGCGGTCGCGGTAGCCGTCATTTCCGAGATGTACACGACTTCAGGGGGAAACGGGAGGTGACGACGCGCGATGGGTCACGCCCGCTTGTAGTAAGGACGATCCCCTTCAATCTGCGTGCGGTGCATGACACGACGGTCGTCGTTGTCGAAGGCGTCCCGCCGGTGCAGAACCGCGCGATTATCCCAGATCAGGAGGTCGCCCACCTGCCATCGATGGTGCCAGGTGAAGGCGCTCTGGGTCGCATGGGCCCAAACGGCATCCAACAAGGCGTCGCTCTCTTCCACGGGGAGTCCCGGAACGTACGCGTTCCGCCGGCGCCCCAGAAACAGGGCGTGACGTCCGGTTTCCGGATGCGTCCGGAACAGCGGATGTCGAGCTCCCGGCGTCTGGGTCACGTCCGTCACTTCCTCGTAGCCCCGGCGCAGGAATCCTGCACTATTCAGGCTGTGATCGTGCACACAGACGCTGTCCTCGAGCTTTGAGCGCAATTCATCCGGCAGCGTCTCGTACGCGAGATACATGTTGGCGAAACCGGTATCGCCGCCGGAGGGAGGAACCTCCAGGGCGTACAGGATGGCCCCCATAATCGGCTCTTCGAGATAGGACATGTCGGTATGCCAGATCGCCTCACCGTTCCCGAGACTGCCGATGGGAATACCATCTTTCGTCACGTTCGAGATGATCGCTACTTCGGGATAGCCCTCGGGCGACCGAGAGCGGCCTTTCATCCGTGCTTCGCCGAGCGGCGCCAGACGGGGTTCTCCAAAATACCTACTGAATCGCACGAGATCGGCGTCCGAGATGTCTTGATCGCGGATCAACAGCACCAAGTGGTCTCGCCAAGTCTGCTTGACGACTTCGATCGAGTCGGGATCGAGACCTCGACGCAAGTCCAGCCCCCGAATTTCAGCGCCAAGAGCCGCACCCGTTGGCAAAATCTCGACAGCCATCCTTCCCTTCGACACCTCTCCGGACGTGCTCGGGGTCGCGGCGGACCCCATCCGCTTCACTTCTTCCCAGACGTTAGTTCAGCACTTGGATCGCGTTCAAGCGATACGTTACACGACAAAAAGTCGCGCGTCGTTATATTGGCGATCCGCCGACGCCGTAGAGCCGCGCGGTCCAAGTGGCCCGAAGCGGACCGGCGTGCTATGAAGGACGACGGTCAGCAGCATGACATGCCGCCTCGAGGACGGAGCCATGAAAATTCACGATCTCGCCCTCTATCGGGTCGAAATTCCCCTGCACGTTCCCTACGTCACCAAACTCCAGCCGGACGGGCTCAAGACGATCGATACCATTGTCTGCGAGATACATGACGAAGACGGTCGCGCCGGTGTGGGAGATGCCACGATCCTCCCGGGGTACACACACGAAACGTGCGACGGCGGCTGGAAGTTCTGCCTCGAGCACGGCGAACGCATCGTCGGAATGGAAACCGGGGAAGCCAAGACCAGTCTCGATCCTTACCGGTTCAGCGATGCGCATGCCGTCAGCGCCTTGCAGGTCGCGATCGAGATGATGGAGGAGAACCCCTTGTTCGATCTGCCGGGCGAGCCGACCGAGGTGCCCATCCTCGGCGCCGTCAATACCAAGGTACTGGACAAGATTCCCAACGAAGTCGACAGGCTCATCGAGAAAGGGCATCGAACCCTCAAGGTCAAGGTCGGTTGGGAGCCCGCGGCCGACCTCGATCGTCTCGAGATCATTCAGAGGGCCAATGCCGGGCGCGCAAACATCCGGATCGATGCCAACCAGGGATTCTCCCGCGAGGACGGCATCGAATTCGCAACGTCCCTGGAGTCGGATGGTGAACTGCAGTTGTTCGAGCAACCCTGCGACAAGGCGGACTGGGACAGCAATGCCGCGGTGGCTGCCGTCTCGAACGTGCCCGTGATGATGGATGAATCCATATACGGAATCGTCGACGTCGAGCGCGCGGGCGCCATGCACGGCTGCGGATTCGTCAAGCTCAAGATTTCGAAGCTCACGGGCGTCGATCTGCTCAAGCAAGGCCTCGACCGCATCCGGGAACTGGGAATGACCCCGGTGCTGGGCAACGGTGCCGCGTCGGACGTAGGCTGTTTCGTCGAGTCCTGCGTGGCGCGCCATACGATTGACAACGCGGCCGAGAACAACGGATACCTCAAGAACAGCGAACAGCTTTTCAAGGAAACCCTGCCATTCCGCGATGGGTCGATCATTCTCGAAAAAGACTTCAAGCCGGAGCTGAATCACGGCACGGTCAATCGCCTCAAGCTCGACGAAGCGCGCTTCGCCCCCGTGCAGGCCTGATCCACCACCTCGCGCGGGGTTGCGGGTGACGACCCCGTGACGCGCCTCGAGTCGTTCACGCTTTGGCGCCTTCGGGTGCCGTTGATCCGGCCCTATCACCTGACCGGGGTCACGCTGTCCGACCTGGACGTTCTGCTCGCCGAGGCAAGCGACGCAGAGGGGCGGGCCGGATATGGCGAAGCCGTCATCGTTCCGCACTACACGAGGGAAACGACCGAGGCTGGCTGGGAATTTTGCCTCAAGCAGTCGGCTCTTCTGGTCGGAATGGCGCCGTCCGAAGCAAAACGGGCGCTCGAGCCCCATCGCATCGCCTATCCGCACGCGGCGACGGTCCTGCAGGTCTCGATCGAAATGATGGAAGGACACGCCCTATTGGAACCGCCATCCCTGCCCACGCGCGTGCCACTGTCGATGGCCGTGATGAGTCAGGACCCGCGCGAGATTCCATCCGAGGTGGAGGGACATCTCAACGCAGGGTTCCGAACCTTGAAGCTCAAGGGCGGTTGGGACCTGGAGGGCGATCTGAAGCGACTCGCCGCGGTCCAGGTAGCCGCGGCAGATGCGGCAGAAATCCGCTTCGATGCCAATCAGGGCTACACCAGGGAAACGGCGGTGCAGTTGATGGAGCGGATCGATCCCCGAGGAATCGAAAGCATCGAACAGCCGTGCGCCGCGGACGATTGGGAAGCAAACGCGGCCGCCGCCGCAGCTTCACCGGTCCCTCTGAAGCTGGACGAGTCGATTTACGAGCTCGCCGACATCGATCGCGCCGCGGAGATGAAGGGCTGCGGATACGTCAAGATGATGCTGGTGAAGAGAAACGGCTTGTCCCGACTTGGGGAAGCGCTGGAGCACATCCGCGAAGCGGGCCTGTCGTCAGTGTTGGGAAACGGCGCCTCCACCGACGTCAACTGCTGGGCCGAGGCCTGTGTGGCCCGTCACACGATCGGCAACGCCGGAGAGATGAACGGATTTCTCAAAAATCGCGAGCAACTGTGGCGGGAACAGCTGACGTTCAAAAACGGCGCAATCGTTCTCGATCCAGCGTTCGTGCCGGCACTCAATCATGAGCTCGTCGATCGTTTGAGCCTTGCCAAAGAACGCTTTACCCGGTCCTCGGCAGGCGGCTAAGTTCCTGTCCACCAAGGACGGGGAGGAACCATGACGGCCAATCTAATCGTCACGGGCGGTGGTCGCGGCATCGGCGCGGCGACGGCTCTCATGGCCGCGGATCGCGGCTACGACATCTGCGTCAACTATCTGGAGCGCGGGGACCGTGCCGACGAAGTCGTCGAGAAGGCCAAGGCAAAGGGTCGCAAGGCCATTGCCGTCCAAGCAGATGTCGCGAAGGAGGCCGACGTAGCCCGCATGTTCGAAACCGTTGACAAGGAGCTCGGCGGCTTGGACGCCCTGGTGAACAGCGCCGGAGTCACCGGCGGGATCAGCCGGCTCGACGATGAACGGATCAACGAGGAACTCCTCACCAATCTCTGGGCCATCAACATCACCGGAACCGTCATTCCCTGCCGCTACGCGGTCCGGCGCATGTCGACGAATCATGGCGGTAGGGGTGGCTCGATCGTCAACGTGGGCTCCGTTGCCTCAAAGCTCGGCGCGGGGGGCAAATACATCCACTACGCCGCCAGCAAAGGCGCGGTCGACAGTTTCACAATCGGATTGGCCGGAGAAGTCGCGGGAGAGGGAGTCCGTGTGAACTGCGTTCGGCCCGGGATTACGGATACCGAAATTCAACCGCCTGGCTTGGTGGAAGAGATGGGCCCCAAACTCCCGATCAAACGCGTCGCGCAAGCGGATGAAATCGCATCCGTCATCCTGCATCTGCTGTCCGACGAAGCGTCCTACGTCTCGGGCGCCCTCGTCGACATCGCCGGGTCGCTGTAGCCACGCTGTCTTTCCACCCAGCGACAGGACAGTCATCTGATGTCAGACGAACTTCTCTACCTTTCCGCGACCGAACTGCTGGACGCCTACAGGAGCAAACGCGTCTCCCCGGTCGAAGTCATCGACACGGTACTGGCCCGCATTCAGGAGCTGCAGCCCACCGTCAACGCCTTCGTAACCGTTTGCCATGATGACGCCCGCAAGACCGCACAAGACGCCGAGGCCGCCCTTTCGAGCGGCGAGGGCGAGGGCGCGATCGCCGGTATCCCTTATTCCGTCAAGGACCTGGTGCCGACCAAAGGCGTGCGTACGACGTTCGGCTCCGCGGTCTTCGGTGACAATGTCCCCAACCACGGCTCCGTGGCGGCCGAACGATTGATGGGTGCGGGCGGAATTCTTCTCGGCAAGACAACGACCCCCGCCCTCGGCCACAAGGCCGTCACGACCAGCCTGGTCTCCGGAGTCTCCCGCAACCCCTGGAACCTCGAACGCACCTGCGGCGGGTCGAGCGGCGGTGCCGCGGCCGCCGTGGCCAGCGGACAGGGGCCCCTGGCGCTCGGCACGGACGGCGGCGGGTCGGTCCGGATTCCCGCAAGCGCCTGCGGCATCGTAGGCTTAAAGCCAACCCTAGGTCGCGTCCCGCAGGAGTCGGCACCGGACCTTTTCGGGACCTTGAGCTATATCGGCCCGATGACCCGAACCGTCGCGGACGCGGCACTGATGCTTTCCGTGATGGCGGGCCCCCACGCTTCGGACCCCTGGTCCCGCGGACAGCCCACCCTTCTCGACCTGTCGTTCCCGGAGGTACCGTCCCTGCCCGGGAACTTCAAAGCGGCATGGTTTCCCCTCCTGGGAAATTCCGTGATCGATGATGGTGTCAAACGTGTCGTCGAAGGGGCGGTCCAGAGCCTTTCCGGCCTTGGCCTCGGCGTCGAGCCCGAGGAAGACATGCTGGAGGCGGGCGACGCGATGTGGCGGGCGATCGGATACTCCGCCCAGTACGCGCGCATGGCATCCCATCTCGACTCCACGCCCGACCTCATCGACCCGTCCTTGAAGACCAACATGGAAGAGGGCATGCAGATCAGCGGGCGCGATCTTCAGGATGGCCTGTTCGCGCGCAGCAACATTTACCGCGCGATCGAGAAGGTCTTCGAGGGGTTCGACCTGATGATCACCCCGACCCTCGCCGCACCGCCACCGGTCGCCGACTTCGACGCCCACCAAGACATCGAGATCGGAGGCACACGCGCGGGCAAGCTCAGAGCCGCCTGGTACGCGTACACGCACCCCTTCAACATGTCGGGGCACCCGGCGATCACGCTGCCCTGCGGGTGGACGGACGATGGGCTGCCGGCGGGCATTCAACTGGTCGCCCCTTGGTATCGAGAAGACCAGCTACTGTGGGTCGCGGCGGCCTTCGAACAGGAGAACCCGTGGGCCCACAAGCGACCCGGCATTTGACCGACGACACGGATCCCGCTGTCTTGGTCCGACCGCCCCTGTCTACAGCGCCTTCGGCAAGGTCACGCCGATCATGCAGTCCCGGGTGACCAGCTCGACCAGTTCTTTCTCGCTCATATCTTCCGTTCCGTCGGGCCGCCGCGGCAAGACCAGATAACGCATGTCGGCCGTCGAATCGTGAACGCGGATCTCCGTATCATCGGGGAGCTCGGTACCGAATTCCCCGAGGACCGCCCGGGGTTCGTGCACGACACGGCTGCGATAGGCGTGCGCCTTGTACCAGTCCGGCGGCAACCCGAGCAGCATCCGTGGATAGCACGAGCATAGAGTGCAGACGATCACGTTATGGACCGTGTCCGTGTTTTCGACGACGACTAGATGCGTATCGGGCATTTCGATGCCGAGTTCATCGACCGTCGCGTTTCCGTTCTCGAGAAGCCGTTTCTTGTATTCCCGATCCGTCCAGGCACGGGCCACGACCTTGGCGCCGCCTTCCGGTGACTTGCTGTCGATGAGTTCGATCGTGGCCCGCAGCTCATCGGCCGTAATGACGCCCTTCTCGATCAGCAACTCGCCGAGGGCCGCGCCCATGATCTGGTAGTATCCCATCGGCTCGGAATCGATATCCGGCTGCGGCGGGTGCCGGTGGTCGTGCCCGTGATCGTGCGTGTGTTGGCTCATGGCGTTCTCTCGACGTTATGCGACCGGTTCCAGCCAGTGCTCGTAAATCTCGATATCCACGGTGTCCTTGGGGTTCTCGGCGTAACCGTCCCACACCTCGTTCTGCGCAAACCTCACCCGGTACAGGGTCTGCTTGGGCGTGCCGTCGCGGCCGTAAGCCAGTTCCTCCGGGTTCCCGAATTCACCGCAGATCCGCTCGATCACGCCGGACTTGCCGCGGATGTACCAAGGCGTGCGGACGTGCCCGGGCGGATACGCCTTCCGCACGAGCACCTTGTCTCCCGACGCGAACCTAGCCACCTTCGAACCTCGCCTTGTCGCGCTCTTCGACTTCCGCCATCTTGCGACCGAGTTCATCGGTCGTGATGACGCCTTTCTCCAACATGACACCGGTGACCGAGGCCGTCCAACATTCGTAGTAGCTGAGCTTGTCGTACACGTCCTTGCCCAGAGATTCGATCCCTCTGCGCATCTCGTCGACCGTGATCAGCCGGCGCTTCTTGTCGGCGAGCAGCAGCCGGATTCCGTCGATGCGCTTCTCCCAATAGCCGTGCTCGTGCTCCGCCTGATCGACGGGTCCGGCGGGCAATCCACCCAGATCGTGTATTCCGCGCATCGCTATATCTCCAGAATCGGCCCGGACGCGCCGATGGGCGACCGCATGACCGCGACGATGGCTCGAATGTGTTCGATCGACGGCGTGCGAGGACTGTAGGGCACGTTGCCGCTCTTCATCGCCGCCTCGACGATGGTGTCCCGCTCTTCGTCGGTGGTGACGATCTCGTCGAGCCCGATATCGAGATCGAGTTCGGCCCGAATTCGCGCCACGCCATCGGCGGGAGTCGCGCTGCCGAGAATGTCCGCAAGCACCTGACCTTTCTCGCCAAGTTCCGGCTCATTGTAGGCGATCACCGCCGGCAGGGCGAGCGCGTTGGCCTTGCCGTGGACCACGTGATGTATGTTGCCAAGCGGCGCCGCGATGGCGTGAGCCAGCCCGAGCTGGGTCGAATTGAATGCGACGCCGGCAAGCATCGAGCCGATATGGCAGTGTCCGCGGGCAGTCAGATTGCCGCCTTCTCGATAGGCCACGGGCAGCCATTTGACCAGACGCCGAATCGCGTCCCGGGCGTAGGGATCCGACATGATGTTGGCGCCGCGGGAGATATAGGACTCGATCGCATGAGTCAGGGCGTCAAAGCCCGTGTTGGCCGTGACCGCGGGAGGCGCGGTCAGCAGCAGCTCGGGATCCAGCACCGCGAACTGGGCCGTCATGTTCTGAGATCGGTAGCGGAGCTTGATGTCCGACCCGATGAGACCGATCACGGCCATTTCCGAGACTTCGGAGGCGGTTCCCGCGGTGGTCGGCACGCACACCATGACCGAGCGATGCGGTTCGTAATATCGATCGAAGCCCGCCATTTCCTCGACGGTGCCCGGGTTAGACAGCAGGATGCGCGCGACCTTGGCGGTGTCCATGGTCGATCCCCCGCCCACCGCGACGACCATGTCGGGATGCGCGGCTTCCAGAACCTGCCGACAGGCCTCGACCGTCTCGGTGTCGGGCTCCTGAATGGGCACGCCGTGGACCTCGACACCGATCAAGTTGCCGAGCACTTCGCGGACCCTTGCCTCCAGCTCTCCGCCGATAAAAGCGCCATCCATGACCACGACGGCGCGTTCGACGCTCCTCGCCTCGGCGATGGTGGCGAGCTCGGAAAACCGGCCCGGACCGAACAGAATCTGTCGGGCGGAATGACGAAAAAAGAAAGGTCCGGGAGCGCCGTCGAGATCGTTATCAGCCATCGAGTGTTTCCCTGTTTCTCCTGGTGTCGGCTCACATGCGCCGTCGCGGTCCATCCCGGCTCGCACAGTGGCGCCCGTTCCTGCGGTGACGATCCCGCACGTGTTTACCGACGTAAGCGCCGAGACCTGTCCGCAGCGCTTGCAGGCCCTTCTCGACCCGTTGCTTTGCCGAGAGCGCCGAGTCCGGATGGTTCGTCTTGCTCACGGCGCGGCCCCCCTATCGATCAACTCGATGCGCTCGCCAAACCCACGGAAATCGTCGGTATTGAAGGTCAACAACCACGGCTCGCCATGCACCGGCATGGTCGCCGCGAGTTTAGCATGGTGTACCTGCCGGCCCGCGACGGGAAGCTCACGGCACAACCTCGCCGACATCGCGGTGGAGCGGGACGCACCTGCTGCGCGGCGGGGTCCTGGACGAGCCAACCCCGGGTCACGGCCATATGCCTACCCCCTGCGCAAGATAGTTCTGACCGACTTGAACATGATCCTGGAGCAAGCGCGTGTCAAACGCCGCCCGGCATCTCCAGCGGCAGGACGCCTTCGCGCCGGCCTGGAAAACACGCCTTCCCGCGGCGCACCGAGACTTTTAGCTTAGTCGCCGGTTTGGAGGTTCTTCACGAACTCCGCGAGACCGGTTTGCCGTGCACGTTTCATGCGTTCCGCGGCCAAAATGGTGCAGACGGCTTGCAGACTCCGGTCGACATCCTCGTTGATAAGAACGTAATCGTATTCGGGCCAGTGACTCATCTCGCCCGAGGCTTTTTGCATGCGGCGAAGCACGACGTCCTCCGGATCTTGGGCGCGCGCCAGCAACCGACCCTCCAATTCCTCCAGAGACGGCGGAAGGATGAACACGCTGGCAACATCTTCGCGGGCGGCTTCCTTGAGTTGCTGCGCCCCCTGCCAGTCGATATCGAAGAGAACATCCCGGCCTCGGGCCATCGCCTCCCGCACGGGCGGCGCTGGCGTTCCATAGCGATGGCCGAAGACGGTGGCATGTTCAAGAAACTGCCCGTCAGACACCATCTGATCAAACCGCCCGTCATCGACAAAATAGTAGTCCGTACCTTCCGTTTCACCCGGCCGGGGATGCCGTGTCGTCGCCGACACCGACATGACGATAGCGTTGTCGGTTTCGATGAGCATACGCGCCAGTGTCGTCTTACCCGCCCCCGATGGCGAAGACAGGATGAACATCAGTCCCCGACGCTGGACGGTGGTATCAGCCATTGCGCACGTCTACTCGATGTTTTGAACCTGTTCGCGGAACCGATCGATGACCGCCTTGAGATCAAGTCCCACGCGCGCCAGGGACACATCCGCCGCCTTGGCGCACAAGGTGTTGGCCTCCCGATTAAGCTCCTGGGCCAGGAAATCCAGACGTCGCCCCACCGAGCCGCCCTCGCCCAGCAGTTCGTTGATCGCTTCCACGTGCGCGGTCAAGCGGTCCATCTCTTCTTTGACGTCGGACTTCACCAGCAGGGCGGCAAGTTCCTGTGCCAAGCGGTCCTCCGGCAAGCCCGGTCGCGCGTCCAGGATCTCGGACAACTGCTCGTTGAGCCGGGCGGAAAGCGCCTTTGGCAAAGCGGCCACGCACTCGGCGGCGTTCACGGACAGTTCTTCGATCTCCGCGACATGTCGGCGTAGGACCTCCGTCAGCTTGCTGCCTTCCGCCAACCGTGATGCCTGTAGCTCATCGAGAGCGGTCTCGAGGGTCTTGACCATCGTCGCGATGCGTACCGATTGTTCCTCGTCGGCCGCAGCCTCCTCCACCGGTTCGATGACACCTCGGATAGAAAGCAGACCGTCGAGGCGAGGCGGCAGGACTCCCGGCGCGCCCTCGTATTCACGAGCGACGTCAAGAAGCCGCTCCAGCAATCGCCGATTGACGGTGACCGAAGAGCCGGCTTCGACCGGATTCACCTGCAGGGTCATAGTCAGGTTGCCGCGGCTGAATCGCTCCGACGCCGCCGCGCGCGCGACCGCCTCGAGCATGTCGAAGCCGACGGGAGTCCGGCATCGGATATCGAGCCCTCGACCGTTGACACACCTGAGCTCCCAAACCCACTCATACCGGGTGTCTTGTCCGCTCACCCGGGAGAACCCGGTCATGCTAGACAGATGCACCGCCACTTTCATTTTGCGGGCTGCCATTCACCTCCATCCCTCTACCCGGCCGCACGGGGGCTTGCCCGAGGGCGTGCCCCTCGAACGATGCCGAAGCATACCAAACCTGGGGCGGCGCACACGCGAACCGGCGCGCCCGGCCCTCACTTGCTGTTTTCCCGGATGCGCCGCCAACGCGACACGTTCTCGAGATGCTCCTTGAGGGTCCGTGCGAAGGCGTGACCGCCACTGCCGTCCGCAACGAAATAAAGTTCGTCGGTTTCCGCGGGGCTCATGGCTGCTTCCAAGGAATCCCGGCCCGGATTGCAGATCGGTCCCGGTGGCAGTCCACCGATAGCGTATGTGTTGTACGGATGATGGATGCGAAGGTCGCGGCGGGTCAGTTTCCGTCCCAAGGGCTCTTTGCCTCCGGTCACGGCGAACGCTACGGTCGGGTCCGATTGCAGGCGCATGCCGCGCCTTAGCCGATTGACAAACACGCCCGAAATTCGAGCACGCTCGCCCGCCATCGCCGTTTCCTTTTCGACAATGGACGCGAGGATCAAGGCTTCACGAGGACCCTTGAGCGGCAGATCCCTGGAACGGGTTCTCCAGAGCGCATTCAGCGTATCGGTCATGGCGGTCCGCATTCGAGCCAACACGTCCGCGCGCCGGTCCCCGAAGCTGAAGTGATACGTATCGGGCAGTAGCTGGCCTTCCTCCACACCCTGCACGTCGACGGTGCCCACGAGACCTTCCGCCTTCAACAGGATTTCCAATACTTGAGCCTGGGTCAGACCCTCCGGAACGGTGAGTCGACGAACGACGGTTTCACCGCCGATGAGAAGGTCCATCGCCTCCATCGGAGAGATTCCCGGTGGGAACCTGAATTCGCCCGCCTTGAGCTGGCGTGACTTCCGGAGCACTCGCACGGCCACCTGGAATATGTCGGGGCGTTCGATCACCCCGCTTTCGTGAAGAAGTCGCGCGATCTCGCGAAGATCCGATCCCCGCGGGAACACGACGTCCGTCGCCTCCGTCAGAGGTCCCGGACTCCGAAAGACGGACAACCCCCAGACGGCCACCCCACCGACCGAGACGACGGCGAAAGCCAACAGCAGTATCAGAACGCGGTACGCCCGACGTGCCCGCGAACGCTCCACGCCGGTTCCCGATGTTTCCTACGGCGCCTGAGTAAAGACGAGCGTAGCGTTTGTTCCGCCGAATCCGAAGGAGTTCGACAACACCGCATTCACCGGACGTTCCTTGGCCTGGTGAGGAACCAAATCCAGATCACACCCTTCCGAGGGATCGTCCAGGTTCAGCGTCGGCGGCACCACACCGTTCTTCATCGCCAGGATACCGAAAATGGCTTCCACAGCGCCGGCGGCTCCCAGAAGATGTCCGACCGATGACTTGGTGGAGGACATCGAAAGCTCGTAAGCATCGGCGCCGAACAACCGCTTGACGGCGGCCAGCTCAATCTCATCCCCGAGCGGTGTCGACGTGCCGTGCGCGTTGATATAGTCGATATCGCCGGAATTCATCTCCGCCCGTTCCAGCGCCATTCTCATAGCTCGGAATCCGCCGTCTCCGTCTTCGGCTGGCGCGGTAATATGGTGAGCGTCTCCGGACAGGCCATAGCCTTTTACCTCCCCGTAGATCTTCGCCCGCCGGGCCTGCGCATGCTCCAGTTCCTCCAGGATCACGACGCCCGCGCCTTCTCCCATCACGAACCCGTCCCGTGCCTGGTCCCATGGTCGCGAGGCCCTGGTCGGCTCGTCGTTGAAAGTGGTCGACAGGGCTTTAGATGCCGCAAACCCGGCAACCCCCAGACGGCAAATCGCAGCCTCGGCACCGCCCGCCACCATCACGTCCGCATCCCCCCATTCGATAATCCTCGCTGCATCACCGATGGCGTGAGCCCCTGTCGCGCATGCCGTGACAACCGCGTGGTTCGGCCCCTTGAAACCGAACTTGATCGAAACGTGACCGGACAACAGGTTGATCAGGGCCGATGGAATGAAGAACGGGCTGACGCGACGTGGTCCCCGTTCGTGGATGGTGATCGCCGAGTTTTGTATGCTTTCCAGTCCGCCTATCCCCGATCCCAGCAGCACGCCCGTTCGTTCAAGCGACTCCTCGTCTGTCGGAGTCCAGCCGGAGTCTTCAACCGCCTGCTGCGCCGCCGCTATGCCATATATGATGAACTGGTCCACCTTACGCTGATCTTTCGGTGGAACGTAGTCGTCGGCGTTAAACAAGCCCGAGCCTTCCCCGCGGGGAATCTCGCAAGCGATACGGCACGCTAAATCCGACGCATCAAACTTTTGAATGGAGCCTGCCCCCGACTCTCCGGCGATCAGGCGGCTCCAAGTCTCTTCCACTCCCGATGCGAGAGGTGTGACAAGACCGACCCCGGTGACGACAACTCGTCTCATCTCAGAAATACAGGTTCAGGCGTGCCGACCCCATGATCGGGGCAGCGCAAAGGGACGTTAAGATACTTGCTCTTCCAGGTAAGTAATCGCGTCCTTCACGGTCAAAATCTTTTCGGCCGCGTCGTCGGGAATCTCGCAACCAAATTCCTCCTCGAACGCCATGACCAGTTCAACCGTGTCCAAACTATCAGCCCCGAGGTCATCAATGAAACTGGCGTTTTCGGTGACTTTTTCATCTTCAACGCCGAGGTGCTCGATGACGATTTTCTTTACGCGTTCGGTGACATCGCTCATGGATCAAATCCCCGGATGCAGACTATTGAGAGCCATTTCTCGGGCCCGGACAGGCGCGAGTTCCCATTCCGGCAGCGCCGCTCCAACGCCGCCGAAAGTCGGGGCTTGGTAACACACTTTGGAGGCCGTGACCAGCGGGCCAAGTGCGGCGAAACACCGTCAAACCATCACCATGCCGCCGTCGACGTGCAACGTATGGCCGGTAACGTACGAAGCTTCCTCGCTAGCCAGAAACACGGCCGCGGACGCAACATCGGACGGCATGCCGAAACGTCCCGCCGGTACGGCGGCGGCGAGCCGGTCCCGCTGATCACCTTCCAAGGACTCCGTCATCGCGGTCTCGATAAACCCTGGAGCGATGCAGTTGACGGTGATGGACCTCGAGGCCACTTCTCGGGCCAGAGATTTGGTCAATCCCACGAGTCCCGCCTTCGAGGCCGCGTAGTTGGCTTGGCCGGCGTTCCCCGATACGCCGACAACGGACGTTACATTGATGATCCGTCCCCAACGGCGGCGCATCATGCCGCGCAGGACGGCACGAGAAACTCGGAATGCCGCGGTGAGATTGACATCGACAACCTGCTGCCAGTCTTCGTCCCTCAAGCGCACCGCGATATTGTCTCGTGTGATGCCGGCGTTGTTGACGACAATGTCGACCGAACCCATGGACTCTTCCGCCTCTCTCACGAGGGCCTCGACGGCGGTCGGGTCGAACAGATCACATGGTATCGCGTAGGCCCGGCTGTCGAGCTCCCGCACCAATCCATCGAGTGCCTCCCGGCGGGTGCCGGAGACAGAAACGGTTGCTCCCCGCTCGTGCAGCGCGCGAGCGATCGCCCCTCCAATCCCGCCTGAGCCGCCGGTCACCAGTGCACACTTTCCATCGAGATCGAACAATTGCCGCACTCCATCGAATGGATGATTCGCAGACGCCCCACACCGGACGATGCCAGGCGATGCCTCGCAGGATCAGAAGGTCGCCAACACGTCCTCGACGTCCCGAGGGGAGCTGACCGACATCCCGGTCAGATCCCGGTCAATTCGTCGGACCAGCCCCGTCAACACCTTTCCCGCACCGAGTTCGACCAACGTCTCAACCCCTTGATCCCTCAAGAACTCGACGCTTTCCCGCCAACGCACCATTTTCGTGATTTGCTCGATGAGCAGCCTCCGAAGGGTCTCGGGATCGCTCTCGCTCCGTGCGCTCACATTGCTGACGACGGGAATGAGCGGAGGGGCGATCGTGACCTCCGCCAACACCTCCGCCATCTCGTCAGCCGCCCGCTGCATCAGAGGGCAGTGAAAGGGCGCGCTGACATCGAGCAAGATCGCCCGCCGCGCACCCCTTTCCGACGCGAGCGTCACGGCCCGTTCGACGGCCACCTTGTCTCCGCTGATGACGACCTGGCCTGGCGCGTTGTCATTCGCCGCCGCGCACACCCCGTCATCGGCACCCGAAGCCTCATCCCCCCCACCCTGAGCTGCCTCGGCGACGGCCACGACGTCGTCGAGATCGAGTCCGAGCAAGGCCGCCATCGCGCCGTCACCTACCGGCACCGCCCGTTGCATCGCGGTTCCCCTCGCCCGAAGAATCCGGGCAGCTTGATCGAGTGTGATGGCGCCGGCCGCCGTGAGGGCCGAGTACTCACCGAGCGAGTGACCGGCCACAAACCGGCAGACATCCGGCAGCGTCACACCTCCTTCGGCCACGAGGACACGGAACACCGCAATACTCATGGCCATCAAAGCGGGCTGAGCATTTTCCGTCAGAGTGAGTTCCTCTTCGGGTCCCTGGAACATGAGACGGGAGAGATTCATGCTCAGAGCCTCGTCCACTTCCTCGAACACGTATCGGGCAGTGGAAAAGGCGTCTGCGAGTTCCCGGCCCATTCCTACCTCTTGCGAACCCTGTCCCGGAAAAACGAATGCGCGCGTCATTGAAATCCTATCCAGCATTGTACGGAACGGCGTAATGCCGTGGCGCTGGGTTATCATAGATGCCCGTTTCATACGAGCCGGACCGGCACGGACTCCACGGCAATCCGCAGCGGCACCGGTCGCGATGTCCTCCCGGCGGCACTGTACAGGATTGAAGCGAACGGTAATGTGCACTTGCGCCGGGCGATGCAATCGGTATAGTCCCGCGCTCTGATATCACTCCTTGCCGGATAGTCCGGCTATGTCCCGCATCTCGCCGGACCGATACAGCCAGAGGGAGTATCGATATGCCGCTCTACGAGAACGTGTTTCTCGTTCGCCCCGACGTTTCCGCGAGCCAAGTGGAATCGTTGACGAAGGAATTCGGCACCATCATCGAAGAAGGCGGCGGTTCCGTCCCCAAAGTCGAACACTGGGGGCTACGAACCCTCGCCTACCGATTGAAGAAGAACCGCAAGGCGCACTATGTCCTGATGAATCTCGATGCATCGACCGACGCGGTCCACGAGATGGAACGCAATATGCGCATTCACGAGGATGTCTTGCGTCACTTGACGATCAGAGTCGAGGAGCTGGAGGAAGGGCCGTCGATAATCATGCAGTCGAAAGGAAGCCGCGATGATCAGCGGCGGAGTGAGCGCGGCGGACGAGGTTCAAGGAGCGAGACACCTTCGAGCGTTCAAGAGACCGAGGCTCGCAAAGACGTGAAATCGGGAGATGAACAGTGAACGCGACCCGACCATCACCCTCTCCGACGCGGCGCGCGTTCTTCCGGCGTCGGAAGTCATGCCCGTTCTCCGCACCGGGGGCACCGAAGATCGATTACAAAGACGTGAAACTGCTGCAGCGGTTCGTCTCGGAGCGGGGAAAGATCGTACCGAGCCGGATTACAGCGGTTTCGAACAAGAAACAACGCGAACTCGCCCGGGCCATAAAGCGCGCCAGATTTCTGGCGCTGCTCCCGTACGTGCTCCGCTAGGTCCGACGGGGCGGGCGAGGCCCGTGCCACGATGTCGAGAACGACATTTTTTGCGGTAGCTGCGGGATTCGTCAGCGCACTCCTGTACCTCTCCATCCTGGCAGGGTCGCCGGGAGCACTCATCCTCGCCTATCTGTCGTCGCTTCCTCTGTTCGCGGCGGGATTGAGCCTGGGTGTCGCGCCGCTGTTGGTCGCCGCCGCAACGGGGACGGTCGTAACCGGGATCGGTGACGAATTCCTCAGCGCCGCGATGTACGGAGGTTTGACGGCGGGACCCGTCGTCTGGATCGTTCATCTCGCCTCGTTGTCCCGGCAAGGCTCTGGGACGGTCGAGTGGTATCCGGCTGGGCGGCTGATCACTTGGTTGTCCGCCTTGGCCAGCGGCTACTTCCTGATCGCCATTGCGGCTTTCTCCGCACTGGAGGGCGGGCTACGAGGGCATGTTGAGCGATTTCTGACAACCATCCTGGAAAAACTATCGGGCCGCCCCTGGGTAGAGCTGGAAGGCGTACACGCGCTCATGGAGGTGTGGGAGCCGTTGTTCCCGGCGCTCGTGGGCGTGTCGTGGATCATCATGCTGTCCCTGAACGGGGTGCTGGCTCAAGGCCTTTTGGTCCGCTTTGGCCGGAACCTGCGCCCGTCCCCGAAGATGACCGTCCTGCAGTTGCCCCGTCCTCTCGCCCTTGCCTTCGGAGCCGCGCTGCTGGCCTCCTTGGCGCCGAGCCTGATCGGCTACGCGGGCACCACGATCTCGGTCTACATCATGGTCCCGTACCTGCTGCTGGGTTTGGCGGTGGTACATGCGCTGGTCGGCAAGTTGCCCGCCGCCCAGATCGTGCTGGTGATTTTCTATGTGGTGCTCGTTCTGTTTGGGCTCTTCGGCCTGGCATTGATTTCCGGTATCGGGCTTATCGAACAGTGGTTCAATCTCCGCCGTCGTTGCGGCGTGGTCTACAAAGGTGAGGAAGAGTAATGGACGTCATTCTCATGGAACGCGTGGAAAATCTCGGACAGATGGGCGACGTCGTCACCGTCAAAGACGGCTTTGCACGCAACTACCTGCTGCCCCAGCACAAGGCACTTCGGGCGACGGAGGAAAACCGCGAAAAATTCAAACAACAGTGGACCGAGTTGGAGGCACGCAATCTCGAGCGCCGGACCGAAGCTGAATCGGTAGGAACCCGCATGGACGACCTGTCCATCGTCCTGATCCGGCAGTCCAGCGATACGGGACAACTATACGGTTCGGCGAACGCCCGTGACATCGCCAACGGCGTAACCGGAGCCGGATTCAACATCGATCGAAAGCAGGTCCTGCTGGACCGGAGCATCAAGACGTTGGGAATTCATCCGGTGCGGGTATCCCTGCATCCCGAAGTCACGATATCGGTCAACGTCAACGTCGCTCGCTCGGAGGCGGAAGCCGAACAGCAGGAAGCCGCGTTCCGCGTGGGGACGCTCGCGGCCGGCGCCCCCGCCATCGCCCAAGCAGAAGACGATGTAGAGGCTGCCGATGAGGCCGCCGAGCAAGATCAAGCAGTCGTGGCGGAAGAGTTCTTCGAGAACACTTCTCTCACTCCCACCGAAGAAGCCGAGCAAGACAGCGAGTCCGCAGACGAGTCCGGGACGGCGGCCGACGTCCGCAGCGAGTCGGGCGACACAACGCCAGATATAACCGACGCCGCCACGCCAGACGCCAAGGCATCCTAGCCGCCTCGACCAAGTCATCGGAATTCATGAGATCCATGCCGCACGGCCCACATACCGCCGCAGCGCAGCCCGATAGGCGTCGACTGCCGAAAAACGGTTTTGCGGGTCGCGCCTCGCTCCATTAAAATCACGGCCTAGCGCGGGGGACCTCGCCGACGACGGCCGATGGGCGAAGGGTGAAGGCGCTGCGGTTGTCATGCTGCTTGCAAGAATCCTGAACGGCACGTTCTGCTGGGGCGACTTGGAAATCATCGACGCCCGCGGCAACCGTCATCGATTCACCGGCGAGCCCGGCCTCAAATCAACAATCCGCCTCCACGATTCCCGACTTCACCATCGGCTCGCCATGAATCCGGACCTCGAGTTCGGCGAGGCCTACATGAATGGGACGTTGACCATCGAGGAAGGTGACCTCGCCGATTTTCTGGGGGTTGCGGTCGCGGACATGTATGCGCATGACAGGCACTGGAGTCAGAGCCTGATCAGATCTCTCGGCAGGGTGTTCAAGGTCCTGACCCAGACCAACACGACGCGTCGGGCGTTGTGCAACGTCGCCCACCACTACGACCTGTCGGGCCGTCTTTACGATCTCTTCCTCGACCGCGACCGCCAGTACTCCTGCGCCTATTTCGTTGATCCCCGGGATACGCTGGAGCAAGCCCAGGAAAACAAGAAGCATCATATCGCGGGCAAGCTCTTGCTCAAGCCGGGAATGCACGTTCTCGATATCGGATCCGGCTGGGGCGGCCTTGGGATTTCGCTCGCTCAGCAGGCCGATGTCGAAGTCACCGGCGTAACCTTGTCCGAAGAACAGCACAAAATATCGAACGAACGCGCCAAGAAGGCAGGACTCGCCGATCGCGTTCGCTTCCTGATGAAGGACTATCGGGAAGTCTCCGGCAAGTTCGATCGTATCGTGTCGGTGGGCATGTTCGAGCACGTGGGCGTTCCGCACTACGGCAACTACTTTCAGAAGTGTCGAGAGCTTCTCGCCCGAGACGGGATTGCCCTCCTCCATACCATCGGTCGGTCGTCGGGTCCGGGGGTGACGGCAGCATGGATGCGCAAGTACATCTTTCCAGGCGGCTATTCCCCAGCGCTATCGGAAGTCGCTCCGGCGATCGAGAAATCAGGCTTGAAGCTGACCGACATTGAAGTCCTGCGTCTCCACTACGCCGAAACGCTCATGGAGTGGCGTCGCCGCTTCCTGGCGAATTGGCAGGAAATCTCGTCTCTCTACGACGACCGGTTCTGCCGCATGTGGAACTTCTATCTGGCGGGGTCAGAGGCAGTGTTCCGATATGGAGACCATGTCGTCTTCCAGATTCAGTTGGCCCACGAGCACAAGGCGGTGCCCTTGACCAGAGATTATCTTTACGAGCGGGAACGAACCAGCAACCGAGATCGACAATCTGCCGTCGCCTGAGGACGATGGTCAACAGTCTCCCGATCCCGTGCCATGCCTTGGAAACGAGGCTGCGCCACTGATAGGGAGCGACGCCTCCCAGCAGCCTCCGCGTTCCACTCCCTGTGGACAGTTCTTGTCCCCGGGTTCCACGCCCCCAAATCGAGGAATGGTCTACCGCCGGCCCGGCCGTTACATTACTACTTAGCGATCCAATGGTAGATCAGGCCGTCTCGAGTCATCACCTCTCCGCCGTCGGGAACGGACGGGGCGAGGACATCACCTACCGGGAACCTCCCCACAACATCGAAGCCGAACAGGCATTGCTCGGTGCCGTCCTCGTCAACAACGAGTCGGCCCACCGCGTGCTCGGATTTCTGGAACCGCAACATTTCCACGAGCCGGTTCATGGGAGGATCTACGAAGCCTGTCAGAAGCTTATCGAGCGCGGGCAGATTGCAACACCGGTCACGTTGAGAAGCTATTTCGAGAACGATGATGCCCTGGCCGACGTCGGCGGTGCGCAATACCTGGCGAGACTCGCCGGCTCCGCGGTCACGATCATCAATTCCGAGGACTACGGCCGCACGATCTACGATCTCGCGATCCGCCGACAACTGATCGATCTCGGCGAGGACATCGTCAACCGCGCCTACGACTCGGATATCGACGACGCCGCGATGCAGCAGATCGAAGATGCCGAGCAACACCTGTTTCGCCTGGCCGAAAGCGGGAAGCAAGAAGGCGGCCTGCAGGCGTTTCAGACCTCTCTGCGGGACGCGGTGTTGGCGGCGGAGGCAGCACATCGACGGCAAACGAGGCTGACCGGCGTCGCCACGTCGCTTACGGATCTCGACGAGCTTCTCGGCGGCCTGCATCGATCGGACTTGATCATCCTGGCCGCGCGGCCGGCGATGGGCAAGACGGCATTGGCTGCCAATATCGCGGTGCACGCGGCGACATCCTATCGCGGCGGAAGGGACGAAAACGGGGAATGGCGGACCGAAGACGGAGCGGTCGTGGGATTCTTCTCGCTGGAGATGTCCGCCGAGCAGCTCGCGACGCGTATCCTTTCCGATCAAACCGAGATTCCCTCGTACAAGATGCGTCGGGGCCAGCTCAGCGACGATGAATTCCATAAACTCGTCGTCGCCAATCAGAAACTCGAGGAAATCCCCCTGTTCATCGACGACACGCCCGCCCTCAGCATCGCGGCGCTCAGAACGCGCGCGCGGCGCCTCAAGCGCCAGGAAAATCTGGGGCTCGTCATCGTCGACTACCTGCAGCTCGTTTCACCGTCCGGGCGCCAACGGCACGACAGCCGCGTGCAGGAAGTTTCCGAAATCACTCGGGGATTGAAGGCGTTGGCGAAGGACCTCGACGTTCCCATTCTCGCCCTCTCTCAGCTTTCGCGCGCCGTCGAACAGCGGGACGACAACCGTCCGCAGCTCGCCGATCTCAGGGAGTCCGGGACGATCGAACAGGACGCGGACGTCGTCATGTTCATCTACCGGGAAGAGTACTACTGGAGCCGCACGCATCCGAAGCCGAAACGCCGTCGCAACGAGATCGAAGAAGACTTCAACACGCGTATGGAACAGTGGAACCACGACTACATGACCGAAGGCCACGCCGGAGAGGCCGAGATCATCGTGGGCAAGCACCGCCACGGTCCCACGGATACGGTGACGGTGTACTTCAGCAATCAGTTCACGCGTTTCGGCAATCTGGAGGCGCCCGACCACCTCCTGTCGGACGTTCCGTTCTAGACCGTACATTGCTTCAGATGACGATCGCGCACCGCTTGCCCGCGGGAGTCGGAAACTAGGCATGTCCAGCGCGGCGCACGCCGGTGCGGTGCTGACCATCAATCTCGCCGCCATCAAATCGAACTATCGGCTGCTGAAGAGCAAATCGGCGACGGCTCGATGCGCTGCCCTGGTCAAGGCAAACGCCTATGGCACCGGGGTCGAGCAGGTCGCCCCTGCCCTGCAGGATGCAGGATGCCGCATCTTTTTCGTCGCGACCATCGACGAGGCGATCGCCCTTCGAGGGATTACGGGAGCGGGACCTCAAATATTCGTTCTCAACGGGCTGCCGGCCGAAGCGAGCGGCGCGTTTGAGGCGCACGACCTGACACCCGTTCTCAACGACCTGGGACAAATCGAACGCTGGGCCAAAGGGGCGCGCATCCTAGGTCGTGCGCTGCCGGCGGCCCTTCACTTCGATACCGGCATGTCGCGCCTTGGATTGCCCGAGGACGAGACTCGGCGACTCATGGACGACCCCACCATGATCGACGGGCTGAACGTCGAGTATGTCATGAGTCACCTCGTCTCGTCCGAGGAACCCGACAATCCACTCAACGGACGCCAACTGGAGACGTTCTCAGCGATCCGAGGGGGATTCCCCCATGTCGCAGCCAGCCTCGCGAACTCGTCGGGGGTATTTCTGGGACCGAAATACCATTTCGACTTGGTGCGTCCGGGAGTAGCACTCTACGGCGCCAACCCCCAACCCGGCCATCTCAACCCCATGCGCGAAGTCGTTCGCCTCCGGGTGAAAATCGTTCAAGTACGCTGCATCGACGCCCCTCAAACCGTAGGATATGGCGCCGCGCATCGTGTTTCGGGGCCCACCACGATCGCCACGCTTCCATTGGGATACGCAGACGGTTATCTGCGGTCCCTGAGCGACCGGGGATTTTGCTACCTCGGAGGGGTTCGAGTGCCGGTCGTGGGACGTGTCTCGATGGACCTCACCACCGTCGACGTCAGTTCGGTGCCTCCCCAGCTTGTGTTTCCCGGCGCCGAGGTCGACGTCATCGGCGAGTCCGTCCCGATCGATGATCTGGCAGAGAGAGGGGACACCATCGCCTATGAATTGCTGACCGCCCTGGGTGCCAGGTACCACCGGGAATACGTTTCAGGAATTGCCGACGAATGATCAGCGCGGCCATCCATTCCTTGGCGACCGTCGGCCGCCTATCCTTGAGAGCGCCGAGGGTCCCATAAAGATGCAGATGAGACACCCGTGAACGTTCGGATGGCCGGAGGATGTCCCGCATACCTTGGGAGAGGTGAGATCTGATGGCGCGGCGTTCTTCCCGCTACGTGTGTCAGGAATGCGGCACGATCGCCGCGAAATGGAGCGGTCGTTGTGATTCCTGCGGCGCCTGGAACTCCATTACTGAAGAAAACGAGCCCGTTTCTCCGCCCGGCGCCGTCGTCTCGGCGCAGGGACGGCGGTTTGAATTTGACGCCCTCGATGGGGCCGCCAAGTCGATCGAACGAGCGGTCGTCGGCATTCCCGAATTCGATCGTGTCTGCGGCGGCGGCCTCGTACCGGGATCTGTCCTGCTCGTCGGTGGCGATCCCGGAATCGGCAAGTCAACCTTACTGCTTCAGGTAGTCGCAGCCCTCGGAAAGCTCGGTGTCCCATGCGCCTATTTGTCCGGAGAGGAGGCGGTCGATCAGGTCCGCATAAGAGCGCGCCGGTTGGCGTTGTCGGACTCACCGGTTAAGCTCGCCGCGGCCACCGACGTTCGCGGCATCCTCGCGACCCTTGAGGCCGAGGGCCCGGTCCAAGTCATCGTGGTGGACTCCGTGCAGACGATGTTCGTCGACTCCCTCGAGTCGGCACCCGGCACGGTGGCCCAGGTGCGCGCCGCAGCCCAGTCGTTCATCGGTTTCGCCAAGAAAACCGGATCGGTCGTTGTGTTGGTCGGCCATGTGACCAAGGAGGGACAGATTGCCGGTCCCCGCGTGCTTGAACATATGGTCGACACCGTCCTGTACTTCGAAGGAGAACGCGGACACCAATTTCGCATCCTTCGAGCGGTCAAGAACCGGTTCGGTCCGACGGACGAAATCGGCGTGTTCGAAATGACGGATTCGGGCCTGGCGGAAGTCACCAATCCCTCGGCACTCTTTCTGACGGAACGGTCATCGGCAATCAGCGGGACCGCGGTCTATGCCGGAATCGAAGGAACCCGGCCCGTGCTGGTGGAGATCCAGGCGCTTGTGTCCCCTTCCGTCCTCGCCACTCCGCGTCGGGCCGTCGTGGGCTGGGACACCTCCCGACTGGCGATGATCGTCGCGGTGCTCGAGGCACGCTGCGGCCTGTCACTGTTCGGCAATGATATCTATCTGAATGTCGCAGGCGGCCTCAGGATCGGTGAACCGGGTGCAGACCTTGCCGTCGCCGGCGCCTTGGTGTCATCACACACGGGGACTTCGGTGCCGGAAGCCACCGTATTTTTCGGGGAGATCGGATTGTCCGGTGATGTGCGGCCGGTGAGCCAAGCTGACAATCGATTGTCGGAGGCCGCCAAACTCGGATTCTCACGTGCCGTGACCCCTCCCGGTAAGGGACGGAAATCGCACGATATTCGGATAACCCAAATTGAACAATTGAACGAACTGGTGGATATGCTGCAGCCCCCGTCGACGAGCGCAGCCGCGGAATCAGGATCCATCCGGCGTCAACATGGCTGATCTTCCGTTTACCGTTGCCGACGTCGGTGTATTGATAGTGTTGATCATTTCGGCACTTCTGGCGTTTGCCCGCGGTTTCATCAAGGAAACGCTCTCGGTCGTCGGCTGGGTCGGTGCGATCTTCGCCGTACTCTACATTTTCCCGGTGCTACAGCCCTTCGCCCGCGATTTGATTCCGCTAAACATTCTGGCGGACGCCGTGACGGGGAGCGTGATTTTCCTGGCGGCACTCGTCACCATCTCGATCGTCAGCTATGCGATCACGAAACGAGTGCGAGAAAGCTCGCTCAACGCGATTGACCGCTCGCTCGGATTTCTTTTCGGACTTTTAAGAGGCGCCGTCGTCATCTGCATCGCCTACTTGGTGCTCGTGCAACTCGTGCCCGTCGCCGAACGTCCGATCTGGATTCAAGAGGCAAGAAGCCGCCCGCCGGTCGAAATCGGCGCGAATCTTCTCATCAAGCTCGTACCCGAAACCGGCTGGGCCTTCAGCGAGGGTACATCAGAAGACGGCGAGGAGTGAGCCGTGCGGCCGACGGTGCAGCCGCCTTCGGACAGGGCTTCGAGGTTGACATGGATTCGTTCGGGACTCTTCGCTCGAATCCAGGTACAAGGAGCCGCGCAGCTGCATGGGATGTCCACCAGCGACCGTATGTTCTTCGAGCTTTCAGTAGGCTGATGGCCGGGTTCGTCCGTCCCGCACACCCGGAAGGCGACAGTCGACCCCGCGATGGCTGCGGCGTATTCGCCGTGTTCGGACACGTCGATGCATCGGCGCACACGGCTCTGGGCCTTCACGCCCTTCAGCACCGCGGACAAGAGTCGGCCGGAATCGTCAGCTACGACAATGGGCACTTCAATACCCACCGGAGCCTGGGCCTCGTCGGAGATATATTTTCGTCCCCGAACGTCATGGATCGGCTGACCGGAAATGCGGCCGTTGGACACGTCAGGTACTCCACTACCGGCGGCACCGTTCTGAGGAACGTGCAACCACTATTTGCCGAATTTTCATTCGGCGGACTGGCCATCGCGCACAACGGCAACTTCACGAATGGATACAGCCTGCGGCGCGAACTGGTAAAGCGCGGCAGCATCTTTCAATCGACCACTGACACCGAGGTCCTGATCCACCTGATGGCGACGAGTTCCTACCACGCTGTTGAAGATCGGATGATCGATGCCCTCAGGCAGATCGAAGGCGCATACTCGATAGTCGCTATGACCAACGACACGGTGTTCGGCGTGCGCGACCCGCTTGGGGTCCGGCCCTTGGTCATCGGAGTTCTCGATGACTCTGCCGTCCTCGCGTCGGAAACCTGTGCGCTGGACATCATCGGCGCGGAGTTCGTCCGCGATGTGCGGCCGGGCGAACTGGTCGTCATAGACGCGGAGGGGCTACACAGCGTCTCGCCCTTTCCGGCCGCGCGACACCGCTTTTGCGTGTTCGAATACATCTATTTTGCTCGCCCGGACTCAGTGGTCGAAGGCGCCGGTGTTTACGAGATTCGAAAGCGCATCGGCGCGGAATTGGCCCGCGAGGCGCCGGTGGCAGCGGACGTCGTCGTTCCCGTACCGGATTCCGGCACACCGGCGGCGATGGGTTACGCCTCCGAAGCCCAAATTGCATTCGATCTGGGGATCACCCGAAACCATTACATTGGCCGAACCTTCATTGAACCGACGGATCAGATTCGGCACCTCGGTGTCCGGTTGAAGCACAACGCCAACCGGGCGAGCATCGCGGGACGGCGGATCGTTTTGGTGGACGACTCCATCGTCCGGGGTACGACATCCACGAAAATCGTCGAGATGATGCGGGAAGCCGGCGCCGCTGAAGTACATATGCGGATCGCGAGCCCGCCGATCGCGGACTCCTGTTACTACGGAGTAGATACGCCGGAAAAGGAGAAGCTTCTGGCGTCGCGCCTCAATGTCGAAGAGATCGCCACCGCCATCGGCGTGGACAGTCTCGCCTACCTGTCGATCGACGGCCTTTACCGGGCTACCGCAGGGGCGAACCGCAATGACGAGGCGCCGCAGTTCTGCGATGCCTGTCTCAGCGGCGACTACCCGATCCGCCTCATAGACCAAGAAGACGGCGACATTCCCACCCAATTGTCGCTGCTCATGGAACAGGTTTAGGCTGTCGACCCGACGTCTGGTAGATAGAACCGCCCTGATTACCGGCGCTTCCCGGGGAATCGGCGCCGCCGTCGCCGAGCGGTTCGCCGTCGAAGGGGCGCATGTCGTTCTCGTTGCCCGCACGTCAGGCGGCTTGGAGGAAGTCGACGATCGTATCCGGGCAACGGGCGGCTCCGCGACCTTGGTGCCCGTCGATCTGACGGATTTCGGCGCGATCGACAATCTCGGGGCGGCCGTCGCCGAACGTTGGGGACATCTCGACATTCTGGTCGGGAATGCCGCGACGCTCGGTGTGCTCAGCCCCATGGGCCATTTCTCTCACGACCTTTGGCAAACCGTGTTCGCCCTCAACGTCACGGCGAACTGGCGCCTCATAAGATCGTTCGACGCGCTGCTCCGAAACTCCGACGCCGGCCGCGCCATCTTTGTCACATCGGGCGCCGCAAGCGCAGCGTTACCGTATTGGGGCGCTTATTCGGCCAGCAAGGCCGCCCTCGAATCGCTGGCCAAGGTTTACGCCGTAGAAGTCGCCAAGACCAATGTCCGCGTCAACCTGCTCGATCCCGGCGTCGTGAGATCCCAGATGCGCGCCCAGGCGTTTCCGGGAGAAGATCCGAACACTCTCAAGGCGCCCCAGGACATCACGGAATATTTCGTCGAGCTCGCGGAAACCGCTTGCCGTCGAAACGGAGAGGTTGTCCGTACCTACTGATCCGCGGTCAGGAACCCCGACCCTTGCGCCGCCGCCGACCCTTCCCTGCATACGGGTTCGGCCCCTTTCGGAGCCGCATCCGTATGGGCGTACCCGGCAGATCGAAAGTGGCTCGCAGCTCATTCTCCAGATAGCGCAGATACGTCTCGCCCACCGCCTCCGGGCGACTCACGAACAGTACGAAGGTGGGGGGACGGGCCTTCGCCTGAGTGACGTAGCGAAAGCGTGGCCTGTGTCTCCTGACGGCCGGCGGCGGGTGATGATCCACGGTCTCGTTCAGCCATCGATTGAGCGGGCCGGTCATGACCCGTCTGTTCCACACCTCGTGGACGGAAAATACGGCGGGCAACAGGTTCTCCAGGCGTTTGCCGGTGAGGGCGGACACGGGAACAATCTCTATGCCCTTGGCCTGCGGGAGGGAGTCGCCTAGCCGTTCCCGCAGGCGCGCCATGGTGCCCCGGCCATCGTCCACAAGATCCCACTTGTTGACGACGATCAACGTTGCCCGGCCTTCTTCCACAGCCATCGACGCGATACCGAGGTCCTGCTTCTCCATCCCGATGGCGCCATCCACGACGACGGCGACGACCTCAGCCAGGCGGATCGCGTTCAAGGTGTCGTTCACGGACAACCGCTCCAGCCGATCCGTCACGCGCGCGCGGCGGCGGAGACCGGCGGTATCCACCAACTCGATCTCTCGTCCGTCCGCCTCCAGCCTGACCGCGACCGCATCCCGCGTGATCCCCGGCTCCGGCCCAGTCAACAGGCGATCGGCCCCCATGAGCCGGTTTACCAGTGTCGACTTGCCAACGTTCGGGCGGCCGACAATGGCCAGTTTGAGAGGCCCCACGTCCGAAGGAGAGCCGGCCTCCGCGTCGGTATCGCTCGCGGCACTCAATGTTACAGCCTCGCCGATCCGGTCATGCAGATCGGTCATCCCCTCGGCGTGTTCCGCCGAGATTGCGACGGGTTCCCCGAGTCCCAACGAATAGGCGTCGTAAAAGCCCGTCTCGCCCGCCTTGCCCTCACATTTGTTGGCAACGAGGATCACGCGACCTCGGTGACGACGCAGTAGATCGGCAAAATGTCGGTCGACTGGCGTAACCCCTGCGCGAGCATCGATCAGCATCAATACGACATTCGCCTCGTCGACCGCCCGTTCCGTCTGCCGCCACATCCGGGCCTCCAGGCTGGCGCCCTTGCCCTCTTCCAGGCCCGCCGTATCGATGACCTTGAATTTCCAGGAGCCGAGCCGTGCCTCGCCTTCCCGACGATCACGCGTAACGCCCGGCGTATCATCGACGATCGCCAGGCGCTTACCCACGAGTCGATTGAAGAGAGTCGATTTTCCTACGTTTGGACGGCCAACGATGGCCAGCGTGGTGCTCATGACTCACCGGTAGGCGAGAAGGTCCCCGTCGTCCGTCAGAACGTAGATCGTTCCGCCCGCAACAATCGGCGACAGTGATGCACCGTCGGGGAGCTCTAACTGACCCAGTATATCGCCGCTGTATGGAGAGACGGTGATACCGTCACCGCGGGACGAGACCACGATCAAACGATCGCTTGCCAGAACCGGGCCGCTCCATTCGATAGCCCCCCGCCGACGTTCCTCGTCTTCGTATCTGGGAAGCTGTCGTACCCAGCGGATGCGGCCCGTGTTTCTTACCAGGCAGACGATCTGCGCCTCGGTGGTGACCACAAACACGAAGTCCCCGGCCACCCAAGGAGTCTGGAGGCTGGCAATTTCCTGTTCCCAGAGGCGGGTCCCGCTCCTCAAATCAATGGCGACCATGCCGCCGGCGTGGCCCACGGCAATGACAATATCGCGATCGATAACCGGCGATCCGTTGATATCGTTGAGTTCGGCGAGGGGCGTCGCGCGACGGGTGCGGGTCAGGGAATCAGCCCAGAGCAACCTGCCGTTCTCAACCCGCAGGGCGATGAGCTCGCCAGAGGAGTAAGGTGCCACCACGACCCCGCTGCCCACCGCCGGGCTGGCCGCGCCGATAATGCCGGCATCCTCGGCGATTCCGATATGGGTCCAGGCAACGCCGCCATCCTCGATGTTCAGAGCATAGAGCTGATTGTCGTTGGTAACGGTGAACAGCCGGCCGTTGACCACCGTAGGCGCTCCCCGCAGCGGAACCCCGACGTTCCGTCGCCAAATCTCGGCGCCGCTTTCCGCGAGCATGGCAATCGCCTCGCCATACCCCGTCGCCACGTACAGAATACCGCCGTCATACCCTAGGCCACCGCCGATAGCACCCCGATCCTCGTCGTTCGGGACGATGTTGTAACGCCAGACCCGCTGTCCGTTATCCACTCGATGCGCCGCAACGCTACCTTCGGAATCCAGAATGAAGACGAGGTTGCCGGCAACGATCGGCGCCGCAGTGAGGCGTACCAGATCGCCCGCTCCCCGGCCGACCGACACTGCCCAGGCTTGTGATGGCGTATCTCCCAGCGTCAGATGGTGCATCGCATGCGTCGGGTGACCGCCTGTTTGCGGCCAGTCCTCATTTACGTACGGTCGGGGTAAGCGAACACTGACGTCGGCGATCCGCTGATCGGGCTGGAGAGTCCGCTGCAGCGCGATGACGGAGATCCGCTCACCAGGCAGCGGAACGTCCTGAGTGCCTTCGACAAATTCGGTAATCCTTTCGCACGCGCCGAGCGCAACAATCAGCGCGGCACCCATCACTATGCCGGCGTGTCGCATGATGCTCAGGTGCCGTGCTCCACGGCGGCCAACAATTCCGCGGCGCGGGCACGAATGCCCGGTGGTGCGCTCAGGTCGTCGGCAAGGGATGTGAACTCCCGTTTTGCCGTCTCCAGGTCACCTTCCTGAAGAGCCAGAGCGCCCCGCAACTCGCGAGCCGAGTGCCGCCAGGGGTTGTCATCTTTCAGCAGTGGACCCAATCGCGTCGCGACTTGGTCATTAGCCGTACCGAGCTCCAGCAGGGCCTGCGCACCGAGCAGTCGGGCCAAATCCCTCAGGTGCTGGTCGACACCGCCGTCCGAAGCCAAACGGTCGTAAACTGAAAGGGCGACGCTGTGATCACCGATCTGCCGCAGTGCCGCAGCCTGCCTCAACCGGGCAAGCGCCCGATAACCGGCGCCAGCATCCTCGGCCAATGCGGCCAATGCGGCGGCTCCCTTCACCTGTTCGCCCGATTCGATCAGCTGAACCGCAGCCATGAAGCGGGTGCTCTCCGATTCGCGGGTGGCAATCCTGTATTCCTTCCACCCCACGCTACCCGCTGTGCCCAATACGATGACGGCGGCAAGCGTGATCACGTACTTGCCGTACTTCTTCCAGAGCTTCTGGTAGTGCTCCCGCCGTAGTTCTTCATCGACTTCGTTGAAGACGTCGGCCACGTTTGATCTCCGGATGTCCAGAAAGGACGGCTACCTTAGCCCGGGTCACCAAACGGAGCAATCTGAAGCAGTCGGCAGCGTGCGGATGGGCCCCATGCCCGTCTTATGCCGAAATCTTCCCGCCGTCCCGCGTGAAGGTGTACATCATAACCTGATCCACGTCCGGAGCCGCCTCCTGAAGTTCCTTCATCGATTGGTAGGCGGATTCCGCTACCACGATCCGGCATCCGTCGGCCCTCGCTTCTTCGACGAAGGTCTCGATGTCCTTTCGGGCGATACTGATCGTCGCACCGGTATCGTACGTTCCCGTCAACACGGTCAATGGAAAGTAGTGATCGGTAGCAATATTGCGCCCGGAGGTTGCTTCCAGAACTTCCAACATCGTTTGCATGCTGAGACCGCCTTTTTCACCCCAAGCCAGAGCTTCGCTGGAAACCACCAGCGCCGTGTGGACCAGGCAGTTGTTCACGAGCTTCATGCGCTGGCCATTTCCAACTTCGGACCCGAGATCAAAGACCTTCTCACTGAAGGTCTCGAACACGGGTGTTAGCCGCCGCAAGTGCTCGGGCTCACCCGAAAACATCACACGGGCTTGCGCCGCCCGCGTACGGGGTGGAGTTCCCGAGATAGTCGCGTCCGCGTAGCCGATGCCTTTTTCGTTCAATTGTTTATGGGCGGCGATGGCACACCTTGGACTCGCCGTTGACGTATTCACGACGATGAGACCATCCGGCGCACCGGCGTCACAAATTTCCGCGACGACCGCCTCGACCGAGGCGATGGTCGGCAGGCACATGAATACGAGGCTGGAGCGTTCCACCACCTCGGCCACGGACGCGACGGCATGTGTTCCCGCAGGTGCGAGCTTCTCGGCCCCGGCGATGTCGAAAACCGCCATCTCGAATCCGTCTTTCGCGATATTGTCGGCGATCGCCCTGCCGAGGTTTCCGAGACCGATAAATCCGATCTTCTCCTGACTCATGCGCCTTTCTCCTTCACTCGTGGTCGATCGTACCCGCCCTGCGCAAGCTCGTGCGTTTTCCCCGTCAGGACGACACTTTGCCGCCGTCACGCGTATAGGGATACATCACCGTCTGGTCCATCCCGGGCACCTGTTCCTGACAATCCTTGAGCACTTTGTAGGCGGCCCCGGCGACGACGTGCAGGCAACCGGCGGCTATTCCCATTCAATGGTGCCGGGCGGTTTCGAGGTGACGTCGTAGACAACACGGTTGATACCTTTCACCTCGTTGACGATTCGGTTGGCCACATTGCCAATAAACTTCATGTCAAAGGGATAATAGTCTGCGGTCATTCCGTCCGTGGAAGTCACGGCACGAAGCGCGCAGACATAGTCATACGTGCGCTCATCGCCCATCACACCGACGGTCCGCACGGGCAGCAGCACCGCGAAGGCCTGCCAGATGTCGTCGTAGAGTCCCGCACGCCGAATCTCCTCCAGATAGATCCTGTCGGCTCCGCGCAGGATATCCAGCTTCTCGGAGGTCACTTCCCCGGGTATGCGTATGGCCAACCCCGGCCCCGGGAAGGGATGGCGCCCGACGAGGGAATCGGGAAGTCCCAACTCCCGCCCCAGTTCCCGTACTTCGTCCTTGAACAGTTCTCGAAGGGGTTCCACGAGCTTGAGATTCATGCGCTCGGGAAGGCCCCCTACATTGTGGTGGGATTTGATCGTCGCGCTCGGACCTCCGGCGGGAGAGACGGACTCGATCACATCTGGATACAGCGTCCCCTGCGCCAGGAATTCAGCGCCGCCAATCCCATCGGCCTCGCCTTCAAAAATCTTGAGGAACGTGCCGCCGATGATCTTCCGCTTCTCTTCGGGATCGGTGACTCCTCGCAGTTGCCGTAGGAAAACATCGGCGGCGTCGCGAACGACAAGCGGGATGTTGTAGTGTTTGCGAAACACCTGCTCCACGTCCTCCGCCTCACCGGCACGCAACAGGCCCGTATCGACGAAGATGCATGTAAGCTGATCGCCGATCGCTTCGTGCAGGAGAACGGCGGCCACCGACGAATCGACACCGCCCGACAGGCCGCAGACGACACGTTCCTTGCCGATTCGCTTGCGAATGCTGGTAACAGCCGTCTGGCGGAACGCCGCCATATTCCAGTCACCCTTGCAGCCCGCCACCCGATGGGTGAAGTTGCGCAAGAGCGCTCCGCCCCGTGGGGTATGGACGACCTCCGGATGAAACTGAACGCCGTAGTAGCGACGTTCATCGTCCGCGACGGCGGCAAACTCCGTCCCGTCACTGACGGCGACGGACCGAAATCCTTCGGGGAGCCGGGTGACCCTGTCGCCGTGGCTCATCCACACCTGTTCTCGATCGCCGGTCGCCCACAACCCATCAAACAGATCGCAGCAATCCGTGATTTCGATGAACGCGCGTCCGAATTCGCGATGGTCAGCGGCCTCCACTTCGCCACCGAGCTGAGCGACCATGGTCTGCTCGCCGTAACAGATCCCGAGGACCGGGACACCGAGCTCGAACGTCAGTCCGGGAGCCCGTGGCGTATCCGCCCCCAGCACGGATGCAGGGCCGCCCGAAAGGATGACGCCCCGGGGCATGAATTGCTTTAGCGCGGGTTGCGACTTGTCGAAGGGGACGATCTCGCAATAAACGCCGTTTTCACGAATTCTGCGAGCGATGAGCTGTGTTACCTGGGAACCAAAATCGATAATGAGCACGCCGTCGGTCATCGTCCGAACGTATGCTCCGGTCTTCGGGAAGTCCAGTTTAACTGGAACCGCGATAGAGAACGTCGCGATTTCCCCGCGTGATCGATCAGGAAAGGTGTGTCAGCGCGAGTCGCCTTTTCTCGCCTTCTCATAGGCGATCACATGCTTGCGCAAATCCCGATATTCGGGGCAGTCATATGCGCACAGCCGCCTCAGCTTATCGAGGTGTTCCTTCGCCTTCACAAGATTCCCGACCTTCAAATAAGCTTCACCGACATATTCATGAGCTCCGAGGTGTTTCGGATCCAGTTCTAGCGCCCGGGCGTAATGCTCGAAGGCGCGGTCATAGTCGCCGAGCTTCCGATGGCAGTACCCCAAGAGGTTTTGAGCGTCGGCACTCCTGGAATTCCGCGCCAAGGACTTCTCGAGAAGGGCGATGGCGCCCTTCCAGTCCTCGGCGTCGATGCGTTTCTCGGCCTGCTGATAGTGCGTGTCGGCGGACTCCCTCCCGGTCAACTGCGAACTGCCCGTAATGCCCGCGCCACCTCCCGAGCTGGCGGCCTCTGCAACCGATGCCGCGAACATGAAACCGGCCAACAGCATGAGGCTCAATCCGTAGAGATTCTTCATGGGATAATCCTTTCAGGCCCCTGTCCTCGTATTCCCGTTACCGCGGTTTTTGGGCGACCCGAACGTTCCGGCCAACCCAGCCGTCCATCACGGTTCAAACACGCTCAGCACGGCCCCTATTCTCGCCGTTCCAGGATGGCGATGAAAAAACCGTCTGTACCGTACCGGCGGGGCGTCAACAAAACACAATCTCGTTCCCACGGCGCCGGACTGTCGAGAACACGGGTCCAGACCTCGCCAACGGGTACGGGTCCGAAGTTAGGATGCTCCGAGAGGAATTCCGCGACGCGCTGCTCGTTCTCCGCCTCCAACAACGAGCAGGTGGCGTAGACAAGCCGCCCGCCTGGGCGCACCAGATCCGCTGCCCTGACGAGCAGAGCGCGTTGCATCGAAACGTTTCGCTCCGTATCGGCGGGCGACAGACGCCAGGCAAGGTCCGGATTCCGGCGGATCGTGCCGGTCCCCGTACAGGGCGCGTCGATGAGCACACGATCCGCCGATGCCAGGTGTCCCGCGAACCATGGATCGTCAGTTCCCGAAATCTCATAGGCTTCAACGATCGAGACACCTGCGCGCCAGAGTCTCGGCGCCATGCGGCGAAGGCGTGAACCGTTGACATCACAGGCGTGGATGACGCCCCGGTTCATCAGGGCCGCCGCCAGGGCGAGCGATTTTCCGCCGGCACCGGCACACAGATCGATCACGGTTTGGCCCGGTTGCGCCTGGACAAGAGCCGCAGCGACCTGCGAACCCTCGTCCTGGACCTCGACCAGGCCTTCACGATAAGCCCGCGTACCCAGCACCGATGCGCGACCGGCGATCCGCAATCCGGTAGACGCATGGGGACAACGCTCGGCCACTACGTTCTCCTCGGCCAACGCCCTCGCCGCCTCCTCCGGCGTGGCCTTGAGCGTGTTGACCCGCAAGTCCAGAGGTGGCCGTCGCTGCATGGCCGCGAATTCAGCGCCCGTCGAATCACCCAGGTAACCCAGGACTTCATGAAACAGCCATTCGGGGCAATTCGCCTCGACCCAGCCGGGGAGGCCCGTTGGATGAGCGCCGCATCGCCAAATGGCCGCCAACAGGTCCAGTTCATGTTGCTCGAGGGCGGGCGGCCCGAAGCGGCTCGAGTCGAATAGCGCCTTTACGCAGGACTGGTCCTCGCCACGATCAAGGACGAGTTGGGCCAACACCATCAGGCGTGGCCCGACGAGCTGGCGATCGCCGCATTTCTCGATGATCCAGGCGAGTTTCGCCCGTTGTCGTAGAACACCGTAGACCATGGCGTTGATCGCCACGCGATCCTTTGAACCGGCGAAACGATGGCCTCGATACCAGCGATCGACGACACGGTCCGCGGGACGACCGAGCGCGTCGACAAGTCCCAGAATATCGATGGCTGCGGCGACACGCGCGGCCGGTGTCAACGATCTCTCCGGTCGCGGTCCCTACTCGGGATTTGGATAGTTGGGCGATTCCCGTGTGATGAGGACGTCGTGAACATGGCTTTCGCGAAGTCCCGCGTTGGAAATCTTTTGGAACCGGGACCCCTGTTTAAGTGCGGCGATATCCGCCGCACCCTGATATCCCATGCCTGCTCGCAGACCGCCGATCAACTGGTGGAGGACGCTGTTCAGCGGTCCCTTGTAAGGCACTTGCCCTTCCACCCCCTCCGGAATGTACTGCACGGACTGTCCAACGTGCTCCTGGAAATAGCGGTCTGCCGATCCCTGGGCCATGGCCCCGGCGGATCCCATTCCTCGATAGGACTTGTAAGACCGGCCTTGGTAGAAGAAGACCTCGCCCGGCGACTCATCGGTGCCAGCCAAAAGCGAGCCAATCATCACGACGTCGGCGCCGGCGGCGACAGCCTTGACGATGTCTCCCGAATATTTCACGCCGCCATCCGCGATCGCAGGCACGTCCTGGCGATGGCATTCCTCAGCCGTTTCCATAACCGCGGTCAGCTGAGGCACTCCGACGCCTGCCACCATTCTCGTGGTGCAGATCGATCCCGGCCCGATACCGACCTTTATGGCGTCCGCTCCCGCATCGATCAACGCCTTGGCGGCGTCCGCCGTCGCAACGTTCCCCGCTACGACCTGCGCATAGTTGCTGAGTTTCTTGATCTGTCCCACCGCGTCGATCACCCGCTTGGAGTGACCGTGCGCGGTATCCACCACGACGACGTCGACCCCGGCCTCCACCAGCGTTTCCGCACGTGCCACGCCCTTCCCGCCGACACCGGTTGCGGCAGCGACACGCAATCGACCCTGCTCATCCTTGCAGGCATCGGGGTGAAGCTCCGCCTTTTCGATGTCCTTGACGGTGACCAAGCCGACGCAGCACCCGTCGTCGTCGGTCACCAATAGCTTTTCGATCCGATGCTGGTGCAACAGGCGCTTGGCCTCTTCGCTGTTCACTCCCTCCCGAACGGTGATCAGCTCCCGTGTCATCAGTTCCTTGACGGGCTGTTGATCGTCCGTGGCAAAGCGGACGTCACGGTTGGTCAGGATGCCGACGAGCTGCCCGGCTCCGCCGTTGACCACGGGAATGCCCGAGATATGATGCCGCCGCATCAACTCCAGCGCATCGGCGAGCGGTTGATCCGGGCCGATGGTGACCGGATTGACGACCATCCCGGACTCGAACTTCTTGACCGCGCGAACTTCGTTGGCCTGATCTTCCACAGGCAGATTGCGATGAATCACGCCGATTCCACCGGCCTGCGCCATGGCGATCGCGAGCGAACTCTCGGTTACCGTGTCCATGGCAGCCGACACAAGCGGGATGTTCAATCCAATGTCGCGGGTGAAGCGCGTTCGAGTATCGACTTCGGCAGGCAGAACCGCAGAGTATTTTGGCTTGAGGAGAACGTCGTCAAACGTGAGCGATTCCGATATCTCCATCTCGCCTCCCGAATCCGGTGGCGCGCAATATGCCACGCTCGCAGAAGCTTGGGTAGCGAAAACGGATGGACTCAGGCCTCACAGAATGAATGTCCGGAATATGAGCTGCGCCGCCTGATAAATCACCACGATCTCAAGGAAAATCATCAAGAGGCCCGCGCGATTCAAGCGCATCATCGAGGACTTATTCCCGGGGTCGATGTTGATCCGGTCAAGAATCTTCATCAGCCCCAGTTGCAGGTAATAGTGCGCCCCGCCCAGCACGAAAACCGCGAGTCCCGTGTCCACGGTGAAAAACCGCAGCCCCTTGACCGAATCGATGGGAATCTCGGGATGCTTGGAGAAGATGTGAAGCCCGCACGCCAGCCAGACGGCCCCGACGAACCCCCAAGCGAAGATGGCCTGAGCTTTCGTGCTCTTGATGATACGCCCCCTATGGCTTTGAGCCGACATTCGGATTGAATGAGGCCGACTGAACGGCGAGCGGCACGGCAAATGGTAACATCCGCCGTTTTGGGGCTCCAATCGCGGACTGGTCAGGCTTCGAAGCCGGACTGCCTGAAATCCACCGCAATGACGTAGGTTTCGGCAGATTCACGTCGGCTCGCGACGGGCTTCGCGTGCTTGACCATCCGAAACGCCGCCTTCATCGCGGCGAGCAGCTCCCTTTCGGATCCCCCCTGGTACACCTTGGCGACGAATACACCATGAGGGCGTAGAATTCGGCATGCGACGTCGAACGCCGCCTCCGCCAACGCGACTATCCGCAGATGATCAGTGGATCGATGACCGGTCGATGCCGGCGCCATGTCTGACAGTACCACGTCGACACCGCGTTCCGTCGCTCCGAGGATCGTTTTGATGGCGCTCCCGTCAAGGATGTCGGCACTGACGACCAGGGCACCCGCCACCGGATCCATGGGCGACACGTCGACGGCGATTACATTGCCCCGTCCCGCGCGCTCGACGGCCACCTGCGTCCAACCACCCGGTGCGGCACCGAGATCAACGACGCGCGCTCCCGCCCTTAGAAACCTGAACCGGTCGTCCAGTTCGGTCAGCTTGAATGCCGCGCGCGATCTGTACCCGGCCTTCTTCGCCCGCGCGACAAAGGGGTCGTTCAATTGCCGCGACAGCCATCGCGTTGAAGATGCCTTGCGGCCGCGGGCGGTCTTCAGCCGGACCTGGTCTCGCTTCGCGGCCGAGCCCCTCGGGGTTCTCGTCCGGCCGCCGCCCCGGCGCGACCGGCTCACGGACGGGCTTCCGCGTCCGCCGCCCCCATGAGCGCGAGAAGCATTCCTTCACGCAAGCCCCTGTCGGCAACGCGCAGCTTCTCCGCCGGCCAGGCCTTGGAGATAGCCTCGATGATGGCGCAGCCAGCGATGACGAGGTCGGCCCGCCCCCGGCGAATGCAGGCATGATTGGCCCGCTGATCGTATGGCATCGCACTGACAGCGCGGGTGACTTTGCCGAGGTCCCCCGTGGATAGCCAGGCACCGTCAACCCGGGACCGATCGTAGCGGGTGAGACCAAGGTGGACGGCGGCCAATGTCGTCACGGTGCCCGAGGTGCCCAGCATATGGACGTCGCCGTCCCGAATGGCGGCCTGCATATCGTGATCGGAAATGAATGGATCGAGCAGTCCGCTGACGTGATCGACGAGGTGACCGTAAGCCTCCGGGTCGCCGCCACAATCACCGAATTCCTCCGACAGCGTAACGACGCCACAGGGCAGCGAGGTCCAGCCCAGGATCTCGGGTTTCTGGCCGTTGGACAGGCCGAGCCACATGAGCTCCGTGCTGCCGCCACCGATGTCAAAGACGACCGCCCTTCGGCACCGGCTGTCTAATAGCGGCGAACATCCCGCGAGTGCCAGTTCTGCTTCTTCGGCCGGCGTGATGATATCGAGTTCGATTCCCGCCTCGTCGCGCACGCGCCGCAGGAATTCGTCACAATTACTCGCCCGCCGGCACGCCTCCGTGGCAATGCTTCGGGATCGCGTGACGCGACGGCGGCGCATCTTGCCCGCGCAAATCTTGAGGGCCGAAATGGTGCGGGAAATCGCATCATCGGAGAGCCGACCAGAGGCGCCGACGCCTTCGCCGAGGCGAACGATTCTTGAAAACGCGTCGATGACTCGAAAGCCACGGCGGGTCGGCCGCGCCACCAAAAGACGGCAATTGTTCGTCCCCAGATCCAGCGCGGCGTAAACGTGGCGCCACCGTCCTCGCGGACGGCGGTTGCGCCTTCGCGACGCGAGCGATACCGGATCCGCCAATGCCCCCTGCCTTGGACGCCAACCAGCGCCCACCGGCTTGTTCACGTTTCAGGTTCAGTCTAGCAGCTTCGAATTGCACGGGCCACGCGCCGGAGTACTCCTGTCGCTAGCACATGATCTGTCCGGCTTAGGTAGCACGTGAGTTGTCCGGTTAGGTGTCTCGGTGAGGAGGCACC
>JAGWAU010000109.1 GCA_021296255.1 Alphaproteobacteria bacterium | reverse complement strand
TACGAGCCGGACGCCGGTCGCCTCGAAACCGGCAACGTCTCGCGTGACGACCGTCATTCCGTGCACGATGGCCGTGGCGTCGATCGGGGCGTCCCGTTCGGCACGCGGGCCGGATGCGCAGTCGCGCGCAGGCCAGCGCGACTGCGGCATCGACCGGCAGGATGCGCGCCCCGGACCCGGGCAGCACATGGCCGTCCATCCAGCGCCTGAGCCGGCCGCCCCATTCGGCGCCGCGCCACAGGATGCGCAATATGCCGATCTCCAGTTCCATGAGGGTCAGCGCGGAAAGGAAGAGGCCCGCCGCATCCTCGGCCGCAATCCACGCCGCAACACGGGCGTCGATCCTGCCGTCGCCGGCCTTGCGGAGCTCCGAGACGACATTCGTGTCCAGCAGGAACATCAGGCGAGTTCGGCGGGCGGGCTTTCGATGCGCGCGCGGGGGCTCGAAGTCGATATCAGCCAGTCCCGGCATCGAGAGCGCATCCAGCAGGCTGCGGCGCCTGCCCGCCAGCCGCCGGTAATCCCCGATGCTGAGCAAGACATTTGCGAACCGGGCGATCCGGCCGGCCTTTCGGAGCTCATCGAGCGATTATTGAGAGCGGCGACGCGCCAGGGTATCCTCAAGGAATTTTCGCCAGTGCGGTACATTCCGTAATTCATAACCCTCGTTATGATCCCAAATCTCTTCCAGCACGGTGTATTCGGCGCCCGCATCTACGTTTCCGCGCAGGACATTGTATAGATATACAAAAGCCGATGCGCGGGAGTTTACGTAGCAGTGTGCAAGCACGACTTTTCCCTTTGCATCATCCATAGCCGCCATGAAAAGAGCGAAATCGTCATGCGTGGGTTTGTTCCATTTAACCGGAATGAAATGGTATTGCATACCGTTCTTGCGTACCAAATCGCCTTCATTCGCAATCGAATCGGGCGAGTTTTTCGGTGCGAGATTGATCACGACCTGAACGCCGGATTCGGCGATCTCATCGAACTGCCTCTTGCCCGGTTGCCCCGACGAGGCCAACCACTGCGAATGGATCTTAATGTTTGCGATTTCCGGCAGCTTGTCAAAAGCTTCAGCGTTGTCAGCCGCGAAAAAGGATGCCACAGACAAGGCTATTATCGCCATCAGTACGCCGGTAGCGAAAAGCTTGCGAGCCATTGTAATTTCTTACCTCCTGCGGCGGCACGTTATTGCCCGCGGGTATGCATGTCAAATCGCTTGTCCGATCCGTCGAGATCGGCCCCGATCGGCTCGGCGCGCGCACTGCACAGTACGCACAGTCTTCCATCGGGGCGTTCCCCGGCATGGGTGGCGCCGCGCTCCCGGACGCCATTCGTCTGTCTTCCCGATGCGTCCCCCAGCGAAATGTCCACCGCCGGGGGTGCTCGGAACTTACGGCGGGTAAGCGCAAGCCGGCACCGGAGCATGTGCAGAAGCTGCGGGAAATTCTGGCCCAGATCGACGGGACCGAGGGACCGGGCGACATGGACCTTACCGGCTACAGGCTGCGTCGCTGCCGGTGCGGAGGACCTTGTCCGCAATGTCGTACAGGGTGGCGAATTTCGTGCAAGGCCCCGGCTTCGACGCTCGGAGACGAGAACTGGCGGGGGCCGCGGCGACGAAAAGGGGGCGGCGGGTCGCGCCGTTCGGCACCGGTTCCGACTGCTCATCGGCTTTCGAAGAGAGCGACCTCGATCTCTTCCGCCCTCATGCGGGTCTGGGCGATATCGTGGCTGTTCTGCATCCGCATGAGCGTGTCCATCGATATGCCGAACGCCTTTTCGATGCGCAGCGCCATCTCCGGCGACAGGCGCGCGCGCTCGTTCAGTACGGCGGACAATGCGGCCCGCGTCACGCCGAGCGCCCTGGCCGCCCCCGTCACCGAGAGCCCTAAGGCCTCCACGACCTCGCTTTTCACGAAACCGCCGGGATGGGCGGGATTCTTCATGCGGATGCCTTGTGCCTCAGCCATGCCTGCCTCTCAATGGTAGTCCTCATAGTCGAGATCGACGATTTCGCCCGCTTCCCGGTCGATCCGGAATGTAAGCCGCCAGTTCCCGGTGACCGACAGGCTCCAGACGCCCCTGCGGTCGCCTGTTAGCCGGTGCGCCTTCCAGCCCGGCACCGTCCGCAGTTCTTCCTCCCGTTCCATGTCCTGGAGGAAGGATACCATTCGCCGAAGTTTCGGCGCGACGGCAGGCTGCACGCCGGCGGTGTCGTCGTTCTGGATGAGCCGGCGCAGCCCCCTGTGGACCACGTTCGCGATCTTCATGCCCGATGCTATCCATGGCGGATGTATAGCGTCAAGCTACACTTTCCGCATCCCTATGGTCCGCCCACCTGCCGAATTTGCTATAGCCGCCGGGCATCGTTCCAGCCGCCGGCCCGGAGGCGCCTTCGAGCCTGCCGGGGCCGGCCATTCCGGCGAAAGGGTTTCCCCATGTTCGGCTGTTTCTTCCCCAGCCCGCGCGCGTTCGGCATCTCGGCGGTGGCGTGGGCGTTCGCCGCGCTGCTCTTCTGGTATTTCGTTGCCGGGGACTGGGGCGACCCGACCGGGCTT
>JAGWAU010000020.1:85610-119688 GCA_021296255.1 Alphaproteobacteria bacterium | reverse complement strand
AGTGTGTCGGCGCGAGATTCGGCCGCTGGCTCCATTCGGTCGCATTCCGGGACATGTCGCGGGGTCCTCTTCCGGCGGGCTCCGTGGGAGTGATGTTAGCATAATCGGGGCGCGTGAAGGCGACGCGGGAGTACGGCCTCTATAGTCGATCGGGAAATTCGGACCGGGAGGTACGCCATGGGACAGATGATGGAAGCGAGAATGCACGACGGGGTCTTTATCCGCGTCTATCGCGCCGGCTCTCGAGGGTCGCCTCGCGCCGGCATCGTGATCATGCACGAGGCGTTCGGCATGAACGATCATATCCGGGACATGTGCGAACGGTACGCCGCCGAGGGGTACCTTGCGCTGGCGCCCGCACTCTACGACCGGGTGGAGAAGGGCGTCGAAGTCCCGGGCTACAGCGACGAGGACTTGGTTCGGGGACGCGAATTGCGCCAGGGAGTCGAGTGGGAACCTTCAGTCGCGGACATGAGAACGGTCATCGGCCTTGCGCGGGAGGCGGGCGCGGTCGGCGTCGTCGGCTATTGCTGGGGCGGTTCGCTGGCATGGCTCGCGGCGACGCGGTGCGGAGCCGATGCGACGGTCAGCTACTATGGCGGCCAGATCATTCAGTTCATCGACGAACGGCCCGGGTGTCCGTTCATGGCGCATTTCGCCGAACACGATGTCCACGTTCCGCCCGAAAGCGCCGCCATGGTGCAGCGGCATCACCCCGGCGTCCCGGTCTACATGTATGACGCCAACCATGGATTCAACTGCGATCAGCGGGCCGACTACGACGCCGAATCGGCGGCATTGGCCCAGAAACGGACGTCCGAATTCCTCGCCGCCAACCTGGTGGCAGCGCGCACGGCCGCCGCCGGAGAATAGGCCGTACCGGACGGTCGCAGACGCCTCGGGAACGACGGTCGGTCCAGGAAAATTCAAGGGTCATGTCTCAGGGGATGACTGGCACGAAAGGCCGCAATGAACGAAGATGCATTTGACATGAGCAGTTGCATTTAGCTCGCGTGAGGGGCCGGAAAACCCTTCTGATGACCGATCCAGCGAGACGATCGGGCATTTTCCCCTTCGCGGCGGGAATCTTGTTCCTAGGAGCATCACTCGTTCCGGCATGGGCCACCGCCGCGGCTCGGGCGGAAGAGGTTCGGGCAGCAGTGGCCGCCAACTTCAACCTCGCCGCCCGCGACATCGGTGCCGCGTTCGAGAAGGCGACGGGACAGAAGGCCAGCTTCAGCTTCGGATCGACCGGACAGCTCTTCGCGCAAATCACGCAAGCTGCGCCCCACGAGGTCTTCCTCGCGGCCGACCGGGAGCGTCCCCGAAAGGCGGTCGAAGAGGGCTACGCCGTGCCCGGAACCCGATTTACCTACGCGGTGGGCCGCTTGGCGCTATACAGCCGCGAACCGGGTCTCCAGCTCGGCAAGGCAACGCTCCGAAACCGGTCGTTCGACCGAATCGCCATCGCGAATCCAACGACGGCTCCCTATGGAGCCGCGGCCGTCCAGGCGATGCGGGCGCTCGGCGTATACGAACACCTCGCGCCCAGGCTCGTCCAAGGCATCAACATCGGTCAGGCCTACCAGTTCATCGCCACCGGCAACGCCGAGTTCGGCTTCGTCGCCCTCTCGCAGATCGGCAACGGCCTAGTCGGGTCGCATTGGGTCGTGCCCACCGACCTCCATGCGGCCATCGCTCAGGACGCGGTGCTCCTGAACCGGGGGGTCGGCAACGCCGCGGCACGGGCTTTCATGGCTTTCTTGCGCGGGCCCGAGGCGCGGGCCATCAAGGAAACATACGGCTACGGCGCGGGCGAGTGAGGTAACCGGCCTTGGACGCCTCGGAACTCTGGCCGGTCATCCGTCTGACCATGGAACTGGCGGTCGTCACGACCGTGGCGCTTCTTTTGATCGGGACGCCCATCGCCTGGTGGCTGGCGAGGTCGAAGGCACCCTGGAAGGAGGCGGTTGCCGCCATCGCGGCATTGCCCCTGGTTCTGCCGCCAACCGTGCTCGGATTTTATCTGCTGATCCTGCTGGGGCCGGACGGCCCCGGCGGATGGGTCGCAGGCATATTCGGCGCGCGCTCCCTGGCGTTCACCTTCGAAGGTCTGGTGATCGGGTCGATCATCTATTCGATGCCGTTCGTCGTGCAACCAATCCGCAACGCCTTCGAATCCGTCGGCGACCGGCCGCTCGAGGTCGCCGCAACCCTGCGCGCCTCGCCGTGGGACGCGTTCTGGACGGTTGCCGTGCCCCTGGCCCGTCCCGGCTACGTCACTGGCGCGGTCCTGGGCTTCGCCCACACGGTGGGTGAGTTCGGGGTCGTCCTGATGATCGGGGGCAGCATTCCAGAGGAGACCCGGGTCCTGTCCATCGCCATCTTCGAGTTGGTCGAGACCTTGCGTTGGGCGGAGGCCCACCTCCTTGCCGGCGGACTGCTGGTGTTTTCCTTCGTCGTGGTCGCGACCATGATGGCCGTCGAAAAGCGTATGGGACGGTCGGGATCGTGACCGCGGACCCGCACCGGATTCAGGCGACGTTCGCGGGGGCTCTCGGCAGCTTCTCCCTCGATATCGCATTCGAAGCGCCGATGCGGGGCATCACCGCCCTGTTCGGAGCGTCCGGTTGCGGGAAGTCCACGACCCTTCGCTGTATCGCCGGATTGCAGCGCCTGTCCGGCCGGCTGGTCGTCGGCGGAGAGACCTGGCAGGACGACGGCGCGGGCGTGTTCCTCGGGACTCACAAACGGCCGATCGGGGTCGTTTTTCAGGACGCGAGCCTGTTCACACACTTGTCAGTGCACAAGAACCTGCTGTACGGGGCCCGGCGCGCCGAACGTTCGGGTGCCCCGCCGACCATTCGTTCGGACGACGTCATCCAGTTGCTGGGAATCGGACACCTTCTCGATCGCGCCCCGGCGGCGTTGTCGGGCGGCGAGCGTCAGCGCGTCGCGGTCGGCCGCGCCCTGCTCTCCCAACCGCGCCTCCTGCTGATGGACGAGCCGCTGTCTTCCCTCGATCAGATGGCGAAGGACGAGATTCTGCCGTACTTCGAGGCGCTTCACGAACAGCTCTCGATCCCCATTCTTTACGTCAGTCACGACATTACGGAAGTGGCTCGCCTGGCGGACCGGATGATCATCCTGTCATCCGGCCGGAAACTGGCGGAAGGACCGGTACGGGACCTGCTGGAACGTCTCGACCTGCAGCCCGAGACGGGACGATTCGAGGCCGGCGTCATTCTCACCGCGCGGGTAACGGGCCACGACGAGAAATTCAGCGTAACGCATCTGGATCACTACGGGCAGGCGATCTCCATGCCGGCCCGGGACTTGGCGACCGGCACCGAGGTGAGGCTCCGCATCCGGGCGCGCGACGTGTCGCTCGCCACGCGCAGACCCGAATCGATCAGCGTGCGCAACGTTCTCTCGGGAACGATCATGGAAATCGCCGAAGACCCGGAGACGGCCTACGCGGAAACCCTGATCGACATCGGCGGCGGACGGCTGCGGGCGCGCATAACCCGCCAATCCGTCGCCGACCTCCGGCTCGCGCCGGGGCTGCCGGTATACGCGCTGGTCAAGTCCATCGCATTCGATCGGGAGACGCTGTCCGTCGCCGCGACGACCCTGCCGGGGAATTTAAGCGTGACTAGGCGGGACTAGGCGGGACTAGGCGAGATTAGCCGGACGGCGCGGAAAGCCGCGGGCTTACGTCGACAGACGTATGACGAGGTTGTTGGCCTCGTCGATCTCGAGGCGATCACCCGCGCCCACCAGTACGGTCGTGGTCCGCTCTTCGACGAGCAGCGGTCCGTCGATACCGTGGCCCGGCCGGAGATCCGCGCCGGCGTAGACGGGAATGTCCCGCCAACCGATCTCTGGACTCACGAACGCCGACCGGGTCTCCAAAGGCTCCGGATCGCCGGCGGCATTCCGGACACCGCCGAGCTTCAACCCGGGCAGCATGCCGGTTCCGACCACGCGTTGATTGCTGATCTCGATCGTTCCCTCGGGCTGGGTATGCCCGTACAGGCGATCGTATTCCTCTTCGAACCGCTTCCGGACGTCCGCCGCATCCCGGCCGCCCCCGTCACCCAGGGCAACGCGCACGACCCACTGTTGGCCGCGGTAGGAGAGATCGAGCTCCCGTGCGAGACGGACCGTGTCCCCGTTGAAGCCCTCCCCCGCCAGCATGGCCCGCGCCTCGTCTTCCAACCGGCTGAACCCGGCTTCCAACTCGTCGGGATCGGCGTCGTCGATCGTCGACAGGAACACCCGCGTAATGTCGTGGCGGACGTTCGTATGGAGCATGCCCAGGGCGCAGAACACACCCGAATGCCGCGGCACGTAGACGCGGGCGCAGCCGAGGGTTCGGCCGACCGGGGCGCCATGCATGGGACCCGCCCCGCCGGCGGCAACGAGGGTGAACTCCCGAGGGTCCCGTCCCCGCTCGATACTGATGCGTTGAACGGCGAGCAGGAGATGCTGCTCTACGACGCGGACAATGCCGCCGGCGGCGTCTTCGACGCTCAACCCCAGCGGCTCGGCGACGAAGCGCTTTATGGCGGAGTCGGCCAAGTCTCGGTCAAGCGAGATCGAACCGTCCGCATAAGGTCCAGGCCGCAGCCGGCCCAGAACGAGCTGCGCGTCCGTGACGGTGGGTTCGGTTCCACCGAACCCGTAACAGGCCGGTCCCGGCTCGGCGCCGGCGCCACGGGGTCCGACGAACAGCATGCCGCCCTCGTCGACTCCGGCGATGGTGCCGCCGCCCGCACCGATCGTATGAATGTCCACGGACGGGGTGGCGACGTGGTACCCGGCGACCATGAGCTCGTCGTGCACGGGGACGGCGCCCCGCCCCATCAGCATGACGTCGCAGCTGGTGCCGCCGATCTCCATCGAGATGAGGTTCCCGGTCTTCGAGGCCTTTCGGTAGGCGTTCAGCGCGCCGACACCGGCTGCCGGACCGGAAAGCAGGAGATTTACGGGCCGCGTGGCGATGCGTTCCACGGACGTCATGCCGCCGTTGCTCTGGACCAGCAGGAAGGGACGCCTGAGCCCCAGCGCCGCCAGACGGGCATTCAATTCCTTCAAATAGGGCACGACCCGCGGTGCCAGATAGGCGTTCACAACCGTCGTGGAGGTGCGCTCATACTCTCCCATGATGGGCATGATCTCGCTCGACAGGGACACGAGATCCGGGTCGCCATCCCATGTACCGCGAATGATCTCGGCGCACGCCTGTTCGTGGATCGGGTTCAAGAAACTGTTGATCAGCGCGATCGCAATCGCCTCGACCCGTTCCAGCCCGAACTCTTCGAGGGCCGCCTCGACGTCCGCGGCCACGAACGGCTCGATCTCGCGTCCGTCGCGATCCATCCGCCCTCCCACCGGCAGCCGAAGGTAGCGGGGCACCAGAACCGGCGGGAACGGCCGGCGGTGATCCCACTGGTTTTCGCGGAAGCCTCGTCGGATTTCCAGGCTGTCACGGAATCCGCGGGTGGTCAGAAGACCGACCGTCGCGCCCTTGCCTTCCAGCATTGTGTTGGTCGCCACCGTGGAGCCGTGAACGAAGAGGCCGCAGGAGTCCAGAAGCGCCTCGACCGGCTCTCCGAAGGCGTTCGCCGCGGCCCGGAGCACGCGCAGCACGCCCTCACTCGGGTCGTCGGGCACCGAAGGCACCTTGAACGAACGCGTCACGCCTGCCGCGTCCGCCAACACCATGTCGGTAAAGGTCCCGCCGACATCGACCCCGATGCGCCACGGGGCAGCCGGAAGCGAAGCGTGCGCGTCCCCCACGGACATTCAGATCCCGTATCCGGCACGGGCGGTCATTGAACGACCTTGCCCGGGTTCAGGATTCCGTCGGGGTCCAGTGCCGCCTTTATCTTGGTCATGAGATCGATCTCCAGCGCCGACTTGTAACGGGTGATCTCGTCGCGCTTCAAGCGGCCCAATCCGTGCTCGGCACTGATGCTGCCGTCGAAGCTCGCGACGATATCGTGAACGATTTCGTTCACGCAGTTCCAGCGGCCCAGATACGCTTCCTTGTCGGCCCCCACCGGTTGACCGACGTTGAAGTGGATGTTGCCGTCCCCGAGGTGCCCGAACGCCACGACACGGACGCCCGGGACGGCCTTCTCCACGGCCCGTTCGGCCCGGTCCAGAAAGGCAGGAATATCGGGCAAAGGGACGGAAACGTCGTGTTTGATGCTGCCGCCCTCGTGCAGCTCCGATTCGGGGATCGACTCCCGCAGCTTCCACATGGCGAGCGCCTGCGCTTCGCTTGCCGCGATCGCGGCATCCCCGATCACACCGGCTTCGAAAGCGGCGGCGAAGGCCTCCTCGACGGCCTCCTTCAGGCCGGTTCCCGCGACTCCCGACTGAAGCTCGATGAGCACGTACCACGGGTGTTCCTCTTCCAGGGGATCGCGCGTGTTCGGGACGTGGCGGAGGCAGAAGTCGAGACAGATGCGGGACATGAGCTCGAAACCCGTAATCGCGTCGCCGCATGCCGCGCGCGTCCTGTCGAGGAGTTCCAGCGCACTCGCGACGTCCTGCATGCCGGCGAACGCCGTCACCACCGAGCGCGGCCGAGGAAACAGCCTGAGCACCGCAGCTGTAATGATTCCCAGCGTTCCCTCGCTGCCGATGAACATCTGCTTGAGATCGTATCCCGTGTTGTCCTTCCTCAGCTTTCGGAGCCCGTTCCATATCTGCCCATCGGGCAGCACGACCTCCAGACCTAGCACCAGATCCCGCGCGTTTCCGTAGCGTAGGACCGCCGTGCCTCCGGCGTTCGTGGAGAGGTTGCCGCCGATCTGGCAGCTACCCTCCGCCGCAAGGCTCAGGGGAAACAGGCGATCGGCACCCGCCGCGGCGGCTTGTACGTCGGCGAGGATGCAACCGGCCTCCACCGTCATGGTGTCGCCGGCGGCGTCGATCTCGCGGATTCGGTTAAGCCGGGCCAAAGACAGCAGGATCTGGACACCGCTTTCGTCGGGAACGGCGCCCCCGCAGAGGCCCGTATTACCCCCTTGGGGCACAACGGCAACGCCTGCCGCCGCGCAAATCCGGACGACCTCCGCGACGTCCCCGGTACTGGCGGGCGATACCATGAGCGGGGTCGCGCCACGGAACAGGCCCCGCCGTTCCTCGAGATGAGGCGCGAGAACCCGCGGGTCGTCGGTCCACCCCTTGGGGCCGACGACGGCGGTGATCCTGGACACTGCCCGTTCCAGGCTTTGAAGAGCGAATTTCCGGTTCGTCTGTTCGCTCATCTCTCCGGTGTATCCGATGACCCGGGCCGGGACAAGCCGGGTGACGACTCAGGAGTCCGGCCGGGGCGCCGCGGCGCGCCGGAGCCGGTCGTTGATGGCGCGGCCCACCCCGGTCTCCGGGACCGTCATCACGGCGATGCGCTTGAAATCGGGCGCATCGAGCTCCAGCAACATGCGGAACAGGTTCGTCGCCGCTTCGATGACGTCGCCCGCGGCGCTGAGGTTGAGCGTCTTCGCCGCGCCGCCGGGGACCGCCGGGCCGAACGCAAGCAACGCTTCATCCGGATCCGCATGGGTGGCTCCCAGCCGGACAGGCAGGTTCGGCGCGTAATGGCTCGCCGCCCGCCCGGGGGAGGTCGGGACTGCCTGGCCCGCGCCGTGGGGCCGGCCGACGGGACCGATGAGTTCTTCGATCGCTTCGATGGGCACCCCGCCCGGGCGCAGCAACAATGGCTCGCCGCCGGTCAGGTCCATGATCGTGGACTCGATCCCGACGGTGCATGGACCGCCATCCAGGATCATCGAGACCGCATCGCCCAAGCCTTCATGAACGTGTCGGGCCGCGGTCGGGCTCGGTCGTCCGGAGAGATTGGCGCTGGGCCCGGCGATTGGCCGGCCGGTCGAGCGGATCAGGGCAGGGGCGACGTCGCCGCCGGGCACTCTCAGGGCGACGGTATCCCGCCCGGCGCACGCGCGTCCCGCAATCGCGCACCCCGCTCGCTTCGAGAGGATGAGCGTGAGAGGGCCGGGCCAGAACGTCGCGGCCAGCGACTCGGCCCGCCCGTCGAAGCGCGCGAGATCCCTGGCCGTATCGAGCTTCGCGACATGGATGATCAACGGATTGGACGCAGGCCGGCCCTTGGCCGCGTAGACGGCGGCGACCGCATCGTCGTTCGTGGCGTCCGCCCCCAGGCCGTACACCGTCTCGGTGGGGAACGCGACGATCTCCCCATCCCGAAGGCGTCGGGCCGCCCACGAGATGGACTCCGGCGTTGCCGCCACAACGCCGATCCCGTCCGTTTGCTTCAGCCCATTTCCGGTCACCGGCCAAACCCCGTTTCCGTCTCTTTGCCCCGTGCGGGCTTCCATGCCATATGTATCTAGCCCGAAGCGGACGGTCTTGCACCCTCGAGGCTTGCCATGAGCGAATACACAGCCCCCCTTCGCGAGATGCGATTCGTGCTCGACGCGGTCGCGGGTATCGAAGCGCTATCCGAGCTTACGGAATTCGAAGATCTCTCTTCCGATCTCATAGATGCCATCCTGGGCGAGGCGGGACGCTTCACGGCCAACGAACTGGCACCGCTCAACCATTCCGGCGACAAGGCGGGCACCCGTCTGGAGAACGGCGTGGTCTCCACGCCGGAAGGTTTCAAGGAGGCCTACGCGAAATTCATCGAAGGCGGTTGGGGAGGCGTCCCGTTCGATCCGGACTACGGCGGCCAGGGCCTGCCGCGCGCCGTCGGCACGGCGGTGAACGAGATGGTCGCGACGTCAAATCTGTCCTTCAGCCTGTGCCCGATGCTCACCCACGGCGCCGTCGACCTGCTCGTCCATCATGGCAGCGAAGAGCAGAAGCGGACCTATCTCGCGAAACTGATCAGCGGCGAATGGTCGGGCACCATGAACCTGACCGAACCGCATGCCGGATCCGATGTGGGTGCTCTGAACTCTCGCGCCGAGCCCGCGGGAGATCACTATCGCATCAAAGGTACCAAGATCTTCATTACCTGGGGCGAGCACGACATGGCCGACAACATCATCCACATGGTGTTGGCCCGGACTCCGGACTCGCCACCCGGTACGAAGGGGATATCCTGCTTCATCGTGCCGAAATTCCTCGTCAATCCGGACGGCAGCCTCGGCAGACGGAACGACCTCAGGTGCGTCTCGCTCGAACACAAGCTCGGAATCAACGCAAGCCCCACGGCCATCATGTCCTTCGGGGAGTCGGAGGGCGCCATTGGATACCTCATCGGCGAAGAGAACGAAGGCATGCGCTGCATGTTCACGATGATGAACATGGCGCGCCTCGACGTCGGGCTCGAGGGAATCGCGATCGCCGAGCGTGCCTTCCAGCAGGCGCTCGCTTACGCGCGCGAGCGCGTACAGGGACGTCCGGTGGATGGATCGAGCGAGGACGCCGTGCCCATCGTGCAGCATCCCGACGTCCGTCACATGCTGATGACCATGAAGGCGCATACGGAGGCCACCCGGGCGCTCGCTTATTTCACGGCCGTCCACCTCGATATCGCCGAACGTCATCCGGATGAGGACCGCCGCCGGCGCAGCCGGGGACTCGTCGACCTCCTCACCCCGGTGGTCAAGGCCTGGTCGACCGACGTCGGCGTCGACGTGGCGTCGATCGGCATCCAGGTTCACGGTGGAATGGGCTTCATCGAGGAAACCGGGGCCGCGCAGCACTATCGCGATGCACGGATCGCGCCGATCTACGAGGGGACGAACGGAATTCAGGCGCTCGATCTCGTGGGCCGAAAGTTGACGTTCGATGGCGGCAGCCACATCCGCGGGTTGCTGGACGACATGCGGGCGACCGCCGACCGGCTCGGCACCGCGTCCAACGGTCTTTCGGGGGTGGCCGATCGCCTGACTGCCGCCGTCGACGGGCTTGCGGCGGCGACGGACTGGATGATCGAGACGCGGACCTCGGGGAACGCCAACGAATGGGCGGCCGGGGCTACGGATTATCAGCGCATGCTGGGTGCCACTACGGGAGGGTATCTGATGGCTCGCGCGGCAATGGCCGCGGAGCGGGATCTGTCGAACGGCGGCCGGGACGATGCGTTTCTGGCTGCCAAGATCACGACGGCCCGGTTCTACGCCGACCACATTTTGCCGCGTGCCGCCGCCCTGCTCGGACCCGTGACGCGAGGGTCGGAACTGTTGTTCGCCATCGATCCCGAACATATGACGCACTAAGGACAACCGCCGGGCCGCGCTCGCCCGGCATCCCCCATCCCTCAGCTTCGGAGGAACCCATGCCGGATGCGGTTACGCAGAACGTTTCCGACGGCGTTCTGACAATCACGATGAATTGGCCCGACCGCCTCAACGTCCTGGGCGGCGAGATGGTCGACGGATTGGCAAACGCATTCGGCCGCGCGGGTCGCGACCCCGATGTCCGCTGCGTCGTCCTTCAAGGGGCAGGCAAGCACTTTTGCGCGGGTGGCGACATCCAGCTCATGCAGGAGTGGGTAGCCATGGATGTCGACGCCCGGCAGGAGCAGTTCCGCTCCTTCATCTCCAGGTTCCACGTGGTCGTGAACGGCATGCAAGCGCTGTCCAAACCGGTCGTCGCCAGCGTCCACGGAGCGGTCGCAGGCGCGGGCCTGTCCATCACCATGGGCAGCGATCTCGCGGTCGCGGCGGAAGATGCCGTGTTCACCCTCGCCTATATCAAGATCGGTACCAGCCCCGACGGCGGCGGGACCTACGGTCTGCCGCGGATCGTCGGCCTGAAAAGGGCGATGGAGGTCGCCATGCTCGGAGACCGGTTCGATGCGGAAACGGCGCTGTCGCTGGGGCTCGTCAACAAGGTCGTCCCGGCAGAGGAGCGGGAGCGGGAAACCCGCGCGCTCGCGGCGCGGTTGGCGGAAGGCCCTACGGTCGCCCTCGGCCGGACCAAGGCGCTGCTTCACTCGTCGCTCACGTCGGACCTGGACACTCAGCTCGACCGCGAAAAGGAGAGCTTCGCCCGCTGCGCGGCCACGGAGGATTTCGCCGAAGGGCTGAACGCGTTCATGGAGAAACGGGCGCCGGAATTCAAGGGACGGTAGGCCCGCGCCACCCCGACCCTCCCCTGCCGAGGAGGAGGGAGATCGTTGCGGTCCGGCCGGCCCGAGTTGAATTCGGAAGAGCGGCATGGTCTAGTCGATCGGGTCCCCAAACTCTCAGGCTCACCGTCCGGCGCCATTGGTGAGGTCTGCGGTCGTTGCGACCGGACTGGCGATCCACTCGATGTGACGGACCGGAGATGACCATGTTCAAGACGCGCGTAACCGAGTTGTTCGGCATCGAGCATCCACTCGTTCAGGGCGGCCTGCAGGGCGTGGGCAAGGCCGAACTCGTGTCGGCGGTCGCGAACGCGGGCGCCCTCGGGTTTCTCACCGCGCTGACGCAACCGACGCCCGAGGATCTGGTCAAGGAAATTCAGCGCACGCGCGACATGACGGACAAGCCGTTCGGCGTCAATCTGACGATCCTGCCGACCCTGACGCCGGTCCCCTACGAGGAGTACGCGCGGGCAGCCGTCGAGTCCGATGTAAGGATCATCGAGACGGCAGGACGCAATCCGGAACCCTTCATGCCCATCTTCAAGGAAGCCGGCGTCAAGACGCTGCACAAGTGCACCTCGGTTCGGCACGGCCTGAAGGCACAGAGCATCGGATGCGACGCCGTCGGGATCGATGGTCTCGAATGCGCGGGTCATCCGGGCGAGGACGACGTGCCGGGGCTCGTGCTTCTGCCGACGTCGGCCGACCAGATCGACATTCCGATCGTGGCCTCCGGCGGATTCGCGGACGCAAGAGGCCTGGTCGCGGCACTGGCGTTGGGTGCCGACGCAATCAACATGGGATCACGGATGGTGGCAACCCGGGAGGCGCCGGTTCATGACAACGTGAAACAGTTCATGGTGCAGTGTTCCGAGCGCGATACGGTGCTGATCTTCCGCAAACTGCGCAACACCGCCCGAATCCTGAAGAACAGCGTGGCGGAAAGGATCCGGGAAGTAGAGACATCGAATCCGGATCACACCATCGAAGACCTGATCGAATACGTCTCGGGCGAAAAGAGCCGGCAAGTGCTGGAGACCGGCGACCTCGACCACGGAATCATCTGGGGAGGACAGACCGTCGGCCTCATTCAGGACATCCCCACGGTCAAGGAGCTCATCGACCGCATCATCCTGGAGGCAGCGGACATCGTGAACCACCGCTTGGGAACCCTGACGCCGGCAGCACCCCGGCGCGCAACGGCGTGACCGACCGCCATGACCGTACTCTGATCGCCACTCCGGAGGGAATTCGTCATGACAGACCACAGTTGGCTCAAGAGCTATCCCGAGGGTGTGGATTGGAACATGCCGATCCCCGCCAAGCCGCTCTTTACGCTGTTGGACGACGCGGTTACCCGGTTCCCGCAGCGGCCCTGCATCGATTTCCTGGGCCGGATCTACACCTACGGCGAACTCGACGTGCTGGTCGACCGGGCGGCATCCGGATTCCAAGGCCTGGGTGTCGAGAAGGGGACGAAGGTCGGACTGTTCCTGCCGAACTGTCCGCAATTCGTGATCTGCTACTACGCCATCCTCAAGGCGGGCGGTACCGTAGTGAACTACAGCCCGCTCTACTCCGAGCCGGAGCTGCTGCAACAGATCGAGGATTCCCAGACCGACATCATGGTGACACTCAATCTCACGGCGCTCTATCCGAAGGCACAGGCCATGCTGGAGCAGAGCCGCCTGAAGCTCCTGGTCGTCGGCACCATGAGCGAGGTGTTGCCCTTCCCCAAGAACTGGCTTTTTCCGCTGGTGAAGCGTCGCGACGTCGTTCGGGCGCCCAACGATGCGAGCCACGTCCCGTTCGAGGAGCTGCTCAACAACGAAGGCGGACACGAACCCGCCACGATCGATCCCGAGAACGACGTCGCGGTGCTTCAGTACACGGGCGGCACGACGGGCGTACCGAAGGGCGCCATGCTGACGCACGCGAATATCTTCATCAACACCATACAGTGCGGAGTCTGGTTCCCTGCCCTGGAACCGGGCGCCGAACGCGTCATGGGCGTGCTGCCGTTCTTCCACGTGTTCGCCATGACCGCCGTGATGAACATGAGCATCCATCTCGGCGCCGTCATCATCATGCACCCGCGGTTCGAGCTCGACGCGGTGCTCAAGGACATCAACAAGAAGAGGCCTACCGTGTTCGACGGCGTGCCGACCATGTTCGGCGCCATCAACACCCACCCCAAGTTGCAGGACTTCGACCTCAAGTCCATCAAGGCCTGCATCTCCGGCGGCGCGCCGCTCCCGATCGAGGTCAAGCAGCGATTCGAGGAGCAATCCGGGTGCAAGCTGGTGGAGGGTTACGGACTGACCGAATGTTCCCCGGTCGCCACATGCAATCCGTTCTCGGATGACGCCAAAGCGGGATCGATCGGCCTGCCCATGCCCGGAACCGTGATCGAGATCGTCGATCGTGACGATCCCGGCAAGGTGCTGCCCCAAGGCGAGACCGGCGAGATCTGCGTCTCGGGTCCCCAGGTCATGGCCGGCTATTGGCGGAACGAGGCGGCGACGCGGGACGTCATCGTCGACGGTCGGCTGCGGACGGGTGACGTGGGCTACACGGACGAAGACGGCTACACGTTCATTATCGACCGCATCAAGGACCTCATCCTGGTCAGCGGCTTCAACGTCTATCCGCGTCACGTCGAGGACGGGATCTACCAGCATCCCGCGGTCGAGGAAGTGACGGTGATCGGCGTACCGGATGAATACCAGGGCCAGAGCGTGAAGGCGTTCGTCAAGCTCAGGGAAGGCCAGGCGCTCGGGGAAGAGGAACTGAGGACATTCCTTCAGGACAGGCTCGGCCGGCACGAGGTGCCCAAGCACATCGAGTTTCGGGATACCTTGCCCAAGACCATGATCGGCAAGCTGTCCAAAAAGGAGCTCGTGGCCGAAGAGGAGGCGAAGCTGCAAACCTCCCCGACCGAGACACCGGCCGCCTGACACGAACCTCGGGTCATTCCGCCGCTCGGACGCCCTCGTTGCGTTGCGCGCTTTCGAGCGCCGACAGCCGGCGCGCGATGTGGCCCGTGGGCCGCGTGTAGCGGGCGAGCAGCAGATAAAGCACGGGGATGACGAAGAGGCTCAGCAGGGTTGAGAAGCTGACGCCACCGATGATCACCGTGCCGAGCGCCCGTCTCGCTTCCGCCCCTGCGCCGCTGCTCGTGGCCAGCGGAATGGCGCTGAACGACGTCGCGATACTGGTCATCAGAATGGGCCGCAATCGGACGATGGAAGCCTCGCGGATGGCTTCCCGGAGGTCGCGGCCTTCGTCCCGCATCTGATTGGCGAACTCAACGATCAAGATGCCGTTCTTGGCCGTCAGCCCGATGAGCATGACCATGCCGATCTGGCTGTAGATGTTCAGGGAGAGTCCCAGCAAGAGGATGGATCCCAGGGCACCCGTGACCGCGAGGGGCACCGTCAGCATGATGACGAGCGGGTGGATGAAGCTTTCGAACTGGGCGGCCAGGACCAGAAATACGATCAGCAACGCGAGTCCGAACGTCACGTACAGCGAGCTGGACGACTCGTTGAACTCCCGCGAGGCACCGTCCCAACTAACCCGCGCGGTCGCGGGCAGCTCTTCGACGCCGACCCGTTCGAGATAAGCGATCGCCTCTCCCATCGTGTAGCCCGGCGCGAGCGACGCCGTGACCGTGATCGCGCGCATGCGGTCGACACGTTTCAGCTCCCGGGCTCCGGCCGTCTCGCGCAGAGACACCAGGTTGGACAACGGGATCAGTTCCTCGCCGGTCCTCGATCGCACGTAGATGTCGCTCAGGTCGCCGGGACGGGTACGGTCCTCTGCGCGCGCCTGAACCACGACGTTGTAGAGCTTGCCCCCGACCTCGACCGTGGTGACGAACCTCGCTCCCAGCATGGTTTCAAGCGCACGCCCGATGTCGTCGACCGAAACGCCGAGATCGGCGGCACGGTCCCGGTGGATGTCGACGAGCAGTTGCGGCCGGTTCTCCTGGAAATCGGATTGCACGCCGAGCAGGCGCGGGTTCCCGCGGGCGCGCGCCATGACCCGGTTGCGCCAGTCGAGAAGCTCCTCGTAATCCTGGCCGCCAAGCACCATCTGGATCGGGGCGCCGAATCGCCGCCTTCCAAGGCTCGACGGATTGACGGCGAAGGCGCGGACGCCCGGAACGCTCAGAAGCCTCGGGAAGATCTCCCGGGTGACCTGCTGCTGCTTGACGTCGCGCTCATCCCAAGGCTTCAGACGCAGGATGGCGAAGGCCCGGTTGACGGCGCCGGGGCGCCCGAAGCTCGGCGCCACGATGGCGAGGAAATTTTTCGCGTCGCCACGATCAATGATGGGCTGCAGGCGCTGCTCGATGATGCGGACGTAGCGGCGCGTGTATTCGATGCTCGCGCTTTCCGGCGCGGAAATGGGGATGAAGATCACGCCCCGATCCTCGACCGGCGCGAATTCCTTGGGCGCCGCCTGAAACATGACGAAGGCGATCGCGGAAACGCCGACGGTCAGGGCGATTACGACGACGGGCATGTCCAAGGCTCGGACGAGGGCCCAACGGTAGGCTCCGTGAAGGCCTTGAAAGCCACGCTCCGTCCACCGGAAGAATCGTCCTTCTTCTCCCGGTTTCTTGAGGAGCTTGGTGCACATCATCGGGGTCAGGGTGAGGGCGACGAAGCTGGAGAAGGCCACGGCCGCGGCGACCGCGATGCCGAATTCCCGAAACAGCCGTCCCGTTTCCCCTTCCATGAAGGAGATCGGCACGAACACGGCCACCAGCACCACCGTCGTGGCGATGACCGCGAAAGCGATCCGCCGCGCGCCGCGCAAGCCCGCCAGAAGCGGCGGCTCGCCGGCCTCCACCCGGCGGTGGATGTTCTCGAGAACGACGATGGCGTCGTCGACAACGAGACCGATGGCGAGCACGAGCGCCAGCAGAGTGAGGATGTTGATCGAGAAGCCGAGCGCGGCGAGTACCATGAACGACGCGATCACCGACACCGGGATCGCTACCGCCGGGATGACCGTTGCCCGCAGGGACCGCAGGAAGATGTAGTTCACGGCGATGACCATGAACAAGGCGATACCAATGGCGATGAAGACCTCCTCGATCGCGCGGCCGATGAAGCGCGACTGGTCGTAGGCGACCTCGAGGTTGACACCTTCCGGCAATCCGTCCTGCAGACGATCCACCTGGTCGCTGACTCCGTTCGCGACATCGAGCGTGTTGGCCTTTGACTGCTTGATGATTCCCAGTCCCACGGCCGGCACGCCACTGATCCTCAGTTCGCTTCGGTCGTCCTCGGCGCCGAATTCGACCCGTGCGATCTCTCCCAGCCGGACGAAGTAGCCTTCGCGTTCCCTGACGACGACATCGCGAAACTGTTCCTCGGTCCGCAGGTCCGAGTCGGTTCTGACCGCCATCTCGCGCTGAAACGACTCGATGCGCCCCGACGGGCGCTCTACATTCTGCCGACGCAGCGCATCTTCCACGTCCTGGACGGTGATCCGCCGAGCCGCCATGGCGCGCTTGTTCAACCACAGCCGCATGGCGTAGCGCCGTTGCCCGCCGATGCGCACGGAGGCCACGCCCGGCACGATCGACAGCCGGTCGGTCAAGAAACGGTCGGCATAATCGGTAAGTTCGAGATGGTCGAGGCGGTCGCTGGTCAGAGTCAGCCACATGATGGCCCGCGCATCGGCATCGCTCTTGGCGATGCGCGGCGGGTCCGCCTCGTCGGGCAAATTCCGGATGGCGCGACCGACCCGGTCCCGCACGTCGCCCACCGCGGCGTCGATGTCGCGGCCGATATCGAACTCGATGGAAACGGCGGACGACTCCTCGCGGCTCGTCGAGGTGAGGATATTGATTCCTTCGATCCCCGCCACGGCATCCTCGATGACCTGCGTCACCTGGGATTCGATGATGTTGGCCGAGGCGCCCCGGTAGGTCGTCGTGACCGAAACGACCGGCCGGTCGATGTCCGGCACTTCCCGCACGGTCAGGCGGTCGAAGGCGAACAATCCGCCGATCATCAACGCGAGATTGACCACGGTCGCGAACACCGGCCGCTTGATGGACGTGTCGGACAGGATCATCGGCGCGATCAGCTCATGCCGGGCCTGGCACCGTCCGGCGGCGGCGGCGCCACATCGACGGGGGCGCCGTCGCGAATCTTCTGGACACCGGCAGTGACCACGACGTCGCCGGGCGACAGTCCCGCGAGGATCTCGATGTCACCGTCGACGTGCTCGCCCGTGGTGACGTCCCGGCGCGCCGCCTTCCCGTCGTCGACGATGAAGACGTACTGCCGGTCCCCACCGGCGACGACCGCCTGCTCGGGAATCAGGACACTGTCCTTCCGGATGACGGCCACGAATTCGGCCGTGAGAAACATGCCGGGCCGGATGCGCTCGTCCGGGTTTTCAAAGACGGTTCTCACCTCGACGGAACGGGTCACGGGATCCACCCGAGTATCGACCGTGGCGACCGTGCCGGTGAACGTGCGGCCGGCATAGGCGGCGCTGACGGCCGTGACGCCCTGACCCGCGGCGATGTGCGCCAGAGCCGTTTCGGGAACGCGGAAATCCGCCTTGATCCTGGAAGTTTCGTCGAGCGTCGTGATCTCCGTGCCGGGGTCGACGAGCGCGCCGACGCTCACCCGACGCAGGCCCAGCCGGCCGCTGAACGGTGCCCGGACGTAGTATGCCTCGATGCGCGCCTCTTCGGCCTTGACCCGAGCTTCGGCGCTCTGCAATTCGCCGTAGAGGTCGTCGACCCTGGCGCGCGGCACGTTCCGGCCCTCGTAGAGCTTGCGTGCCCGCTCGTACAGCCTGGCTGCGTTGTCCCGGTCCGCCTTCTGCTCTTCCAGCACCGCCTGCATTTCCCGGGAGTCGAGCTCGACCAGGACTTCGCCGGCCTTGACCCGTCCACCCTCCCGGAAGCGGACGGCAGATACGAGTCCGGTGACTTTCGAGGTAACGATCACGGCTTCGTCGGCATGTGCCGTGCCCACGGCACCGATGGTGACGGTCACGTCGCCCCGGCGCGCCGGCGTGGTCTCGACCAGGGTCGGACGCTGACCGCCTCCCTTTCCCTGGGCGCCTTGGGCAGGCGCTTCGCTCCAGGGCAGGCGATCCCGGGCGTACCACGCCCCCGCGGCAAGCCCCGCCAGGACGGCGACGACGATGATCTGTGTCGAGGCCCGCATTCCACCCAACGCCCGTCATGCTTCGCGACCGAAGTACCGGGATCCGACGAACCGTTCCGGCGACGCACCGGCCCTCCATTGTCAGGGCGCCATTTAACCGCGAAAATCCCCAAATAGACAGCGTTCTGCCGGCTCGACGGTTCGTCGAATCAAACAGAGGGGTTCGATGGCGGACAATGGCAACACTCCTGTATACCCATCGGGTTTGCATCGACCACCACACGGGCGACCGTCACCCCGAGAGCCCGGATCGTCTGCGCTCGGTGCAGGCGGTGCTGGCCGGCGAGAGTTTCGACGGCCTGGTCCGCCGTGAAGCACCGGAGGCGAGCCGCGAGCAACTCTCGCTGGCTCACGAACCCGAGTACATCGATGCCGTGCTGGCCGCGATCCCGAAGACGGGACACCGGCATCTCGATCCGGATACCGTCGTGTCTCCCGCTTCCGGAGAGGCGGCGCGGCGCGGCGCCGGCGCCGTCGTGGCGGCCGTCGACGCGATCATGACCGAGCAGGGCGCCGAGAACGCGTTCTGCGCCGTACGTCCACCGGGACACCATGCCGAACGGGCACGTTCCATGGGGTTCTGCCTGTTCAACAACGTCGCCGTCGGCGCCCTTCACGGCCGCGCCGAACATGGGCTGCGGCGGGCGGCCGTCGTCGATTTCGACGTCCATCACGGCAACGGCACGCAACACATGTTCGAGAACGACGAGGATCTGTTCTACGCGTCGTCGCACCAGGCACCGTTCTATCCGGGAACCGGGTCCGAAAACGAGACGGGCGTGGGAAACATCTTCAACGCGCCGCTTGCGGCGGGGTCCGGGTCCGCCGAATTCCGGGCCGCCTACGAGGACAGGATCCTTCCCGGCCTGCGGCGATTCGATCCCGACATCCTGTTCACTTCCGCGGGCTTTGACGCGCACGCCGACGACCCCTTGGCGCAGTTACGGCTGACCGAGGACGACTACCGGTGGATCACCCGCGAACTGCTCGCCGTCGCGAAGGAGTGTTGCGACGGGCGCATCGTTTCCGCCCTCGAAGGAGGCTACAACCTCGGGGCGCTGGCCCGCTCGACGGAGGCGCACGTCCTGGAATTGATGGGCGCGTAGCGCGTCCTCACGGACGTTTCTTGCCGGGAACGATCAGAACGAGGCGCCAGCCAGCGGACCTTCATGGACGGGCAGGAGCCGAAATTACTCGGAGAATCCGTCATTTCCTCTCGGCGGAACGCCGCCACATGCAGTATGTCATCGTGACATACCGGTCGGTCGTCAGGTAGTCGGTTTCGTAGGTGCAGGTGCCGGTCACTCCGCCATATTTGCCGGTGCCGCCCAGCAGCTCAAGGCCGCCTTTGCCGCCGCCACCCTCCTCAACGTCGCCCGCGCTCCTCTTCGACAGCGAATACAACTTGTCTCCCGAGGCAACGGTCGACGTGCAAGGCGCCTCAAGTCCCATCCCCGCGGCCGATCTCTTTCCATAGACCACGCACGTCACGTGGCTGTGTCCGCCGACGACGAAGGGACCGCCGCTGCTCTCGAGAACGGTGCTGATCCCCTCCGAGGCACCGCCGATGATCGTCCCGCGAGCGTGCTCGATCGTGGTGTAGTCGTGGATCATGCTGGCGACCGCCGTGAAGCTCCCGCTCTCTTCGGCAACGGCGGTCTGGGCCGCGCCGAGAATCCCTGCTGCGACGACCAAAGCCGCGGCGGTCCCTCGGCTTGAAGACAAGTTATTACCTTCGTTTCTCCAATCGTCCATGGCGGGATGCTAAGGGCGCGACAATCGCCCCGCAACCGGAATGAGCGTGACCGGTCGTGACCGGGCTGATCCGGTTTGGACGGAAGGCCACCCAACCGATCCGCGGAGGCGCGACGGCGGGTATTGGTTTCGTCAGCGTCACCAACGATTACCGTAGTCTGTTCGACCAAGACAATCCGCAGCTTTCCGCATTGAATGCACTTGAGGATACCTACGGCGCATCCGGTCGCGGGCCGGGCTCGACGACATGCGCATCTACAATCTGCGCCACAGCTTCGCCAGCGTTGGCCTCTTGGTCGGCGAGCGCTTGTCCATCATCGGCAAGCTACTCGACCATACGCAAGTGCAGACCACCGCCCGCTACGCGCACCTCGCTAACGATTCCACCAAGTCGGTCGCAAGCAGTATCGCGAGCCGCGTCGCCGAGGTGGCTGGATGAGGCCGGAAAGAGGGAGTTTACCGCAACGGTCCTCTGCCCCCACGACGCGCTTCGGGTCGTAACGCTGTCTTGTTCCGGTGAAGATAATTGGGGCGCCGCACTTCAAGATCGCGTTCGCCATAGAGCCCGCCAGCGGCTCCGGCTGAAGCCGAGCCGCTGGACCGAAGCAGGACGACTGATCCACGGCGGCGCCGGGGAGAGCGAGCCGGCAGCGACTCCCATGAACCGTTGCCCCTCCGGCCATCTCGGCTAGAATGGACTACAATGGTTCTTTATTGGAGATCGCCATGAAAGAAGTGCAGCTGCGCGAGGCCAAGGCCAAGCTGTCGGCGCTCGTCGAGGACGCCGCCCAAGGACGCACGGCAGTCATCACCCGTCACGGCAAACCTCAGGCGGTCATCGTCGGGATCGAGGAGTGGAACCGTCTCAGCGATGTGCCGTCCTTCGGGCAGCTGCTGTCGACCGCACCCCTGGACGACGGAGACCTGCCGCCGCGCGATACGAGCCCGCCGCGCGACGCCGCGCTATAGCCGATGTATCTGGCAGATACCAACGTCCTGTCGGCCGCAGCACCCGGCCGGCAGGAGCGATCCGCAGCATTGGTCGCGTGGATGGATTCGCATTCGGACAGCCTCTTCCTCTCGGCGGTGACCGTGGCCGAGATATGCGACGGGATCGCCAAGATGCGACGCACTGGCTCCGCTGCCAGGGCCGCGAGCCTCGAAGACTGGCTCGACTTGATGCTTCACCTCTACGCGGAGCGGGTGCTGCCATTCGACATCGCTGCGGCCCGCGTCGCGGGCGAGCTGACTGATCGCGCACGTGCGGCGGGTCGCTTGCCGGGCTTCGCCGATATCGCCATCGCGGCGACGGCCGCGAGCCGCAGCCTTGTCGTACTGACCCGCAACCTGCGTCATTTCGGGCCGTTGGAGATCCCGGCGCACGATCCCTTCGATAGCCTGCCTCCGCCGCATGGCGCCCGATAGCTGACCAGCGCTCGGCGCCCTGTACCGCCTCCCGACCGGTCCAGGCCATTCGCGCCGAGCCCACTCCTCGTTGCGATGAGTGAATTGCGGCACTGCACTTCCGGTTTGCGTTCACCGTCGAGCCCGCCAGCGGTACCGGACCGGCGTTCGGTCCGCATCGAACCTGGACCCCGGTTCGCTCCAGAGAACCGAGGGCTCGAGATTCCGATTAGCGTGGAACCCGCGAACTGCTCGCCGTCGCGAAGGAGTGTTGCGACGGACGCATCGTTTCCGCCCTCGAAGGAGGCTACAACCTCGGGGCGCTGGCCCGCTCGACGGAGGCGCATGTCCTGTAATTGATGGGCGCGTAGCGCGTCCTCACGGACGTTTCCTTGCCGGGAACAATCAGAACGGGGCGCCAGCCAGCGGACCTCATGGACGGACAGGAGCCGAAATTACCCGGAGAATGGGGACACGGTCTGCGCCGGGTCGTTCTGAGACGGTAATCACCTTCTCCCTCAATCTCCCGTACCCGATTTCGGCGGACCGAGGCTGAGCTTCGAGCTGGACCCCGACGCGGTTGGCCGCGCCGCCGACGCCCAAAGGGAAAGATCCTCCGGGCTGCATTCCGCCGACGCCGCTTGACGGGGACCTTCGTTCCGGCCATTTGAGTTCCCATGTTCCTGAGCGTCTTCGACATCTTCAAGGTGGGCATCGGTCCGTCCTCGTCCCACACCATGGGGCCAATGGCCGCCGCCGCCGCCTTTCTCGAGCTGCTCTCCGAGGCGCGCCGGGCCACTCCTCCCGCGGAGGCGTGGCTGCGCGTGCGCGTCTCCCTCCACGGCTCGCTGGCCTTCACCGGAAAAGGCCACGCGACGGACCGGGCGGTCATGTTGGGCCTGCTCGGCCACGGAGCAGCAGACCTCGACATGGACCGGGCCGAGGAGGATCTCGCCGGCCTTCGGGCGAACCGACACCTGCCTTCGCATGAAGGCTTGGTCGTCGCGTTCGACCCGGACGAGGACCTCGTCTTCGACATTGGCCCGCCGCTGCAGGGGCATCCCAACGGGTTGCGGTTCACGGCGACGGACCGGCGCGGCGCGCACTACCTCGATCAGATCTACTACTCGACGGGCGGCGGCTTCATCGCGACGGAGGAGGACCTCGCCAAGGCGGCGGACGGGACGGTCGACGAGTGCGACCCGCGGGTTCCCTACCCGTTCGACACCGCCGCGGCCATGCTGCGGATGGCGGGCGAGAGCGGTACGTCCATCGCCGGGATGAAGCGCGCCAACGAACGCGTCCACCGGTCCGACACCGAGATCGATGCCGGGCTGTCGGCGATCCGGTCCGCGATGGCCGCGTGCATCGACCGCGGGCTGTCCAGCCACGGCGAGCTCCCCGGCGGACTTCGCGTCGTGCGGCGGGCCGGGAAGCTCTTCGAGCAGCTCTGCCGCGAGCAGGGTTCCAACAGGCTTCAGCCGCACGTCTTCTCGGATTGGCTCAACGTCTACGCGATGGCGGTCAACGAGGAGAACGCCAGCGGGGGCAAGGTCGTCACGGCGCCCACCAACGGCGGCGCCGGGGTCGTTCCGGCGGTGCTGCGCTACTACCTCGACCATTGCGTCGGCGCTGACGAGGGGCGCGTTCCGGAATTCCTGCTCACCGCCGCGGCCATCGGCGGCCTGATCAAGTACAACGCCTCGATCTCGGGCGCTGACGCGGGGTGCCAGGCGGAAGTCGGGTCCGCGGCGGCCATGGCGGCGGCCGGCCTGTGCGCGGTCTTGGGCGGCACGCCGGAGCAGGTGGAGAACGCGGCCGAGATCGCGCTGGAGCACCACCTCGGCATGACCTGCGACCCGGTCGCCGGTCTCGTTCAGGTGCCGTGCATCGAGCGCAACGGCATCGGCGCGACGAAAGCCGTGGCCGCCGCATCGCTCGCGCTGCGCGGGGACGGCACGCACTTCATGCCGCTGGACAACTGCATTGCCGCGATGCGGGAAACGGGCCGGGAGATGAGCTCCAAGTTCAAGGAGACGAGCCTCGGCGGCCTCGCCGTGAACCTGCCGGAGTGCTAGCCCAACTTCTCCGGAACCGGTTTGGAGAGTTGCCGGAGGGGTACGCGCGCCCATCCAGGCTTCGGATTTCTGATCTGCCGCGGAGGGGAACGAGAACATGCCGAGCATGTCCTTGGTAGCGGCGAGGTCCATGCCCGCAGCCTTGGAGATCGTCTCCTCGAACTGGCCCGGGTTCTCGCGGTAGGCCGCGTTCGCCTGGTCCGTGACCTCCATGAACTTTCTCAGAAAGTCGGCATGATCGTTGGCGAAACTCTCGGTCGCCGAGACGACGTCAAAGACCCGGATGCCGATGGCCTCCTGCTCGGCCGCCGTCATCAGCACCGAGCCGAACTCCTTCATCCGCTGGAGCGGCCCTCCGAAGGCGCAGCCGGCCGTCACGTCCCCCCGAGCGAGGGCAACCGCCGCATCGGCCCCGTTCATCTGGACCATCTCGACCTTCGTGGCGTCGACCCCGAGGTGGTCGAGCATGCGGAGCAGCTTGTAGTGAGTCACGTTGCCGATCGGCGTGGCGATCTTCTTGCCTTCCAGATCGGCAGCGTTGGCCTGTGTGATGCCGGCGTCGCCGTGGACGGCGCAGTTGTCCGCCTCGGCATATCCGCCAGTATATCGGCGAGACGAAGGATCCAGCGCGTGAGTGGACTTCTACGGCAAACCCACCGCGGAGGGCTGGAGCTACCGCGTCGAGCACACGGCCATCCGCCGTACCCGGCAGAATGCGCGACGAACGCCTGGCCAGCGGACGTCGTGTCTCCGGGGTCGACGCCGAACCGGCGCGGCTTTTCCCACAGGTCGTCGAAGGTGGCAGGGATTGGGCCGACGCCAGCCGTGTACAGGGCGCTCGTCACTCCGCGCACAGGGTCCGCCCATGGGCTACGCGCCCCCCTGGTACAATTTTGGGCCGCCGCTCCGGTGCATAACCCCGCCGCCAGCAGTATGGCGGCTAGTAGTCAATCGTTAGCCGGGAATACCGTGTTGACCTTCAGCGAAGAGCTTGTCCTGCTGCGCCAAGGCCTGCGTCATGTGCCACAACAGCCACAAGGAGTCCCCGCGCACCGATATCAAGGCCGGCGACGTGATGGGCGATGTCGTCATCCGCATATCGATGGACTGACGAGAGGCCTCTACCCGCTCGCCGTCGCCGGAAATACGAGCCGTCCGGAGGTGAGTATCAGTCGGTTGCACACGTAGGCGTCGAAGGTCTCCAGAGAGGATGGGTGCCCACCCACGCGACTCGGCACATCGGCCCATCCGTTCTTGGGACCGATGGAACCCGCTCCCCAATGAGCGACCGCGACGCCCCAATATCAACCCCGCAAGCGACAGCTTGCACAAGTATGGATAGAGATCTTCTCGCTCGGAACTAGATTTACGTCGACGGTCGTTATCCCCGGACTGTTCGTCCATCTTTCTGCGCCATCGGTCAAGAGCGGCACCATGTGGGATCGGGGTTCCTCCTGTGGCAGCACGCATGGCAGATAGACGGCGCGCTGCCTTCTTGATGGCGCTACCATCAGCCAATCGTGGAGTATTATGTTCCGGCTGTCGGTATACTTGATATCTCCTGATTGCAGTTGGAAACATACAGTCAGGTCCCGTGCCTGAGCCCCCCGTGCGACGGGTTTGAGAGATCGACATGACGAATGTTCCGCCGCCGATGGCGAACGTCCCATCGGCATATGCCGACGGCTACACCAAGGCGCGCGCCGTCGATCGGGAGGCCGCCGACAACTACATCCGGCACACTACTATCGGTGATCCCGTGTTGGATCCGGTGATGGAGGATGTCTCCTCTCTCGCCGCAGATGACTTGCATCGCTTCTTCGGAGCGGACCTGAAGCATCAGCACGAACCTTTACGTGACGCCCCCCAAAAGTTTGCGCGATTTCTTCCAAAATATGGAAGATCCTCCGTGGCTCGATCACGGGTCTTTTCGGCCGGGAGTCAGAGCCTTCCACGCACAGGTGGATCTCATGCTCGTCGCGTTCGTTACGGGTGTGCTGGTGGAGGGGTTCTCGACGCTTATCGCCAAGTCCTTCAACATGACCGGACGAGTGGCGGCGACCACAAGACGGCTTCGACAGAACAACCGTCAGCTGATCGAAATATTCTATCCAAACGGCTTGCGCCGGGAGAACGATGGGTGGAAGACTTCGGTGCGGGTACGCTTCGTCCATGCTCGGATAAGGAACTTGCTGGCAAAATCGGACCAATGGAACCACGAGGCTTGGGGCACTCCGCTAAGCGCGGCGAACCTGGGCCTTGCCATCTCGATTTTCTCCCGCCGTCTGTTGGACTATACCTCGTTTCTCGGCGGCAGATTCAGTACCGAAGAACAGGAGAGCGTTCTCAGTGTCTGGCGCCACACCGGCTTTCTCATGGGAATTCCGGAAACCGTTCTCTATACCGACGGCGCCGACGCAAAGAGGATATACAGGATAGGCTATCTGTGTGAGCCGCCGCCGAACGTCGATTCGATAGTCATGGCGAATGCGTTGATCAACGCCATTCCAGGAGTCGCTGGTTTAGACGATCCAGTTGAGAAACAAAATGTGCTCAAGCTTGCCTATCGGCTTTCACGCGCGCTGCTTGGCAACGAACTCGCCGATCAATACCAATATCCCAAATCATCGACCTTTGGGACGCTGTTCTTCTTCCGAACGAAGCAACGCATTCAACGGTTGTTGAAGCAGGAACAACTGGTGCGGGCGAATAATTTTACTCAGCTTCTCCAGATATCGTCCTACGACGACGAGGGTTTGAGCGACAAGTTGCCCGATCACGCAAGGCATTCGGAATCAAGCCCGTGGTGAGCACCGCCTGCATTGCGATTGTGATGCCCTCCCTGCGATGACGGGAACCAGCCATTTGGCGCCACGCGGCCCGCGGCCCGCCGCGTGTAGGCCGCCCCGCGCTCAATCCGGCAGGCCGGCTACCCCTCTCCGCCAGCGCGAGTCGAAGCGATGACCGCCGAGCACCCGGACCGTTACACCGCTTTCATTCTGCGCTATCGCTGGCCGGTCCTCCTGCTCGCCGCGCTGATCATGCTGGCCGTGACGGCGGGTGTCGGTTTCGTCAGCGTCACCAACGATTACCGTAGTCTGTTCGACCAAGACAATCCGCAGCTTTCCGCATTGAATGCCCTCGAGGATACCTACGGCGCATCCAATACGGCGTTGATCGCCATCGCACCCCGAAAGGGCTCGGTGTTCAGCCGCGAGACGTTGGGAGCCATAGAAGAATTGACCGACGCAGCGTGGCGCGCACCCCATTCTACCCGGGTCGATTCGCTCACCAATTATTCCCACAGTTGGGCGAACGGCGACGAGTTGATCGTCCAGCCGCTCGTCGAAGGCGCGAGTACGCTGAAGGACACCGATCTGGCCCGGGTCAAGGAGACCGCGCTGAACGCCGTCGACATTGTCGGGCGACTGGTTTCGTACGACGGAAGAGTGGCCGGGTTGGCGATCAGTTTCGCACTGCCCGAAAACCCCGACGCCGCAGTGATCGAGATCACCGATTATCTCGACGGCATTCTCGACAAGGCCAGAACCAGCCATCCTGACGTCACCTATTACTTGACCGGCGATGTTCCTTTGAACCGCGCATTCGCCGACGCCACGAAGGACGATCTCGAATCGCTTGCGCCGATCGTGTTCCTGATCATCACGGTCGTCGCGGCTGTCCTTCTACGTTCCGTATTCGGAACAGCGGCGATCGTCGCCGTGCTCGTGTTCGTCATCAACACTACGGTGGGCTTCGCGGGCTGGCTCGGTACGGTGTTCAATCCAGCCAATTCCGGCGTACCCATAATCGTGATGACGGTGGCTGTCGCACACTCGGTCCACATTGTCGAGACGACCCTGTCGGGTATGAGCCGGGGTTTGGACCGGAATGCGGCGGTCACCGACTCGATTCGCGTCAATGCCTGGCCGGTGTTTCTTACCACGGCCACGACAGTCATCGGCTTCCTCAGCCTGAATGTCTCCGACTCGCCGCCTTTTCGCATCCTCGGCAATCTCGTGGCGTTCGGCGTGTTCTGCGCCTACGTCTATTCCATGACACTCCTACCGGCGCTGCTTTCGATCCTGCCGTTGCGCGCGCGACCTGCCAGCACCGGAAAGGCCGGGTTCTTCGACCGCTTCGGCACCTTCGTTGTCGCGCGCCGCAAGATTCTGCTCTGGTGCTCCGCCGTCCTGGCGGTCACTCTGGTTACCGGCGTTCCCCGCCTCGAGCTGACCGACAATTGGACGCAATACCTCAGCGAGCGTTATCAGTTCCGACAGGACACGGACTTCGTCATCGAAAATCTGACCGGCATGGAAACGCTGGAATACTCGCTGAGGTCGGGGCGCGAAGGGGGTGTCACCGATCCCGCATATCTGCGGAAGGTCGATTCCTTCGCCGAGTGGTACCGAAAGCAGCCTGAAGTCAGCCATGTCCAGGCATTTCCGGACATCATGAAGCGTCTGAACAAGAACATGCACGGCGACGACCCGGCCTATCATCGGTTACCGGATGATCCCGAACTCTCCGCGCAATATTTGCTGCTTTACGAGCTTTCGCTCCCATTCGGTCGGGACCTCAACAACCGCATAGACGTCGCCAAATCCGCAACTCGGATGACCGTCGTGCTCCGCAGCCTCACCTCCCAGGGCCAGCGCGAGTTAGATGCGCGCGCACAGGCATGGATCCGGGCCAATGCGCCCGACCTGGCGTCCGAGGCGTCGGGTGTCAGTATCGTTTTCGCTCATCTGTCCCAGCGGAACATCAAAAGCATGCTCACCGGCACGATCATCGCAATGGGCCTCATTTCATTGTTGTTGATCGTCGTCTTCAGGAACGTGCGCATCGGTCTGCTCAGTCTCGTGCCCAACTTCATTCCTGCGGCCGCGAGCTTGGGCCTATGGGGCCATATGGTCGGCCGTGTGGGTCTCGCTGGTTCAGTCATGACCGCGATCGCTTTCGGTATCATCGTTGACGATACGATCCATTTTCTGAGCAAGTACCTGAAGGCCCGTCGCGAGGGCCTTTCCGCCTCCGAGGCGGTGCGTGCCGCTTTTCAAACCGTCGGTCACGCGTTGTGGACCACGACCGCTATCCTAGCCCTCGGATTCCTGGTGTTCGCCTCGTCGGGGTTCGAGGTCAGTTGGGCGCTCGGCCTCCTGGTCACGCTCACGATCGTCTTTGCCCTCCTTGCCGATTTTCTGCTGCTCCCACCCTTGCTGATGGCTCTTGATCGGAGGAAACCATGACCGCCCGAGCCCGTTTCGTCTGGTCTGTGTTTGCCGCGTGTTGCCTGACCCTGCCGGCGGTCCTCTCAATGCCCGCGTCGGCGAGCGCGGAAAGCGCCGAGGAAGCCGGCCTCAGGATCACGACCGAGGCTCGCGAACGGGACACGGGGTTCGGCAATTTCACGGCCAGCCAAACCATGGTGCTGCGCAACAAGCAGGGGCAGGAAAGCCGGCGGCAGCTTCGGATCAAAGTCCTCGAAGTTGCCGACGACGGCAACAAGAGCCTGTTCGTGTTCGACGAGCCGCGCGGCGTCAAAGGGACCGCGCTGCTCATTCACGCCCACCGGGAAGGAGCGGACGACCAGTGGCTCTACCTGCCTGCGCTGAAACGGGTCAAGCGCATCAGCTCGTCGAACCGGTCCGGCTCCTTCATGGGCAGCGAATTCTCCTATGAGGACCTCGGCGCCCCAGAGGTGGAGAAGTTCAGGTACCGCCATCTGCGCGACGAGGCGTGTGGGGAGTTGACATGCACGCTCGTCGAGGCCGTGCCGGTGGAGAAAGGATCCGGCTACAGCCGCCAGATCGTCTGGCGCGACCAGGACGAGTTCCGCATCTGGAAAATCGAGTACTACGATCGCAAGGACGCGCATCTGAAGACGCTGACGCTCGGCAAGTACGAACGCTTTCTGGAGCACCACTGGCGGGCGGCGGAAATGTCGATGGTCAACCACCTTACCGGCAAGAGCACGCTCCTGAGTTGGACGGACTTCAAGTTCCGGACCAAGCTGACAGACCGCGATTTCAGCCAGACCAGCCTGAAACGGGCGCGCTGAGGGCGCTCCGCCGAAGTCCGGTTCGCAGTCCTACCCCTTGAGCTCGGCGTGTGCGCCGGCTCGCTCGACGGAGGCATATGTCTTGGAACTGACGGGCGCGTAGCGCGTGCTCACGGGCGTTTCCTTGTCCGGTACAGCCGCCGGTCCTAAACTCCCGGAAAATCAGGAGGTTGCATGGCGAAGGCGAAATCGGACGACGACGCGCCTGTTCCCACCGAGATCGCGAAGCTCAGCTTCGAAGAAGGACTGGCGGAGCTTGAGGACATCGTCCGGCGGCTCGAGGCGGGCGACGCGAGTCTCGAAGAGTCCATCGAAATCTACACGCGCGGCGCCCAGCTCAAGCGTCATTGCGAGGCCAAGCTCCGCGCCGCCGAGGAGAAAATCGAGAGGATCGTGCTCAGCCCGGATGGCGGTGTGGCCTCGGAGCCCGCAGATTTGTCCTGACCGCCACGGCGGGACGGTACTTCGGCGATGACGGATTTCGCGACAGCGTTGAACTCCTCCGCCGAAGCGGTCAACGCCCAACTCAAGGCCTTGCTTCCCGCCGCCGAGGGGCCGGAGCACCGTCTGCTGTCGGCGATGAGATACTCGACGCTGGCGGGCGGGAAACGCCTTCGCACGTTCCTCGTCCTCTCGAGTGCCGACCTCTTCGAGGTCGATCGCCGGTACGCCCTGCGGGTCGCCGCGGCGGTCGAGCTCATGCACACCTATTCGCTGGTTCACGACGATCTTCCCGCCATGGATGACGACGGTCTGCGAAGGAGGCTGCCCACCGCGCACATCGAGTTTGACGAAGCGACGGCCATTCTTTCCGGTGACGCGCTGCTCACGCTTGCGTTCGAGATCCTTGCCGAGGAGGCGACACATGCTCGGGCTTCCGTACGCTACGAACTCATCCGCTCTCTCGCGGCCGCAGCCGGGTGCCGCGGAATGGTCGCCGGCCAGATGATCGATCTCGACTTCGAGAACGCCGAGGTCGACGTCGCCACGATCACCCGGCTGCAACAGCTCAAGACCGGCGCGCTGATCGCGTTTTCCTGCGAGTCGGGCGCCATCCTCGGACAGGCCCACGGTTCCTCGCGGCACGCCCTTCATGCGTATGCGCACGATCTGGGACTGGTATTTCAGATCGTTGACGATCTCCTGGACGCGGAGGGCGACGTTCGTCTCGCTCATGGGCGTCGACCGTGCGCGCATGCAGGCCCGGAGGCTGGCCAATCAAGCGAGTTCCCATCTCGATCCGTTCGAAGGCCGCGGCGAGGTTTTGCGCGATGTCGCCGATTTCGTCATCGAGCGGCGTTCTTGAGTGCCGAAGCGCGATTCCTCGTGTATATGGGGGTGAAGAGGCGACGAGCGTGACCGAAGACAACAATACACCGTTGCTCGATTCCGTATCGGTCCCGGCGGATACCCGGAACTTCTCGCGGGAACAATTGCGCTAGTTGGCGGACGAGCTTCGGACGGAACTGATCGGCGCCGCGTCGGTCACCGGCGGCCATCTCGGTGCCGGGCCGGGCATCGAAATGCCGGAGGTGGGCGAGGCCCTCGAAATCGGCAAGGGACGCATCATCCGCGAGGGGACCAAAGTCGCCCTCCTTTCGTTCGGGGCCCGGCCACAGGAATGCCTGAGCGCCGCGGAGGAGCTGGCGGCCCGCGGTCCGCCCACCACGGTTGCGGTTACGCGCTTCTACGCCACGGGCGAGACCGTTCGTCTCTCCCGGTTCCCTCCGACCGCAGCGTAGAATCGCGCATATGGTAAAGCCCGCCAAGGTTCGGGTCGACCAGCTTCTCGTGGAGCAGGGACTGGCGGCGTCCCGCGAAAAGGCCAAGGCGCTGGTCATGGCCGGCAACGTGTTTTGCGAAGAGCGGCGAATCGACAAGCCCGGCGCCGCGTTTCCCCGGGACACGCCGCTGACCGTCAGGGGAGCGGCGCATCCCTGGGTTGGCCGGGGCGGCATCAAGCTGGCGCACGCCTTGAAGCACTTCGGTCTCTCCGCATCGGGCGCCGTCGCCGTCGATATCGGCGCCTCGACAGGCGGCTTCACGGACGTGCTGCTCGAAGGGGGCGCCCGCAAGGTTTACGCCGTCGACGTCGGTCGCGGTCAGCTCGCATGGAAGCTGCGACAGGACGACCGAGTGGTGGTCCTGGAACGCACCAACGCCCGCTACCTGTCACGGGAACACGTCCCCGAGCCCGTGGACCTGATCGTCTGCGACGTCAGCTTCATCGGCCTCGAGCTCGCGCTGCCGCCGGCGATGAAGCTGACGGCATCTCCCGCCACGCTCGTCGCCTTGATCAAGCCGCAGTTCGAGGTCGGCCGGGATCGGATCGGGAAGAATGGCGTCGTGCGCGATCCCCGCCTGCACGACGAGGTATGCGAGCGGATTCAAGGCTTCATCGAACGCCAATCCGGCTGGCGGGCGTTGGGGGTTTCGGAGAGTCCCATCCGGGGACCCGAAGGAAGCGAAGTTCGACGGCAACGCCGACCGTGGTGGTTCAAACCCGACTTGAAACGCCGTGGCTTCCCGCTCTGGCCGGGCCGTATCATCACGTTAGCCCGGGCCTCCGCCGCCTCGTTCAGTCGCAGTAGAAGTCCGACAAGACTTCGGTGACGGGCTGGGCGGAACGGCCGGCGCAGATCGAGACGAAGGGGTACATAAATGGCTTTTCTCGAACAGGTCGCGATCTTTCTCGCCGCCGCCGTGATCGTCGTCCCGCTCGCCGGGCGAGCCGGGCTGGGCTCGGTGCTGGGCTACATGCTGGCGGGCGTGATCGTGGGACCCTGGGCGCTGGACCTGGTCCACGACGAGCAGGAGATCCTCCATTTCGCGGAGTTCGGCGTCGTCCTCCTGCTGTTCGTCATCGGTCTCGAACTGCAGCCGCGCCGCCTGTGGGCGATGCGCCGGGCGGTGTTCGGGCTGGGTGGCGGACAGGTTGCGCTGACCGCAGCCGCCCTCGCCTGCCTCGCCATGGCGTTCGGGCTGCCCCTGGAGACCGCCGTGGTGGCGGGGCTTGCCCTGTCGCTGTCCTCGACCGCCTTCGGCTTGCAGACGTTGGCCGAGCGCAACGAGCTTGCGACCCGCCACGGCCGCCTGTCGTTCTCGATCCTGCTGTTCCAGGACATCGCGGTGATCCCGATGCTGGCCCTCCTGCCGCTGCTGGCGCCTGCGTCCGGAAGCGCCGAGGGTGGGATGGTCTGGCTCGGCGTCGCCAAGGCGGTGGGCATGATCGCGCTCGTGGTCTTCGGAGGCCGCTATATCTTGCGCTATGTCCTGAGGCTCGTGGCGCGGTTCGGCACGCATGAAGTGTTCACCGCCACGACGCTTCTCACGGTGGTGGGCGTCGCGCTTCTGATGGAACTCGTCGGTCTCTCGATGGCGCTGGGCGCGTTCCTGGCGGGGGTGCTGCTCGCCGAATCCGAGTACCGGCACGAGCTGGAAGCCGATATCGAACCCTTCAAGGGCTTGCTTCTGGGACTGTTCTTCATGGCGGTCGGCATGACCGTCAACACGGGATTGGTGATCGAGACCCCGCTCACTGTGCTCGGCCTCGCCCTCGGTCTCATGCTCGTGAAGATGCTCTGCCTGTTCGCCATCGTGCGCCTTGACACGCCGAGCTGGCGGACCGTCCGCGGCACGACCGTGGCGCTCGCGCAAGGCGGCGAATTCGCCTTCGTGATCCTCACCGTCGGTGTGGGCTCCTCGCTGATGGACGAACGCACGGCCGACCTGCTGATCGTCGTGGTGACGCTCTCGATGGCGGCGACGCCTCTCGCCTTCAAGGCGAACGACTGGCTGAACGCCCGCATCAGGCGGGAGACGGAGCCGGAGTACGAGCGCCACATCGAAGAGGAGAACCGGGTCATCATCGCCGGCTTCGGCCGGGTCGGCCAGATCGTGGGCCGCATCCTGCGGGTCCGCCGCATCGGCTTTACGGCGCTAGAGACCAGCGCCGAACAGGTCGATTTCGTACGCCGCTTCGGCAACAAGATCTATTATGGTGACGCGACCCGCGTGGAGCTGCTGCGTGCCGCCAGGGCCGACAAGGCCGTGCTATTCGTGCTCGCGATCGAGGACGTCGAGCGCTCGCTTGCCACGGCGCGGGCCGTGCGCAAGCACTTCCCCCACCTGACGGTCTTCGCCCGCGCGCGCAACCGCCAGCACGCCTATGCGTTGATGGACCTCGGCATCGCCCACGTCGTGCGTGACACGTTCCATTCGAGCCTCGAGCTTGCCCACGGAGTCCTGACGGAGCTGGGCCTCGGCGACTTCGAAAGCCGCCACACGGTCGATACCTTCCGCGAGCACGATACCGCGCGCCTGATCCAGCAGCACGAGATCGCGCACGATATCGACCGCATGGCCGAGGAGGCCAGGCACTGGACCCGCGAGCTGGAAGAGATGTTCGTCCAGGACGAACGCGAGAGCCCGTGAAGCGAAGGAGTGCCGGACAATCTTTCGAGACCGCAAACCGCCTGCCGTTCAGCGA
>JAGWAU010000020.1:42525-85552 GCA_021296255.1 Alphaproteobacteria bacterium | reverse complement strand
CCCATCCGGGGACCCGAAGGAAACCGCGAGTTTCTGGTCGCGGCGAAGTTCGACGGCAACGCGGACCGTGGTGGTTCAAACCCGACTTGAACCGCCGTGGCTTCCCGATCCGGAGCGGGTCCAGTCAAACTTGAAACGCCCTAGCCGCACTGCGCCCGATGCCGAAGCAAGTGATCGGCGAGGACGCAGGCCATCATGGCTTCGCCCACGGGGACAGCGCGAATGCCGACGCAAGGATCATGGCGGCCTTTGGTCGCGACATCGACGTTCCGTCCCTGCTCGTCGACGGTGCGGCCGGGAACCGAGATGCTCGATGTCGGTTTGACGGCGAACCGCACCACCACATCCTGACCGGTCGAGATGCCGCCAAGCACGCCGCCCGCGTTGTTGGACAGGAAGACCGGCTTGCGCCCCCGCATCCGCATCTCATCGGCGTTCTCTTCTCCGCCGAGCGCGGCGGCGCCGAAACCGGCGCCAATTTCCACGCCCTTGACGGCATTGATGCTCATCATGGCGGCCGCCAAGTCGGCATCGAGCTTGCCGTAGAGAGGGGCACCCAGTCCCGACGGCACCCCGCTCGCAACGACCTCGACGACGGCCCCGACGGATGATCCCCGCTTGCGCACGGACTCGAGAAACCCGGCCCACTCCGTCTCGGCACCGGGATCCGGGCACCAGAAGGGATTGTCTTCGGTAGCCTCCCAGTCCCAGCGCTCCCGATCGATCGCATGCGGTCCCAGTTGTACCAAGGCGCCACGCACGGCGATCTTGTCCCCGAGCACCTTGCGCGCGACCGCACCGGCGGCGACGCGACAGGCCGTCTCACGCGCGGACGCCCGGCCGCTGCCGCGCCAGTCCCGGATGCCGTACTTCTGCCGGTAAGTGAAATCCGCGTGTCCCGGCCGATACTTGTCCTTGATGTCGCCGTAATCCTTGGCGCGCGCGTCGAGATTCTCGATCATCAGATTGATCGGCGTTCCGGTCGTCCGGCCGTCGAACACGCCGGACATGATCTGGACCGTATCGGGTTCCCGGCGCTGACTGACATAACGACTCTGGCCGGGACGGCGTCGATTCAGCCAGTGCTGGATGTCGGGCTCGGCCAGAGGGAGCCGGGGAGGGACCCCGTCGACCACGCAGCCGATGGCCGTTCCATGGCTCTCACCCCAAGTGGTGACACGGAACAGGTGACCGAAGGTGTTGTGGGACATGAGATCAAAGTGTCCTAGGGGTCAAGGCGTCGTGGATGGCGCCTGAATCGCCGGCGCGCAAACGCGGGCCATCGCAATCGATCTCAGCCGTTCCCGGTTTCCTGGACCACGGAGATGTCGGGCGCGTCCACGGCCTTCATACCGACGACGTGGTAGCCGCTGTCGACGTGGTGGATCTCTCCCGTCACGCCGCGACTCAGATCGCTCAAGAGGTAGACGGCAGCGCCGCCGACTTCGTCCGTGGTCGTGTTGCGCTTCAGCGGAGAATTCCACTCGTTCCACTTCAGGATATACCGAAAGTCTCCGATGCCCGACGCCGCCAGCGTCCTGATCGGCCCCGCGGAAACCGCGTTCACCCGGATATTCTTGCCGCCAAGGTCGACGGCGAGATAGCGGACACTTGCCTCGAGAGCGGCCTTTGCGACACCCATCACGTTGTAGTGGGGCGTTACCTTTTCCGCGCCGTAGTAGGTCATGGTCAGGATACTGCCGCCGTTGCCCATCAGGGCTTCGGCCCGCTGACAGACGGCGGTCAACGAGTAGCAGCTGACGTTCATCGTCATGGCGAAGTTGTCCGGGCTGGTGTCGACGTAGCGGCCGCTCAGCTCCTTCCGATCGGAGAACGCGATCGCGTGCACGAGAAAGTCGAGCGTGCCCCACGCCTTCCCGACCGTATCGAACACCGCGTCGATACCGGCCGCGTCGGTCACGTCGCAGTCCTCGACGATCGAAGAACCGAGGGACTCCGCCAGGGGTTTGACGCGTCTCGCCATGATATCGCCTTGATACGTGAAGGCGAGTTCCGCCCCATGTTCCGATAAGGCGCGCGCAATACCCCAGGCGATCGACCGCTCGTTCGCCACGCCCATGACCAAACCCCGCTTCCCGGCCAGCAGCGGCGCAGAATCGCCCATACACTCCTCTCAACACAGAGATCTCCGGAAAGGTGGCGGTATCCTACATGAAAGCCAAAACCCGTCAAAAACCGTCACGAGATTACGACGAGTTTCGTCACGAATCGACGAGGAAGGACCGTCCTATTCGCTCAGCTCTCGTGCCGCGGCGATCTCCTTGGGCAGCATTTCAGCCCTGAGTCCGGCCAGGAGCCTGCCGGCCTGCGGGTGTCCCTGAGCCGCCGCCAATGCCCACCAGCGATAGGCCCTGACCGGGTCCACGGGAACGCCGGCACCGTCCCGGTAAAGGCCGCCGACGAAGAACTGGGCATGCGAATCCCCGCTTTCGGCGCGCGGCAGCCAATGCCGGAACGCCGAGTCATAGTCGTGTGCCCGGTAAGCGGACATGCCCGCATCCAGCGCAACGCCGAGCCCTGCATCCGGCGTTTCCTGCGGGACCGTGGACGCGGTATCTCGCGCGGAAGCCGGCCTTTCGGGGCTCGGGGCGCCGGGCCGTGCGCGTTCGGGATCACCGGACGGCGGCAGCGCGGGTTCGCCCCGTTGCGCGCCGGCAAGCCGCGGGCGCTCATCCGCGTCCGCGGGCGGTGCCGCGCCCCGCGCCACGAGTCGCGCCAGCCGTTGCGCCGCCTTGCGGTGCCCTGCCTTGGAAGCCCGGAAGTACCAGCCGAGCGCGGCGACATCGTCCCGGCTCATCCCGATTCCGTTCTCGTACATCAGGCCGAGGTTGTATTGCGCGATGGGGTGGTTCTGTTTGGCAGACCGCCCGAACCATCGCGCGGCCGCGGCCGGGTCCTTGGGTACGCCTTGTCCGAGCAGGTACATGTTGCCGAGATTCGCCTGCGCCCGCGAGAATCCCTGCTCGGCAGACTTGCGGTACCACTCTACCGCTTTGACGAAATCCTTCGTCACTCCCCGGCCGAGACGGTAGAGGTGTCCGAGGTTGCGTTGCGCGGCCGGATCTCCCGCTTCGGCGAACGGCAACCACTCCTTGTAGGCGGTGAAATAATCACCGGTCTCGTAGGACCTGAGACCGGCGGCAAAATCCGCGCGCGCGATGGTTGCCGTGCATACGATGAATGCTGCGGCAACTATCCAGCGTTTCCTGCCCATAACCGTTTCGCGGCGTGAGCCAACCGACGGCGGTTCAAGCCCAATTCGAACCGCCGCAGCCCGCCCAAGTGGATGCCGGTGCTCAGCCGCTGATGATCTTCCACGTGCCGTCGGGCTGACGGCAGGCCGTGCCATACGCAGACTCGGTATTGCCGCCAACCGTCACCGTTTGCTGGAACTCTCGGCAATAGGTGCCGCTTGCGTTCTGATACGTCCGTTGCGGCGTGATCTGACCGGAGTTTCCGGAATCCGGATTCACCCAGGAGGTCGACGATCCGGTCGGAACGGTCTCGAGCGCCTTCTGCTGCGTCTGCCGCAAATAAGCCATATCCGCCCGATCAAGCGATTTGCCGATCTCGCTGCCGGCGAGCGCTCCGAGCAGGGTCCCCACGGCCGTCGCCGCGAGCTGACCTTTCCCCCTGCCGACCTGCGCACCGGCGACGGCACCGGCTGCCGCGCCCAGCAAGGTTCCGACTTGCTGCTTGGGGCCGGACGACTCCGCGCATGCTGCCAGCGACAGCGCCATGGCACCGATAAGTAAGAACTTGAACGTCTTCATGATGTCGCACGCCTCTCGTTTCGCCCGATGGACAGGAACCGCAACAACGGCCCGTCCTTCTTTCCGAAATTGCTCGATCTCCCGATCGGTTCCCACTATACCAACATTCAGGCCGAATTAAGGCCGGCTATTGAATCTGCGGCCCCTTCGTGCGCTGTCGGCAAATGCCGCGCAAACACCAATATGGGGGCGCAGGGGCCATTTTTCGAGCCCGGGTCGGGTCGTGTCGACAATCCGTTGCGGCGCTCGCTAGAATTGACCCGTGATCAATTCTCCAGACGCCGTGCGCCGAGGCAGTGCTTCGGGCTGTAATCGGCCACGACCGAGGGCGCACAGTGACGTCGTCTGACCTCAAGGAGTCGCAGGATCCGGAACTTGCGTCCCAGGATCCACTGGAAAAGTTCACTCGGTGGATGAAGGACGCCGAGGGCAGCGAGCCGTCGCTTCCCAACGCCGCGTCGTTGGCCACCGCCACGCCTGACGGGAGGCCCTCCCTGCGCATGGTACTTCTCAAGGAATACGGCGCCGACGGGTTCGTGTTCTACACCAACCTCGAAAGCCGCAAGGGCGAGGAGTTGGCGGCCAATCCCCGGGCGGCGATGTGCTTTCACTGGAAGAGCCTGACGCGGCAGGTCCGCGTGGAAGGCACGGTCGAGGTGCTCGATGACGGTGAAGCCGATGCCTACTTCGCCACGCGGGACCGCGAAAGCAAGATCGGGGCCTGGGCGTCCCGCCAATCGCAACCGCTGCAACGGCGCTTCGAGCTCGAGCGCGAAGTCGCGAAATACGCCGCCAAGTACGTCATCGGCGACATCCCGCGTCCAAATTTCTGGTCGGGATACCGGTTGAAACCGGTCCGTGTCGAATTCTGGAGCCAGCGACCGTTCCGGCTGCACGACCGCCTGCAGTTCGACCGGATGGACGGGGGCTGGCGGTTGACGAAGCTCTACCCGTGACCGACGAACGGCCGACCTATCGCGCCGATCCCGTGTCGCCGGCGCCGCGAGACGCGCCGGAAGGCGCGGGACCCGCCGAATCCGCGCGTCTCATGCGCCGCGCCAGCCGTGCTGCCGTCTCGGTAGCGTCCCTCCTCGTCGTCGCCAAGACATTCGCGTGGCTGATGACCGGCTCGGTCGCCATGCTGAGCTCGCTCGTCGATTCCCTGCTCGATGTCGTGGCATCGGGCATCAACCTGCTCGCCATTCGACACGCGTTGACGCCGGCGGACGCGGAGCACCGGTTCGGTCATGGAAAGGCCGAGCCGCTGGCGGGCTTGGGGCAAGCGGTGTTCATCGGCGGCTCGGCGGTGTTTCTCCTGTTCGAAGCGACAAACCGGCTGCTTCATCCACAACCGGTCGAGAACGGGATGATAGGCGTTTCCGTCATGGCGTTTTCCGTCGTGCTGACACTGATGCTGGTCATCTATCAACGCTACGTCGTGCGCAAGAGCGGGTCGATCGCGGTTTCCGCCGATTCCGTCCACTACAAGGCCGACCTGCTGGTCAATCTCGGCATTATCGGCGGTCTGCTGGCCGTGATCCTGCTGGATTGGCGGTTCGTCGACCCCTTGGTCGCCATTGCCGTGGCCGCATACATCTCCTTCTGCGCCTGGCAGATCTTCCGGACGTCCTTCAACATGTTGATGGATCACGAACTTCCCGGGGAGGACCGGCAGCGCATCAAGGATATCGTGCACGCCCATCCGGAAGTCCGGAGCATGCACGACCTGCGGACCCGGTCTTCCGGACTCAACACCTTCATCCAGCTCCACCTCGAACTGGACGGCGGCATGACGTTGCTGGATGCGCACCGCATCTCCGACGAAATCGAGGAACGGATCCTCGACGCCTTTCCCAAGGCCGAAGTGATCATCCACGAGGATCCGGAAGGTGTGGAAGAGATACCGCCGCACCTCGCCTGAATCGACCCCAGCCGACCGCGGGACTGTCGATTGGCCGGGTATCCACACCGTGCTAGATTCGCGCGGGAGAGGAACCAAGGGAGGGTGAGTTGGCTATCAAGACCATACTCGTACCGCTCAGTGGCCTGCCCGGTCGCGGCCAGTGGATGGATGCGGTGATCAGGCTGTCTCGCGAATGGGACGCCCACCTTGAGACACTCCACGTCGCGATGGACCCGCGTGATTCCGTGGCTTACGTGGGCGAGGGAATGACCAGCGCCATGATCGGAGACGTCATGGCCGTCGCCGAACGCGAATCCGACGAACGCCGGCAGGAAGCCCAGAAGGTGTTCGAAGACGCTTGCCAGAGGAACGGCGTGACCATCAGCGATCAACCGGATTCGGGCCCCCGAACCGCGCATTTCACGATCGTCACCGGGCGCGAGGAGGACGTCGTGGCGTCACGGGGCCGATTGGCCGACCTGATCTTTGCGCGACGGCCCGAAGGTGGCGGCGAAGAAGTCACCTTTTCCGTGACGCTCGAGGCGGCTCTGCTGGACACCGGGCGTCCGGTCCTGATTCTGCCGCCGAGCGATCCCGTCGAGTTCGGCTCTTCTATCGCCATCTATTGGAACGGGAGCCCGGAGGCGGGCAAGGCGATCAACTACGCCATGCCGTTCTTGGAAAAGGCGGACAGGGTCAGCGTGATCGAGGTCGATGCCGAGAATCACAGCGGACCGGGCACGGAAGACGTGACCAACTATCTGGCTTGGCACGGCGTCAGGGCCGAAGGCCGTGATCTGGAGCGAAAGGGCTCGGACAGCGAGAGCCTGCTCGCCGCCACGAGCGCTGCGGGAGCCGACATGCTGGTCATGGGAGCCTACACGCGAAGCCGATTGCGCCGCCTGGTGTTCGGCGGCGTCACGCGCGACGTCCTGACCCGCAGCGCCGTACCCGTGCTCATGGCGCACTGATGCCGCCCGGAGGCGATGGGCGCCGGTTCAAGGACTGAAACTTCCCCGATATGGCGAACGATCGACGGACGCTTATCCTCACCGGGGCCAGCCGGGGCATCGGCCACGCAACCGTCAAGCGGTTCAGCGCCGCCGGCTGGCGGGTGATCACCTGCTCCCGTCACGCCTTCCCCGAGGACTGTCCGTGGGAGGCGGGGCCGGAAGACCACGTGGTCATCGATCTGGCCGACATTCACAATCTGGACGACGCCATCTCGGACATGAAATCACGGCTCGACGGCGCACCGTTGAACGCGCTGGTGAACAACGCGGCCATCTCGCCGAAGAGCGACAACGGCGAGCGGATGGACACGCTGAACACGGGGATCGATCTCTGGCAGACCGTCTTCAACGTGAACTTCTACTCGCCGGTCATGCTGGCTCGCAGTTTGGTCCAGGAGCTGAAGGAAGGCCGCGGCTGCGTCATCAACGTGACCTCGATCGCCGGCGGGCGCGTCCATCCCTTCGCCGGGTCGGCATACGCCACGTCGAAGGCGGCGCTTGCGGCGCTCACACGCGAGATGGCGGCGGATTTCGGGCCCCACGGCGTGCGTGTCAATGCAATCTCCCCGGGCGAGATCGAGACGGCCATGATCAGTCCGGAGTATCAGGCCCTGGCCGAAGAGATTCCCATGGGCCGCCTGGGGCGTCCGGAGGAGGTGGCGTCCCTCATCTATTTCCTCTGCTCCGAGCCCGCCGCCTACGTGAACGGCGCGGAGATCCACGTGAACGGAGGGCAGCACGTCTAGCCGATGTGGCGGGACGCGCGGAATCGCCAGCGTAGGAAGGGAAGTCGTCGTTGCGCGGATTGATCATGGACCGGCCGTTGCTGATCTCCACCATCATGGATTTCGCGGCGGACTACCACGGCGAGCGCGAGATCGTAAGCCGCACGGTCGAAGGACCCATCCACCGGTACACCTACCGTGACGCCAGGGATCGTGCCAAGAAACTCGCCAACGCGCTGCTCCGTCTCGGCGTCCGGGAGGGGGATCGGATCGGCACGCTGGCTTGGAACACTTGCCGGCATTTCGAGGCCTATTACGGGATCTCGGGCATCGGCGCCATCTGCCACACCATCAATCCGCGTTTGTTCTCCGAGCAGATTTCCTACATCGCCAACCATGCCGAGGATTCATATCTCTTCCTCGATCTCACGTTCGTGGAACTCGTCGAGGGCCTGGCCGATTCGCTTTCGAGCGTGAAGGCATACGTCGTTCTCACGGACGAAACGCACATGCCCGACACTTCGCTGCCCAACGCGATGTGCTACGAGACGCTGGTCGGGGCAGAGAGTGCGGGCTACGAATGGCCGGAGCTCGACGAGTGGACGGCCTCGTCGCTGTGCTACACCTCCGGGACGACGGGCAACCCGAAGGGCGTGCTCTACACCCACCGTTCGACCGTGCTGCACACCATGATGGTCTGCATGAGCGACACCCTGGGCCTGCGCTCGGTCGACGTCGTCATGCCTGTCGTTCCCATGTTCCACGCGAACGCCTGGGGCCTCGTCTACGGCGCCCCGGCGGCGGGTTCGAAACTCGTCCTGCCGGGGCGTCAGCTCGACGGAGAGAGCGTCTACGAGTTGATGGAATCGGAGAAGGTGACGTTCACCGCGGGCGTGCCGACGGTCTGGCTGGCGTTGGCCCAATACCTTCGCGGATCGAAGAGTACGCTGACGACCCTGGAGCGTCTGGTCTCGGGCGGATCGGCGATGCCGCGCGCGCTGACACAGGAGTACGAGGAAGACCACAACACCCGCGTCATCCACGCCTGGGGGATGACCGAGATGAGCCCGATCGGAACGACCGGAAATTTCAAGCCGGGCATGACGGAGCTTCCGGCCGAGCAGCGCTATGACATACAGGCCAAGCAGGGCCGGGGTATCTTTGGCGTAGAGATGAAGATCGTCGACGACGACGGCAACGAACTGCCTCGCGACGGCGAAGCGTTCGGCGACCTCATGGTCCGGGGCGGCACGGTCTGCGACGGCTATTACAAGGGCGAAGGCGGCGAGAGCTTCATCGACGGGTGGTTCAAGACGGGTGACGTCGCAACGTTGGATCCGGACGGGTTCATGCAGATCGTCGACCGCTCCAAGGACGTGATCAAGTCCGGCGGCGAATGGATCAGTTCGATCGACCTGGAGAACATCGCCGTAGGCCATCCCGAGGTCGTCGAGGCCTGTGTCATCGCGGTGCCTCACCCAAAATGGGATGAGCGTCCGCTTCTGCTGATCGTCAAGGCCAAGGGCAGCGGCCTCGATCGCAACGCGATGGTCGAATATCTCAGCGACAAGGTCGCGAAGTGGTGGCTGCCGGACGATGTCGTCTTCGTTCCCGAACTGCCCCACACCGCGACGGGGAAGCTGCTCAAATCTCAGCTCCGGGAGGATTACCGGGACCACGCGCTCCCCACCATCGACGCCGCGGAATAGGCTGATTCGGCCACCGAGGAGTCCTTGCAGGGGTTTCCGGTCCGGCGATTCCCGCGGCGGCCTGGCGGCTAGAGGGCTTCGGATTTCTTAGTATCACTCGAGCCGATAGACCGTGTCCGGACCGGGCGGACCGTCGCAGCAGACGCGACTAGTTTCCACCATGTGGATCAGATGAGAGAGGACGGAACGGGCCGCCGCAGCGTGCAAGTGGCGGCCGACGTTGGCGTACATGGTCTCGACCATCTCCGGGATCGTTGACCTGCCGCCGGCCAGACACGCCGTGATCTGGTCCTCGCGCTCGCGGCGGTGCGCGAGCAGCGCTGCGGCGAATTCCTGCGGTTCGGGAATGGGCGGCCCGTGCGTCGGCCAGAACACCTCTTCGCCGCGCGCCTGCAGGCGCTCGAGGCTCCGCATGTAGGCCCGCATATCCCCATCGGGGGGCGAGACGACAGTCGTGGACCAACCCATGACGTGATCGCCCGGGAACAGGGCGTTCTCTTCAAGGAGCGCGTAGCACAGATGGTTCGACGTGTGGCCGGGTGTATGCACCGCTTCCAGCGTCCAACCGCTCCCTTCGATACGGTCGCCGTCGCGTACGCGGACATCCGGAACGAAATTCCGGTCAGCACCTTCCTCGACCTCCCCGCCGCCGTCCGAGCGGCCGGAACCGTGGGGGCCGAATCCATATGTCGGCGCGCCGGTCGCCTCCTTCAGGGGCCGGGCCGCCGGGGAGTGATCACGATGGGTGTGGGTGATGACGATATGGGTTACGCGCTCCGGCCCCAGAGCCCGCTCCAGGGCAGCGACGTGCGAGTCGAGCAAAGGCCCCGGATCGATCACGGCGACGGCGCCTTGGCCGATGATATAGGTCCCCGTGCCGTGAAACGTGAAGGCGCTCGGATTCTCCGCGACGACGCGGCGGATCATGGGGGAGACTCGATCGGCCTTCCCGTACTCGAAGGTCATGTCACGGACGTAAGGAATCTCAACGGCCATGAGTCGTGCCTGGCATTCGGGCGTCGGTATCAGACATGCATTCGCATATCACGTCGCCGCCGTCGTATCATGAATCTCGCGCAGCGTCCTTCCAGCCGGCCGGACTCGCAAGCGAAAGTCGGCGCAAGGACCACTCGAACCTCGGCAGAAAGAGAAAGCACTATGGGACGCATGGACGGAAAGGCGGTCGCCGTCACGGGCGGCGCCGGGGGCATCGGCGGCGCCGCGGTGCGCCGCTTCCTCGAGGAAGGAGGCCAGGTCGGCTTCTGCGACTTGAACGCGGAGAAGGGAACGGCCTTTGAAAGGGAACTCGGCGCCGACAACGCGTTCTTCATGGCCGGCGACGTTTCGAAGGAAAGTGACTGCACACGCTTTATCGGCGAAACCGTATCGCGGTTCGGGCGCCTGGACGTGCTGGTGAACAACGCCGCGATCCGAAACTACGAAGATGTCACCGAGGCCTCGGCAGAGAGCTGGGACAACGTGCTCGGGGTGAACCTGAGAAGCTACATATACTGCGCCAAGGCGGGGATCACCGCCATGAAGAAGACAGGCGGCGGTGTGGTGGTGAACATCGCCTCCGTCCGTTCGCTGCGCGCCGGTTCCAAATGCGTGCAATACGACACGACGAAGGCCGCCATCCTCGGCCTCAACCGCAGCATGGCCCGCGATCACGCTGCCGACAACGTGCGGGTCATGGCGATCGGGCCCGGACCCATCTTCACCGACTTTCACCAGGCGCGCGCGGAAGGCATGGGCAAGACACACGAGGAATACCGGCGGGATTTCGGGAACGGCACCATGCTGAAGCGACCCGGGACGCCCGTGGAGGTGGCCAACGCCATCCTCTTCCTCGCCTCCGACGAGGCTTCTTTCATGACCGGCACCGTTATCTATGTCGACGGCGGTGAGACCGGCATGGGCATGTCCTAGCCCAGCGCCCTCCGGTTGGTCCTGCGGAACGCGACCATGTGAAACCGTGCGTGGTCGGGCGCATACCGATAGCTGCGCCCGACGGGACAGGCTCGGCGCGCGAGGCAGCCCCCGGCCATGCAATTCGCGCCGTCATCGGAAACGATGTGGCCGACGCATCGATCGAGGTCGAAGGCGCTCCCGTCATGGGCGCCGACCGGACAGCCCGCGAGACAAGGCTTTTCCTCGCAGGTCTCGCACGGACTCCTCCGATCCGGGTACGGCGGCAGTTCAATCGCCTGTGGGAATGCCAGCGCACCGCGGTAGGCATGCCAGAGGCCGTACTCCGGGTGGATGAGCGGCCCGATGGGCGAGGGAAACACCGGTTCCGCCCGCTGCGCCCAGCGGACGAAGGGCAGGAAGGGCGGTCCCTCGAAGGGAAACAGGGGCCTGCATCGCACCGGTCCTCCCAGGGCGTCGGCGACCCGGGTCAAAGCCTCCCGGGACCAGTCGTCGAGCTGCGTCGGGTAGGGTTCGTTGTCGGCGCTCTCGGCCGGATGATCGCCGGAAAAGGCCTGCCACAGGCTGCTGCCGACATTCCCCGCGAGAATCAGTGTAACCACCCGCATGCCGTCATCCATCGCCGGCACGTTGTCGGCTTCCTCGGCATGGAAACCGCCCCGCGGGGTCAGGCCGGCATCCAGCAGAGCCGACGTGATGGTCCGGTAGTCGGGGGTCGCCGTCACGTGCCGGAATCTCGGCTCACGATCGGTGGAGCCTTGCCCAGGCGCACGCCGTACACGATCGCCGCCACGGCATAGAGTCCGCAGGCGGCCAGAATGACGGCATCGAACCCCCAGTCGATGGCGATCAGGGCGGCGAGCACCGCGCTGACGACCGAGGCGCAGCCGTTGATCCCCCAGGCCCATGGCACCAGCCCCGGCGATGCCTCCCCCAGACGGTGGAGCGCGAGCGGGAACGGCATCCCCATCGCGAAAGCGAGCGGCGCGATGAGCGCCAGGGACACGGCGACCTTGGCCACCTCCGGCAGCGGTCTCAGGACCTCGAACACGGCGGGCAGGAAGGCAAGATAGAGGAGCGCCAACCCGACGATCCCGGCGACGGCCCACGAAACGGCTCTTTCGGGCATACGACGGCGCAGCTTGGCGGACCAGCCGCTGCCCAGGCCAGCGAACAGCAGAAAGCCCGTGAGGATCACGACGACGGCGTACAGGGGGTGGCCGAGCAGCAGCACGAAGCGTTGCATAAACGAAATCTCGATGAACAGGAAGGCGAGCCCGATGGCACCGAAGCAAGCCGCCGTCGACCAGAACAGGCCTTTGGATTCCGAGGGTGCGCCGCCTCGAAGTACCGTCAGCGGCAGCAGGATCAGGGCGGCGCTCGCCAACAGCGCCTGGACGAGCGTCGCGAGGAGAATGACATACCCCCATTCGATGAACGGGATGCCGCCCGCCGTACGCATCTTCAGAAGCTCCGGCAGAAGGCGCCACTTGAAGAAATGGAAGAAATAGGGGCGGTCATCCGTGGCGGGCGCGATGTCGAAGGGGTAGGACTCGACGAACTCGGCGGCCCCGCTCCCCGCCAAGGCGTCGATCCCTTGGTAGACCGTGGGCGTGCCGATCACGTTGAAGCGGTTGGTCTCGTCGGCCGCGATCCCCGGAAGGTAGGCGAGGTCGAAGGACCGAACGTTCGCGAACGTTCGTGCCATCGAGATCCGGTCCTGCGTCAGCGGCTTCTTCGCGACCACCAGCGTGACGGCGTTCCAGGCCCGTACGGCGGCGATGTGGTCCCGCGGGCGGGACGCGCCGGTCCGTTCCAGAGCGGCGAGCGCCGTGGCCGCGAGCTTGAGGCTGCCCCGCGGCGGCAGGCGCATCCAGCGGGTGACGGCCAACATGCCGTCAGGCGTCAGGCGTCCGAGGAAGGTCTCGAACGCCTCCACCGTATAGAGCGTGCTCTCGTTGAGAGCGTGCAGGCCCGAGGCCGCCGCTGAGAAGGGATCGAGCAGCGAGATCTGGATGAGGTCGTAGGCCTCGTCCGTTGTCGCGGCGAAGCTGCGCCCCTCGCCGACGTGAAGCGAGACAAGGGGCCGCTCGAAGATCCGTCCACCGAATTCGGCATGGTCCCGGCCGACAAGACGGGCCATCTGCGGATTGAGCTCGATGGCGTCGACGGAGCGTGCCCGGTGGTGAAGGGCCATCAGAACCTCGTCACCACCGCCCGTGCCGAGGACGAGGACACGCGGCTCCGCCACGAGGTGGTAGGGCAACGCCGCCGTCCGCCAGTCGAGATACGCCGACGACGATAGGGCTTCGCCGTGACGGGTCACCGCGGTCGGGGCGTCGCCGTCCGTGTAAACGGCGAGCTGTTCGGGAATATCCGCGTTCGCGTTCAGGCTGAGGCCCGGCGCATGGCGAAGGGGCACCTCGTCGTTCCGTACGGCGGTGAGCAGGCCCAGCGGACCCGACACCTCCGACACGATCTCGGCGCCGGGCACGGTCAACGCCTGTCCCAGGGCCTTGTAGGGATTGAGACGGGGCATCAATGGCTCGTCCGGCAGAAAGGCCATGGCCGCTACGGCTCCGACGACGCACAGGGCCGCGGGTCTCCGCGTCCGCCGTTCCGAGGCGAGGGCCAATCCGGCCGCAACCAGTCCTACCCCGCCCAGGGCCGCCAGGCATCGGTCGATCGGCAGAAGGAACATCACCGCGACGATCACCGCGGCACCGAAGCCCGCGCCCATGAGGTCGGCGCGGTACACCTGCGCGGTGCCGGACCGGAGTACGTAGAGGGTGAGGCCGATGCTCGTCGCCGCGCAGAAAAACGGTACGGCCAGCAGCAGATAGATGACGAAGAGGTAGGCGAATTGCCAAGGGTCCCACACGACTTCCAACGCATTGAAGGGGACGAGCTGGGCGGCCGAAGTCGCGACGACGACGGTAACGCCGAAGAAGCCCGCGAACGTCGCGAATGCCGGGACGAAACGCGTCGACAGGCGTTCCCGCGCGAAAACCAGGAACGTCCCACTGACACCGAACCCGAGCATCGCCAGCCCGATGACCATGTAGGCGAAATGGTGCCACTGGGCGACGGAGAAGAACCGCATCAGCAGGATCTCGTAGCCCATGACGGCGCCGGAGAGGAGGGCGACGGCCAAGGCAAGCGGCAGGGTCACCGGGCGCGAATCACGGTTTGCGAGTCAGCGGCACGAATCGGACGGGCAGCAACTGGCGTGCCGTGACGCGGCCGTCGTGCGCTTTCTCGATCAGCACGAGCTGTTGGGTGAGGAAACGCGGACCCACCGGAATGACCATGCGCCCGCCCGGCCTGAGCTGCCGCACCAGCGGAGGTGGAATGTGGTCGGCGGCCGCCGTCACGATGATGGCGTCGAACGGCGCGTGGCGGGGCCAGCCGTGATAGCCGTCGGCCCGGCGTACGGTCACGTTCGCGACGCCGAGGTTCTTCAACCTGTCCCGGGCCTGGCCCGCCAGCGCCCCGATGATCTCGACGGTATAGACGTGTCCGGCGACCTCCGCCGCCACGGCCGCCTGGTAGCCCGACCCGGTACCGACTTCCAGCAGCCGCTGGTCGCGAGAGAGATCGAGCAGATCGGTCATCAGGGCGACGATGTAGGGCTGAGAGATCGTCTGCCCGTATCCGATCGGCAGCGGACGGTTCGCGTAGGCGAGCGACAGGTGTTCCTTGCGCACGAACTCGTGGCGCGGAACGCGGCGGAGCGCCGCCATGGTCTCCGGCGAGAAGCCCCGTCGTCCCGTCAACCCGCCGGTATCCGCCGCGTCCCGCTGAATCTGCTCGAGCAGGTCGTTGCGCGCGGCATCGTAGGCATCCGCCAGGACGTTGCCCGCCACGAGCGCGAGGATCATGCAGGCGGCGACCGCCGTCGGCACGGCGACGCGCACGTCGCGCCGAGTCGCGATAAACTTGGCGAAGCGTCCGGGAAGAGGCGCGTAACGCGGATCGATGGGGTCGTGATTTGGCACGGTTCTTCTAGCATGGCACGGGTTGGACCACGGACGGGAGCGCGGATTGCGGTGATCGCCGGCACGGTCGCCTGCGCCGTCTGCCTCCTCGCGCCAGCAATTCCGCCCCTGGCGTCGAGCGAACAAGGCCCGAGGAGCGCGCCTCACCCCAAGTTCCTGGCCGGTCAGCTGCTGATCGCGGCACCGGATATGTCGGATCCGCGTTTCGAGGAGTCCGTGATCTACATGGTCGCACATGACGAGCAGGGCGCCTTCGGCCTGATCATCAACAAGGTGCTGAGCGTGGAGCCCGTCAGCAAACTGCGGTTCGAGGGGGAGCCGCCGATCGAGTCGAGCGGCCGCACCATCCGCATCCATTTTGGCGGGCCCGTCGATTTCGGGCGCGGCTTCGTCCTGCACACCCCGGACTACGTCGGCCTGCACACGGTCATGGTCGACGACGTGTTCGCCATGACGCCGGGCGAGGACACCGATCTCATGCGCGCCCTGGCCAAGGGAGAGGGGCCGCGCAAGAGCATCCTGGCGCTCGGCTATGCCGGTTGGTCGCCGGGGCAGCTCGAATCCGAGCTCGACCGCGAGGCCTGGGTCACCGCGACCACGGACGAGGCATTCGTCTTCGACGAGGATTTCGACGGCAAGTGGCGACGCGCCTACGACCGCCGCGAAATCACGCTGTAGGCGTCTGACTTCACCGGAGGGGGTGAACACACGATCCCGACCGCATACAGATGCCTTACTTCACCCGCGCGGTGCCCCAACAGGCCGCCTCGGCATCCGCGCGCACCGGCGCGTCGCCGACGTTCCGCGCGCCGGTGAAGGAATCGGCACCGAGGCCGGCCCGGAAGTCCTCCGTCATCTCGACCTTGACCGTTTCCGTCGGGATGCCGATGGCGTCGGCGATGCGCGTGAAGCCCTCGAATGCGCCCGCGACGCCCGCGGCATCGACCAGGGCGCCCGCTCCCATCCTCTCGACGATCTCTTCGCGGGCGGCATCCAGCGCCGCGGCGTCACCGGTGATCAGGGCCTCGGTGAAGCGGATGAGCAGAGCCGCGTGCGGCACCGCCCCGTCGTCCGACGACACGTCCACGAGGATCTGAAGGTCGCTGTCCCGGCCGTCACGCCTCAGGCTCTCACGGAGCCTCGCCGAATGGCCGGCCGTTCAGTAGAAGCATCCGTTGAGGACCGAGACCTTCGAAGCGATGAGCTCGATCTGCTGGTAGCTGATCTCGCGCACCCGGCTCTCGAAGTCCCAGCTCGCGCCCGTCGGCGTGTACTGCTCGCAACCGATGGCGTTGTAGGCACGGGCCTCCTCGGGTACGAGGCTCAGCGCCCGCTGCACGTAGGTGATCAAGGGCACGTCGGGGTAGAGGTCGGCTTCCGCCTCGGTGACATCTTCCGGCGCCAGCAGCGGCACCCAGGCGGCGCCGGGCTTGGCGCCCCGGGGACGCACCCGCATGGGCTCGCCAGGCAGAGACTCGGGCAGCGGCGCGGGCGCCATGCCGATGCCGCGGCGAAACTGGTCGATCGCCATGACATTGACGATGACGCCGACGGTCTCGACATACTCGGCGTCGCTCAGGCAGCTCGCCAGAATGTCATCCAGCCAGGTCTTGCTGAGCCGCCCCGGGTCGGTGACGATTCGGTGGATCACGTCGACGTGGCTCTCGGGCAGCGACCCCAGGCTGTCGTGGACTCCGCCGAGCGTATAAGGCGACAGGGTTTCCTTGCGCCCCCGGCACAGCCTGCAGGCCGCAGCGTTCCGCACCTCGGCGGCGACCGCCACCCGCGTCGGTCCGCTCCACCACGTACCGGGTGCGGCAAGTCGCCGCCAGGCGCGCCGGTGCGCGTTGGCCAGCCCCTCCCGGACCGCGACGGGCGAGTCTTCGTATGCGAGTTCGGTCATGCCATGCGCCCCTGAGCCGTCTCCCCCGACAATTCCAGCTCGGCTTCCGCCCTGGTTGACGCGCTCACGGCCATTTCACCTCGGGCGGCAGCGACATCAGAATCGCCTCGACGTTGCCGCCCGTTTTCAGGCCGAACTGGGTGCCACGGTCGTACAACAGGTTGAATTCGACATAGCGTCCGCGGCGGACGAGCAGATGCTCGCGTTCCTCCTTGGTCCAGGTCTTGTTCATATGACGGCGCACGATGCGCGGAAAGACCTCGCTGAAGGCGAGACCGACGTCCCGGGTGAAGGCGAAATCCGTCATCCAGTCGCCGGTGTCGTGATAGTCGAAGAAAATACCGCCCACCCCTCGGGGTTCGTCGCGATGGGTCAGATGAAAGTACTCGTCGCAGGCCTGCTTGAACCTCGGATAGTAGGTGGGATCATGGAAATCGCAGGCCTTCTTCAGTTCGGCATGAAATTCCCGCGCATCGGTGTCGTCGGGAACCGCCGGCGTGAGGTCGGCGCCGCCGCCGAACCATGCTCTCGTGGTCACGATGTGCCGGGTATTCATATGCACCGCCGGCACGTGAGGAGACTGCATGTGCGCCACCAGCGATATGCCGGCCGCCCAAAATCGCGGGTCCTCCTCGGACCCCGGGATGCTGCCGCGGAACTCCTCCGAGAACTCGCCGTGCACGGTCGAGACGTTGACGCCAACCTTTTCGAAGACGCGGCCGCGCATGATCGACATCACGCCACCGCCGCCATCCTCGCCGCGCGACCACTCCCGCCGCTCGAACCGGCCAGCCGGCCGGTCGGACAACGGTCCGCTATAGACGTCCTCCAGTCTCTCGAAATCCGCGCAGATGTCATCCCGCAACTGACGAAACCAGTTGGCGGCGTGATTCCGTCGATCTTCGGTCGGGAGTGTCATGGCGTCGTCTTTTCCAGACCAGGGAATTCCTCCCGTCGCGCGAACCCACCCGTCCGACGCAATGCTCCCCCCGGGGCCATGCCGACGGCCACGACGACGTCGAGCGAGCGCGCCGCCACCGAGAAGGGAAAACCGCACGGGCCGATGGCGTCGAGCGGTATATCCGGACGGGCGCCGAGACGCGCCACGGCATCCAAGTTCCGGGGCATGTCGGGTTCGAAGACGGCGAGACGCATGTCTCCAACTGTATCTGATTCGCCGGAGTCCGAACCTGGGAATCGACACCTTGCACGCTCTGGACAAGGCGGAGGATTTTTGAGACAAAGGGCGCGCATTTCGCACGAATTGGCAGGTTTGGTCATATGTCGACGACAACGTCCGGCGGCGGACACGGAGACGATGCGAGCCGCCGCGATTTCCTTTACATCGCAACGGGAGCCTTCGGCGGTATCGGAACCGCGCTAGCGGTATGGCCCCTCATCGACCAGATGAATCCCTCCTCCGACGTGTTGGCCCTCGCCTCAACGGAGGTGGACCTGTCTCCCGTCAAGGAGGGTCAGGCCATCACGGTCGTGTGGCGGAGCAAGCCCGTTTTCATTCGTCATCGCACGGCCACCGAGATCGAGGCGGCGCGCAATGTAATTGTCGAAGACCTGCGAGACCCGCAGGCTGACGAGGATCGGGTCCAGCAGGACAAATGGCTGATAATGGTCGGTGTCTGTACCCATCTCGGGTGCGTACCGCTGGGCCAGAAGGCCACCGATCCACAAGGCGAATTCGGCGGCTGGTTCTGCCCGTGTCACGGCTCGCATTACGATACCTCGGGCCGAATCAGGAAGGGACCGGCTCCTGCGAACCTTATGGTCCCGCCATACGAATTCCTCTCCGACACCACCATCAAAATCGGCTAGGGAGCCCCATATGAGTTCTCCCGGTTCCGGCAACCGGATCGTTCAGTGGATCGAATATCGGCTGCCGATTTTCAGTTGGCTCGATCATACAGTCGGTTCGGGCTATCCCGCTCCGAAGAACCTGAACTACCTGTGGAACATGGGTTCCCTGGCGGGAGTCGCACTCGTCATCCAGATCGTGACGGGCATCGTGCTCGCCATGCACTATGTGCCGCACGGGAACATGGCGTTCGATTCCGTCGAACACATCATGCGCAACGTCAATTACGGCTGGCTGATTCGCTACATCCACGCCAACGGCGCCTCGATGTTCTTCCTCGTGGTCTACATCCACGTCTTCCGCGGCCTGTACTACGGTTCCTACAAATACCCGCGCGAACTCCTGTGGTGGATCGGACTCGCGATCATGCTGCTCATGATGGCGACGGCCTTTATGGGTTACGTCTTGCCTTGGGGCCAGATGAGCTTCTGGGCCGCCACCGTGATCACCAACCTGTTCTCGGCCATCCCTTTGATCGGTGAGCCCATCGTGACTTGGCTGTGGGGCGGCTTCGCGGTCGACAGCCCGACGTTGCAGCGCTTCTACAGCCTTCACTACCTGCTGCCCTTCGTCATCGCCGGCGTGGTCATCGTCCACATCTGGGCGTTGCACACGCACGGATCCAACAACCCCACGGGCATCGACGTGAAGGGTCCGCAGGACACCCTCCCCTTCCATCCGTACTACACGGTGAAGGACCTGTTCGGCCTGGGCCTGTTCCTGATCATTTTCGCCTACTGGGTGTTCTACAACCCGAACTACCTGGGGCATCCAGACAACTATATTCCCGCCAATCCGCTGCAGACGCCGCCGCACATCGTGCCCGAATGGTACCTGTTGCCGTATTACGCGATCTTGCGGGCCATACCGGACAAGCTCGGGGGTATCGTCGTAATGGGGGCGGCCATCGGTGTGTTGTTCCTGATCCCGTGGCTCGACACGTCCCGGGTGCGGTCGGCGACGTTCCGTCCCATCTACAAGCAGTTCTACTGGATCCTGGTGGCCGATATCCTGATTCTCGGGTGGGTTGGCGCCAATCCGCCAGAGGGCTACTTCATCCTGATCGGCCAGCTGGCGACGGCATACTACTTCCTGCATTTCATCATCGTCATGCCGTTCGTCGGCTGGTTCGAGACGCCGCGGCAGTTGCCCGATTCCATCGCCACATCGGTCCTCGACAAAGGAGGCGGGGCGGATACGGCGAAGGAGGGCGCGCCATGACCGGTCGACGCCCCGTGACCTTCGTGCGGCCGACGCTCGCCGTGGTCGCCGCCTGCGTGGCGCTGCTGGCGGCCGGACCCTCGATGGCAGCGGGAGATGTCGAGGCACCGAAGTCGCCCGGTTTCTCGTTCCAGGGACCGTTCGGCACCTATGACCGGGGCGAGCTCCAGAGGGGCTTCCAGGTCTACCAGGAAGTCTGCTCGGCATGTCATTCGCTCAAGTACTTCGCCTTCCGCAATCTGCGGTCCATCGGCTTTGACGAGGTGCAGGCCAAGGCCATCGCCGCCCAGTACGAGGTCATGGGCGGCCCCGACGAGGAAGGCGAGATGTTCGAGCGGCCGGCCGTTCTCGCCGACTTCATTCCGGCGCCTTTCGCCAATGACAATGCGGCGAGAGCGGCCAACAACGGCGCACTGCCGCCGGACCTGTCGCTGATCGTCAAGGCCCGCGCCGGTGGCGAGGATTACGTTTATTCGCTGCTGACGGGCTACGCGGACCCGCCCGCTGACGTCGAGTTGGGCGAGGGGATGGACTACAACCCCTACTTCGGCGGCGGCCAGATCGCCATGCCGCCGCCCCTGTTCGAGGACGGTGTCGAATATGCGGACGGCACGAAGGCGTCCGTCGACCAGATGGCGCGGGACGTCACGACGTTCCTGACCTGGGCGGCCGAGCCCGACATGGAGGCACGCAAGCGGATGGGCATCAAGGTGATGGTCTTTCTGGTGCTGATGACCGTGCTCCTCTACATGGTCAAGCGTAAGGTCTGGAGCGACGTCCATTAGCCGACGCCCGTACTCCGAAGCATTCGGTGGCAGGAGAATCGGTGTCGGACAATCGGTAAATGCGGGGTCTGGCGCCGATTCCCGCGCGTCGGTTCCGGGGGCGGATGAACTGTTGAGCTCCGCTTTCCGCATCTGGCAATTGAGGTATCAAGGACGTGGCTGGAACGGACGACAAGGTGGTGATCGGCGTCATCGGCGGAAGCGGCGTTTACGATATCGATGGACTGGAGGACGTTCGCTGGCAGGCGGTCGAGTCGCCGTTCGGAAAGCCCTCGGACGAGCTGATGTTCGGCCGACTCGCGGGACTCGATCTGGTTTTCCTGCCGCGGCACGGCCGCGGCCATCCGCTGTCGCCGACCGACATCAATTTTCGAGCCAACATCGACGCGCTGAAGCGGGCCGGGGTGACCGACATCATCTCCGTCAGTGCCGTGGGCTCTTTCAAGGAGGAGTTGCCGCCGGGCACGTTCGTGATCGTCGATCAATTCATCGACCGCACATTTGAACGGTACAAGACGTTCTTCGGCAAGGGCATGGTGGCGCACGTGTCCATGGCCCACCCGGTGTGCGCCCGTCTCGGCGATCGTCTGGAGGCGGCGGCCAAGTCCCTGGACATTCCGATGGCGCGCGACGGCACCTATCTCGCCATGGAAGGTCCTCAGTTCTCAAGCTTGGCCGAGTCGGAGCTGTATCGTGGCTGGGGCTGTTCCGTGATCGGCATGACCAACATGCCCGAGGCCAAGCTCGCGAGAGAGGCGGAGATGTGCTACGCCACCGTCGCGATGGTCACCGATTACGACTGCTGGCATCCGAACCACGACGACGTCGAGGTAGGCGATATCATCCGCGTGCTCGTGAGCAACGCGGACAAGGCCCGCGATCTCTTGCGCGCCGCGATTCCCACGCTCCGCGACCGGCCGGAGACCTGTCCACATGGATGCGACCGGGCGCTCGAAACGGCGTTGATCACGGCTCCCGAAGCGCGTGACCCCGCCGTGCTCGCGAAGTTGGACGCCGTCGCGGGCCGCCTGCTCGGCGCCCCGTAGTCGTGCTTGACGTCATGGAACGCCCGGATGCCCTACAAGTCACTCATCCGCACCATTCCGAACCATCCGAAGGAAGGCGTGATGTTTCGGGACATCACGACCCTGCTGCAGGATCCGTTCGGTTTCCGCAAGGCCGTCGATGAATTGGTCCAACCCCATGCGGGCGTCCGCATCGACGCCGTCGCCGGCATCGAGGCGCGTGGATTCATCCTCGGCGGCGCGGTGGCCCATCAACTCTCGGTCGGCTTCGTACCCGTGCGCAAGAAGGACAAGCTCCCCTGGGAGACCATCGGCGAGGATTACGAACTGGAATACGGTACGGACAGGGTAGAGATTCACCGGGACGCTCTCGAGCCAAACTCCCACGTACTGCTTGTCGACGACCTCATCGCGACCGGCGGAACGGCGGAGGCAGCGATCAAGCTCATCCGGCAGGCAGGCGCCGACGTCGTCGGCTGCTCGTTCGTCATCGATCTGCCGGACTTGGGTGGCCGTAGACGAATCGAAGACATGGGGTTCAAGGTCCTTACGCTCTGCACGTTCGAAGGGGAATGAGAAGCAACCGGGCCTCATCGCATGAACGTCGACGGCACGCCATACCGCACTATTTGGGTCGGGGACGACGGGCGGAGCGTCCACATCATCGACCAGACCCTTCTGCCGCACGAATTCGTCACACGCACGCTGAGCACCGTCGCGGAGGCCGCCGAAGCCATAAAGGTCATGCGCGTGCGGGGGGCGCCCCTGATCGGCGCGACGGCCGCCTATGGCGTCTGTCTGGCCCTGGCCGAGGACCCGTCCGATGCATCCCTGGCCCAGGCCTGCGAAACGTTGTCGGCCACGCGCCCGACCGCCGTCAATTTGCGCTGGGCGCTTGACGAGATGAAAACGGCGGTGAGCACGCTCGCCGCCGGAAACAGGCTGGATGCCGCTTACGCCAAGGCCGCCGACATCAGCGATGACGACGTGGCTACCTGTGCGGCCATCGGCGACCATGGGCTCTCTCTCATTCGCGAGGCCTGGGATGCGACCGGCTGGTCCAGGCCTGTCGAGATTCTCACGCATTGCAACGCCGGATGGCTTGCCACCGTCGACTGGGGCACCGCCACAGCACCCATCTACAAGGCACACGACGGCGGAATTCCAATCCATGTCTGGGTCGGAGAGACGCGCCCCCGCAACCAGGGCGCCGGTCTCACGGCGTGGGAACTGGCTCATCACGGTGTGCCGCATACGGTCATCGTCGACAACGCCGGCGGTCACCTCATGCAGCGCGGCCGCGTCGATCTATGTATGACCGGGACGGACCGCACCACCGCCTCGGGCGATGTGTGCAACAAGATCGGGACCTACCTGAAGGCCCTGGCCGCACGTGATAACGGCGTACCCTTCTACGTCGGTTTACCGCATTCCACCATCGACTGGACCATTCGCGACGGCGTGCGCGACATACCCATAGAGGAGCGTGACGGCAGCGAGGTCACGGAGATTTCAGGCCGGACCCGGTCGGGCGAGGTCACGACCGTTCAGCTCACGCCCGACGGCAGCGCCGCCGCGAACTTCGCTTTTGACGTCACCCCCGCGCACCTTGTGACCGCGCTGATTACCGAACGGGGCGTCTGCGACGCATCGGTCGAGGGGCTGGCGTCGCTGTACCCCGAGCGGGCGAAGCCCGCCGCCTGAAGGACGCGCGCACATGAAGAGCCGGTGGCGCTCTCAAGAGGCCGAACGCCTGGTCCGGGCGTACAAGCGCAGAGGGGTGAACCGGGATCTGGCGCTGCGCGTGTATACGACGCGCCTGCTCGGACGGGACCCCGCGCTCGTACTGCACGGCGGGGGCAATACGTCGGTCAAGACGACCATGCGGGATTCTTTCGGCGAGCGTGTTGACGTGTTGTGCGTCAAGGGTAGCGGTTGGGACATGGGAGGCATCGAGCCCCGCGGCCTTCCCGCGCTGCGGATCGCCGAACTGCTCAGGTTACGGCATCTCGACTCGCTTTCCGACGAAGAAATGGTCAATTTCCAGCGCGGGTGCCTCCTCGACTCGACGTCGCCCAGCCCGTCGGTGGAGACGCTGCTGCACGCGTTCCTGCCGCATAAATACGTCGATCATACCCATTCGACCGCCGTGCTCGCGGTGACCGACCAACCCGACGGCGCCGCGCTCTGCCGCGAGGTATTCGGCGGACGCGTCGCGCTCGTGCCCTACGTCATGCCCGGCTTCGCCTTGGCCAAAACGGCGGCCGGGATCTACGACGCGAACATCGGCGTCGAAGGTCTGATCCTTCTCAAACACGGAATTTTCACATTCGGAGACACCGCGCGCGAGGCCTATGAGCGAATGATCGATCTGGTGTCGTTGGCGGAAGCCCGCCTTCGCCGGGGCCGCCGCGAGCGGTTCAAGCCATCACGCGTACCGCCCCGAGTTGCGCGGGCCTCCGAAGTCGGTCCCATCATCCGCGGTCTCCTCGCCGAGCCGGTGAACGATGCGGAGGCGGAGTGGCGCCGCGCCATCCTCGACTTCCGCACGGACAAGCGCATTCGGACTTACGTCGATGGAGAGGATCTTGCCCGTTACAGCCAAGTCGGGGTGGTGACACCCGATCACGCAATCCGCACGAAGAATTGGCCCCTGGTCGTGCCGGTGCCGACGTCGGGCGACCTCACGGCCTTCAAGCGGGAAACAAGGAAACGGGTTGCGCGGTACGTGCGGCGCTATCATGCCTACTTCGGGCGTCACAATGGTATGCGGGAGCCGGCCAAGGTCGAACTCGACCCTTATCCGCGCGTGGTCCTCGTTCCCGGGCTCGGCCTGTTCGGCGCCGGCAAGTCGGTGAGCGATGCGGGCATCGCGGCCGACATCGCGGAGAACACCATCGAGGTTATCACCGATGCCGAAGCGATCGGCCGCTATCAGCCGGTGGGCGAGGCCGACGTCTTCGATATCGAGTACTGGTCTCTGGAGCAAGCAAAGCTCGGAAAGGGGGCGGAACCGCCCTTTTCGCGGCAGGTCGCGCTGGTCACGGGGGGCGGTTCCGGGATCGGGGCGGCGACCGCCCGAGAGTTCGCGGCGCACGGTGCCGCCGTCGCGGTCCTCGACCGCGACGGGCCATCCGCGGAAGCCGTCGCCAGCGCTATCGGTGGAGGCGCTATCGGGATCACATGCGATGTCACCGATCGCCGCTCGGTGCGTCACGCCTTCGATAGAATCTGCCGGCTGTTCGGTGGTCTCGACATCGTGGTCTCCAACGCGGGTGCGGCGTGGCAGGGGCGGATTGGGAATGTCTCCAACCGTATTCTGAGGCAGAGCTTCGAGCTCAACTTTTTCGCCCACCAGACGGTGGCCCAGAACGCCGTTCGTGTGATGACCGCCCAGGGAACGGGTGGCGTACTGTTGTTCAATGCCTCCAAACAAGCGGTGAATCCGGGAAGGGACTTCGGGCCCTACGGCCTCCCCAAGGCGGCAACGCTCTTTCTCGCCCGGCAATACGCCCTCGAGTATGGCGAGCAGGGTATCCGCTCCAACGTCGTGAACGCCGACCGCGTTCACACCCGGCTCTTCAAAGGCGGATTACTCAAGGAACGGGCCGCGGCGCGCGGCCTCACGGTGGAGCAGTACCTCAGGAGCGGGAATCTCCTGAAACGCGAAGTCAAGGCAGAGGATGTCGCCAAAGCTTTCGTCGACCTCGCCCTTTCCCGCAAGACGACGGCAGCGGTGTTGACGGTGGACGGCGGAAATATCGAGGCGGCGCTGCGCTGATCCCGCGCCGAAACGCCGCCGGGCTTGAAAGCAGGGCAAGGACCGCACGGACTTGGAGGTCCCGCCGCCATGGACGGCCCCACCCGCTTTGAGACCCGGAGACCCGCCGGCCGTTACTCGGAAAGGCGGTGTTCGAAGGACGCCAATTTTGGACGGATGAATGGATATCACCGCCCGAGCAGCCTGTTCTGTCTGCATGGAGCGATGGATCAGGTCGCGGATCGCGAGCGGCGACTACGGAAACGACAGCGAATACGTCCGCGATCTGATCCGTCGGGACCAGGAAAGGAGCACGCAACTCCGGATCCTGGAGGAGGAGATCCGGGAAGGTCTGGAGAGCGTCACGAGCGATGCGACGGTAAAAGAGATCTGGGCGGAGGCCGAGCAACGCCACACAGCGAGGCATGGCTGAGTACCGCCTCACGTCCCGCGCCGGCGCTGACCTCGCGGGAATCGCGGATAACGCCATCGAGGCCTTTGGCGTTGAGCAGGCGCGCCGGTATCGGGACGAGTCGGAGGCGTGTTTCGAAAGCCTCGCGGGAAACCCGAGATTGGGCCGCGACGCGTCGCAGCTCGTTCCGGGCCCGAGGCGTTTCGAGCACCGGTCACAGACGATCTTTTATGCGGAGGAGGGGGAAGGCGTTCTGATCATCCGCATCCTGCATGTCGGCATGGATGCGCTGCGCCACTTGTGAAGACGCCCCAGGAGGACACCTGATGGACGGATGGACGAAGGCGAAAGAAGACGTGAAAAAGAAACTGGAGCGTCGCTATCTGCCTTTTCAGATCTCCGATTGCTTTGTCCGCCTCCCGCGCCCGAAGCTCTGCATTCACGCGTTCGGACTTCTCTTCGTCCCGGGCCAGCGCTGCTTCACGACCCCATCCCTGTGCGGGGTAGCCGGGGTGTCGATTTCCGGCAAGGCGCCGCCGAGCTCGAGAACGATTCAATGACCGCGCGGGCTTCAAGGCTCCGCCGGCGGCGGCGGTTCGAGACCCGGAGATCGGCCAGCCGCTATTCGGAAAGGTGGTGTTCGAAGAACGCCATCGTGCGACTCCAGGCGAGCCTGGCGCTTTCCTCGTGATAGTGGGCGCGCTGGTCGCAATGAAAACCGTGCCCGGCATTCGGATAGACGTGCACCGTGACGCTGGGATGACAGGCGATGATCTCGTTGACGTCGTCCATGAGGATCGTCGAATCCAGCTCACCGAAGTGGCACATCGTGGGGCAGGTGGGCATTTCCGCGACAAAGTCGATGATTCTTCCTCCGTAGTACGGAACGGCACAGGCGAAATCCAAACGGCACGCGGCGAGCCAAGTCACCGATCCACCCCAGCAGAACCCCGTTATGCCGACGGGACCATTTCCAGCCAGGAAGTCATATGCGGCCTGAACGTCGAGCATGGCAGCGTCCCAAGGGATACGCGCCATGATCGCCCGGGCCTCCTGAACCTCTCCTTCAGAGTAACCCAATTCGATTCCGCGCCCATCACGGTCGTACATCGCCGGCGCAACCACGGCATAACCTTCGTCGGCCAATCGATCACACACGTCACGGATGTGACTGTTGAGCCCGAACGCCTCCTGAACGACAACCAGACGTCCCTTGACCGGACCATCCCGCACCGTCTCGTAGGCGGCCAATTCATGGCCGGCCTCTGCGGTGAGCGTCGGCGTCGATCCCATCGATCCTTCTCTCCCTATTGAGGCAATGGACAAATCTGACGCCGGTTCGAATCTATAACACAGGCGGTGTCGGAACCGTCAATTTCCGGCCGAGGACTCCGCAGGCGCGTCCGGTCGTTTCAAAAAATATTGCAGCGGCACCATGACGGCCACTTCCTCATCATCCTGGTTGAGGGCCGCGAAACGCACGCGCCAAAAACCACGGTCCGGTTTGCTCTTAGACGGGATCTTCTCGAGTATTTCCCCACGCAACCTGAGGGTGTCGCCCGGACGCACCGGTTTCGGCCAGCTCACCTCGCTCAGGCCGGGAGAGCCGATGCTGCCCGACTCAGAGCCCATCATGTTGTCCACGATGAGGCGCATGCAGACGCATACCGTGTGCCAACCGCTTGCGATGATGCCGCCGTACACGCCGGCGGCTGCGGCTTCCTCGTCGACATGGAAGGGCTGCGGATCATATTTCCGGGCGAACCCGATGATCTCTTCCTTGACCACGGTGACTTCGCCGAACTCGAACACGTGACCGACATCGTAGTCGTCGTACCAGACACCTGCCATATCGCCTCCGGGGGTCAGTGATCGGATTTGACGGCGTTCGTCGACGAGGACTCGGGTCTCGGCGGTGGTGCGAGCGCCGCCACCCTGTTCTGAAATCCGGCATCGTCGCCCGCAGCCAGCATGGGCACGGCCTCCACGACGGCTTCCAGCAACGCGTCGCGCCATGCGAGATCCGACTTGCCGAAATCGCCCAACACGTGGCGGTTGACGCGGCTCTTGCTCCCCGGGTGTCCGATGCCGAGGCGGACCCGGCGGTAGTCCTTGCCGATATGGGCGTCGATGCTGATCAACCCCCGGTGACCCGCGTTGCCGCCGCCCTGTTTGACCCGCACCTTGCCGGGAATCAGGTCGAGCTCGTCGTGGAATACGACCACATCCCGCGGCGCCAGCCGGTGATAGCGCATGGCCGCGCTGACCGCCTGTCCCGATACGTTCATGGATGTCATCGGTTTGAGGGTCGTGGCCCGGCGCCCCGCCAACCGGCCTTCGGAAACCAGACCATGGAAGCGCCGGCGTTCCGACCCGAAACCATGGCCCGCGGCGATCGCGTCGATGGCCATCCAACCGATGTTGTGCCGATTCTTCTTGTGCCGCTCTCCGGGATTGCCCAAACCGACGATGAGCAACATGGCTGGAAGCTATCCCTCCCCGGAGTCCTCCGAAGCCGCCGCTTCGGCCGGGACGTCGCCTTCCGCCGTCTCGACGGCTTCACCCTCGACGGCCCTTTCTCCCTCCTCGCCTTCCAGCAGAGCCAGTTCAGCCGCCTCGGCGGCGGCCTCCTCGATGGCCGCGCTCGACGCGGTGACGGTCGCAATCGTGAAGTCACGATCCGTAATCACAGGTTCGACGCCTTCGGGCAACCGGATATCGCTAATACGCACCGCGTCGCCAATGTCGAGGCCCGTGAGATCCGCGGTAAAGCTTTCCGGGATCGCGTCCGCTCGACAGTTGACCTCGACCTCGTGGCGTACCACGTTCAGCACCCCACCGCGCTTGAGGCCCGGTGACTCCTCTTCGTTCCCGAAATGCACGGGAATCTGCAGTCGTATCATGGAGTCCTGGGACAGGCGGAGGAAATCCACGTGCATCGGCACGTCCGTGACCGGGTGGAGTTGAACCTCACGTGCCAGCACCTGTTCGGATTGATCGTCGAGCCGGAGACTGTATAGGCGCGTATAGAAGCCGCCGCGCCCTATTTCGCGATCCAGTTGGCGGCGATCGACCGATATCGAGATCGTGTCCTTTCCAGCGCCGTAGACCACGCCGGGAACGCGTCCGGACCTACGTGCGGCCCGTGAAGCGCCGCGACCAAAGTCAGCGCGGCTTTGCGCCGAAATCACTTCAGCATCAGACATTTCGTACTCCTTTCGCGGCGCTCCATCCGCAGCCGCAAGAGAGCGACCTCCACCAACCCATCAATCGAACAACGACGAAACGGAACGCTCCTCACTGATTCGCAACATGGATTCCGCCATCAGCGGGGCGATCGAAATACGCCGAATGTTCCGTGCCACGCGCACCGCTTCCGTCGCCAATATACTGTCGGTCGTAACCAGCGCCTCCAGAGAGGAACCCGTGACCCGCGCCACGGCGCCGCCGGACAGCACGCCATGGGTTACGTATGCCGTGACTGACTTGGCGCCCGCTTCCATCAACGCGTCGGCCGCGTTGCACAGGGTACCAGCCGAATCCACGATGTCGTCGACGATCACACACCAACAGTCGGATACGTCGCCTATGATGTTCATCACTTCGGAAACGCCCGCTCGTTCGCGCCGCTTATCTATGATGGCAAGTCCGGCGTCAAGTCGTCTGGCCAACGCGCGCGCGCGCAACACGCCGCCGACATCGGGCGACACGAACATCAGGTCCTTACCGTCGTAGTGCTCCTCGATATCTTCCGAGAACACCGGTGCGGCGAACAAGTTATCCACCGGAATATCGAAGAATCCCTGAATTTGGCCGGCGTGAAGGTCGAGCGTAACGACCCGATCAGCGCCGGCGGTCGTGATCAGATTGGCCACGAGCTTGGCCGAAATGGGTGTGCGGGGGCCTGATTTGCGGTCCTGCCGGGCATAGCCATAGTACGGCACGACGGCCGTGATTCGGCGTGCCGATGCCCGTTTCAGGGCGTCAAGACAGACCAGCAGCTCCATCAAGTTGTCGTTTGCCGGATAGGAAGTCGGCTGGATCAGGAAAACGTCCTCACCGCGAATGTTTTCCTCAATCTCGACGAACACTTCCATATCGGAGAAGCGGCGGATGACGGCTCTGGTCAGCGGCTGATTCAAATAGGCTGCCATAGCCTCCGCGAGCGGACGGTTAGCGTTGCCGGCGACGATCCTCATAGCGTCGTCCCCATCGGCTCCAATTCCGGGACGGTCTGTCGTCCTGCTGCGTGAAATCGATTTGTGAGCGTGACCGCGGCGGAATTTATCAAGGAGGTTACGGTGTGTAAATGCCGGGCCCAACGCGCCGAACACGTACGATCAGGTACCGTTCCGCTTTCGAGAAAGCCGTTCGTCCAGCGGACGAATCAGCGCTTGCTCGGTCCATTTCGCAGTCGATCCCCAGCCCCCTCCAAAAGCGACACCACACCCTCCGCGCCACCATGTGCGGCGGCCGTCGCAATCATTCCCCAGGCGCCGATGACCGTGGCCCAGATGAGCAGAGCGGAGAGACGTGAGAGGCTGAATCCGACGGGATTTGCCCCCGGCGGCCGGTGTCGCAAGGTACTTGTGTTGGCCTCAATGTTGAAGCGCGATCGCCGACAACTGCCGGCCGTAATCGCGTTCTCCTCGGCGGCAAGCGCGCCGATAGCTGAAGAAACGACCCTCTTCGCTCAATGTGTCGCCGCCAATGCGCTCGATAGTCCCGATACCTGCAGCGTTCAACGCCGACTCGACAAAACCGGAGAGATCAAAGAGAAAATGGTCCGAGCGCGGTGCCGCCTGAAAGTAACGCCGGTACTCGGGATTCCGTTCGACAAACGGCTCTGGAAATCCCGGGCCCACCTCATATGTCCGTGGGCCGATACATGGTCCGATGCCGGCGATGATCGACGAAGGGCGCGCTCCCAGCCCGATCATCGTGGCGACGGTCGATTCGACGACGCCATCGAGCGCGCCGCGCCAGCCGGCGTGGGCGGCGGCTATCACGGGGACAGTGGGATCGGCCATGAGAACGGGCGCGCAGTCCGCCGTCAGGACTCCCAACGCAATCCTCGAGAGGTTGGTCGCCAGCGCATCCGCCCGGGCAAGCTCTCGGGCGGTGTCCCGATCATCGACGATGCGCACGTTCGTGCCGTGAACCTGATGGACGGTCCTCAGATTCGCCGGATCTACGTCAAGAACCCGCGATATCCGGACTCTGTTCTCCGCGATGTCGTGGCGATCGTCGGAAGAACCGAAACCGCAGTTCAGCGATGCATATATCCCGTTCGAGACCCCACCCTGACGCGTGAAAAAACCATGAGAAATTCCGGTGACATCGGCCAGATTTTCAGATTGAAGTGCTGGAAGGGCGTCTCGTGGCATGCCGGTCTACCGGTTGTTCGCACCGAGCCCGTCGGGAACCGGTGTTCCGGGTGAGCCGATCGCCAACACCTTGAACAGGGTGCCCATCTGGCCTGGTCCGGTCAACCGCTCGAGGGCGCTGTCGACCTCGCCGGACCGTTCCGGCGTCAGCGTTTCCTTAAGCCGTGTCGCCCGGACTCGAATCCCCAGCGACTCCAGGAACTCGCCTTGCAGAACCGGCCCCCAGACTTCCGCTCCGCATTCGGTCGCCGTCTGTTCGAGAACGGCGAAGTCGACATGGGCGCCGAGGTCCGCACTACCCGGCGAGTCGAGCACCTCGTGACTTCGGTGGGCGACGACAGCTTGCAGCGTGTCCCGGGGCCGGGTCTCGAGACTGCCGTAATCGATGATGAGGGCTACTCCCAGGCTGTCAACCACACGTTCCGCGATATCCCGCATCAGATCGATGCAGGCGGGGCTCACCTCGATCACGCTGCCGAGCGGCGCGTTCCGGAGTTCCTCGGACACGAGAGAAAAGGCCGCCGTCACCGGCCCGAACACGAAGCGGAAGCCCTCGCCGTCTCCGTCCAAGTCCACCAGACGTTCGTACCAGCCATGGAAGGTCCGCTCGAATTGATGGATGGGCAGCGCGTCGAAGAGCTCGTTGGCCACCACGATGACCGGCCCGTCGGGCACGTGGAGGAAGCGGTCATGCCATGTCACGTCGACATCCTGAAGCGCCTCTCTCTGGCACGTGCGGAGGACCGGGCTGGTTTCGACGAAATGTATGTCCGCGCTGTCGTGGAACGCCGGCAGGGCCCGGCTTGACCGGAAGGCGTCGCGCATCAACGTGCCGCGGCCGGGTCCGATCTCCACCCAGCGTACCGGACTCGGAGCACCCAACTTTTGCCATGTGTCGGCGCACCACAGTCCGATCAACTCGCCGAACATCTGGCTGACCTCCGGGGCGGTGATGAAATCGCCCGCAGCACCGATCGGGTTCCGGATCTTGTAGTAGCCGTACCGCGGATTCCCGAGCGCCTCGGCCATGTACTCCGCCACGGTCAGAGGCCCGGAGGCCCGGATCCGGCGACGTAGTTCCGCCGCCAGACCGCCATCGGGGTCAAGCTGATTTCCTGACACGGGCGAGCAGGTAAATGCCGAAGAGGAATACGGGCACGGACAGCAACTGCCCTATCGTCATGCCCGATATCAAGAAGCCGAGATGCGAATCGGGTTCGCGATAGAACTCGGCTACGGCGCGCGCGACACTGTATCCCACGAGGAAGATGCCGAACAGTGCGCCGCGCTTGAGCCGGATCGAGTCTTTTCGGACCAGTACCGCCAGAACGACGAACAACAAGACACCCTCGAGCAGGGCCTCGTAAAGCTGACTGGGATGCCGAGGCACCGCGCCACCGCCCGGAAACACCATCGCCCACGCCACGTCACTGGGCCGCCCGAGCAATTCTGCATTGATGAAGTTTGCGATCCTACCGAAGAACAATCCGATCGGTGCCGCGCAGGCGACATGATCGCCCACCCCCAAGGTGTCTAGTCCGCGGCGCCGGGAGAACAACCAAACCGCCACGACCACTCCGACAAGGCCGCCATGAAATGACATCCCGCCCTGCCATATGAACGGTATTTCGACGGGATTCGCCAAGTAGTAATCGGGGCGGTAGATCAGGGTATAGCCGAGCCGACCGCCCAGAATCACACCGAGCGTCGCCCAGACGATGAAGTCATCGACGTCTTGCTTCTCGAGCGGCGGGTCGCGCAGGCGTGTCAAGGCGACGATATAGCGCCAGCCCAGCAACAAACCGGCGATGTAAGCCAGCGCATACCAACGGACCGCGAACGGTCCGACCTGCACGAGAACCGGATCAACGGCGGGATACGAGAGGACAGCCGGAAGCAGCGCTCTTGACTCCGAGGGTTCAAGTTGATCGACGTTGGCCGGCACCGATCCAAGTCTTGTGGCGCGACCAGCCGTTCGAGTCCCTTGTCCTTATAGAAAGCAGCCGTGTGGGCCGCAAGGCGCTAAACTTGCCGCTGTCACCCACCTGCGCCATAGTGACGAAATCGCCGGAGGCGCTGGAAATGCAGACTGACAACAAGCTTCTTGATGACTTGGCCCGCGTGGCTGCGAGCGCCATTGGGACGCTGCAGGGCGTGAGGGACGAAGTAGAGGCGCGCCTGCGGGACCAATTCGAGCGCATATTGAGCAGCATGGATTTGGTGACCCGTGAGGAGTTCGACGCCGTCAAAGCGATGGCCGCCGCGGCGCGCCATGAGAACGATGCCCTTGAGAAGCGGATCGAGGCGCTCGAGAAATCAAGCGCTCCAACAAAGCGTCGGGCCGCGAGCGGCGGTAAGGCAAAGGGGACGGCCGCGGCCAAGAAGCGCACGACGGGGAGCGCCCGCAGGACGTCGACCTGAGCGGTTTCAGGTTCCGAACATCGGCCGAAAAGACGCGCGAACAGGGCGTTTTCCACAGATTTCCGACGGTTGACTCGATTCGGCGCTTGCGCCCGAATCCACGATTTGGCAGGCTACATTCTGTTATAGTGTTAGAATTGTCTACAAAATATTGAGATGCTGTCGTCGAGATATCGACCGAATTGCCACCTCTCTTCCGCCTATCCGCTGCGGAGTTCCAGTAATGACCAGTCTGATTGACCCGGTCGAGTTCGCGCCGACAAACCCGCTCGATATCGTCGAGCAGTTCATGGTGGCCAATGAATGGCCCGCCGATCGTTCGGGGGACGAGGAGCTTGCAGCATACGTCGAGGGACACTGGAACCGCTACCATCTGTGGTTCACGTGGCGGGAAGACCAGGGCGTGATGCAATTTTCCTGCGCATTCGATCTGCGGGTCCCCGACCACCGCTTGTCAGATACCCGTGCGCTGCTCACCCTGGTCAACGAGCGCCTGTGGCTGGGGCATTTCGATTATTCGGCCGAAGGCGGATTCGCGATGTTCCGGCATGCGCTTCTGCTCGGGGCCGACGCCCCGGCCACGCCCCGGCAAGTCGAAGACCTGATCGACGTGGCGTTGAACGAGAGCGAACGCTATTTTCCCGCCTTCATGTTCATGTTATGGGGCGGTAAGACCGCGGACGACGCCCTGGCCTCGGCCATGCTGGAAACAGTCGGCGAGGCCTAGACCGACTCAACCGGGTTCCGCCCATGAACGAGACCGTCCTCCTTGTCGGCTGCGGAAAGATGGGTGGCGCTCTGCTGCGCAGATGGTTGGAGCGCGACGTCGATGCAGGCCACGTTTATATCGTTGATCCGGAGGAAGAATCCCGCTCTCTGGCACACGATCTCGGCATTTCCTGCAGCGAAGCCGTGGAAACATTGCCGCGCGATGTCGCACCGGCAGTCGTCGTCTTCGCAGTCAAGCCCCAGATTACCGATGACGTGGTGCCTGCCTACGCGGAATTCGTCGGCCCTGGCACCGTGTTCCTGTCGATTGCCGCGGGAAGACCCATCGCTTATTTCGAAGACCGGCTGGGCGAAGACGCCGCCGTCGTCCGTGCAATGCCAAACACGCCGGCCGCCGTCGGCCGCGGTATCAGCGTTGCCTGTGCCAACAGGCATGTCACCGGCGATGGTCGTGCGACCTGCAACGAACTGCTGGCGGCGGTGGGAGAGGTCGCGTGGGTGGAAGACGAAGGCCTGCTCGATGCCGTGACGGCGACATCCGGGAGCGGGCCGGCCTATGTATTTCTTCTCATCGAATATTTGGCCGAGGCAGGCACGGAGGCCGGACTGCCTTCGGGTCTCGCCATGCAACTCGCCCGGGCGACGGTGGCGGGTGCGGGCGAGCTTGCACGTCAATCAGGGGAGACGCCCTCCGAGTTACGGCGGAACGTCACCAGTCCCGGCGGGACGACCGCAGCGGCTCTCGAAGTGTTGATGGCAGATGACGGGATGGGGCAGTTGTTGACCCGGGCAGTGGCGGAGGCGACACGCCGCTCACGGGAACTCGCCGGCTGACGTTCTTGCGGCGCCCGTACGAAACCGGCGCGTCGCGACGTGATGGATCTTGTGCCATTATCAGTCGGACGCTGGCTTGGAGGAGGGCGAGACATGGCAAAACGGGCGCGCGCAAAACGCGCTGGTCCACTCGACCGGGTCATCCAGGCGACGCTGAAGCTCGCTGCGCAGCAGGGCTGGCGGGACACCCGCATGTCCGATATCGCTGATGCAGCGGGCCTGTCTCTCAGAGAGGTCCATGAGGTCGCTCCGTCGAAACTGCATGTCGTGTCGGCATTCTTGCGCAAGATAGACGAGCAGATGATCGCGGGGGACGATCCCACGTTGGCTGCCGAACCGGCGCGCGATCGCCTCTTCGACGTGATCATGAAGCGGTTCGATCTGCTCAACCCGTACAAGGAGGGCGTCGTCGCCATCTTCAGGGACATACGGTGCCGTCCGCTCGTCTGGGCCGGGGCCTGGCCGATCTACGCGCGTTCCTTGGCCTGGATGCTGGAGGCGGCCAGGATCGACCACGGCGGCCTTTCCGGGTTGCTTCGTATCGAGGGCCTCGGCCTAATCATGTTGGGGGCCATTCGGGTCTGGCAGTCGGACGACAGCGACGACATGGCCAAAACGATGACGTTTGTCGATCGTCAGCTGACGAGAGCGGACGGCGCTGTGGCCAAATTCTGCCGGATCGCGGGACCGGGACGTGCGAATGGGCCGGCCGCCGAGGCGTCCTCATAAGTCGAATGAGCGAGATTGCTTTCGACGATTTCCTGCGCGTCGACGTGCGGGCAGGTACCATCATCACGGTCGAGGACTTTCCCGAGGCTCGAAAACCGGCATACAAGCTGCGCATCGATTTCGGGCCGGAGGTCGGCGAACGGAAATCATCCGCGCAGCTGACGGCGAATTACGACAAGGAAGCGCTGACGGGCCGCCAAGTTGCGGCAGTCGTCAATTTCCCGCCGCGGCAAATCGGCCCGTTCATGTCCGAAGTCCTCGTTCTCGGTTTCCCCGACGAGAACGGCGAAGTGACCTTGATCGTACCGGACAAGACCGTGCCGAACGGCGGCCGACTCTACTGAATGGAATCCGTTCCATTGCGGGGGTCGGAGATCCGCCGCCATGAACGACAAGGGATGCCGGAGCGGTTCCAGTCGAACCGAAACCGGGTTAGACAGGCAGTCGGACGGAAGCCCGCAGCCCTCCCATCGGGGACGTCGACAATTCGATATCGCCACCATGGTTGTGGGCAACATCCCGAGCGATGGCCAGCCCAAGTCCCATGCCGCCGGTCTCCGGATTGCGGGATTCTTCGAGCCTCTGGAAGGGGCGAAAGACCTCCTCGCGCTGATCCTGCGGGATACCAGGGCCGTCATCGTCAACGGAGATCTCGACTTGGTCTTCCCGCAAGTCCATTGAGATCTCTACGCGTCGCCCGTAACGGGCCGCGTTGTCGACAAGGTTGGTCATACAGCGCCGGATGGCATTGGGACGTAGTGGAATGACACAGCCGTTCACGGGTTTGACGTCTTCGTCGCCGCCGGTCGCCTTCTCGGGTAGCGAAACCTTGACCACGACACCCTGGCGCCCCGCGTCGACCGCCACGGATCTGAGCAGGTCGGCGATGTCGGTATCCGCGACGGCTTCCGCATCCTGCCCGCGCACGAAGGCCAGATAGCCCTCAACCATGCGTTCCATATCCGCCACGTCCGCCTTCAAGCGTTCGACGTCGTCGCCTTCGTTCAACATGGCGAGCTGAAGCTTCATGCGCGTCAGCGGTGTTCTGAGGTCGTGGCTGACGCCTGCCAACATCTCGGTTCTCTGCGCGATCTGACGTCGAATGCGGTCACGCATACTGATGAAAGCCGCGGCCGCCTGGCGCACTTCCGTAGCGCCCGACGGATGAAAATCGCGGACATCTCGACCCTTACCAAATTCCTCCGCCGCTTCGGCCAAACGTCGGATCGGACGAATTTGATTGCGCAGGAACAGGATGGCGACGGCCAACAGGATCAGGGACGTGCCGACCATCCACATGATGAAGATGTAGGTCGTCGAACTCGTGACGCGCTTGCGCGTCGTGAGAACCCTGAGCACGCCGTCCGGCAGCTGTATCAGGATTTCGATGTCGTCCCTGAAACTGGTCGTGTCGATCCGGAACGGACGATGGAGATGCGCGGCGAACGCCCTGTTCAGCATCCGGTCCACGATGCGGTTGGTAACGCTAACCTTTGGCTGTTGGCTGGGAAGGATCTCGCCGGGCAGATATGTCAACCGAAGCGACATGTAGCGCGCCGCCGAGTCGAATATCGGCGCGAACTCTTCGGGAGCCGCCGCGCTGCGCATCATCTCGATGATGAGGGCCGTATCGCCGGCGAGCCCGAGCGCCAAGCGCCGTGTGACGGTATCCCAGTGACGTTCGTAAAAGATAAGGGTGGCGACGAGTTGCAGCGCCACGACGGGCGTCACGATGATCAGCAGGGCGCGGCCGAAGAGGGCGCCCGGTAGGTATCTCTTGACCAGCTGAGTCATGGTTCAGCGCGTTCCCGGCATGGCTACGCCCGATCACGTCATGTCAGTCAGGCCAAAGAACGTACCCTTTCCCCCACACGGTCCGCAGATGCCGCGGATTCCGGGGGTCGGGTTCGATCTTACGCCGCAGTCGGGCAATTTGCACATCGACGGCGCGCTCGCTGTTCACGCCGACCCGCCGTGCCAAGTCGGATCTCGACAGGATTGTTCCGATGTTCGCCGCAAAGATCGTGAGTAGTGCCGCCTCGCTCGCCGTCAGGCGGATGATGTGGTCGTCGGAACGCAGTTCCCCGCGGTCGCCGTTGAAGGTGTGACCGTTGATGGAGAGTGAATCGAGCTCCACGCGGCCCGACCCGCTGCGACGCAGGATACTCTCGATGCGCAGGATGAGCTCGCGAGGCTCGAATGGCTTGGGCAGATAATCGTCGGCACCGCGTTCCAGACCGGCAATCCGGTCCCCGGCTTCTCCGCGGGCCGTCAACAGGAGAACGGGAACCCGAGAGGTCGACCGCAGATGCTCGGTGAGATCGAGCCCGGACTCACCGGGCATCATCACATCCAGAACGACAAGATCGAATTCGAGGCCGGCTAGTTTTCGCCTGGCTTCGCCGGCATGCTCTGCCGTGGTGACGTTGAACCCGTTGGCGCTGAGATAGTCCCGGAGTAGCCCACGCAGTCTGGTATCGTCATCGACGACCAGAATATGGGGTGAAAACTCAGGCACCGAGACCGCCGTGGAGTCATCAACGGCGTCGGAACGAGCGGAGTACGGCCTCGCGGCTACCGTCACCGATCAGGCCGGCCAAAACCTTCCGATAACCTTCGACGGCATCGGCACCCGCTTCACGGTATGCTCGCGCTACCCGACGTTTCTGGGGTTCTGCGAGGCGCTCCGCCAGATCTCTTCCCGTTTCGGTGAGATAGAGCAGCCGTTGCCGCCGGTCGCGCGTTCCTTTCTGTTGCACGATAAACCCGCGCTCGACCAATTGACTGAGGACCCGCGACAGCGATTGCTTGGTAATGCGCAGAATCTCCAGGAGTTCGGCAACAGACATCCCCGGATTGCGTGCCACGAAATGGACCACCCTGTGGTGCGCCCGCCCGAAACCGTACTCGGCGAGAACGGCGTCGGGATCTCCGGTGAAATCGCGATAGGCGTAGAACAGGAGTTCGATTCCCTGGATGAGCTCCTCGTCACGCAGGAAAAGAGGATTGGGGCCGGTCTTTACGTCAGTCACGTTGACATATATTGCCTCTGGTGCTACCTAGCGCAACAACTAATGTGTTGTTCGATTGTTGCGGAATACTGACCTGATCGGACATTTTCTAACCCGATCACCCCTTGCAACGAGGACTGCCATATGTCTTCGCCTCCGTTCGACGATCGCGACGGCGTTATCTGGTACAACGGTGAAACGGTGCCCTGGCGGGACGCCACGCTGCACGTGCTGAACCACGGGCTGCACTACGCTTCCGCAGTATTCGAAGGCGAGCGTTCCTACGAAGGAGAGATCTTCAAGCTCCGCGAGCATACGGAACGGCTGTTTTATTCCGCCGCGGTGATGGGCTTTCAGATCCCCTACGCCTTGGAGGAAATCGATCAGGCGTGCCGCGACGTGTTGACCGCCAACCGCATTCAAGATGGATACGTTCGTCCCATCGCCTGGCGTGGTGCCGAGATGATGGGCGTGTCGGCGCGGAACAACAAGATCCACGTGGCCATCGCGGCTTGGCCGTGGCCAGCTTATTTCTCGCCCGAGGCGCGCATGAAGGGAATCCGACTACGGACCACAAAATGGCGGCGTCCGTCTCCCGAATGTGCGCCGGTCCAAGCCAAGGCAGCCGGCCTCTACATGATCTGCACGTTGGCAAAGCACGAGGCGGAAGCCGGGGGATACGACGACGCATTGATGCTGGACTGGCGGGGACAGATCTCCGAGTCCACCGGGGCGAACATCTTCCTCAACTTCGACGGCGCTCTGCACACGCCGACCGCCGATTGCTTTCTGTCCGGCATCACGCGCCAGACCGTCATGGATCTCGCGGGCCGGCGCGGGATCGAGGTGATCGAGCGCGCCATCATGCCCGATGAACTCGACAAGGCGATCGAAGTCTTCGTGACGGGAACGGCCGCGGAAGTCACGCCCGTGGGCGAGATCGACGACCATGAATACACGGTCGGTGAAATCACGAAGCAACTGATGGAAGATTACGACGCAATCGTCCGGCGGAAAGCCGCCGCGTAACCATGGTTCATTCCGACCTGAAACGGAGCGGAATGCCGCCCCGCCTCAAGCCGTAGACCCTCCGCAGGCCTGATCTTCCGAGACGGCGAACTCCATTCGGGCGAATGCCCGTTTGAGAGCCCGCTCCACCGCACCGGGTGTGTCACCACGGGCGAAGATGAAGCCGAGGTATCGATTTCCCTCCGGTAGCGGGACGACTCGTTCACCGATGGGAATGCTCAGCGTGATCTCCACGATGCCCGGCACCAGCCGCGCCGCGTCGATGCCGTCGACGCGGTGCAATCGGCCGGGCCGCTCCCCCGGAACCGGCAGCATCATGACACCGGCGGGCCGGGTCTCGCGCTCGAGCGATTCTATCGGAAGGCGCAGGGCATGACGCAGGATCAATTCCTCCAGCGACACGCCGGCACCGAACCTCAGGACCCGGGAGCAGAGTCCTCCGATCGATCGAGCGGCGACTTCGATGATGACGGGTCCGGTCTCGCCGAGGCGCAACTCCGCGTGAATCGGTCCGTCCCGGAGTCCCATGGCGGATATGGCGCCCTGAGTCGTTTCGGCGATCCTCGCCTGCTCGTCGGTGGCGAGGCGCGACGGAGTTACGTAGATCGTTTCCGGAAAGAAAGGCCCTTCCAGGAGATCGGGCTTGTCGAAGAGCGCGAGGACTCGAAGTACCCCATCCGCCACCAGGCCTTCCAGAGCCACTTCTGCTCCCGGGATGTATTGCTCGACAAGGATGGTACGCGCGGCCTCGCCGTCGTGATCCAGACCGGAAAGCAGGTCGCGAATTCGTTGGAAGGAGACGACGAACGAATTGTGTCCGTCGGCGCGTATGACGCCCCGACTAGCGGAGAGTGTGAGGGGCTTGAGCACACACGGGTAGGGAACGGCGCGGGCGGCGTCCGACGCATCCGCATCGATGTCCAATGGCACGAATTCCGGTGTCGGCAGGTGCGCGTCACGAAGGCACTCACGCAACCGCAATTTATTACCGGCCTTCAAGACCGACTCGGGTGAATTGTGACGCAAGTTGAGTGTGTCGGCGGCCGACGCGGCAACCGCGGTTGTTGCCTCGTCGACGGGAACGATGGCATCGATCGTGGTGTGACGGGCGAATTCCTGGATCTGCGCACCGCCCCGATCGGGGTGGAGAAAGTCGACGGTCAGCGACGTTCCGGCGGCCTGCGCCAGCACGGAGGGTTCGTCGGATCCCACCACGACATCGACATCGAGTTGATCGGCGGCCGCGAGGAAATCCACCGTCTGATACGAGGTCGTTGGTATCAGCAGAAGGACACGAGGCATTGTGGTCCTGCCGGCCGTCTCTACGACACTTCGGCAGGTCCGGCGACCGCGATGTCAGCGCTCATGTCGGTTCAAGTCAGGCCTGAATCGCCACGGAGACGCGCAAGTTGATGGTCGGTCGGTTCCGCACAGCAATACCATGCCTCGCTCATGTAGGGTGGCCGCGGACGGTGGTGCGGAGCGGTCAACGGTGGGGCACGGCGTCCGAGCGCATCGTGAGCAGCCTGCCAGATAGCGGAGAAAACAGCTCGTCGCCCGATGCCGGCTTCTTCACTGTTCGCCACGATGTCGCGAACGGTAGCGTACAGGCCCTCGACCGACGGGTCTGGGTGCACCCAACCGTAACTCAACGCTGCCTCATCAAACGGTCCTTCGTGCTCCTGCCACTCCTCAAGATCGCGCAAACGCGACCCGCGCGGCACGAGGAGGCGAATGGCAAGTTGTATTGGGGACAAGGAATCGACAAGTCCGAGCTGGTCGACCGTGGCAAGCAGATCGACATAGCCGCGAATCGTGGTCCAGGGGGTAAACGGAATGAACGTGGGGGAGAGATCGATCCCGTACTGTCGGCATAGTGAAGCAGCTTGGACGAAATCGGCCCGCACATGACCTTTGTCCAACAGGGCCAGGATCCGGTCTTCGACCGATTCGACAGCCGTCGTCACGAAGAGGCATCCCGTCTCTTTCAGAACGGGGAGGCGACCCGCATGAGCCAAAAGGTGCTCGATCTTGATGGTGACGTCATAGGTGAGTTCGGGAAATTCGGCATGCAGCTCCCGGACGGTTGCGACAGCATGTCCCGGCCCGTTGAAAAAATCAGGATCGCCAAAGGTGATGTGCTCGGCACCTTGCGCCACGAGATGTCGAATGTCGGCCATGACAACCCGTCTCTGGACGATACGGAACCGGCCGTCATAGACGGGCACGACAGGACAATGCCGGCAGTGATGTTTGCATCCGCGACTCGCCTCCGTGTAGCCGACGACGCCTCGGCGGTCATCCGACCGAATCAGTCGTACGTATCGGTCAAGGGGGGGCAGACCGCGGCGGTCCGGCCGCAGGAATACCTGTTTGTCGAAGGAGATATGGACCGCTTCGTGCGAACCAACTTCGCCGCCGTCGAGACGGCGATAAAGCCCGGTGAGAGGGCCTTCGAATTCTCCACCGACGATGGAGTTGACGCCAAGCTTTCGCAGCCAATCCGCGTTGGCCGGCGCGTACAGCCCGAAACAGCATATATGGGCGGCCGGATTCAATTCGCGAATCCGGCGGATGATCGTTTCCGCCAAGCGCGTCGCCGTGTGCATGGGTACGTGGATCGCCACCATTCGTGCGTCGACGGCGGCGTCTTCGCCGAATTCCTCGACCGCGAGATCGAGACACCTGACGTCGGCGCCAGCCTGCTTGAGCCAGGCAGCAGGTGACGCCAGCCCAAACGGCTGATGACCCAGATCATAGGTGGAGACCAGGAGTACCTTCATCTGCTCGCGACCACACCCCGTGGCAGCCAGCCGGACGGCCCGAAAGACCAGCCATGC
>JAGWAU010000020.1:0-42478 GCA_021296255.1 Alphaproteobacteria bacterium | reverse complement strand
TCAGTCGTGTCAAGCACTTGAGTGACGGACGGGGCGACCTGCATGATCGCCCCTTCGACCCCCTGCTTGAGGGTCAGCGACGACATCGCACAACCCTGGCAGCCGCCGTCGAGCCTGACGTACGCCGTATCGTCGACCACGTCGACCAGCGCAATGTGTCCGCCATGCATCGCGATCTGCGGATTGATCTCTTCATCGAGCACGCGCTTGATGGCCTTGCCTTCGGGCGTGTCCAGTCCGGGCTTGGGCCTCATGTCCAGATGATTGACGACTTCCTCCACCTCGGGGATGTAGTGCCGCAACATCGTCTGGATCCCGCCTTGCAGCGCGTGGGCGGCACCTTGGAACTCGAGGATGACGTGGCCCTCCTCGAACCCGTGAAAGATGATGTCCCCGCCCTGGTCCTGGGCGACGGGCCGGATTCGCGTCTCCAGAAGTTCCGCGATTTGCCCGGTTACTTCGCTGACTTCGCTATCGGTAGCGACGGATGGCGGGGATTCCGATTCGGGCACCTCGTCGAGAAGGACCAGACGCTCCGACATGAAGTGGTCCATGATGACGCCCAATATCGCCGGTTTCAGCAGCGTCCAATCCTTGCCGTCCTCCTTGGACAACGTGAGCGCAGTTCACTGATCTCGAACAGTCGTTCGACGAGAGGGGAACGCCCCACGTCGTCGCCACGCTCGAACGACACGGTTCCGAATTCGAGTACCGGGACGCCCGGAACGAAGCGAAGTTCCGATGCATCCTGGGTTTCTTCGGTCTGTATGAACATGCTAAATGCCTCGCGTCCTCACGATCCAACAGGGAAAATGTATACGAAACGAATGGAATCAAGAATTTTCAGAGCATAGCCCCAAATTCCACTCAAGCATACCGCCGCCGACAGGTCTTAGATCTCTCCGGTCCAGCGAGCCGCCGCAGCGTCGTCGCTGTCACGGGCCGCGACCCACTTGGCACCCGCGGGTGTCGTTTCCCGCTTCCAGAACGGCGCCTTGGTCTTGAGCCAGTCCACGAGAAACTCACTCGCTTCAAAAGCCGCCTCGCGGTGCGGGGATGCCGTGATGACCAGAACAATGCCGTCTCCCGGTTCGAGATGGCCGTACCTATGAACGATCAGGCTCGCGGAAAGGGGCCATCGCGACATCGCCTCGGACTCGATTCGCTCCAGCATCTTTTCTGTCATGCCTGGATAGTGCTCGAGCGTCATGTTCGAAATCGACTCGCCGCCGCTGATATCGCGAACAAGGCCGATGAAGGTCACCACGGCACCGATACCGTGATCGCTCCCCACGATCGAGGCGGTCTCGGCGGCAACGTCAAAATCCTCTCTCTGAACCCGAATCATGCGACCCGATTTCGGCGTCACCCGCCGGTCACCGGTGGAAACAAGGCCACTTCGTCTCCAGCCGCGACTGGCGCGTCGAGCGACGCATACTCCTCGTTCACGGCGACCCGCACGACGGAGGTGTCGTGCAGCGCTTCGGCGTGCCGGGGACCACGTCCCCGCAACCAATCGAGCAGTTCACTGACCGTGGAAACATCGTCGGGAAGATCGACGGTCTCCTCCGAGAGACCGATTTGCGAACGGACCCAAGCGAAATAGAGAACCTTCAAGACGCCACCTCGGCAAAGGGGAGAAATTCCACCATAGTGCCCGGTATCACCTCTGTCATCTCCTCGGGCAGTTCGACCAGACCGTCCGACTCGACCAGAGAGCGCAAAATCCCAGCCCCTTCGCGAGCGAACTTTTCGGCTTCCAAAGTCCCGTCAGGGCCCGATTTGAGACATGCCCGCACCCACTCACGGCGGTTGGGCTTCTTGCGATGGGAGAAGTTCGCGCGGACGCGGTAAAGGTGCGGGTCGACGCGGGTGCCCCCCGCCAAGCGCAGCAGCAGCGGCCGCGCAAAGCGAAGAAACGTCACCATCGCGGCCACCGGATTGCCGGGCAACCCGACGAACGGCACCCCATTGACCTGCCCCAATGCCAACGGCCGGCCCGGCTTTATGGCGAGGCGCCAGAAGTGAAGGGTGCCGTTTTTCCGGACAGCGTTCTTGACGTGATCTTCTTCCCCCACCGACACACCGCCCGACGTGATCAGCAAGTCGTGCGCACGTGCGGCATCCCGCAATGCCGATGCCACCGCCTGCTGATCGTCGGCCAGTATCCCCAGATCAGAGACGTCGACGGGAAGACCATCAAGCAACGACATCAAGACATAGCGATTCGAATCATAGATGGCCCCATGGGCCAGAGGGACGCCCGGTTCGCAAACTTCATCGCCCGTGGAAAAAACAGCCACACGAACCGGCCGGTACACGGAGATTTCGGTACAGCCGACGGACGCCGCGATACCAAGATCCTGAGGTCGCAGCAGGTGACCCTCGGTGAGGACGACATCCCCCGTCCGAACGTCTTCACCGGCACGACGACGATTGGCGCCCCGTGATAGTCCGGGAGGAATGACGACCTCGTCAGCGTCAGCTATGCAGTCTTCCTGCATGGCGACGGTATCGCATCTCTCCGGCATCAAAGCCCCTGTGAAGATCCGCACCGCCTCGCGTCCGCCCGGTTCGCCTGACGTCGGGTGTCCCGCCGTGGCACGGCCAGCGATTCGAAGACGGGTCTCATGGCCAGGTGTCAGGTCATCGAACGCGAACGCATAGCCATCGACCGCTGAATTTCCCTGCGGGGGAACATCGCGCTCTGACACGACATCTTCGGCGAGAATCCGCTTGACGGCGCCGCGCAGGGGAAGGGGTTCGGTGGCGCCGACCGGTGCGATACGTTCCGCCAGAAGGACGAGCGCTTCCGCCATCGTCATCAGACGATCTCCGGTCGCGAAGCAATCGTCGGAAAGCTGCACGGCTATAGCCCCCGGGCCGCCGCGTACCGGGTTTGCCCGGCGAAACCGCAATGCGCGGCGATGAAGGCCGCAATTTCGTCGACCGCAGCGAGGCTGAGTACCGGAACGGGTACATCCGAAAGTGATGTGTCACTGGCCACGGCCACGATACGGGGGTCCTCGTGCTGGAGCATGGGCTTCCCCAACCCCTGGCGATAGACCTCCAGCTTGTCGATTGCCTCCCGCTTGAATCCCTCGACCAGAACCAGATCCACGGCCGACAGCCGGGAAACGAGATCCGTCAGCGACGGTTCCGGCTCACCGCGATTTTCGTGCATGAGCACCCATCGCCGACTCGAAGACACCAGGACCTCGGAGGCGCCCGCTTTTCGATGCTCGTACGAGTCCTTCCCTGGCTGGTCCACGTCGAATCCGTGGTGCGCGTGTTTGATGGTCGACACGCGAATTCCACTTTCCCTGAGTCGGGGCAGCAGGTCCGCGATGAGTGTCGTTTTGCCGCTGCCGCTCCATCCGGCGATGCCCAACAGCTTCATCACGGGGTCCTTTGCTTCACTGCGGAAACCAAATCATCCGTGGAGTATTAGCCAGTGCGCGCGATCAACCGTAGGTGCGGGTCCCGGTGCTCTTGATGGCGCCGCGGTCTTTTTCGGGCTTCGCCGCCTCCTCATCATCATTCGCCGCGATGTGCACCAATCCCGCTCTCAGGTAATCGTAGCCCGTATAAAGGGTAAGCGCGGCAGCAACCCAGAGGCAAATGGTTCCCATCTCTTTTGCCGGCAGCAGCAAATCCCCGGCGTTACCCGACAACAGAAAGGCGATCGCAATGATTTGGATTGCGGTCTTCCACTTCGCCAGGCGGCTTACCGGAACGGGGACGCGCACATCCGCCAGGAATTCGCGCAAACCGGACACGAGGATCTCGCGGCAGACGATGATCACCGCAGCGAGGACGGTCCATCCGTCAATTCGGTCGAAGGCGATCAACATCACGATGGCAGCGACGATCAAGAGCTTGTCGGCCACGGGATCCAGGAACCGGCCCAACGTGGACATCTGTCCGCGCAAGCGCGCCACGTAGCCATCCAGGAAATCGGTGACACCGGCGGCGCAGAACAGTCCCAATGCAATCCAATCCGCCAAGAGTCCCGGAAAATAGAACGTCGCCACCAACGCCGGAATGACCAGAATTCGCGAGAAGGTCAGGAGGTTAGGCAGGCTGGTGATCATTGGCGGACAGAAAATTTTCGACCGCCATCGACCGCGGCCGATGTTCGGAACCTCCGCACCAAGAGTCCTCTAGTCGCCGGAATGAAAATGGTCATAGATCGATTTGGCCACGCGCTGCGAGACTCCTTCGACCGCTTCAAGATCGGCTAGGCCAGCGCGCTCCACGGACCGTACGGAGCCGAAATGATGCAGCAGGGCGCGCTTTCGCTTGGCCCCGATGCCGGGAATCTCGTCCAGCGCCGAGCGGCCCAGTTTATGCGACCGCTTGGCGCGATGGCCGCCAATGGCATATCGATGCGCCTCATCGCGCAGACGCTGAAGGAAGTACAGTACGGAATCGTTGGTCTCCAGCGAGAACGCCGGCTGCCCCTGAACATGAAACGTTTCGCGACCGGCATTGCGGTTCGGACCCTTCGCGATGGCGGCGAGCGCCACATCCGTAACGCCGAGATCGGCAAACACCTGCCCGGCCGTCCTCAGGTGGCCGGCACCGCCGTCAATCAGGACCAGGTCTGGCCACTGCCCACCCTCACGGTCTTCGTCTTCCCTGAGCAGGCGTGAGAAACGACGAGTCAAGACCTCGGTCATCATGCCGTAGTCATCCCCAGGAGTAAGATCGGACCGCTTGATGTTGAATTTCCGGTACTGGTTCTTGAGGAGTCCCTCGGCCCCCGCGACGATCATGGCACCCAGAGCTTCACTGCCGCGAATATGGCTGTTGTCGTAGACTTCGATACGCTCGGGGGACGCCTCAAGGCCAAACGTTCTGGCCACACCCTCCAGCAACCGCCGCTGTGAGGCGCTCTCCGCGAGGCGGCGGGCGAGCGCTTCTCGACCATTGTCGACGGCATGTTCGACCAACTGGCGCTTGGCGCCCCGACGCGGCGCGCGGATGTCCACCCGCCTGCCTGCGCGGACACCGAGTGCCTGCTCGACGAGGTCCCTGCCTTCTATGCCATGACTGGTCAGCACCAGTCGGGGTGGCGGTTTGTCGGCGTAGAACTGGCCGATGAAGGCGGACAGGACCTCTTCAATGGTGTCGCTCTTGGCATGTGCCGGAAAGTAGGCTCGGTTGCCGTAGTTCTGCCCGGAGCGGAAAAAAAACACTTGAATACAGGTTTGGCCCGCATCCCGATAAACCCCGACAACGTCGGCCTCTCCCAGCGTTGGAATATTGATCCCTTGGCGCGCCTGAATCTGGGTGAGGGCCCGAATGCGATCCCGATAGACTGCCGCGGTCTCGAATTCCAGACTTGCGCTGGCTTCCTGCATCCGTTCGGAGAGTTCCTCCTGGGTTCGCCGACTCCGGCCCGAAAGAAAGTCCCGCGCCTCGTGCACGATCCGGTCATAGTCTTCCCGACCGATGCGGTCGACACAGGGCGCCGTGCAGCGGCGGATCTGATATTGGAGGCAGGGTCGCGTGCGGCTTGCGAACACGCTGTCGGAACAAGAACGAAGCGGAAAGGCCCGCTGGAGCGCGTTGATCGTTTCATTGACGGCACCTGCCGATGCGAAAGGCCCGAAATATTCACCTGGCCTGTTTCGCGCGCCGCGGTGTTTCGTGATCTGAGCCCAGTCGTGGTCTCCCGTGATTAGAATGTAAGGAAAGGATTTATCGTCCCTCAGCAATATGTTGTAGCGGGGTTTGAGTTCTTTGATGAGGTTCGACTCGAGAAGCAGCGCCTCGACCTCGGTATGTGTCGTGATGAACTCCATGTCCACGGTCGACGCGACCATGCCCAGTATGCGAGTCGTCAAGCCCGTCGAATTCGCATAGGAGGCGACCCGCTTCTTCAGGCTCTTTGCCTTGCCGACATACAGAACCTGTCCCTTCGCATCGACCATCCTATAGACGCCGGGACTGTTGGGCAGCAGCTTCAAATGGGTGCGGATTACATCACGGCCACGCGTAACCGAAGGGGCGGCGGGCTCAGTGCCCGCGCTCTCGGTGCCGGAGACGACGCGGTGCCGCGAGCGCTGAATTTCAGGTTGGGCGGCCGTCATGATCTGTTGCCGGCGAGCATATCATCGACGAAGCCGCACGACTCCCAAAGTTTGGGTGAATGGTCGACGGCGGCAGCTTCACACGGATGTCATAATATCCACGATTCGTGTGGATAAGTTTGTGGGAAATGATGTCGTCAGGGGGTACAAGCGCGGCAATCCTTTGCGTTCATCTAGTTGCCTGTTTTTTGGGCAATATATAATAACTAATTGATTTTAAGTGAGAATTCAAAAGTCAAGGTCTTTCTGAGATCCCGAAGCAGAAACCTCATGCAATATGCGGCCGTCAGCATTCAGTAAATATTCGCCTGTGCACAACTTTCCGACAAACGGCAATACATGACCCAAAGAATTTGTCGAGTTATCAATGGTTAGATCGGAATCGCTCGATTTCAACACCAACGCTTTCCGCTTCGGAGATGGCGTGAAGTTTTTCTATTCCCACACGAACTCCCACAACGCGGAGATCAGACAGACATATTTCCGCAATCTTTTCAGCTAATGTCTCGACCAAGTTCGTGTGACCTTCCGCCAATACTTCCTTCACGCTCAATATCACCGTCTCGTAACTGACGACGTCATCGATCTCGTCATTCAGGGATTGACGAGGATCCTCGACGATCAGTTCGAGATTGATGCGAACCTGCTGCGGACCGGATTTCTCATGACGGTACACGCCGACACGGGCAGGCAGTATCAGATTGCGGATGATGATCCGCTGCGCTTCGCGCCGTTCCCGTTCTCGGCTCAAGTTTTCCCCGTCCGGTGACATGTCCACGCCCGCCCGTCGCCTTGCGCCACGACCAGCCACAACATTGTCATTCCTCGAGGTCCGCGTCATCCGGGTGCCGGCGCCATTTGAGGTGCCGGCCGCCGTCCAGCGCAATCATTTGTCCGGTCATCGCGGGCGACGAGAGGATGAATCGAACTGCGGACACGATCTCCCCGGGTGTGGTGCCACGCCCAAGCGGTGTCAAGGCGGCCTGTGTTTCGAAGTGCTCACGACTCTGCCGGGGGCTCGGGAGCGTCGGTCCCGGCCCAATGCCATTCACCCTGATCCCAGGTGCGAGCGCCAACGCGCACGTTTGGGTCAACGTCCACAAACCGCTCTTGCTCATCGTGTAAGATGCAAAATGGGGTGTCAGATTCCATACACGTTCGTCAATGATGTTGATGATGCAGCCGAACGCGCCTGCCACCATCTCTTTGGCGAAGGATTGAGACAAGAAGAACGGCGCCCGCAAATTGACATCGATGTGCCGCCGCCAGGACTCTTGAGTCGCCGACAGGACGTCGTCGGGCTCAAACACAGACGCGTTGTTGACGAGGCAGGTCACCGGCCCCAGTTTCGCGGCGACGCGCGGGATCAGGTCCGTGGCAGCGGTTGCATCTGTCAAATCGGCGGCGATCGCGATGGCACGACCGCCACCCTTCGCGATCTCGGCCACGACTTCTTCGGACTGGCTTGCCGACCGCAGGTGATGAACGGCGACTGCCCATCCGTCCTCCGCCAACGCCTGAGAAATCGCCCGTCCAATTCGTTGCCCGCCGCCCGTGACGAGCGCGACACCCGCCTCGATGGGCCGTGCGGCCGAAGGAGACACTGCATCGCTCATAGGTTCAAGTAGGCGGTCTCGAGTGGGAAGACAGGCACGCCGAAGTATTGGATGAAGATGAATCCCAGATAGGCGAGGGAAAACACTACGCCCGCGGTGCGGCCGATCGGTATATTGCGCAGCGCGAACGGCAGCAGAACGACCGACGCGCCGAGCATCACCCAGAGATCGAATTGCAACGTCTGTTCGGGGACCGGTACCGGAATGATGAGTGACGTGACGCCCATGACACCCAGGATATTGAACATATTGCTGCCGACCACGTTGCCGACCGCAATTCCGCCTTGTTTTCGAATGGCAGCAGCAATGGTCGTCGCGAGTTCGGGCAGAGACGTCCCCAACGCGACGAGGGTGAGGCCAATGACCGTTTCCGATACATCCCACTTCCGTGCAACACCTACCGCTCCATCGATCAGGAGGTGGGACCCGAACAACAGTCCCACCAATCCGACCGCGATAAATCCCAGGAACACGAGCACCGACCGAGGAAACGCGGCGATACCGTCGAACTCTTCACCGTATTCCTCGTGACCGCGGCCGTCACGGCGTTCCGATACATACGAATTGATGAGGAAGGCGAGGAGAAGAACCACCAGTATCGCGCCTTGCCAAGCCACCAGGACCCCGCCCCAGCAGAATGCGACGAAGAGCAGGCTGGCGCCGATCATCACGATGACGTCGCGATTCAGGGATGGTGCCTGACAGACGATGGGAAACATGACGGCAGGGGCTCCGAGGACGAGAAACACGTTGGCCACGTTGCTACCGACGACGTTGCCGATCGCGAGCCCGGGTACGCCATCCAACGCGGCCTCGACGCTGACGATCAACTCCGGTGCCGAGGTGCCGAAGGCGACAACCGTCAAGCCGATGACGAGCGGCGATACACCGAGCTTTCGCGCCAACGCCACGGCGCCGCGGACAAGAAAGTCCCCGCCCAGAAGCAGGATGACGAGACCGCCGACCAACTGGAGATAAATCAACAACGATGCCTCCGCGGCCGGTCTCAGAACCGCCCAGTCGAATTCATATCGTCTCTTCAACGCCGCCCGGGCCGGTGTAGGCCAACACCATATCACGCAGGGTCACGATACCTACGAGATTGCGATCGTGATCCACGACCAGGCCCCGGCTCAATCTCAGATCGCTGAGAAGGCGAGATGCATATTTGACGTCCATGTCGGCATCCAACGTAACCACAGGTTTCGCCATGACCTCGTATACGTCGACCCGGTCGAGCGAACGGTTCCTGGCGATCACGTCCCGGGCGATATCCGAAACTACGATAAGACCCAGTTCGTCGCGCTCGTCCCGGCGTTCAATGACGAGAGAGCTGACGCCGTGCTTGTGCATCTCGTGCAGCGCATCGCGGACCGAGGCCAGCGGATCAACGGTATGCACGTCCTTCCGCATGATGTCGCCCACCCTGATGTAGGGCAGCTGGGTCATATCTGATCCTGAATCTCTTCCGAGATGACTCGAAATTGGGACCTCAGGCCCACGGCATCTTCTATGGCGAGTTGAAAGGCGATGCCGGCCCCGGGTTGTTCCTCGAATCGTCCCGTCTTTGAGATGTGTTCGAGAATATCTCGGGCAAGTTGTTCGGCGACCAGGAACATCAGCAGATCCCGTTGTCCGGAAATGTCGAGACCCAGGAACGATTTCTCGGGTTCGACACCCTCGCCCCTGGCGGATGTGACAACCGTGGCGCCCGTCGCTCCTGCCGAGCGCGCCGCCTGAAGAATAGCTTCGGTATAGCGGTCGTCAACCAATGCCATGATCAGCTTGAATCTCACGATCTCCTCCGCCGTGCGCGTCTGCGGCGCCGTTGCCAGGCGCTTGCCTGGGCATAGCCCATGACGGTAATCATGGGAAACAGGCTCGCGAACGCGATGAGTCCGAAGCCGTCGATCAGCGGGCTGCGTCCCGGAATGCCCGTCGCCAGCCCGAGGCCCAGTGCCGTCACCAAGGGAACGGTCACGGTAGACGTGGTGACGCCACCCGTATCGTAAGCCAAGGGAATGATGGCGCGCTCCGCCCACACTGTCTGCAGAACCACGATGATGTACCCCGCCACGATGAAGTACGGTAGAGGGATACCCGTCACGATGCGAAACGTCCCCAGGCCCACGCCAATCGCGACACCGACGGCGACGGCCGTCCGCAGGCCCCAAACGCCGATCGTACCGCCCGATACCTCGTTGGCTTTGAGTGCGACCGCGATGAGCGACGGCTCGGCGATGGTGGTCGCGAAGCCGATGGCTGCGGCGAAAACGTACACCCAGAAGTAGGCACTCCAGTCTATCGCGTCGAGGTCCGGCGTTGCGCCGAGAAACGTGGGCGCCGTGAGTTGCGCGGCCATGGCTTCGCCAAGCGGAAACAGGGCTTCCTCCAGCCCGACCAAAAACAGGGTGAGCCCGACAACCACGTAGATGAATCCGACGGCAATCGCTTTCGGATGCGATGGCCTGCGTCGGATGACCAGAAACTGAAATCCCAGAACGACGACTGCGATCGGAATGACGTCGATCACGGTCGACGCTCCCGTTTGGACGACTCGCCAGAACAGATCCGTCACGGGTTTCAACCCGGGTTCCAAACGATTCCGAATGCCATCACGAAGATCATCGGCGCCAAGCTGGCGAACGCGATGAGCCCGAAACCGTCCGTCAACGGGTTTCGGCCGTGGATCGTGCTGGCGAGACCCACTCCGAGCGCCGTGACCAGGGGGACCGTAATCGTCGATGTCGTAACGCCGCCCGCGTCGTATGCGATTCCGACGATGCTTTCCGGCGCGATCACGGTCATGACCAGCACGAGCATGTAACCCCCGATGATGAGGTAGTGGACGGGCCAGCCTTTGACGATTCGAAAGGTACCGATCACCAGCGCAAGTCCTACCGAGACCGCGACGGTTATTCTGAGCCAGGCGGCATATTCCTTTCGCGCGCTCTCGGTGGGTGCAACGATACCGGCTTCCGCCGCGGCGGCGGCTGCTTCCGCGGAAACGGCGATCAGGGCCGGTTCCGCCGCCGTCGTCCCAAATCCGAGGGCGAATGCGAAGGTCAGGAGCCAGAACAGGCTTCCCTTCCGGGCGAAGTCGAACGCCAGTCCATGGCCGAGAGGGAAGAGAGCCATATCGAGCCCGCGAATGAACAGGGTGAGACCCACGAGCACGAAAAGCGTGCCCACGGCAATGCCTGCAAAGTCAGGCGGCGGCTGGCGCAAGACAACGATTTGGAAGAAAGCGACAACCACGATGATCGGCGCAAGATCACGGAATGATCCGCCGACAAGGGTCAGGAAGTGCGTGAGCGCTCGCAGCATGTTGTCCGTTGGCCCCGATCCTGGCTTGGGGGCGCGGTCATTCCCCTTCTATCGGTTGATGGATTCGGCCGCAACGACACCCCGGGGTTCGACCTGCGATCCACGGGACGCCCGCCGTTCATTCCCCTCGTGACCTGCGTGTTGCACGCGCGTGCACCTTGTCGGGCCCGGAGGACTAGTGGGAATGACGGTGCAGGATCCTCTCCTCCAGGCCCGTGTCGTACGACAAACCTGAAGCAGTCAGGTGAATGGCGATGGGAAACTCGCTGCGCGCCAAGCCTTTCCGTTCCAATGCCCGCCATACCGCCTCGTTCCTGAGCCCCGTCGCGTCCTTTGCCATGATCACCGTGTCGCCGACGTGGAAATGGTCGCCATGGGGTGGCGGAAATCCGGTGATCAGGACCTCGCCGGTCTCGGGGAGAGTCGTGGAGGCACGGGGATCGGCCGCCAGCGCCTGCAAAACCGCCAAAGTCTTGCGTTGCAGATTATTGAGTCGAAGCGGATTGACTTTCGGAGGCATGGAGTTGAGCGAGCTCGATCGACGGTAATTCGGGGAATAGAACAGCTGTCGCGCGGGCTGTCCATGGGAGATCGGTTTCAAGGCTATTGCCGAGGCGGGGCTCCCGTATTGGGACGGCAAAACATGCGCCACCCGGCACACCCCCGCTCCGGCGCGGCCGAGCGAGGGAGGGAGACGGCGGCTACAGCCTCATCGCGCGTTTGCTTTTGCCCCGGTACTGTCGGGTTCCCGGTTGGCCTGCGGTCGAGCGCGGTCCCTGTCTGTGGGATCGGGAGTCGCTCTTTTCTTCGCGCCGGCCCTTGGCGCGACGGTGACGCGGTGCGCCAATCCCGAGATCGGCATCCTCAAGACGGCGAATCTCGTCGCGCAGGCGGGCGGCTTCCTCGAATTCCAGCTCCGCGGCCGCCTCCAGCATTCGCTTATCCAGGTCCTCGAGATGGGCATCGAGATTGTGGCCGATGAGATGCCGGGTTTCCTCATCGCCGGTGGAAACGGTGACGTAGTCGCCCTCGTACACGCCCTCGAGGATGTCACCGATGTTTTTCTTGACAGACTCGGCGGTGATGCCGTTGGCCTCGTTGAACTGTCTCTGTTTCTCGCGTCGGCGATCCGTTTCGTCAATGGCCCCCTTCAGACTCTCCGTCATGTCATCCGCGTAGAGGATCACGCGGCCGTCCACATTCCTCGCAGCCCGACCAATGGTCTGGATGAGGGAGGTCCGTGAGCGCAAGAACCCTTCCTTGTCGGCATCAAGAATGGCGACAAGGGCGCATTCGGGGATGTCGAGACCCTCGCGCAACAGGTTGATGCCGACGAGGACGTCGAAGGCACCGAGACGCAGGTCGCGGATGATCTCGATACGCTCGATGGTATCGATATCCGAATGCAGATAACGGACGCGAATGCCGGCTTCGTGCAGGTATTCGGTGAGGTCCTCGGCCATCCGTTTGGTCAACGTTGTCACCAGAACGCGCTGGCCGTTGGCGGCCGCATCGCGGCATTCGGCCATCAAGTCGTCCACTTGGCTGTCGACGGGACGCAGGAGGCATCGCGGATCCATGAGGCCAGTCGGCCGGATCACCTGCTCGACGAAGACACCGCCGGTCTGTTCCAGTTCCCAGGACCCCGGTGTCGCGGAGACATAAATTGTCTGGGGGCGCATGGCATCCCACTCCTCGAACTTGAGGGGACGGTTATCAACGCAACTCGGCAAGCGGAACCCGTACTCCGCCAGCGTCGACTTGCGGCGGAAGTCACCACGGAACATCCCACCGAGTTGCGGTACCGTGACATGACTCTCGTCCACGACGACCAACGCGTTGTCGGGGAGGTATTCGAAAAGAGTCGGCGGGGGCTGGCCGGGCAGGCGGCCGGTCAGGTAGCGGGAGTAGTTCTCGATCCCGGCGCAGGAGCCCGTCGCCTCGATCATCTCGAGATCGAACACGGTACGCTGTTCCAGACGTTCCGCTTCGAGCAGCTTTTCCGAGCATCGAAACTCGTCGAGGCGAATTTTCAGCTCCTTGCGAATCTCCTGTACCGCCTGTTTGAGCGTGGGCTTCGGCGTCACGTAGTGCGAATTTGCGTAGAGTTTGATCTGGGAGAGCGTGTCCGTCCTCTCGCCCGTGAGCGGGTCGAACTCCGTGATGCTCTCGACCTCATCGCCGAACAGCGAAATCCGCCACGCCCGGTCCTCGAGATGGACCGGGAACATCTCGATCGAGTCGCCTCGAACGCGGAACGTCCCGCGCACGAAGTTGGTGTCGTTCCGACGGTATTGGAGTTCGACCAACTGCCGTAACAGCTTGTTGCGGTCGATCGAGTCTCCGGCCTTCAGGTTGACCGTCATCTCCTGATAGGTCTCGATGTCGCCGATACCGTAAATGCAGGAGACGCTGGCCACGATGATGACGTCGTCGCGCTCCATAGCATACGGTCGATCTGCTCGTTGATCGAGGCATCTTTCTCGATGTAGGTGTCCGATCTGGGGACGTAGGCCTCGGGCTGATAGTAATCGTAGTAGGAGACGAAATACTCCACCGAGTTATTGGGGAAGAACTCCTTCATCTCGCCATAAAGCTGGGCCGCGAGCGTCTTGTTGGGCGCCAGGACCAGTGCCGGGCGGCCAGTATTGCGGATGACGTTCGCCATGGTGAACGTCTTGCCGGACCCGGTGACGCCAAGCAGGACCTGATTGCGTTCCCCCCCGTCGACACTCGCCGAGATCTCCTCGATCGCCTGAGGCTGGTCGCCTGCCGGCGTGTAATCGGAAACCAGTTGGTACGCGATGCCGCCCTCGGTCTTCTCGTAGTCGAGGCGAGGGCGCACAGGCTCGTAAACGGTCTCGGCGGTACTCATGTCCCCTAATATGCCCGAGCGCTAGGCAAATTCCAGTAGTGCAAGTGACGAATCAGACCTCTCGTGACGCCGCGAGTCCGTTTTCCGACCCGGTTGCGGACTTCCCGAGGTCGGCCTAAGTTCCGACGTCACGAGACGTCCGGCTCCGGGAACTGCGCAATGTCTGTCCTCGCTTCGCACTTAAGCACGATTAAGCCCTCCCCAACGGTTGCGGTCACGACGAAGGCCAACGAACTCAAGGCCGCGGGTCGAGATGTCATCGGATTGGGCGCGGGAGAGCCCGACTTCGATACGCCCGACTTCATCAAGAAGGCTGCGGTCGAAGCCATCCATCAGGGAAAAACCAAGTACACGGCGCCAGCCGGCACCACGGAGCTGCGTGAGGCGATTTCGCGGAAATTCAAGCGGGAGAATGGCCTCGACTACGCCGCCGACCAGATCACTGTGGGCTGCGGCGGCAAACAGATCCTTTACAACGCGTTGGTCGCGACGCTCGATCCCGGCGACGAGGTGATCATTCCGACGCCCTACTGGGTCTCCTACCCGGACATGGTGTTGTTGGGGCGCGGCACGCCGGTTTTTGTACCGACGAGCCTGAAGTCGGGTTTCAAGATGAAGCCGGAGAGCCTCGAGGCGGCAATCACGCGGAAGACCAAGTGGCTGATGCTCAATTCGCCCTCGAACCCGTCCGGCGCGGCCTACACGGAGGCCGAGCTCAGGTCCTTGGCGGAGGTCCTCGTGCGCCACCCCCATGTCTGGGTAATGACAGACGACATCTACGAGCACATCGTCTACGACGACTTCAATTTCACGACTATCGCTCAGGTCGAGCCCGCGTTGTATGAACGGACCCTGACCATCAATGGCGTATCGAAGGCCTACTCCATGACGGGATGGCGCGTCGGCTATGCCGGCGGCCCCGTCGAGCTGATCAAGGCCATGAACATGATTCAGTCCCAAAGCACCACTCACACGAGCTCAATCAGCCAGGCGGCTGCGGTCGCGGCCCTCAACGGATCCCAGGATTTCCTCGGGGATTGGGTGAAGGCATTCCAGGAGCGGCGCGACCTGATCGTCAGCATGCTCAATCAGTCTTCTGGCCTTTCCTGTCCCACGCCCGAGGGCGCCTTCTATGTCTATCCGTCTTGTTCCGGGTTGATCGGCAAGAAAACGCCCGAGGGGACAACCATCGAAAACGACACCGACGTCGTGACTTATCTGCTGGAGGCGCAAGGCGTGGCCGTCGTGCAAGGAGTTGCGTTCGGGCTCGAGCCCCACTTCCGGATTTCCTACGCCACGGCGACAGGGGCTCTGGAAGAAGCCGGGCAGCGCATCCAGAAGGCCTGTGCCGCGCTCGACTAAGTCCACCCTCTCGTGTGCTACCTAACCCGGACACATCATCTGCCGGTGACATCAGGGCAGTTTTCTCCTTGCATGCCGGGCGTCCGCTTGAAAACATAGTGGGCCAGGGAAGGACATCATGCCGCTTCGGCCTTTGAATCCGTGACGGGACTTCGGTCGGCGTCGGAGCAGCAGCATCGAGGCACGATCTATGAGCGGGAGTACTGATGCCGGGCCGCGATCCGTAGCGCTTGTCGGTCCATACACCTCTGGAAAAACAGCACTTCTCGAGGCGATCCTGTTCGCCACGGGAGCGGTCCACCGAAAGGGGAGCGCGAAGGAAGGCAACACCGTCGGTGACGCGAGCCCCGAGGCACGCGACCGGCAGATGAGCACGGAACTCAACGTCGCGACGACCACTTACCTGGACGATGTCTTCACGTTTCTCGATTGTCCGGGCTCCATCGAATTCTGGCAGGATGGTGCCAACGCGCTCATAGGTGCCGACGCGGCCGTTGTCGTATGCGAGCCGGAGGCGGACAAGGCGATCATGATGATGCCCGTGCTGCATCGGCTCAGCGACATGGGCCTGCCTCATTTCATTTTCGTCAACAAGATGGATCGGGCCTCGGGTCCGATCGGCGACCTGGTGACCGCTCTGCAGGAGGCTTCGGAAAAGCCCCTCGTGTTGCGGGAGTTGCCCATTGTCGACGGCGAGGCGGTGACCGGCTATGTCGATCTTCCCAGTCTTCGGGCCTTTACCTACAAGCCCGGTGCGGTGTCGGAACCGGCGGCCATTCCCGGTGACATGGACGACGATGTTGCACAGGCCCGTTACGAGATGCTGGAGAAGCTGGCCGACTACGACGATACGCTGATGGAGCAGCTTCTTGAGGATGTCGATCCCGAGCGGGACGCCGCCTATGGTCACCTTTCCAATATCACCCGGGATGGATACGTCGTGCCCATTCTGCTGGGAACGGCCGAGCAGTCGTCCGGCGTCAATCGGCTGTTGAAGGCGTTACGGCATGAGGTACCGGCCGCGAACGTCGCCGCTGAACGAGCGGGGATCGATCTCGGTGGCAGCGAGCCCCTGGTGCAGATTCTCAAGTCCTTCAACACCCAGCATGGCGGCAAGTTGTCCGTCGCCCGGATGTGGCGGGGCTCGGTCACGGACGGAATGACACTCGGTGACCAGCGCGTTTCGGGCCTGTTCCGACTCCTGGGTCAGCAAACAGACAAGCTAGCCGAGGCCGTTGCGGGCGATATCGTCGGGTTGGGCCGACTCGAACAGGCCGTTACCGGCACGACGCTGTCTACCTCGAAGGACGTGGAACAACTCCCGCGGGCGCCCGTACCACAGCCCGTTTATGCGTTGGCCATGACAGCCGCTGACCGCAATGACGAAGTCAAGGTCTCGGGCGCCGTGACCAAGTTGATGGACGAAGATCCGTCGCTGCGGTTCGAACACGAGGACGACACGAATCAGTGGCTACTGTGGGGACAGGGTGAAATGCACCTGCGCGTGGCCGCGGACCGGCTGAAGAACCGTTCGGGCCTGTCGATCAATGTGGAACGCCCGAAGGTTCCGTACAAGGAGGCGATTCGCAAGGGAGTTTCGCAGCACTCGCGATACAAGAAGCAGACCGGCGGCCACGGCCAATTCGGCGACGTGCACATCGACATCAAGCCGTTGCCGCGCGGTTCCGGTTTCCAGTTCGACGAGAAGGTCGTAGGCGGTGCCGTACCACGTCAATTCATTCCCGCGGTCGAGGCCGGAGTCCTGGATTTCCTGAGCAAGGGACCGCTCGGGTTTCCCGTGGTTGACGTGTCAGTGACCTTGACGGACGGGCAGCATCACGCGGTCGACAGCTCAGAACTAGCGTTCAAGACGGCAGGCCGCATGGCCATGTCGGAGGGATTGCCCAAGTGCAACCCGGTGCTGTTGGAGCCGATCCTGCATGTCGATATCTCGGTGCCTTCCGAGCTGACGGCGCGGGTCAACAGCGTGGTGAGCAGCCGGCGCGGACAGATCCTGGGATTCGATACCCGTCCGGGTTGGCAGGGCTGGGACATCCTGTCGGCCCAATTGCCGCAATCCGAAATGCACGACCTGATCATCGAGATACGCTCGTTGACGTCCGGTGTCGGTACGTTCACCTGGAAGTTCGATCACCTGCAGGAGTTGCAGGGGCGTCTCGCGGACGAGGTCGTGGAAGCCTACGCAGCGGAGTGACGCCGAGAGCCCGGAGAACGGTAAATTCCATGGATGCGCCAGCGGCGCGCGGCGCAAGCCTGTTGGCCACGGCGTATCACCAACGTAAGCAATTGGAGGCGTTGCCGCCGGATCTGATCCCCGAGACGCTTCTTGAGGCGTATGCGATCCAAGATCGTCTGGTCGAAATCTGGGGCGGCCAATCCGTCGGTTGGAAGCTGAGTTGTACGAGTGAAGTTGCTCAACAGACGCTGAAATTCGATGAACCCTGCCGCGGGCGGGTGATGGCCGGCAAGCTTGATCAGAGCCCGGTCAAGCTGCAAAGCGACAAGTATTTCATGCGCCTCATCGAGCCCGAGTTCGGGTTCCGTCTCGGCAAGGACTTGCCCCCGTCCGGGGCGCCGTTCGACGTCGATGCCGTGACCGACGCCGTCGACGCGATGATTCCGCTCATCGAGATCGTAGATACTGCGTACCAGGACTGGACATGCGTTGGCGTCTTGAGCCTCATAGCCGACAACATGCTGTCGGGCGGCTTGATCCTGGGTGAACCGGTCATCGATTGGCGCCAGAAAGATCTGGCATCGCACGAGGTGACCTTGGCGATCAACGGAAAAATCGTCACGCGCGGAAGCGGGGGCAACGTTCTCGAACATCCGGTGAACGCACTGCACTGGCTCGCCAACGACCTACCCAGCACGGGAATGGGTCTGCGCGCGGGCGACGTCATCGCGACGGGACTCTCCACCGGGTTGGCCTATGCCGATGCCGGCGACGTGGCGGTTGCCGATTTTGGGGAATTCGGGCAGGTGACGGTCGCCTTCGAAGATGCGTAAGGCGCCGGCCGCCGGCGGGTATCACGTAAGTTTGACTTGTGGCCGAGACTGGCGGCCCTTATGTCGGAAACGTCATCCGCGCAAGCGGCTTAGGAGGCAAAAATGTTGATCAAGGTTCGCAAAGGCTGGGAACTCCAGGAATCGGCGGCGACGCCCGAAAGCGCATTTCTCAACCGGCGCCAGCTCATGACAGGACTCGCGGCGGGCAGCATCCTGGCGGGTATGGGCTCTTTCGCACGTCCGGCGTTGGCCGAGGTGCCATGGGCGGACGCGCAGCGGGATGATCCGTCATTCCCGCTCTATCCAGCCGCACGGAACCTGAGATACCGTGTCGAACGCGATATCACGGACGAGGAAACCAACGGCAAGTACAATAACTTCTATGAATACGGTTCCCACAAGGAGATCTGGCGCTCAGCGCAAAAGCTGAAGATCAGGCCGTGGGAAATCCGCATCGAGGGCATGGTCGAGAACGAGTTCACGATCGGGATCGACGACTTGCTGGCGAAGGTATCGCTGGAGGAGCGGGTTTATCGTCATCGCTGCGTCGAGGCCTGGTCGATGGTCGCGCCATGGACGGGATTTCCACTCAGGGCGTTGGTAGAACTCGCCAAGCCGCTGAGCAGCGCGAAGTACATCGAAATGGCGACATTCAACAAACCGGAAATGGCACCGGGCCAGCGGCAGTTCTGGTATCCCTGGCCCTATCTCGAAGGACTGACCATTGCCGAGGCGGCCAACGATCTTGCGTTCATGGTAACGGGCGCTTATGGCAAGCCGCTGGCAAAGCAGCACGGCGCACCGCTCCGGCTTGCGGCCCCGTGGAAGTACGGCTTCAAGTCGGTCAAGTCGATCGACCGGTTCACGTTCACGGACAAGCGGCCGAAAACATTCTGGGAAGAGGTTCAGGGCCGGGAGTACGGCTTCTGGGCGAACGTCAATCCGGAAGTTCCCCACCCCCGATGGAGCCAAGCGACGGAACGCGTGCTCGGAACGAACGGCAGAATTCCGACGGTGATTTACAACGGTTACGGCGAGTTCGTCGCCCAACTGTATGACGGCATGGAAGGCGAACGGCTGTTCATGTAGCGTCGGTCGCCGAGACCTCCCTCCGCTCTAAATGCCCGTCGGCAGGTTCGCCGCCCTGACCATCTCGTCGTCCTGGAACAGTTCCGGATCCTCGAGATAGGCGAACAGCATCGACGTCGAGTCCTGACCCCAGAAGAGCTCGTCGTCGACGATGGCCGTCGGCACGCCGAAAAGGCCGAGCTCGACGGCGGCCTCGGTGTTCGCGCGGAGTTGGTCCTTGACCCCCTGATCTTCAATCAGCGTCTCGGCATCGGCGATGCCCAGCCTGTCCGTCAACCGGGTCCACCCCTGGGGGTCGCCCACGTCCTCTCCTCGCTGCCAGATGTGATCGAATATCGTCTCGATCGCCGAGCCGTCGTTCTCGAGGGCGATGGCCAGGCGCAGCGGCGGCAAGGGCGGAAACGGATGATTGGGGGGCATGCGGAACGGGATATTCGCCTGTTTCGCCTGCCAGATCCAATGGCGGTAGGTGTATACGCGCTTCCGCGGAATCTGAGCCGGGCCCTTGGTCTCGTGGTGCCGCAGCAACCCTGCGAACAGCATGGGGTGGTAAGAGATCGAGACATCGCCGGGCAGGTCTTTCAGCTGCTTGAATTGCAGATAGGCGAAACCCGACAAAAAGTCGAAATACCAGTCCAGAGTCTTCATCTACGTCTCCAATCAGCGCATGACGTGCGGAAGTGAAACTAAAAAAAGCCGGGCCACTTGGGCCCGGCAACTGTAACAGGGAGGCATTACGTCTGGGAGACGTAGATTGGCCGAATGTGGGGGGCCAAATTCGACCGGTTTCGAGCGAAACGCTCGAAGCGTCGTGAATATTGCGGACGCAATACTCAGTCCCGTCATATATGGTCGCAACGAAAGAGCGCTGGTAGGCCCAAATGTTCAGACCAGGTATGCGTTTTTTGCATAGCTTGTGGAGCGGGCCGAAGGTCCGCCGCCCTGGCCAACAAGGACCGCTGGAGCGGTTCCAGCCAAACTGAGACTCTAAAATCGCTCCCCTTGAACCTTTCGAACAAGAAAGTCGCGGAAAATGGCGACTCGCTTCGAATGCCTAAGTTCTTCGGGATAGACGAAAAAGGTGTCGAACGCCGGCCCCTCGACCTCGGGAATGATCCGCGTCACCCGCGAGTGGCCCTGAACTATGTAGTCGGGCAATCCCGCGATACCCACGCCGGATTCGACCGCGAGGAGCGTGCCGTAAATGTTGTTCACCTTCAACGTCGGATTTAGCCGCTTCTTGCTTCCCTTGTCGCCTAGCGTGAGAAGCCAGTTCACGTCGGCCAGAACCGTTGGGGCTTCCTCGCCATATACGATGAGCTTGTGATCTGCCAAGTCCTCGATCGTCGCGGGCGTTCCGTTGCGGGAGAGATATTCCGGCGAGGCATAGATATGGCGATGCACCCTGACGAGCTTCCGCTTCACGAGATCACCTTGAATCGGCTCGTGCATGCGGATCGCGATGTCTGCCTCCCGCATACCGAGGTCGAGTTCACGATCATCGAGGATGAGGTGGAGCGTGACATCGGGGTAATGTTCGGTGAACTCGCGAATTCGGGGTGTCAGCCAAGTTGAGCCGAACCCCACGGTCGTCGTCACCTTGAGTTCGCCCCGGGGCCTTTCGGCGGCGTCCGTGATCATGGCTTCGGTCATCGCCAAACGCGCGGACACGTCGTGCGCGGTGCGATAGAGCGTCTCGCCCTGCTCGGTCAGGATGAGGCCCCGCGCATGGCGATGGAACAGCATGACGCCGAGGTTCTCCTCCAGCGCGCCGATCTGCCGGCTGACGGCGGATTGACTGAGGTTCAGCGTTTCGCCCGCGTGGGTGAAGCTACCCGCATCAGCGACACTGTGGAATATCCTGAGTTTGTCCCAGTCCATGATCTGGCTCGGAGGTCGCCCTTACTCCGCAGCCTTGCTTGCCGTGGCGTCATGCTCCGCGAGGAACTTTTCGGCTTCCAGTGCGGCCATGCATCCGGTGCCTGCCGCCGTTACGGCCTGGCGGTATATCTTGTCCTGAACGTCTCCGGCCGCGAAGACGCCAGGGACGTTAGTTGCCGTCGAATCTGCGGCCGTCGCGATGTACCCCTCGTCGTCCATCTCGACCTGGCCCCGGAACAACTCCGTGGAGGGCGTATGGCCGATGGCGATGAATACGCCGTCGACGGCCATCTCCCGACTCTCGCTGGTTCGGGCATGCCGGAGCCTGACTCCGGTCACGCCCGGGGGCTCCTGCTCGCCGAGGACTTCCTCGAGAACGTGGTTCCACAGGATTGCGATTTTCTCATTGTCGAACAGGCGCTTCTGGAGAATCTTCTCCGCTCTGAGCTCATCCCGGCGATGGACCAGCGTCACCTTGCTGGCGTGGTTGGTGAGATAGATCGCCTCCTCCACCGCCGTGTTCCCACCGCCCACGACGATGACCTGTTTCTGGCGGAAGAAGAATCCATCACATGTCGCGCAGGCGGACACGCCAAAGCCCTTGAACCTCTCCTCGCTGGGCAGGCCAAGCCAGCGTGCCTGCGCGCCCGTCGCAACAATCACCGAATCGCCGCTGTAGGCGTTTCCGGAATCACCTTTGGCGATGAAGGGACGGGACGAGAGGTCGATCTCCGTGATCATGTCATCGATCAGTTCGGCATCGACGCTACGGGCCTGTTCCGCCATCTGCTCCATGAGCCAGGGTCCCTGGATGATCTCGGAGAATCCCGGATAGTTCTCCACATCGGTGGTGATGGTCATCTGCCCGCCGGGCTCCAACCCGCGAACCACCATCGGCGCCAAGCTCGCCCGGGCTGCATAGATCGCGGCGGTGTACCCTGCAGGGCCGGACCCGACGATCAGGACTCGACTATGTTTGTGCTCGCTCATACGGCACCCCTCATGCAGCAACCTCTCGTGGCCGAGGACGGCCTCCCGTATTTATGAAGCCGTTGCCGGTCGCGCAAGGCACGGCGGCGCGAACCGCCGTCAGAAACCGAACATATGGTCGAGGCAAAAGGCGTCGTCGTTCGAGAGCAGCCCGTGGTAACCGAAAAGACGGCATGTCGCATCACGGACCAGAATATAGGCACCGTCGCCGGCGCGGCTCACGGCATCCGCGTCGAATGTCTCGTGGTAGCGCCAGTGCAGGGATCCGCTACAAGGAATCTTGACGGAGACCGTATCCACGATTTCCCCGTTTCCGTCATGGAGGATGAACTGGGTGTCCGAAAAGTCTTTCCAGGGCTGCGAGGCGGGGTAGATGAGGTGGCACATGGTCTGGAGACCATGGCCACCAACCCTGAGAAACAGGCGGGTCGACAGTCCGGGAGGGTTAGACGCGTAAGATTGCGGTTCGTCCCGATACACGATGGGCGTGTTGAAGATGTGAGCACCGAAGCTCGTTTCCGCCGCGTGCTCGCTGTCGCGGCGGCGGTAGCGCCCGATGCCGTGCAACCAGCCGTCCGCCTCGCCGCCGTCCCTGAAATCATAGAGCAGTTCGATGTGCCCGTAGCCGGACGGCAGGTCCATGCCCTCGTCTCGCATCCATGAGTCGACATCGACGACCACGCTGTCGCGCCGCGCGATGCGTCCGAGAAACTTCTCGGAGACGCGCTCTCCGGCCGCGTCCATCAGAGCGCACTTGACGGGCAGCTCCCGCTGAGTGGTCGCCATGGGCGTCGGAAGAGCGAGGCTTCTGAAGTCGCTCACCGGCAATACCGGAAAGGGCAGGATGTATCCCTTGCCCATGAGCGGTGCAAGGTCCGGAATTCGTGGATCAGGCTCAAGATCGGTGCGCTCGACGTTGGCGTGGGCGATCCTTCGCCGACCGCCGGGGCCTTCGATCTCGTATCGAGGCCGCACGAAGTAACGCCCCGCCTGGACTTCGATTTGGCCGGGCCAGTGAAGATCGGGAAGAAGAGTGGCGACATCGAGTGCATGGGTGCCGAAAGCAGGAATCTCCTGATCCAGCCACGCGATATCCTGTGAGCCCATGGCGTTCAGTCCGACCCCGCCTCTGGGAATTGCGAGCGGGTGGCTGTTCTGAATCCAAAGCACGACGCGCTCACCCTCGTCCGGAGCCGGCGTGCCGCCATAGAGATCCGCCGGCCAGGCATTGGCGTCATGCGTGCAAGAAAGCGTGCCGGCGCCATTCCCGTGGACGTCCAGCGCATACTTGACGACGTCGTGCCCGCGAACGCGCAACGCATGAATGAACAGAGAGCCGCAATAGTCATCGAGAGCGAACCGGCTCCGAACTACGGCGCTGTTGATCGTGATGGAGGAACACGTGTCGGTCAGCGGTTCGTTCCAACTCGCCAACACGGAGCCGGACTCGTCGAACAGGCAGAGCCACAACTCTACATCCCGAGCGCCGTATCCGGCCCAGTAATTCGCGGTACGAACGGACGTGTGCAGGTCCTGCGTGTCACGGAAAAAGGCGAAGTTGGTCGCAAAATTCAAGGGATCAAGATATCTGCGGGGATTGCTGAGCCAATCCTCGGGCAGGCGCATTTCATCGAGGGAGACGACGCTCATCCCCTCGGGCAAGAGATGACGGATGTGATCCAAGAGCCGGTCCGCATCGAATGCGGCGATCAAAAGCGTCGCCGCCGCACAGCCCGGCAACTCGGTGACCGGCCTGGCATCGCAACCCGCCACGTTCGTGCCGACCTCGTCGATGTTCTGAACGAAGGCGGCCACAACGTTGCAGCCATCGAGCGAATAGAGAACCTCAAAATCAGAGGCCTGTCCCAACGGATCGTAAACGGCGATCGGACCTGCCTGCCGCAGCCGCTGAATCATCGCCTGCCCCCGCCCCGTAGCGTGAGGATGTCCGAGGGCCTTGAACAGAGTCATGCCGCCGAAATTGCCACCGGGGCGCCAACCCTGGTTCTTGAACGTCTCTATGTCCAGTGACATTCGGTGGGCTCCTGCGCGGCCAATCCTAGTCTCTGGCGAACGGCCGCGGCAACCGTCGTGGTGTCATCCAGAGGCGCGTAAACCCATTGCTCCAGGCCTCCGTCGAAGGGCCGGGTGACACCGTCGGCGTGCAAGGAGTCATGAAACCTGCGAAAGCGCCGCGAACCGCCGTCGAGATCGATCACATAAGTCGGCTTTCCCGTGGTGGCCGCCTCGGACACCATGCTGACGGAGTCGCACGTCACCGCGATGGCATCCGCCAGACCGAGAAGCCCGAAATAAGGGTTTGGACCCGTGCCGTCCCAGAGAAACACCCCGCTGCCTGAGAGTTTCCGACGAAGTTCGGCGATGTTTTCCTCGCCCGTTCGCCGTGATGGCGTAACGGCAAGGCCCGCACCGGTCGACTGCACCAATTCGAGCAGTTGATCGGCAAGACGGCTGGTCCGGGCGGGAGTCAACCGGAAGCCGTTACTGGTACCGCCCAGCAGTACCGCGACCACAGGATGGGGCAATGCCGCTATCTGTGGCACGAGACGCCGAACCCCTTCAGCGAGTTTCTGCGGGGTCACCCGATTGAGTGCACCGCGTGACGCGACGACGTTGGGACCGGACAACCCGTCGTGCCGGGGCGGCACGACGAGGTCGAAGTTGCTCAAGCGCACTTTGGGGTCTTGGACGTGGACCGTGAAACAGCCGCCGCCGCTGGCGTGTCGGATCGCCATGCTGAAGGGAACGCTGCGCCGCCCACAGGTGATCAACAGGCGAGGCCAGGGTCCGTCCAGCCGGTCGCTGCCCTCGGCAATCAGGCTCAATGGACGCGGCCAGAGTTGAGCCGGGAGGTTGGTCCACGGCGCGCGAACCATCACCCGCTTGATGACGGTGGGCAAACCGATGGCCTCCGCCAATCCGAGCGCTTGATTTTCCATGCCGATGGCGCCCTCGGTCACGACCCAGCATACCGGCGTGGGCGACCCCCCGGTTATTTGAGATGTCGAACGGGGCACGGGAGAATTTGCCGGTGTGGCTCGAAGCAAATCAACATCGCAGACGCCGGTCATTGCATCGGCAGAAACCCATGTTCCGGTCAGCTTGTCGCATATGCGAAATAATATTACCCTGCGAAACAATATTGCGCGGCCTCACAGTCGAGGCCGCCAATCGAGCAGACGGCAACGAGAGGCAAGAGGTCGCGATGGCTCGGGTCAAACTCGACCGTATCGATCGACACATCCTGCAGACGCTGCAAGCGGACGGGAGAATCACCAACGTGAAGCTTGCCAAGACGGTGGGGATCTCCGCCCCGCCGTGCCTGCGACGCGTGCGCGCGCTGGAAGCAGCCGGATACATTCGTGGTTACCACGCCGACCTCAACACGGAGACCTTGGGATTTGGCGTTACGGTGTTCGCCCAGGTCGGGTTGGAAAGCCAGGCGGAACAGGATCTGGCCGGGTTCGAAGAACTCGTGGCGAGTTGGCCTATGGTGCGGGAGTGTTTCATGCTCGCGGGCGAGGTCGACTTCCTGTTGAAAATCGTGGCAACCAATTGGGATGCGTATCAAACATTCCTGACAACGGAGTTGACGACCGCCCCCAACGTCGCCCAGGTGAAGAGCGCCCTGGCGATCCGGCCATCGAAGTCCGAACCCGGCGTTCCCATCGACGTCGAGATCCCGGCCGACACTTGACGGCGCCAGTTCGTGTCCACCGATAGAAGAGGCGCCTATTTGTATTTGACGCCGACGATCTCGTAGTACTTAAGGCCGCCCGGCGTGTTGACCTCAGCCGTATCGCCTTTGCTTTTACCGATGATCGCGCGCGCCAAAGGCGATGTCACCGATAGCAGGCCTTCCTTGATGTCGGCTTCATCGGTTCCGACGATCGTGTAGGTCACTTTTTCGTCGGTATCCTCATCCGCCAGACGGACAGTCGCTCCGAACTGGACACGATTTCCCGACAGGGCGCTCACGTCAATAACATCTGCACGACGCAGCTTGTCCTCGAGTTCCATGACGCGAGTTTCGACGAAACCTTGACGCTCCTTAGCCGCGTGAAATTCAGCGTTCTCCGCGAGGTCGCCGTGTTCCCGCGCCGCCTCTAGTGCTTTCACGATCGAGGGCCGTTCAATCGTTTTGAGACGCTTGAGTTCATCCTGCAGGCGACTATAGCCCGCCGAGGTCATCGGGACCTTTTCCATAACTTCTCGTTCTGCCCGTTCAAAGCCGGAACAGCATCACCTTCCAACGGTTGCGTGCTGACGGCCAAGCGTAACTCTCATGACGAGGATTTAGAATAGGTTTGCAAGGAACTGACATCAAGGCTACCCACGAGAAGAGTTTCCATCGCCTCAACGGCCGCGAGCGAGCCGGCCACAGTTGTGTAGTAAGGCACGTGCTCGGTCAGGGCGGCCCGGCGGAGGGAGAAACTGTCGGCGATCGCCTGTGCGCCCTCGGTGGTGTTGAGGACCAAAGCGATTTCTCCGTTCTTGATGGAGTCGACGATGTGAGGGCTGCCTTCCAGCACCTTTCTCGTTTCACTGCAAGTTACACCGGCAGAGCGCAGAAACCGCGCCGTGCCGCTGGTCGCCACGATCTCGTAGCCCAACTCCACGAGCTTCCGCGCAGGCGCGGCCATGGTCTCCTTGTCGTCATCCTTCACCGAGATGAACACCTTTCCCGACTCGGGCAGCCACACGCCGCTAGCAAGCTGGGACTTGGCGAAGGCCCGCGCGAAGTCCGTATCGATTCCCATGACCTCGCCCGTAGATCGCATCTCCGGTCCCAGCATGACGTCGACGCCGGGGAACCGGGCAAATGGAAATACGGCCTCCTTGACCGCGACCCGTCCGTTCTGCCCCTCGTCTCCTTCGTCGATCAGTCCTTTCAGTTTCGCACCCGCCATGACGCGCGCGGCGACGCTCGCGATGGGCCTACCCGTGGCTTTGGCGACGAAGGGTACCGTGCGGCTCGCGCGAGGATTGACTTCAAGGATGTAAACATCCTCGTCCTTTACGGCGTACTGAACGTTCATCAGACCGACGACGTGGAGCTCCGCGGCAAGAGCGGCAGTCTGCCGGCGGATATCATCCAACGTCGTTGGCGAGAGGGTGTGTGGCGGAAGGACGCACGCCGAGTCGCCCGAATGAACGCCGGCCTCTTCTATGTGCTCCATGACGCCGGCGACGAACACCTCTTCGCCGTCGCAAAGCGCATCGACATCCACTTCGATCGCGTCTCGTAGATACGCGTCAATGAGAACCGGACTGGTACCGGACACTTCGACGGCGGCGCGCATGTACCGCTCCAGGGCTGCGCCGTCGTACACGATCTCCATGGCCCGACCACCCAAGACATACGAGGGTCGGATGAGGACGGGATATCCGATGGACGCCGCGATTTCCTTCGCTTCTTCAGTGCTGGTAGCGATCCCGTTCGCGGGCTGACGCAGGCCGAGGCGCGAAAGCAGTTGCTGAAACCGCTTGCGATCTTCGGCGAGATCGATCGCATCCGGCGACGTGCCGAGGATCGGTACGCCGGCCTCTTCGAGCCCCTGCGCGAGCTTGAGGGGGGTTTGTCCACCGAACTGCACGATGACACCGAGCAGGGTGCCCCTGGACCGCTCTGTGCGGACGATCTCCAACACGTCCTCGACGGTGAGCGGCTCGAAATACAGGCGGTCGGACGTATCGTAATCGGTCGACACCGTTTCCGGATTGCAGTTGACCATGACGGTTTCGTGCCCAGCGTCGGTCAGCGCGTATGCGGCGTGACAACAGCAATAGTCGAACTCGATTCCCTGTCCGATACGGTTGGGGCCGCCCCCCAGGACGATGACCTTGGTCCGGTCACTCGGCTGCGCCTCGGACTCCATATCGGGTGCCTGGTCGAGACCGAGCCAAGTGTCCGATTCATAACTCGAGTACAGGTATGGGGTCCGGGATTCATACTCGGCCGCGCAGGTATCGACGCGCTTGAACACAGGATGCACGTCGAGACGGGATCGGGCGGCGGCGACGTCGGACTCGGTCAGTCCCGAAAGCTCGGCCAAGCGCGCATCGGAAAACCCCATTTGCTTCAACTGGAGCAGCCCTTCCCGAGTGTCGGGCAATCCCTTTTCCCGGACGCCGGTCTCGGTGTCCACGATGGCGCGAATCTGTTCGACGAACCAGTGGTCGTAGCCAGTGGGTCCGTGTATCTCATCGGTGGTAAAACCTGCACGCAGCGCCTGGGCGATCACCAACAACCGCTCGGGTGACTGCTCTGCGAGCGCGGCGGCAATCGCGTGACGATACGCGGGGGTGTTCGCGGCGGCCGGATCTTCGGCACCTGGGATTGCGACCTCGTTGAGACCCGTCAGTCCCGTTTCCATCGAACGAAGCGCCTTTTGCAACGACTCCGCAAAACACCGCCCGATGGACATGGCTTCGCCAACGGATTTCATCGAGGTCGTCAGCAGCGGCGCCGCGCCCGGGAATTTCTCGAAGGCGAAGCGCGGAATTTTCGTGACCACGTAGTCGATGGTCGGCTCGAAAGAGGCCGGCGTCACGCCCGTGATGTCGTTGCCGAGTTCGTCAAGCGTATATCCGACAGCGAGCCGCGCAGCCACCTTCGCGATGGGAAATCCGGTGGCCTTGGAGGCCAACGCCGAAGAACGGGACACGCGCGGATTCATCTCGATGATCACGAGCCGGCCGCTGGACGGATCGACCGCGAATTGTACGTTCGAGCCGCCGGTTTCCACCCCGATCTCGCGCAGCACTGCGATCGAGGCGTTGCGCATGATCTGGTATTCCTTGTCGGTGAGGGTCAGCGCCGGCGCGACCGTGATCGAGTCGCCGGTGTGCACGCCCATCGGATCGACGTTCTCGATCGAGCAGACGATGATGCAGTTGTCGTTCCTGTCGCGAACGACCTCCATCTCGTACTCCTTCCACCCCAGCACGGACTGTTCGATCAGGACCTCGGTGATCGGGGAGGCATCGAGGCCATTCGCAACGATGTGCTCGAATTCCTCGCGGTTAGAGGCGACACCGGACCCGGTGCCGCCCAAGGTGAAGGATGGGCGGATTATCAGCGGCAACCCGATGTCGCCGAGCGCCACGCGGGCTTCGTCGACGGAGTGTGCCGTCAGGCTGCGCGGACATTCGAGGCCGATGTTCTCCATCGCCATGCGGAACAGCTTACGGTCTTCTGCCTTGCGGATGGCGTTACGGTCGGCCCCGATCATCTCCACACCGTGTGCATCGAGGACGCCTGCGTCGGCGACCGCCATAGCCGTATTCAGCCCGGTTTGACCGCCCATTGTAGGCAGCAAGGCATCGGGCCGTTCCTTCTCGATGATCTTGGCGACGAAATCCGGCGTGATCGGCTCTACATACGTCGCATCAGCCATGCCCGGATCGGTCATGATGGTGGCGGGGTTCGAGTTGACGAGCACGGTCCGATAGCCTTCGGACTTCAGGGCCCGGCACGCCTGAGTGCCGGAATAGTCGAACTCGCAGGCTTGGCCGATGACGATGGGACCAGCGCCGATGATCAGGATCGACTCGATGTCCGCACGCCTAGGCATTGGCTTCCATCAGCGCCACAAAGCGGTCGAACAGATAATGACTATCCTGAGGACCCGGCGAGGCCTCGGGATGATACTGGACCGAGAAGACGGGCACGCCGTCGACGGAGAGACCTTCCAGCGAGCCGTCGAACAAGGACACGTGGCTTGCCGACACGCCCGACGGCAACGACTCCGCGTCGACGACAAAACCGTGATTCTGGCTGGTGATCTCCACCTTGCCCGTGGCCAAATCCTTCACCGGATGATTGGCCCCGCGGTGGCCCATGTGCATCTTGCCGGTTCGCGCACCCAGCGCGAGCGCCAGGATCTGGTGTCCGAGACAGATGCCGAAGAGGGGAAGCCCCGAGTCCAGCACGCCCCTGATGGCGGGTACCGCATACTCGCCCGTTGCGGCCGGGTCGCCCGGACCGTTTGACAAGAACACACCATCGGGCCCGCATCCCAAAATGTCGTCTGCCGTCGCCGCGGCGGGTACGACGGTGACCGCACAGCCGAGAGACGCAAGGCAACGCAGAATGTTCCGCTTTATGCCGAAATCGACCGCGACCACATGAAAGCGGGAGTCCGTCAGTTTTCCGTATCCCGTGGTCCTGACGTCGCGCCCCAGAGCCCACCTGGTTTCATCCCACACATAGGTCTGAGCACAGGAAACCTCCTTGGCCAGATCCATGCCTTCCAACCCTGGCCAGGCCTTTGCCTGCTCGTGCAGCGCCGCGAGGTCGAAGCCGCCGTCGGGCGCATGACGAAGAAGTCCGGTGGGCGCCCCACCGTCCCGAATGCGGCGAGTGAGGCGGCGAGTGTCCACCCCCGCAATGCCGACGAGGCCCTGACACTTCAGCCAACCGTCCAGGTGAGACAGGGCCCGGAAGTTCGATGGATCCGTGATCGACGCCTTCAGGACGACCCCACGGGCAGCAGGGTTCAGCGTCTCAATATCCTCATCGTTGGTGCCGACGTTGCCGATATGAGGGAAGGTAAAGGTTATGATCTGGCCGGCGTAGGATGGATCGGACACGATCTCTTGATACCCGGTCATGGAGGTATTGAAGCAAACCTCCCCAACCACGGTGCCGGTGCACCCAACCCCTTGACCCCAGAGAACCGAGCCATCGTCCAGCACCAAGACTGCCGACGCCCCCGCGATACGGGACGTGGCGTCAGTCGAGTTGGGCCAAGCTATCAATGAGGGTCGATCGCGAACATCGTGTTGTTGTGCTGCGGACTCGGGACCTTGAACATCGTGGCGGAAATGTTCTGAACCAAACCGTCCGCGCTGGCCGAACGCTCCAGGACACCCGGCATGGACGTAAAGTCCGGCGGAACCTACGCAAGATTCATGCCGTCGTCAACCCTATCGCCGCGGTATATTCATGTTACATTTCAATAAGTTAGATGAAGAAATGGGTTTTGCTATTCTGGCCCGCGTCAACTAGACTTGAGGTTTCCAGATGGGCCATACCGGGCGGGGTATGTTACGCGAGCGCCTTTCCGAATCCCTCAAGAGCGCGATGAAGGCCAAGGACGCGCGGCGTTCCGCGACCGTGCGATTGATTTTGGCCGCCCTGAAGGATCGTGACATCGCCGCACGGAGCTCGGGCAAATCGGAAGGCCTGAGCGAGGACGAAATCCTGAACATGATGCAGACGATGATCCGCCAAAGGCGAGACTCGATCGAAATGTACAAGAAGGGTCGGCGCGACGACCTAGTGGAGCAGGAGGAGAGCGAGATCCGGATCATCGAGGAGTTCCTACCCAAGCAGATGTCGGAGGACGAAGTCTCGACCGCCAGCCGGGAGGTGATTGAGGAACTCGGCGCCAGCAGCATCAAAAACATGGGACAGGTTATGGGAGAGCTCAGGTCCCGCTACGCCGGGCAGATGGATTTCGGTAAAGCCAGCCAGGTTGTCAAGGGCTTGTTGTCGTAGAGCCGGGACCTGGTCACGATATTCCCTCTCATGAATCGGGGTTTCCGTCGGTGCGAAATCCGATGCACCGCTGTTCGGCTGGACGTTGTGCGCAGTATAATTCGGCTGATATTTCGGAGCGGCGCCTCATGGACGCGGGCATGGGGCCGGATACGGACATGATGGACTGAGCCCGCGTCGATGGCATTTCCGGACCACTTCCTCGACGACGTACGGGCACGGGTCCCGCTTGCGGACGTGATTGGACGGCACGTAAGGCTCACGCGCCGGGGGCGCGAATGGCTGGGCCTGTGTCCATTTCATAACGAAAAGACTCCGTCGTTCACGGTGAACGAGGAGAAGGGCTTCTATCACTGTTTCGGCTGCCAGGCGCACGGCAGCGTGTTCGATTTCGTCATGCAGCAAGAGGGCCTCAGCTTTCCGGAGGCTGTCGAGAAGCTTGCCGCTGAAATTGGGATGAAGGTGCCGGTGCGTTCGCCCGAGGCGGAGGCGCGGGAAGAAGCGCGGGCCACGTTGTTCGACGCGATGGCGTTTGCCGCCGAATGGTTCGAGGGACGGCTCGCAACCGGTTCCGGTCGGGACGCAAAGGAGTATTTGAAGGGCCGGGGACTCACGGATGAGACGATCAAGGAGTTTCGTCTGGGCTACGCACCGAAGGGCCGCACGACATTCAAGGAAGCGTCGCTCGCCAGGAGTTTTACCGAGAAACAGCTCATTGACTGCGGGCTCCTAGTCACGCCCCGGGACGGCGGCGAGACGTTCGATCGATTTCGCGATCGGATCACGTTCCCCATTACGGATACTCGAGGCCGCGTCGTGGCCTTTGGCGGAAGGGCCTTGGGCGAGGCACGGGCCAAATATCTGAACTCGCCCGAGACGCCCCTCTTCCAGAAAGGCCGCTTACTCTACAACCTCGCTCATGCGCGCTCGGCGATAAGGGACCGCGAATCGGTCATCGTCGCGGAAGGCTACATGGACGTCATCGCCCTACATCAGGCAGGCTTCCCGAACGCCGTAGCTCCATTGGGAACGGCAGTGACAGAGGATCAACTCGGCCTGCTGTGGCGCTTTACACCTGAACCGATTTTGTGTTTTGACGGCGACGCGGCCGGATGGAGTGCGGCCGGACGTGTCGCGGACCGTGCGCTGCCGCTTTTGCGCTCCGGGCATTCGCTCCGCTTTGCCCTGCTCCCGACTGGTGAGGATCCGGACAGCTTGGTGACGTCGAAGGGCGCGGAAGCGTTCCGGCAACTGCTCTTGAACGCCACGCCACTTTCGGATCTGCTGTGGCAGATCGCCATGCAGGACCGGACCCTCGACACGCCCGAACGGCGTGCCGGGTTCGCCAATGACATCCGGGCCTTGGTCACGCGGGTCGAAGATCGACAGGTCAAAGCGTTCTATGAGCGTCATTTTCGCGCGCGGCTGGAAGAGCTGTTCGGCGCGGGCGGACGGACGACGGACGCACGGATGACTCCTCGGGGGCGCGGGAGACGAGGTGTTCCCCGGGGACGCCGCTTGTCACGGCATCACGGACTGGGTCTCGGGAAAGCCGGCATTACGGACCGCCGCGAGCGCGTTCTGGTTGCCACGATCGTCGTCCACCCCGACCTTTTGAAGCAGAAGTCGGAGGAGTTTGCGGACATCGAGTTCAGCAACCCCGCGCTTGACAGGTTGCGAAACGAAATCATAGAGATAGCGTGGGGCAACCCGGGTCTTGACAGCGCGACATTGAAGCAACACCTCCGTGAAAAGGGATTTGCGGCGACGTTGGATGACATCGCCGAAGCGAGGGTCGCGCCGCTCGCGTCGTTCGTGCGCCCGGACGTACCACTGGAAACCGCCCAGGAAGGGTGGGAGAACGCGCTTTCCGTACACCGCCTGGCCGTGACATTGCCGGCGGAGAAAAGCGCATACATCGAGGAGTTTGACTTCACCGACGAGGGATTCAATCGCCTGAAAGCGTTTCTTGGCGAAGCGGAGCGAAGCAATAAGACGGAAGCGGTAACGACGGATCCGACAAGCACCAGGTCATCCTGAGGGACAGATCTGCGCGCCAGGAACCTTCCGCCGGGCGCGTAACGATTACGCAGCGACATTAACCATCACGGCGACGAATATGGCCAACGCGGCAGAGACTGAAGAAACAACAGAAGAGTCGACAGACAGCCCGCTTATCGACGCCTCCAACCAGGCGATCAAGAAGATGGTCGCCCGGGCCAAAGAGCGCGGCTATGTCACCTATGACGAGCTGAACGAGGTTCTGCCCCAGGACCAGGTGTCTTCAGAGCAGATCGAGGACACCATGGCGATGCTGTCCGAAATGGGCGTCAACGTTATCGAAGGTGATGAGGCCGAGGATGCCTCGTCCGGCGAAGACAAGGCCGACAAGCCGCCGGCTCCGGTAGCCGTCGTGAAGGCCGAGGAAACCGAGTACGAGCGAACCGATGATCCTGTCCGCATGTACCTGAGGGAAATGGGGTCGATCGAACTTCTCTCGCGTCAGGGCGAGATCGAAATCGCCAAGCGCATCGAGAAAGGGCGCGAGACCATGATCGGCGGGATCTGCGAAAGCCCGCTGACCTTGCGCGCGATCGTCCAATGGCGCGACGACCTGACCTCGGAGAGCGTGCTTCTGCGCGAGATCGTCGACCTCGACGCTACGTTCGGCGGACGGGACGACGACGAGGGGGGCGAGGGAGAAGGCGCCGAGACGGAAGCACTCCCTGAAGAAATGGGGGAGGAGAGCGCGGACAAGTCGACGGAAGGAGAAGAAGGCGGCGAGGATGACGACGACGAGGTGGTGCTGTCACTGGCCGCGATGGAAGCCGTCCTGAAACCTCACGTGCTCGACACGTTCGATGACATCGCTGCCACCTACAAGAAAGTCAAACGCCTGCAGGATCTGCGCGTCCAGGCGGTGTTGAAAAACGGCTCCCTGAGCCCGGCACAGGAGAAGCGCTACGCGAAGCTCAAGGTGCAACTGGCCCATCGCATGAACTCGATTCGCCTGAACAACGGCCGCATCGAAGAGCTCGTCGATCAACTCTATGGCATCAATCGCCGCCTCCATTCTCTCGAAGGTCGTCTTCTGCGGCTTGCCGAAAAACACAGGATTCCGCGTGACAGCTTCGTCAAGTACTATCAGGGGCGGGAACTCGACCCGCGCTGGTTGTCGCGCGTCCGGCGCCTGAAGGAAAAAGGGTGGGCTGAATTCGCCAAGAAGGACGGCGACGAGATCAAACTGATCCGCAAGGAGTTCGCCGACATCTGCATAGATATCGGATTGGATATCCGGGAGTTTCGCCGCATCGTCCATACGGTTCAGAGGGGTGAACGGGAGGCCAGCCGGGCCAAGAAGGAAATGGTCGAGGCCAATCTGCGGCTCGTCATCTCCATCGCCAAGAAATACACGAACCGCGGCCTGCAGTTCCTGGACCTTATCCAGGAGGGGAACATCGGCTTGATGAAGGCCGTCGACAAATTCGAGTACCGTCGCGGCTACAAGTTCTCGACCTACGCCACGTGGTGGATCCGCCAGGCGATCACGCGTTCGATCGCCGACCAGGCCCGAACCATTCGCATCCCCGTGCACATGATCGAAACCATCAACAAGCTCGTCCGCACCTCGCGCCAGATGCTCCACGAGATCGGTCGCGAGCCGACGCCCGAGGAGTTGGCCGAGAAACTCAACATGCCGCTCGACAAGGTGCGCAAGGTCCTCAAGATCGCCAAGGAACCGATCAGCCTGGAAACGCCCATCGGGGACGAGGAGGACAGTCACCTCGGCGACTTCATCGAGGACCGCAACGCAGTGCTGCCGGTCGACGCGGCGATCCACTCGAACCTGCGCGAGACGGCAACGCGCGTGCTCGCCAGCCTGACGCCCCGTGAGGAACGGGTGCTGCGCATGCGTTTCGGTATCGGCATGAATACCGACCACACGCTGGAGGAGGTCGGGCAGCAGTTCTCGGTCACGCGCGAGCGCATACGTCAGATCGAGGCCAAGGCTTTGCGTAAGCTCAAGCACCCGAGCCGATCGCGCAAGCTCAGGAGCTTCCTGGACACCTGAGCCCCCACTGCCTTCTCGGGGGGCCCGTAGCTCAACTGGTTAGAGCCGGCCGCTCATAACGGTCTGGTTGCAGGTTCGAGTCCTGCCGGGCCCACCACCCAGTCCCATGCGAACCGTCGATCAGAACACAGTCTCGTAGACTCCCTTGGTTTTCGGGGTTTTGCGAGCGTTGCTGTAGGCAATCCGCTATGGACAGACAGACGGTTTGTGACGGCCAATGTGTGCTACTGCTTTAGCCCGCCTGTCAGATTGACCCGCTCGTCCGTCTCAAACCCAAACTTGCGGCAGCGTCCACGCTTTCAAATCGGCCGATTTGGCTGAATTCGAACTTGCGGGCGAGTTCCATCCATCGCGTCACTGTGCGCTTGGCAATACCCCTGCTTTCCAACCAGGAGTGCCACGCTCCATGAGGCAACACAGCTTTGGCCTCGTTGAGCGCCTGACCGCACTGTCACGCATCCTCGGCGGTGCGGTGCGCGAAGTGATGCGCGCGGGTCCAGTAGAACAGGGCCCGCTCGTGCGGGTCCGACACAATTGACGTGGCGGCGCCAAGACGCCATACAAGCTGTTGCGATCGTCGGCGGTAGGGTTTGGAGTCGGCGGAGTGGTGGAATAATTTCGAATCTGACGCAGGGATCGGCTCCACCCATGACAAGCATTGTTTTGATGGCGCTGCTCGTGATCCTGGTTCTGCTGGGAGCGCCGATCGGATTCACCCTCATCCTGTTGCCAACCTTCTATGTCTTGCTCGTCGGCGACATTCCCCTGCTCCTCATTCCCAACCAGATGTTCGAGGCGATCAACGCGTACACCTTGGTGGCCATCCCGTTCTTCATGCTGACCGGCGAACTTATGACGACGGGTGCCATCACCGACCGATTGGTTGATTTCAGTAGTCGCATCATTGGCCGCATGCGTGGCAGCTTGGCACAGGTGAATATCCTGGTGAGTATGTTCTTCGCGGGCATGAACGGTTCCGTGGTGGCGGATACGGCAACGGTCGGCTCGCTGCTCATTCCGGCCATGAAATTGCGCGGCTACGAACCCGAGTTCGCCGCGGGACTGACCGCCGTCAGCGCCACGATCGGCGGCATCATTCCTCCCAGCATCGCCATGATCATCCTGGCTAATGCCGGCGGCATATCGGTCGGCGCCTTGTTTGCCGGCGGCATCCTCCCCGGCCTGTTAATCGGCTTCGTCCTCATGATAATGACGTACATCATTGCCGTGCGTCGCGACTACGAGCGCAGTGACGAGGCATTCAGTTGGGGCGCACTCGGAAGATCCGCGGCGTCGGCTTCGTTTGCGCTGATTATCCCGGTGGTTCTGGTGGGTTCGGTAGTGGGTGGTATCGCCGGGGTCGTCGAGGCCGGCGCCATCACGGCCATGACGGCGATGATCCTGGGTATGTTCGTGTACAAGGCCGCGACGCTCAACGATATCGTGGCAGCGTTCGTCCGCGCATATCGCACCAGCGCCGTCGTGTTCATCATCATTGCCGCCGCCGGACCCTTCAGTTGGCTGTTGACCACCCTCGGAGCCATTGACGCGCTCGAGGCTTGGCTGCTCAGCTTCGGGCAAAGTCCGATCCTGTTCGCGCTCGTTCTCTGCGGTTTCATTTACATACTGGGCATGATCATGGATGCCGCCGCGAACATCATCGTCGTCGGCCCAGTGCTGATCGAAGTGTGCGTCAGGGTCGGTTATCCGGACGTGCAGGCGGCGCTGATCGTCGTCGTCGGATTCCTCATTGGGACCGTGACGCCGCCCATCGGTGTTGGCTATTTCACCTCGGCCGCCATCGCGCGCGCGAGCCTCGAACGCGTGGCCGTGTCGATGCTGCCCTATCTCATGGCCTTGGCAGTCCTGCTATTCGTCGTGGTCATCTGGCCGGATCTCACAATGTGGTTGCCCGTCGCTTGGGGCTTCGTCGAAGGCTAAGGGATCCCAGCCATGACTCGGTTCCTGATCAATCTCGACCTCTTGATCCGCCGTATTCTCACGTGGTTTTGCGCACTCATGCTGTTCTCGATGGTGATTTTCACCATCTACACCGTGTTCATGCGATATGTGTTCTTGAACCCCCCCGTGTGGGGCGATCTGATGACGCTCTTCTGCAACATCTGGCTGGTATTCGCGGCGCTGGCCCTCACCACTCGCGAGAAAGAGCACATAGCACTCGACATGCTCTACGGCTACTTGCCTGACAAGTACGCCTTCGGCATTCAGCAGATGTGGAATCTCATTATCTGCGGTCTGGGTTTCGTGATTATGGTGTGGGGCTGGCAGGTCGCGCAGAACAACCCCGGCCTATATTGGGAGATGGGGTACATGCCGAAACGGTACCCCATGTATATCCTGCCGATCTCCGGCTCCCTGATATTCCTCGGTGCGTTTGTCGCATTTCTCGAGGACGTGATTGCATATCGAAAGGGCGAATTCACGTTGGGGAAGGGGGAAGCCGACGGTTAACCACCATTGCCCAAGGGCGGATCACGCGATCCGAAAACACGGAGGGAGGCGAACGCCTCCCTCCGCGCCCAAACGGATGCCTTCCGGCTAAAGCGCGCCACCCTTCTTGAGGGTGTCAAGGAACGCCGTGAGCCCCTGCTCCATCAGCGCCTTTTCGACGATCTTGGCGTCGTAGGTACCTTTGGCGTCCTTCCAGGCGACGACCGCCCCGGCGCGCCACAGGTCCATTTCGGCAGGCGTCGGGTGGTAGTATTCCACGCCTTCCTTGGTCGCCATCACCTTGATACCCGTCTCGATCCACGCGCTGTCTTTCTCTCTGGCAAGCGTATCGAAGGCGTCCATGCCCTCGCGCAGCCAAGCCTTTTCCTCGTCGGTCAACTTCTTCATGTTGATGTCGTGCACGTAGAGGACGTTGCCGCCCCAGGCACCGTTGGTGAACGTGAAGTAGGGTTGCACCTCGTACATCTTGAACAGCTCCTGCCAGGCGATCTGCACGTACTGGCCTTCGACCACGCCCGTCTGCAGGCCCTGGTAGAGCTGCAACCAGTCGTACGGGATCGGTACACCGCCCCAGGATTTGATCAGCGTAAACTCCACCGGGCTCTTGGTGACGCGGATCTTGATGCCTTTGAGGTCCTTGGGCACCCTGACCGTGTGCTTGGTGTTCGCCACTTGGCGGAAGCCGCCGGCAGAGAAAACCGAAAACACGTGGAAGCCGGTTTCCGCGACCGCGCGGTCGTGGTGCGCCTTGCCGAACCAGCCTTTGGCCAGCTCGTTGGCGATATCCAGATCCTTGAACAGATAGGGCAGATCGAAAGCGGCGTAGGTCGCCCCGAAATTGCCGAAGTTCGCGGTAGAGCTGGTGGCAACAGCGATCAGGCCTTGCGCCGACTGCTCGCCGCAGATCTGTTCGCCACAGATGGACCCGCGATAGTGCGGCTCGATTATGAGCTCGCCGCCCGACACCTTTTCGGTGACCGGCACGAGCCCCTCGGCGATCGCCGCGCCCAACGGGATGCCGGGGTTGGCGACGGTGCCGAGCTTGAGCTTCTTCGCCGCGTCAACCTCGTTCACGCCGGCCACCAGAATGAGCGCGGCGGCGCCGATAGCGAGAAGTGACCATCTTCGCATAAGAAATCCTCCCAGAATTGGTATGAATGCGGAGCAAGCTTCCCAACATGATCGGTCTCCGCGACCATCATGGTCGCATTAGGCAACTGCGAAATGCAACAATGGCCGCCGTTACACTCCGTGTGACCGGACGCACCATCACGGAATCATTTTCCATCGTGCGGGATCAATCACAGAAATATCAGGAAGACGCATTTGGCTGATCAACCTCTCCGCCCCGAAGACCGGGGAGAAAGTGGTGCATGTCGGCGGTCCGGCGATCTTGTTACTACAAGAGATTGGCACCTTCGCCGCTTGGGCGAGAACCAAGACCGCCCTGTGGAACGAATCGGGCAGGACTTGGTCACCTCTGCACTGACGTCGCCCGTGCCAGCCTCGAGAATCGCCCTGTGAAGCGGTGGCAGCTCTGCCGTAACCTGCCTTGACTCCCGTAGCTCCAACGATCAGAACCAAGCTGCGACTCCGGCAATGAGCACACCGAGGGCCGCGCTTTCCTGAGCCAAACGCGGAGAGCCTCCAGCTGCTACGGACAGCGGTGACAGCGGAAGAGGATCAACTCACCAGACCCCTGGCTACAGTGGCAGAAATGGCCAAGGATCAATACGAACGACAAACGAAGGGATTTCGGGATGTGTTGGCTATCGGCACCGGTCAGCGCTTTACAGGCGGCCTGTTTGATCCACGATTTCGTAAGGCACCGCCCCTGATTAAGCGTTCGTGGCGTTTTGAGGTTGACGAGCGGATGTCTTATCTTGAGGAGTCTTTGAAGGCGCCAAGCGATGAACAATTAGGTGAAATCGCCAAAGCAATCGAGGTGCGCGACGTTGAAGCCGTCGCCGGCCGCTTCCTTCACGCCTATAGCAACGATGCACACGAGCACCACGCCGTCGCGTTTCTCAAGGACGCACTTCCGGACTGTTTCATCTGCTGATCGGCAGACGTATTACCTCAAGTCCGCGAGTTCGAGCGCTTTACCACGACCGCGTTTAACGCCTACCTCGGCCCCGTCATGGAACGTTACTTAAGTAGCCTGAGCGATTGGTTGAGTCACGGTGGCTTCGGACAGGATTTGCTCATCATGACCAACAATGGGGGCGTTGCGGTGGCCTCGCACATTGCGCGTTTTCCCGTGACTGCCGTGCTTTCTGGGCCGGCAGGAGGAGGCGCGGCCGGTTTGTTTCTGTCACGACAGCTCGGAATCGACAACTTCATTACCTGCGACATGGGCGGCACCAGCACCGATGTTTGCCTCATCAAGAAGCGCCAGCCGGCGTCAGCGGCACAGCGAATAGTGAGTGGCCTGCCGCTACGATTCCCCCAGCTCGGTATCAATACGGTGGGTGCTGGCGGTGGCAGTGTCGCCTGGGTCGACACCGATGGCCGATCGCCGTGGGTCCGCAGAGCGCAGGCGCCGTTCCCGGTCCGGCGTGCTATGACAACGGTGGCGAAGAGCCCACGGTCACCGACGCCAACCTGGTGCTGAATCGGCTCGGCCCTGAGACGCGGCTCGGTGAATTCCTAAACCTGCGCCGGGGACGGGCGGAAGCTGCGGTGGCGAAGCTGGATCGAAAGCTCGGTTCCACAGATCTCAACTTTGTGGCCGAAGGGATGGTTCGCATCGCCGAATCTAATATGAGCGCTGCAGTTCGCGAAATCTCCGTCGAACGAGGTGAAGACTCCCGAGCCTTTACCCTGATCGCATTCGGGGGCGCGGGTTCGATGCACGGCTGTGCCGTGGCGCAGGAGGTCGGCATTCGCAGAGTCATCTCCCCCAACCATCCCGGAAATTTGTCGGCGCTCGGTCTCCTGACGTCGGACCTGCGGCATGAGTTCACACGCACGCACCTGTCCTTGCTCGAAGAGGCCGACCTGTCGGTGGTGGCGGACCACCTGCACCAATTGGATAAGGAGGCGCATGCATTGTTATCGGCTGAGAAGGTTTCCGAGGCTGATCGAGACATTCGCTATTCGATCGGGCTGCGTTACGAAGGTCAGGCCCACGAGCTCGACATTGCGGTGAACCCCAGAGACCTCGATCGTTTGGCATTGGGAGAAACCTTCAGCGACAGCTATTTCGACGCCTGGTCATATCTTCCGACCGGCCGTCCCGCGCAGATAGTGACCCTTCGGCTCGTCGCGGTCGGGCGGGCGCCAAAATTCAGCTTCCCACGCCTTGACAATAGTGTGCGCAAACTTGCGGAGGCCGAGATTGGGAGGCGGGTAGTATTCTTCGACAGTACGGCCAAGCAAACGTCCATATACGCGCGAACATCACTTCCGGCCGAAGCGCGGTTCCATGGACCCGCGATCATCGAGGAGACTGGATCGACGACGGTTATACCGCCGAATTGGGAGATGCGAGTCGATGACGTTGGCAACTTGATCATGGAATTGAGATAGGCTGTCATCCATCGTCCAAAGATGCTTCCGAAAATGTCGCGTTCTCCACTGAAAATCCTTTTGAGAAATCGGGAGGCAGCGGGCATGACTCCGGGTCCATGCGCGCATAGGTGGCAGGCGCGCCTCGCACGATCGTTCCCGTGTTTGTGCTGCGCTGCGCGAGATTGCTGTACGGCAGTGCATCGGCTGCCGTGTACACGTTGACGAGAATGGGCCGGCCCTTATTCGAACGATTGGGATCGGATGCATGAACGAGGCGGGCGCTGTGCACGGTAAGTGTTCCGGCGGGTCCCATCAGAGCACGTGACCTTTCGACTTGGAGATCGATTAAATCCCGCTCCCGCATGCATGCCGCCCAGTCGCCGCCTTCCGTGTAGTGCGAGTAGATTTGCTCTCTATGACTGCCCGGAACTACGCGAACGGGTCCCTGCTCGAAGCCAACGTCTTCGATAAACGTGCTGATTGAGAGGACTGCGTAGTTAGTGTGAGGATAGAAGGGTATATCCTGATGCCACTTCACTGCCTGACCGATACCGGCCCACTTGAAGTTAAACAGCGAATGGCAGAACCGAATGTCGCGACCGAGTAGATCGACCGCTATGTCTGCCA
>JAGWAU010000019.1 GCA_021296255.1 Alphaproteobacteria bacterium | reverse complement strand
GCCTTCACCTTATCGAGTGTCGCTGCGTGGCTCGATATTGCCGCGAAGGCTGTCAGTGCGCCGGCGACCGCGAGAGCGCCGATGATCTTCTTGGGAGTCATCCATCCAACCGGGTTTTAAACGAGATACGGGGGATCGAGGTGATCGACCCGCCAACTTAGCCGTCCAGCGTCGCCGCAGGTGCTTTCCCTCTATCGATCATCTCAGTTTCGTTCTTGCGTACGCTTGCCTCCGCTTTGGACGCCCACCATAAGAGTTTCGCCTGTGCAGAACGGAGCGCGGCCGACCTTACTCCGACAGGCGGCTATTTCCAACCGAGGCCATTCGAGGCCGTCCGAGAGTGCGCATGGCTGTGCGGATGTATGAGATGACGTATCGAATCCCTCCGAGAAACCGTATGACACTGCCGGAGTGGAGGTTCAAGTCCGCCGGAGGGAAAGGATTTCCGGGAGGACGGATCGATGGGGAAAAGGAAAGCCTTCAGGTCATGATTGAAGTCGCCGGCCATGACAGCGGCTCGGTTGCCCCGGTGGGCCAACAGGCACCCCCACGCGCGCTCTTGCCTCCCCGATCGGCCGGCCGGCCGCGGAACCGGAGGGCGAGGAAGGAAAAGCATGGAGAGGGGCGTACGTCCAGGAGGCCGGAAGGAGACCATCGCCCCGCGGCCTTCGCACTGCACGTCAAGACCTCCGGTCGCAACGCCCGGCTTCCCCGACAGCCGTCGGAGAAGATCATCGCAGCTCTCTGGCCGAACGGGTGTTCAGGCTTTGGCGCCTAGCAACGCGCCACACTTGCGGTCGGTTCTAGGCGGCCGGTGGTGACAGCGAACACCGACCCCGGTCGGGGTTGGGCTCGACTTCGCGTTCGAGCACCTTGCCGAGCATATCGGCGCCGCCGACATAGACGCCGTCCAACCAGATCTGCGGTACCGTGATGGGCGTCTTGGGCCCGACGATCGGTTTGACCCGCGCCAGCATCTCGTAAAGCGCGCGGGGATCGCGCACCACGTCGTGGTAGGCGAATTCCATTCCCGCCTCGGCAAGGTAGCCCTTGGCGCGGACACAGTGCGGGCAGGTCTCCTTGCCGAACAGATGGTTGCCCACCGGTGTGCTGCGGCGTGCCCAGGCATCGATCACCGCCTCCGTCAGAACGCCGCGGTTGAGGGCGTGTCCCTGACTGACAAGCCGTCCCTCCACGATGACGATAGGGGCGTGCCAACCTCCTTTGGGAAGGGGGCGCCACCATTCGCTGAGCCATTCGCGAACGTCGACCGTAACGGGGATACCCTCGAGTTCGCATGCCAGCGTGTCATTGATGACATCAAGGGTTAGCGAGCATTCGCCGCACGGAATGCTGACCTTGAACGGTCCCCATGCACCCGCCCAACGATAAAGGGTGATGGTAACCGGAACGGCGGCGGGTTCGGCGACAGACATGGTTCCTGCCTCTTCGTTCTCCTCAAACCATCGCATGACCAATGGTATTATTTGGGTCGAGAATTATTGCGATGGTACCGTCCAACCCTATTATGAATGCAATCGGAATTTCCATTTGATTAAGCTGCGCAGGAATAATCGAAATTTTCAAACTGCTGCAGTACCCGATATTCCTCGTCGTCGCGTTCCTCGCTGGCGGTACGCCGCTTCGTGCGGAGGTCACCAACATCGACAACATCGCGCTCGAGCGGTTGCTGGCAGGCGGGGTGCCAGTCGTTGACGTCCGAACCCCGGAGGAATGGAACAGGACCGGCATCATTCAAGGAAGTCACTTGCTGACCTTTTTCGACTCGCGCGGACGCTACGACGTTCGCGCCTGGATGTCGGAGCTTGCCGCCATTGCGGTCCCTGATGAACCCATCGCGATCATTTGCCACAGCGGTGGGCGCAGCAATGTGGTTAGCCGCTTGTTGGACAGACAGTTCGGATACCGGCGTGTCCACAACGTGCACGGGGGCATCGCCCAATGGATTGCGGAGGATCGACCGACCGTAAATCACCGGTAGTCTGCGTTTTCCGCCCCGGTGGACCCGGCATGGCCGCCGAAGTTCCCGATGCCATCTTACCATCCGCCCGCCGCAGAGACCCGGCCCTGCCGTAACTTGTTGCCTTGCCATCCAACCGGGAGTCGGGAAGCATGTGCAAGTCTCCCCGGTCCGAGCAAAAATGTCCGCTGAGCTTCGCGGAGATCAAAGCGGTTGGTGCGGTACCCTGCCTTCACGTCTTCCCGTCGGCAACTTCCGATCGTAGATCCGAAAGGCCAGTCGATGATTGATGGTGCGGGGCCGCCGCTCGGAGAACATCGTGAGCGCTTCAGGAACCCTTGGGCCTGAGGCCGGGGAAGGATATCAGGGAGAACACAGCATGACCTTTTTTCCTTCATTGTCTGCGAACGCGGGCCTCGCGGAGATTCAGGCGCCGTATCGTGATATCTGGCTGCTATGGGGAAAATTCAGCCAGGCCCTTATGCGGGGGCCTGGGCCGCTATCGATTGCGGAACGCGAGCTGGTCGCAGCCTATGTCTCGGGCCTGAACGACTGTGAGTATTGCTTCAAGGATCACACCATGGCCGCCGAGGCCTTCGGCATCGATGCGGATGTCTTCAACAACCTTATGGACGATATTGACTCCTCGTCGGTAGACGAAAGGATGAAGCCGATTTTGCGCTTCGTCCGCAAGCTCACGCTGACGCCGGCAAAGATGGTCCAGGCGGATGCCGATGCCGTCTACGAGGCCGGTTGGGAGGAGGGCGCTCTCCATTTCGCGATCGCCGTCTGTGGGCGTTACAACTTCATCAACCGTCTCGTCATGGGGCATGGGGTCGAGTACACCGAGTCCCATACCGAGATCTGGAAGAACGGGCAGGGCTTGGCCTACGAAATCTTGGAAGATTGATTGCCGAGCGCGCCGGCCGGGATCTCGAAAAAGTGGCCGGCCGTCGTCACCCCTCTGCACAACTTCGGGCATGTTCTTGGCGCGAGGAAGGCCCCGTGGCGCGCAGGACCCGACCGCGGGACTTTCCTGCTGGCCGACGACCGGCGCGCGCGTCACCCCGGTCGGTCCGGAGGGCGGGCTCCGACCCGGGCGGCCAAGTGCCCAACCAGATCGCAGGCATCGTCCCCGGTCCCGTGAATGAAGCTCGATTTGCGGCGCCGCAGGAAGTTGAGGCCGATGCGGTAGAGCCCGGGCGAGCCACTTACCACCCCGCCGTCATGGCAGAGCCGGCCCTTGCGGTCGAGAACGGGCACGTGGAGCCACGAGTGGTCGGGCTCGAACCCCGTGGCCCAGATGACCGTGCCGATTCCGCCCTTGGCGAGGTCGAGCACCAACGGCGGGGACTCCTCGACCCTCGTCGGTGCGAAACGCTGCACTGGCCCCACCTGGCCGTCGAGGCCGTTGCTGCCGACCCACTCGTCAATCGTGTCGAGGAGGCGTCCCAGCTTGAGGTCGGCGAGGGTGCACTTGTTGCGAAGCGAGCCCGAGAACAGGGCCTTACCGTCCGCGATCCCGACGAGCCGACCGACCAGGCGGACGCCTTGATCGGTGAGCGCATTCAGGTCCAGCGTGGTTCGCTCGGGTTTTCCCACCAACTGGGGCGCCGGAACCCGGCGCGCCCGTCCGATGTCGTCTATCTCGTCATACCGCTCGTCGTGGAGCCCGGTCTGATCCATCCACCACAGGATGTCCTTGCCGCGGTACGTCCGGGGCATGCGGACGTGCTCGCCGACCGCCAATGTCACCGGGCGACCGGAGCCGTGAACTTCTTCCGCGATCTGTACCCCGCTGGCCGACGCACCTACGACCAGGACACCCCCGTCCGGAAGGGCGGAGGGCTTCGTATACTGCATCGGGGTGAAGGACGTGACGAATCCGGGAAGGTCCGCCGCGAACGGGGGAACCTTCGGGATATTGCAGCCGCCGGTGGCGAGCACCACCGTGGTAGCGTGCCACACCCCACGATCCGTCACCACTTGGTAACCGGTTCCGTTCCGCCGAACCGATTCGACGGTGGTATGGGGCTGGAGCGACGGCGCGACGAGCCGGGCGTAGCGTTCGATGAACGTCACCACCTCGGTCATGTCCATGAAGCCGTCGGGGTCGTCTCCGTCGTAGGCGAAACCGGGGACCCGCGCCTGCCAATTCGGAGTGAGCAGCCTCAGCGACTCCCATCGCTCCGTTCGCCACGAATTGGCGACCTCGCCGCGCTCGATCAACACGTGGTCGATCGAGCTTGCGGTGAGGTAATGGCTTACGGCAAGGCCGGCATGCCCGGCTCCGACCACGACGGTGGTCGTACGCATGGTGGCGATCAGCCGACCACGACGGTCACGTTCGTCGGGTTGGTCAGGATGTCGAACACCGCCGAGCGCTTCTGTGACTGGGCGACCAGCGCCTCGATCTCGTCCGGAGTGGCGTCGGCATCGATGTCGTACTTGACCCGAATGCCGCTGAAGCCGTTCCGGACGTCGGGATCGGCGCCCAGGATGCCTTGGATGTCCATGTCGCCTTCGACCGTTGCCTTCACCGATCGAAGCTGAATGTCCCGATTCTGGGCGACGGCGGCAACGCCGGCCGTCAGGCAACTCGCCAGCCCCACGAGGACGATCTCGACCGGCGTGGCGGCATTGTCCTCGGCGGCGAACACGAGGGGATGATCCGACTCGAAGCCGAAGGTCGACTTGTGCGGGTGCTCTTCACCCAAGCCGAAGTAGCCCGTTACCGAGGACCGGCTATGGGTACCGTGCAGCCACTCGTTGGTGGCCCGCCACATGAACTTGCCGGCTTCCGGCGTCTCGCCCAATGCATCGCGCGCATTGAGCAGGGCTTCGACGTTGACGCCGTTTTCGGCAGGCTTCTCTGAGGTTGTGGTCATGGGATTCTCCTCACTGGGATTCGACTCCGGGGAATAGGAAGGGCCGGCATCGGGACGATCGTGGAACGAACGGCTCGGAGGACCGGCGGTCCTTCCCGTTTCTCAGGCAGCGGAGCGAACTAGGTACCGCCGACCGAACGGCTGGGCACGGACATATCGCGGAAATCGGCCCCGAATGGGGAGCACAGGACCATCATCTGGCGGTCTCCTCTCTCGCTTCCTACGCGCTCTATCTAAGAGCGCCGAGAGCGGGGTTCCGCCTTCGGCTGACTCATCGATCAGGCATTGGCACCGCTCGTAGCGGTTGCCGCGGTTTCAAAGGGCCTGTCCCTCCACCGCTCTGGATGAGCGCGTCCTGAGCCGGTAGTTGAAGCAGAAGGGTATCGCACAGTCAACCCATAAGTGAAACGGGCGTAAACGAAGCTTTCATCAGGCCGTCCATCGCGAAGGTGACTCGACAGGCTGGAAACCGGATGGTTTGAGATGTACAATCTGTCGGCGCCGTACTCTCACGCTTGGTTCCCGTTAAGTATTTGAACTGTAAGATAAAAATAGCGATCAGCAGTGCTTTTTCGGGAGAGTCGAAGGCTGGTGCGCCGGAAAGAGGAGAAGGCCGCGCCGAAAGGAGGAGGTGATTGATGGCCGTTCGCCGTTTCGCGTATTGGGTGCTCGTATTCGGGCTCGCGGTTGCGGCCTCGTCGCCGGCCAGCGCCAAAGACCCCGTGTACACGGGCACGTTCTCCGACCTCGCGGTTTCGGGCTACGACCCGGTCGCCTACTTCACTCAGGGTGGACCCGTCGAGGGGTCGTCCGCGTTCCAGTACGAATGGAACGGTGCCACTTGGCGCTTCGTCAGTGCCGAAAATCGGGACCGGTTTGCGGACGACCCCGAGGCCTTCGCGCCCCGGTACGGCGGCTATTGCGCCTGGGCTGTCTCGCAGGGCTACACAGCCTCGTCGGTGCCGGAAGCTTGGCGCATCGTCGACGGCAAGCTTTACCTGAACTACAGCCTTTCCGTGAAGAAGCGATGGGAAGCGGACATCCCGGGCAACATCGCCAAGGCCGACGCAAACTGGCCCGACGTGCTCCGGTAGTCCGACGCGCGGCAGGCGCGTCAAGAACCCTCGCCGCTTCCCCCGGAAGAAGATCTGCCGGGTCGGGGCAACACGGTTGAAATGCCGCCGACGAGAAGAAAAAGAGCCAGGATCTCGACCCAACCCAACGGTTCATTCAGAAATAAAGCGCCCGACACCAGACCCACCGCCGGGACCGCCAGCGTCGAGAGCGAAGCTACCCATACCGGCACGAGTTGCAGGATCTTGAAGTAAAGCCAGTGCGCGAATGCGATGCCGACAACGATGGCGTAGATCGTGGCGAGAACGGCATCTCCGGGAAATTCGTGCAGGTCCGGGAACTGAAGGATCCCGATCACGATGATGGGCAGGCCGCCGATCAATGCCTGCCAGCCCACGACCGCGGTGGCTGAGATCCGCCAACGCACCCGTTTCACGACGATCGAGGACAGCGCCCAGAACACGGCGCCGACGCTCATCACCGCGATGCCGAGCCAGCTTCCGTAGGTCGATTCGAAGTCACGCGTGACCAGCAACGCGATGGCGGCGAGGCCAAGGGCCAGGCCGAGCCATTTGCCCGGGGTTGGCCGCTCGCCCAGGAACAGCGTGCCGATCAGGAACACGTAGAGCGGCATCGTATAGGCGGCGATCGCGGTGTGGCCCGAGGTCGTGAACCGGACGGCGAGGGCGGAGCAGATGAACCACACGGTCATGTTGCAAAAACCCGTAACGCCGATACCGATCCAGTTGTCGCGCGGAATCCGGAGACGTTCCCGATTGGCGGCTGCGATGGACAGCATGAGGATGCCCACGCCGAGCGCGCAGATCGCCCGAAACGGGAAAAGCGGCAGGCCTGTCGACGCGATCTTGAGAATCGGCCAGTTGGTGCCCCACGCCAGGGTCAGCAGCACAAGAAGGACCAATCCCCGCGCCGGAATTCGGGTGGGCTCATTTTTTCGCGGAGTCAATTGGATGCCGTCGTTTTCGTCTCCGGGCCGCGGCGGTGGAACGTCGGCAACGTCAACACCGTCGCCAGCGCGCCGAGGACGAGGAGGAGAGCGGTAACCTCGATGAGGCCGACGGGCTCGTCGAGCATCAGGGAGCCGAGGACGAGTCCTACGGTGGGGACGGCAAGCGACGACACACCGGCGACACCCGCGGGTGCCATGTCGATAATGCGAAACCATACGCAATTCCCGAGGCCCTGGGCGCAAATCCCGAGATAGAGGACTGAACCGATCGCCATCCACGTCACCGGTTTCAAGTCCGGCAGTTCGGGAATGGCAAGGACCGCCAACGGGATACCACCGATCAAGCACTGCCAGCCCAATACCACGTCCATCGGCATGCGCCAGCGTACTTTCTTGGTGATGATCACCGCGACCGCCCAGGAAACGGCGCCGGCCAACTGCGCGGCGACACCCAGCGGCGCGTTGGCGAACAACTCGACGCCTCGGCTCGCCAGCAATGCCACACCCACCATACCAAGCGCGAGACCCAGCCACCGCAGGCGGGTGGGTCGCTCTCCGAGGATTGGAATCCCGAGCAAGACCACCCACAGCGGCATGGTGTAGCCGATAATTACGGCGTGCCCCGAGGAAATAAGCGTCAACGCCAGTGTGGTGAAAAACGCCAGGGCCCCCTGGAACAGGAGACCGGCCGCGATGAGGGGCACGCGCACGTCCCGGGGTACCCGCAGGCTCGAATTGGTGGCGCGGGCGAGGGAGAACGCCGTGAACGCCGATATGAACGCGGCCGCGGCACGAAAGGTGAAGATTTCAATTTCCTGCGCGCCGACCTTCATGATGGGCCAGGCCGCACCCCACATCAACGTCATCACGGCGAGCATCAGCAGGGCCCGCGGCGGCAAGCGTTGTATCGAACCGGATGCTGGAGCGGTGGACATCGCCGATGACCTACTGCCGTCGCTCCGGCAAGTCCATAGGATCTTGCCCGAATGACGGTGTCCCAACGCTTCTCCGCAGGATTTGGTCCTTGCAATTTATGCCGCAACTCCCACCGACACCCGCCGTGATCAGGATACTGTTTGTGCAGTCGAAGCCGTTCAGCCAGACTCCAGTATGCGCCTGAGGACTGTCGACGTGGAGATACAGGGAGCACGCAGTGGAACCGTTTCCCGAATATGAGAATTACGACGCGCTCGGTCTGGCAGAACTCGTCCGAAACGGGGAAGTCACGGCCGCCGAACTGCTGGACGCCGCGATCGCCCGGGCGGAGATGCGGAATCCGACGGTCAATGCCATCGTCGACAAGCTCTACGATCACGGCCGCGACACCGTCGCCGCCGGACTGCCCGACGGGCCCTTCACCGGCGTCCCGTATCTGCTGAAGGATATCGGTGGGGTGCTGGGCGGCTATGTGCAAACGCGCGGCAGCCGCTTCTTCGATGATCTGGTGCCTCCCGAGGACAGCGTCATCGTCAAACGCGGAAAACGGGCCGGGCTTGTGATCTTCGGCAAGACGAATACGCCGGAGCTCGGCCTCAGCCTGACGTGCGAACCGCAGCTGTTCGGCCCATCGCGCAATCCCTGGGATCTCGAACGGACGCCGGGCGGATCATCGGGCGGATCATCGGCGGCGGTCGCGGCTTATATCGTACCGATGGCGAGCGGCGGCGACGGTTTCGGATCGATTCGGGCGCCCGCGTCGTGCTGCGGTCTGGTCGGTCTCAAACCGACCCGAGCCCGGAATACCCAGGATCCGTATTCGGGCGAAGGCAATGCGGGGCAGACCACCGAGCATGCCCTGACCCGTTCCGTACGCGACTCCGCGGCCCTCCTGGATGCCACGGCGGGGCCGGGCTCCGGTGATCCCTACGTCGCCCCTCCGCCTGCGCGCCCGTTCCTCGATGAGGTTGGCGCCGATCCCGGCCGGCTCTGCATCGCCATGACCTCGCGAGCGCCCAACGGCGCCCCCGTCGAAAGCGAGGTCCTCGACGTCTTCGAGAACGCCGCCAAGCTGCTCCGCGACCTAGGCCACGACGTCGAGGAAGCCGACCCCGACATCGACCGCGAGTCCGTGATCCCCACGTTCCGCACCATCAGCGCCGCGAACGTGGCGGCGGCCTTGCGCAGCCACCCCGCCGGCAAGAAGGCCGGGCCCAGCAACGTCGAGCGGGTCACGGCGGCCGCCGCGAAACTGGGAGAGGAGATGTCGGGCGCCGACTACGTGCAGGCGACGCAGGCCGCGCACCGGTTGGGGCGCCGGATGGCGGCCTTTCACCAGTCCTACGACGTGCTCCTGACACCCGCCCTCGGGACGTTACCTCCCAGGCTCGGCTGGATCGACATGATGCTGGAAGACGCCGACGAATATTGGAACCGGGTTTTCAGCTTCAGCCCCTTCACCGTATGGTTCAACATCACCGGACAGCCCGGCATTACGCTGCCGATGGGGGTCGGTGAGACCGGCCTGCCCATCAGCGTCCAACTAGTCGCCCCCTATGGCGACGAAGCCACCCTGATCCGGCTGGCGGCCCAGCTCGAGACGGCGCGTCCATGGACCGATCGACGGCCCGAGGTCGTGGGCGACTGAGGACTTGCGTTGCGTCGCGGCGGAGGCTCGAGGGCACCCACCAAAGATGGAGCGACAGGAAGACCGCGAAGAGAAACTCTCGCAATTCCGTTTCCCGCACGTCTAGACGTTGCCCACGAGGACGCGATGGCTTTTGAGAACCTGACCGAGGCGGAGCGGGATGCTCTCAATTTGGAATACCGCGCCCGTATGACGATCCCCGACGCCGATGCCTTCTTGGAGCGCGCGGCGGAACGAAGCGAGGTGGTTCGCGCGCGGCTGAGTTGTGTGCTGGACGTGCCTTACGGCGACACTCCGAAACAGACGCTCGACATATTCCCGGCGGACCGGCCTGGCGCCCCCGTTTTTTTCTACATCCACGGCGGCTACTGGTATCAGCTCGACAAGGCCATATACAGCGAGGTCGCGGCGCCGATGACGGCTGCGGGTGCGACCGCGGTGCTGCCCAATTACGAACTGTGTCCGGACGCAACGATCCCCGATATCGTGGACCAGGTCCGCCGGGCCCTCGTTTGGGTCCACGCCCATATCATGGAATACAACGGCAGCTCAGGCCGACTTTACGTCGGCGGCCATTCCGCCGGCGGACACCTCACCGGCATGATGATGGCGACCGATTGGGACGGATTGTTCGGGCTCCCGGCCGATCTCATAAAGGGCACCGCACCCATCAGCGGACTGTTCGATATCGAGCCTCACCGTCATACGAACCTGCAGCCATACATCCGGCTGACCGCGCAAATGGCGGCGGCGAACAGTCCGCAGCGTCTGCCGCTCTATTTCAGCGGTACCATGATTTGCGCGGTCGGAGGCGGGGAAACGCGATCCTTCCGCCGACAGTCGAGGGATTTCACCGAAAAATGCCTGAGCCTCGGGATCGAATGCGATTACGTGGAGGTGGAGGGCGACCACCACTTCGCCGTCACGGACCGCCTGGGCGACGGCGGCGATCCCCTGACGCAGGCGATCGTCGCGCGGATGGGGCTGTGAGGGCTTCCAGGCCCCTGCGGCGTCGGCGGCGGGAGGCGGTCTTTGACTACTCGGTGAACCCGGCAGCCGCCTCGATCATGGCGCGGATCATCTCCTCCTTCGGCTTGACCGGGGACGGCCAGGCGGCACGGCTTTGGGCGAGTCGCAAGCGGATGAGCAAGCTGGCGACCTGATAGGACAAGGGTCCCGGGTTGACGACCGGGACCTCGAGCCGAGCCGTGAGGAATTCGGCGGCGTCGTGCATGGTCGTGGAGCCCAGGCAGATCACCTCCGCGCCGTCCTCGTCGATGCAGAGCCGCGCGGCCTCGAGCATCTTCGAAAATGTCTCGTCTTCCTTCCCTTCAAGCAGGCCGCGCGTGTCCGGTTCCATGCCGATGGTCCGGATCGAGGCGCAGCGGTCCAGCATCTGCAGATCCGTCAGGGTCTTCTTGACGAGCGGTTTCCACCTGTCCCACATCGTCACGACGGAGAACCGGTTGCCGAGCATGAGCGCGACCAGGTAGCTGGTCCGGCCGGGACCGACGACCGGGATATCGAGCATCGAGCGCAAGGTGTTCACGCCGCTGTCGCTGACCGTGTCGATGCAAACCGCGTCGTAACCTTCCTCCTCCGCCGACAGCCCCGCTTCCAGGATGCAGATTTCGCTAAGGGCATAGTCGTGATGGCTCACTTGGTTGTCGGCCGAAGCGCGAACCGCGCGGTAGTCCACCTCGACGTCCTCGGGCAATCCGGCGACGGCGGCCTGCGCCCTGCGCAGTTCGAGCTGTTCTCCGGATACCGGGGCGGGAACGATGACGAGTATGCGGGGCATGCGATCCCCCTGTCTTGCGATGCTCGGGAACGGCCGCCAGCATACATCGCGCGCGGTCGGGGTCGAAGGCGGCATGCGCCGCGGCGATCATTGTGTAAGAATGGTTGGAACGATGCTCTTGCGGGGAGGCAGGACATGGGCTGCAGCGGAGAAACCATCCGGGCGATGGCCCGGGAGATTTACGGCATCGAGCTGACGGAGGATCGGGCTGCCGAGATCGCACGCCAGGTCACCGAACTCGCCGAGTCGGCAAGACGCGCCGGACGCGAGTCGGACTTCGATGACGAGCTGTTGAGCGCCCGTCAGACCCTCATCGGCGCCACGCAAGACGGGCGGGGGTCATGAGCGTGGACATCGTCGAATACACGCTTTGCGATCTTGCCGACGCCATTCGGGCGCGCCGCGTCTCCGCCGTCGAGGTGATGGAGGCCACGCTCGCCCGAATCGACCGGGTGCAACCCCTCGTCAACGCCTTCATCGACATCGATGGAGACGGGGCGCTCGATGCCGCCCGACGTGCGGACGCCGAACTGTCGAATGGCAACGAGGCGCCGCCGCTCTTCGGCGTGCCCCTGGCGCACAAGGATCTGCTCTACCGCAAGGGCCGCGTCTCCACGTGCGGTTCGGAAATCCGGCGCAACGTGGCGGCGGAAGTCACGGCGACCGCCCTGGAGCGGCTCGACGCGGCGGGCGCGATCGAAGTCGGCACCCTGAACATGGCGGAATTTGCCGCCGGAGGAACCGGCCACAACGAACACTTCGGCGATTGCCTGAACCCGTGGAACACGGATCACATACCGGGAGGATCTTCCAGCGGTTCCGGCGCCGCCGTGGCGGCACGCATGGTGACCGGTTCCCTGGGCTCGGACACCGGGGGGTCCGTGCGCATTCCGGCCGGTCTCTGCGGCGTCGTCGGGATCAAACCGACCGATGGCAGGGTGTCGCGGTACGGTGTCATGCCGCGGTCCTGGGCGACCGACACGTTGGGCCCCATGGCGAGAACGGCGCGGGACATCGCCAGGATGATGACCGCCATCGCCGGCTTCGATTCCCGCGATCCCCAATCGAGCAGCGAGCCCGTCCCCGATTACGAGGAGGAGCTGGAGCAGACCTTGAAAGGCCTTCGCGTCGGGGTCGCCACCAACTACTACAACGAGGATATCGACGAGAACGTTGCGAAGGGCATGGCGGCCTCCCGCGAGGTGTTCCGGACATTGGGTGCCGAAGTGGTGGAGGTTTCCGTGCCGGATCCGGGCCTCGCCATGCGCCTCGGACAACTCATTCTCGCGGCGGAGGCCGCCGCGCTTCACGGGAAGTGGCTCGCCGAACGGCCCGACGACTACCAGATCGCCATTCGCGCGCCGATGGAACCGGGCCTGTTCATTCCCGCGACCCGTTACATAGAGGCGCTGCGCCTGCGCGGTCCGCTGCTCTGTGAGTTCCTGGAGGAGGTGCTGGGACGCGTCGACCTCCTGCATGTCCCGACGGGTCCGGCGTCCGCGCCGACCCTGGCTGACAGCGATCCGGCGTCCCCGGAGCGCGCGGTGCGAACCATGGGTCTTTTTCCCAAGTTCACTCGGACCATCAGCTATCTCGGTCTGCCCGCCGTCTCGGTCCCCTGCGGATTCGCGCAGAACGGGCTTCCCGTCGCGTTCCAGTTGGTCGGGCGGCCCTTCACGGAGGCCCGACTGCTGAACGCGGCGCACCTGTACCAGCGCGAGACCGGCTGGCACGAGCGGATGCCCGATCTGTAGGGCGTCGGCACTCCATGCCCGCCGTCATGATTTTGACCGTCAAGGCCCTACGAACCGATCGTGCTCGGGGTGCCCGCGCGGGGTCGGGGGAGTAGAGATCATGGCGGTCTATGGAATCGGGCAGGCGATACGGCGCGCCGAGGATCGGCGCTTCCTCACCGGAGACAGCCGGTTCGTCGACGACGTTTCCCTTGACGGGACGCTCCACGGCGTCGTTCTGCGGCCACCGCACGCCCACGCAGTCATCCGCAGCATCGACACCTCGACGGCGGAAGCGGCTCCGGGCGTCGCCGCGGTGCTCACGGGCGCCGACGCCGCAGCCGACGGACTGCTGCCCGTTCGGCCTCACGCGCGCACCGCCAACACGGACGGGACGCCCTTCTTCGTGCCACCGCGCCACGCGCTGGTGTCGGACCGTGTCCGCTATTTGGGCGACGGAGTCGCATTCGTCGTCGCCGGGACGAGGGAGCAGGCGCTCGATGCGGCCGAACTCGTCTCCGTCGAATACGAGCCCTTGCCGTCCGTCGTCGATGCCGAGACGGCGCTGAGCGACGATGCCCCGGCGATATGGGACAGCCCGCGAAAGAACCTCTCCTACGATTGGGAAGTTGGGGATTCGACAGCGGTCGAGGCCGCCTTGGCGGCGTCGGAACACGTGGTCAGCCTCGATCTCATCAATCACCGGGTGATCGCCAATTCGATCGAGCCGCGCGGATCGCTGGGCGCCTACGACAAGAGCGAGGGACGCTATCTGCTCTACACCTCGGGCCAGAACATCCACCTCGCCCGCGGCATCCTCGCGGACTCGCTCAAGGTGCCCGCGGAGAATATCCGCATCATCGCGCCGGACGTAGGCGGCGGCTTCGGCATGAAGAACTTCCTGTATCCCGAGACCGTTCTCGTCCTGTGGGCGGCAAGGCGCCTCGGCCGGCCGGTGAAGTGGATCAACGAGCGCACCGAATCGTTCCTCAGCGACGACCACGGCCGCGATCACGTCACCCGAGCCGAGCTCGGCCTCGACGCCGACGGCAGTTTTCTGGGACTGCGCGTGCACACGCTCGGCAATCTCGGCGCGTACGTCACGGCCACTGCGGCTCTGCTCCACACCGTCGCTTACGGCACTCTCACCGGCGGTGTCTACGACATCCCGGCCGTTCACCTCGGCGTCAAGGCGGTTTTCACCAATGCCACGCCGCTCGGGGCCTACCGGGGTGTGGGCTATGCCGAGTCGATGAACGTGATGGAACGGCTCATCGAGGCCGCTGCACGAGAGACGGGGATCGACGCGCTGGAACTGCGCCGCCGGAATTTCATGCGGACGGACGCCGCCCCGGTCACGAACTTCCATGGCGTCACGATCGATACCGGCACCTGCGCGGACACCCTCGACCGCGCGCTGGACCGAGCCGACTCCGCCGGATTCGAAGCGCGCCGCGATCGGAGCGAAGCGGCCGGCCGGCTTCGCGGTCTCGGTGTCGCCTACTACATGGAAATGACCATGGGGCCGCCGGAGGAGTGCGTCGAGATCAGGTTCGAGGACGACGACCGAGTCGCCCTTTTCACGGGGACGCGGTCGAACGGCCAGGGCCACGAAACCACGTTCCCGCAGATCGTCTCGGCCAAGCTGGGCATCCCGTTCGAGAACATCGTGTTTGGACAAGGGGACACCGATCTCATCGCCAAGGGCGGCGGCCATGGTGGGTCCCGATCCACCCACATGGCGGGGTCGGCGCTCCACCTCGCTTCCGAATCCATCGTCGAGAAGGGTCGCGCCGTCGCCGCTCATGCCCTGGAGGTGGCGGAAGCGGATATCGAATTCTCGGAAGGGCTGTTCACCGTCGCCGGCACCGACCGGACGCTCGACATTCTGGAGGTCGCCCGAATCGCCCGTGATCCCGAACGGCGTCCCGACGACATGGAGGCGGGCCTCGACACCTACCAGGAGTATTGGCGCGAGGCGTCGACCTTCCCGAACGGCGCCCATGTCTGCGAGATCGAGGTCGATCCCGACACCGGTCGGGTGTCGCTCACGCGGTACACGATCGTCGATGACTTCGGCGTGCTCATCAATCCGCTGATCGCGTCCGGTCAGGTGCACGGCGGCCTTGCCCAGGGCATCGGCCAGGCTTTGATGGAGCGGATCCGCTTCGATCCCGAGAACGGGCAGATGCTCACGGCCACGTTCATGGACTACGCCGTGCCCCGTGCCGACGACATGCCTGATGTCGACCTCACCTTCAACGAAGTGCCGTGCACGACGAATCCTCTGGGCGTGAAGGGCTGCGGAGAGGCCGGGGCGGTCGGCGCCTTTCCCGCGGTCACCAATGCCGTGATCGACGCCCTGAAACCATATGGCGTGACCCGGTTCGACGGCCCCGCGACGCCCGAGACCGTGTGGCGCCACATGCGGGAGAACCGATCCTCCGCCCGAGGACGTCCGGCCGTCAGAATCGTGTCGTGAGCGCACGTGCCCCGTTGGAGTCCCCCGCCCGATAGGCCTCGAAGATGATCTCCATGACGTGCACCTGCATCTCCAGGGCGCGCGTCGACGTCTCCCCCGTCTCGATCAGGTTCACGAAGTCTCCCACGACGGTCGACGGTGCCGCATCGCCGTCGGGCACGAGTCGGCGGCAGGCGTATCCGTCGAATCGGGTTTCCTCAGACGCGTCTCCGATGATGCCGTAGTCATCGTCGGACCGATGAATGTAGATGCCACCGTCGTCGACGCCGAAATGTAGGCTGCCCTCGCGCCCGACGACGGTGACCCGCCGCCGCGTGGCACGGTGGGTGACATACCCGTTCCAGTTGGCGTTGATGGACGCGGCCATGCCGTTCTCGAGCCGCAGGCTCACCAGGGCGCTGTCCTCGACATCCGGTTCGATCACCGTGCCGTCATCCATCGTTCGGGTCCCGAAACGACGGTCGCACAGCGCGGTCACGGTTCGGGCCGGGCCGAACAACGAGACCACGGCACTGACCTGATAGATGCCGAGATCAAAGAGCACGCCGCCGCCGGCGAGTTCCTTCCGGTAGAACCAGCCGGCGTGCGTGGGACCGCGATGGCCGCGATGGCATTCGACACTGGTTGCCTCGCCGATCACGCCGGCCGCGATCAGGCGGGCGGCGGCCTTGTGCTCGGGGATATCCACGTGGGGCAGGGGAAGGAACGTGATCGGATTCCTGTCCTGCCGGGCTCTGAAGGTTTCGAGGAGACTTGTTGCCTCCTCGACCGACATGACCATCGGCTTCTCCAGCAGGACGTGCTTGCCGGCCTCGATGGCCCTTCGTGAGAACAGGCTATGGCTGCCGGGCGGCGTCAGGATCAGGACCGCATCGATGTCGTCGCGCGCCAGCATCTCGTCCGCGTCGGAATACCAGTCCGGGATATCGAGCTCGCGGGCGCAGGCCGCGAGCGAGGGCTCGTCACGGCCGGCGATGGCGACCAGCTCGGCCCGGCCGCGCAAGTTCAGGAGTTCGGGAAAATGGCGCCGGCGCGCGATATCGCCATAGCCGACGGAGGCCATGCGTATCATGGCAGGGGCGCGGCTGCCGGATGGCGGGTCATCCGGCGTCCCAAACCGGGGTTTCGACCTGCTCGACCCTGCCGCTTGCCGCCGACCGGATTCCGGCATCCAGGATTGCGGTCGCCGCGAGATTGAGCGGTATGTCCAGCGTCGGGTGAGGGTCCTCGCCGGCCTCGATGCGGCGGATGAACTGCTCGGCGATGGTCGCGCGTCCGGCAGGAAAGGGGTCGCCGCGGTGGGTCGCCGTCGGCTCCGGACTGTCCCGGTCTTGATAGACCTTTGCCTGGGCGCCGTCCACGACGATGGTTCCCTTCGTGCCGAAGACGATGGGCCCGTGGGGTATGCCCGCGTGGAAGGTCGTCCAGGTCGCCTCGAGAACGGCCATGGCATCGGGAAAGCGGACGAGCATCGCGGCATTGTCGTCGGCGTCGCCGAACCGGCTCAGCAGGTTCATCTTCAAGCCCAGCGCGGAGATGGCGTGCCGGTCCAAATACCAGGTCGAGAGGCAGGCCCCGTAACAGCAGTAGTCGAGAAGGGCGCCGCCGCCGGTGTCCGACTGATGCCACCATTCGGCCGCCTTCTCGTCATCGGTCAGCACACCGGAGACCACCGTATCGCCCGGGTGCGGGCTGCCGGCGGCCAGCGGTCCGAGAGACGGACCGTTTCGCCACTTGAACTCCCAGACGTCTCCGATCCTGCCGGCATCGATGAGGTCCTTGACCACGAGTACCCACGGCCGCCAGGTGATGGGCCAGTTGACCATCAGCACGACGTCCGCTTGCCGGGCCGCGCGCGCCATGCGCAGGGCATCGGACAGGCTTGCCGCCATCGGCTTCTCGGTCAGCATATGGATGCGGCGATCCGCCAGGGCTTCGGCGATTTCCGCGTGCCGTGCGATCTCGGGACAGAAGATCACGATGTCGAGCTCCTCGGAATCGAGCATCTCTCGGTAATCGGCAAAGGCTTTGGCGCCATCGGACGCCGCGAGCGCGCGTTTGAGATTCGCTCTGCGGCTGCCTTCAACCTCGGTGAGCGAGGGCACGCGAGGCACGGTATCCGCACAGGCGACAAGGTCGACTCCGTCGTGGGCGAGGAACCTCGCCACGAGTTCGTTCACGTGCATGTGGGCGAATCCGATGACACCCAGCCGATAGGGCTGTCCCTTGCGGGCCATAACCTACTTCGCTCCTTACCGAACCAGACCCTCGGCGCCCCGAAGCGCCGCGCCCACCAGACCCGAGGCGGTTCCGAGCTCCGCACTGACGATGGGCAGCCAGCGGACGGGTCCATGCCAGATCTGCCGGCGCGCCGACTCGATCAGCCTGTCGTGATAGAGACCAGCCGCCGAACCCAGGCCACCCCCGAGCACGATCGCGGCGGGGTCGAACAGGTTGGCCAACTGAGCCAGGGCCTTTCCCAGCGCCTGGGCGGCGGATTCGATGACGTGAACCGCCTTGACGTCGCCCGAGGCAGCCGCATCGAAGATTTCCTCCGTTCGCTGGACGTCACGGGATGTCGCCTCCGCATAGCGGCGGGTCATCCCCAATCCGGACGCGTACGCTTCGAGACAGAAATCGTGCGTCTCGCCGCAACCCGGGCAGCGCTCCCGGGTCGTGGCCGATGTCAGCACGATCGCGCCCCCCGTATGCCCCACCAGGGGTCGGCCCTTGATCATGAGGCAACTGCTGATACCCGAGCCGATCGTGACGTAGGCGAAGGTGTCGAGACCCCGTCCCGCGCCGTAGCGTGCTTCCGCGCAGGCAGCCGCGCGTACGTCCGATTCGATGACGACGGGCGACGCGACCTCTCCAAAGCGTTGGTGCACCGGAAGATCGAGCCAGTCGAACGTGTTCCGGGTCGTGATCTCGCCGTTGGGATCGACGATCTCGGCGATGCCGACGCCGAGCCCACGAACGGTCAGGCGGTCCCGTGCCGCGGCATCCCGCATCCTCTCCGCCAGCCCGAGGACGTCGTCGAGTACGGTAACCGGATCGCGTCGCGGGAGCGCGGGAATCTCCTCGGCGTGTAGGACCGCGCCAGTTCCGACATCCACCACGCCACCCAGGACCTTGGTTGCACCGATATCGATGCCGATGGCCGTGAGCCCGCGTGACTCCGCGGCCGGCACCCTACCCGTCTCCCGCGATGTTGCGCGCGGCCGCGCGGTCGCAGATGAAACTCACGTTGGGATGGAGCCACAGGAACGACGCGGGCAGCCGCGAGCTTACCCGTCGGCTCATCAGTTGCTGTACGGGTTCGGCCTTGTGATCTCCGAGGGCGAGCAACAGGATCAGGCGTGCGCCGAGTATGTCGCGCATGCCCATCGTGATGCCGCGGGTCACGGGGTGCACGATGCCTTCCAGCATCGTGTGATCGATGGTGGTTTGCGCAAGCTCCGTCGCGTGGCAACCAAGGTGCAGGTACTCGGCGGGCTCGTTCAACCCGATGTGGCCGTTGACGCCGATGCCGAGGACGGCGAGGTCGATTCCGCCCGCGCGCTCGATCTCTCGTTCTATTCGCCGGCATTCGGCCCACTCCTCCGAGGGCTGGCTGTCGAACCCGATGTACCGTGCGGCCGGAACGCCGAGCGGGCCAAGCACGTGTTCGCGTTGAAAGCGTTCGCAGGTGTGGGGATCGTCAAGGGGGATGTCCAGCCACTCGTCGAGTTTCACGATCGAGATCCGGTCCGCCAAATGCTCGCCTGCCGTCAATTCCGCCAGACGGGCATAGGTGCCGACCGGGGTCTCGCCGCTCGCCGTACATATGACGCTGTCGGGCTTTCGCCTGATCTGATTCACGATGACGGTCGCGGCGTGGTGGCTGGCCTCCTCCGCGTCCGAGGTGATCCGGACCGTGAACGTCTCGTCCTCAGCGAACTCGCCGGTATCCATCTCGCAATCGCTTGCTCGGTGAAGATCTACATCAGCCGATGGTCATGACGGGCTCGTTGGGCGACTCGCCATCGGGATCGTTGGTCACAGCGCCACGGGGTGCCGGTACCGTGACGCCCTCGAGCAGCGGGTCGCCGGTTTTCCGCATCCAGGCCTCAAGGCGCCCGCGCAGGTTCCCGACGACCTCGCGCATCATGGGAAGGTCGAACAGGTTGTTGGTTTCATACGGATCGAAGATCAGGTCGTAGAGCAGTTCCCGATCGCGGGCCTGGTCCCGCCAGCCCCGTTCCAGAAGGAATACCTTGCTGTCGGTGTCGTCGACGTTGGGCAGGTTCGGCCGGTCCCGGTTGTCGTAGCGGCGGATGTACTTGTAGCGCTTGGTACGGGCACATCTCATGGGTTCGAAAGCCGCGTGATAGTTGCTCTCCGCAAAGATGGTATCGTGCACGCTGTCACGCTCGCCGGTGACCAGAGGACGCAGCGACACGCCTTCCACGAACGCCGGCTGCTCGATACCCGCGAGATCGTATGCGGTCGGCACCAGATCCATCAGGCTGACCATCTCGTCCACGACCTGCCCGCCGGCGAAACCGCCGGGCCCCCGGATGATGAGATAGACCGCGATGCCCGGGTCTTCGAGGTTGCTCATGTGGCGTGGAAATTGAATTCCGTGATCGGTGAAGCAACACACCAGCGTCCGTTCCGCCAAGCCGTTCGCGTCGAGCGCGTCCATCACCGCGCCGTAGGAGTCATCCATCTCGCGGGCGGACGCCTTGAATCCGGCCATATCGGCCCGGATCTCGGGGACGTCGGGCAACGGCGGTGGCGGCGTGCAATAGCGTTCGTCCTCGGCCGAATGGTTCGCCGGATCCGGCGGCGGGAACGGACGGTGGGTCGCGTTCAAGCCGAGCGAGACGAAGAATGGTCGTGCGTGACGCCGGCCCAGAAATTCGACGGCGGCCTCGACGGGATGCCGCGTATCCGACAACTCCGGATAGTTCGTGTCTTCGGTGGAGAGCAGTTCGGCGTAACCGACGGCCGTCGGATCCGGCGCGGTATGTTCCACGCCCGCGAGCGCGGTGTGATACCCGTGCCGCCCGAGCGTGTGTACGACGTGGTGCCGGAAGTCGGTCATCTTGAAGCCGCGATGCCCGAGCCCGTACATGCCGCAGGAATGCGGATACATGCCCGAGAGAAAACTCGCGCGGCTGGGCGAGCACGTGGGTGCGGTACAGAATGCCTGCCGGAATAGCACGCCTTCTTCGGCCAGGCGCTGCAGGTTCGGGGTCGGCACCGCGTGGCCATAGGGCTGAACGAATCGTCCCGTATTGTGGGAGTGCATGAAGATGATATTCGGGGGTTGTTCAACGGCCATTCGTGGAAACCTTGTCTGCGCCCGGCCCTTTGCATCGGGTGCGTAGCATCGACGTCAGTATCATTGGGAAGGGGAGGGAGGACAAGGATGGACGAGAGCCGAGCCGGCATCGGTGAAGCGCCGAAACGCGTCGAGGACGAACGGTTCCTGACCGGCGCCGGCACATACGTCGACGATATGGTGCTGGACGGTATGGTGCACGCCGTCGTGCTCCGATCGCCCCATGCGCATGCCCGCATTCTCAGGATCGAGACGGAAGACGCTCGCGCGGTGCCCGGCGTTCTCACCATCCTGACCGGCCCGGATCAGGCGAGCGCCGGAATTCGCCCGATCGCGCCCTATCAGTCGCGGAGCCCCCTGACGGCCAAGCCGTTCACGCACCCGCCGCGCCTGCCTCTCGCGGTGGATCGCGTGCGGCACGTGGGTGAGGCGGTCGCGGTCGTGGTGGCGGAGACACGCGAGCAGGCGCGCGATGCCGGTGAGCGCATCGCGGTCGGCTACGAGAGCCTGTCCGCGACGACGACTCCCGAAGCCGCACTTGCCGCCGCCGCGATTCCCCTGAACGACGGCTCTGACAGCAATCTGTGCGCCGAGGAGTCCGTCGGCGACCGGGCTGCGGTCGACGCGGCGTTCAAGGCCGCGGCGCACGTGGCGCGCGTCGACGTGGTCAACCACCGAGTCATCACGAATCCGATGGAACCACGTGGCGCGATCGGTGCGTTCGATGCGGGGTCGAAGCGGTACACGCTGTACGTTTCCTGCCAGGGACTGCACTTGATCCGCGGAAACGTCGCGGCATCGCTGGGGGTGGAGACCGAGTGCGTCCGCTTGATTGCGCCGGATGTGGGCGGCGGATTCGGGGCCAGGAATTTTCCCTATCCGGAATACGCGCTGACCCTTTGGGCAGCCCGCGAAACGGGTCGACCCGTCAAGTGTATCAGCACTCGCGGCGACACCTTCAGCGGAGATGATCAGGCCCGCGATCACGTGGGTCATGCCGAACTCGCGCTCGACGCCGACGGACGGTTCCTCGCCCTGCGTGTTTCGACATTTGCCAACCTGGGAGCCTACCTGACCGGCGCCATGGGGACGGTCGGCAGCCTGCAATACGTGGCCCTGATGGGCACCGTCTACGCGGTGCCCGTCTTTCACGTCGACCTGAAGGCCGTGCACACGAACGAGGCACCGACCGGCGTCACGCGGGGCCCCGGGTTCAGCGAAGCGGTCTACCTCATGGAGCGTGTGATCGATCAGGCGGCCCGGGAGATGAACCTCGATCCCGCGGAATTGCGTCGCCGCAACCTGGTGCCGGACTCCGAGATGCCGTTCACCAACTCACACGGCATGACCATCGACAGCGGCGATTTCCCCGCCAACCAGGATACCGCGGTCTCCAAGCTGGAGCTGACGGAGTTCGACGCACGGCGGAAACGGTCGGAGGCGGGGGGTCGCCTGCGCGGTTATGGGATCGCCCATCAGATCAAGATCACCATGGGTCCCCCAGAAGAGAACGTGGAACTTCGCTTCGACGACGACAATCAGGTGTCGTTGATCACCGGGACCACGGCGATCGGCCAGGGGCACGAAACCACCTTCCGACAACTGGTTTCCGGGATGCTGGGTGTGCCCAATGCGCGCGTCCGATACCTGGCGGGCGATACCGGCCTTATTCCGAAGGGAGGCGGGCACGGCAGTTCCCGCGCCACGTTCATGGCGGGAACGGCGATGCACTTCGCGGCCGAAAAGATCATCGCCAAAGGGCGGGAGGTCGCCGCGCGATTCCTTGAAGTGGCCGAGGCGGATATCGAATTCGTCGATGGGCAATTCCGCGTGGCGGGGACGGACCGCGGCATCGATCTCTTCGAGGTCGCTCGGCTGGCTCGCGACCCCGCCAACCTGCCCGAGGGCATGGAACCGGGTCTCGAAGCTTACCACCTGCACATCCGCGAGCAGGGAACCTTTCCGAACGGCTGCCACATCGCCGAAGTGGAGGTTGATCCGGAGACCGGGGTCGTGACGTTGCTACGCTATGTGGCGGTCGATGACTTCGGCGTGATCGTCAATCCCATGATCGCCGCCGGGCAGGTCCACGGCGCGATTGCCCAGGGTGTCGGCCAAGCCCTGCTGGAGCATGCGGTCTACGATCCGGACACGGGCCAGCTCTTGACCGGATCCTTCATGGACTACGCGCTGCCGCGGGCTGACGACCTGCCGTCCTTCGACCTTGCGTTTCAGGGCATTCCGTGCACGACCAACCCTTTGGGCGTGAAGGGATTGGGTGAGGCTGGCGCCATCGCCGCCTTCCCGGCGGTGGCCAACGCGGTTCTCAACGCCCTGGCGCCCTACGGGGTGACCCATCTTGACGGGCCGGCCACGCCGCAGAGGGTCTGGCGCGCCGTCCACCGGGCCGGGAGCTGAACCCGCGGAATGCCGGGGGCCGAAGGCGATCGGACTCGGCGTGATTCCCAGCTCGATCCCGCTGGAGCCGAGCCCGACCATCAATTAACATTCCAAGACGCCGTCCGAGGAGGACGGTGGACCCATTGCCGGCATCCGGTCTGCCGGTGCCGCAACGAATTCGAAGCGACGAGATCACCGCGCGGAGAATCAAGTCCCATAGACAGAACCATGCAGGTCGAGAAACCGCGAATGACGCTCACCTCTACCCTGAAAGCAGTGGTCGCAACCGCAGCCCTCGTCCTGGCCGCGGGCATACAGGTCCAGGCCGCCGGGACCCATCCCGCAACCGGCGAGGCATTGTCGGACAATCAGACCTTTACCTACCGCCTGCTGGACCAGTTTCCGACGCTCGATCCGCAGCTCAACGAAGATACCTCGGGGTACCACGTCATCCGTGACCTCTTCGAGGGCCTGTTGAATCAAGATGCGAACGGCGACCTCGTCCCCGGGGTGGCCACGCACTATGCAGCCTCGGACAACAATACGACCTACACCTTCACGCTGCGCGAGGACGCCAGGTGGTCGAACGGCGATGCGGTAACCGCGCACGATTTCGTCTATGCCTGGCGGCGCGCGGTCGATCCGGCTACGGCATCGCCCTATGGCTGGTACATCGAGCTCACCCAGATGGTCAACGCCGGAGAGATCCTCGCCGGAGAGAAGGCACCGGCCGAGCTGGGGGCGAGGGCCATCGACGACTACACCTTCGAGGTGAGGCTGGACGAGCCCTTGCCTTACTTCCCGGCGATGACGACCTATGCCACCCTCTTTCCGGTGCACCGCGCGACCATCGAGGCCCACGGAGCGCAGTGGACCGCGCCGGGAAACATGATCTCGAACGGCGCCTACGTTCTCAAGGAAATGGTGCTGAACGAGTACCACACGCGCGTCAAGAACCCGATGTACTGGGGCACCGACAACGTGATCATCGACAAGGTCACGGGACTCGTCATCAACGACGTGAACCAGGCGCTTACCCGGTATCGCGCCGGAGAACTCGATCATCTGGAGCCGTTGCCGCCCGGACAATACCCTGCGCTCAAGGAGGAGCTGCCGGACGAGGCCACGAGCGTCCCGCGCCTATGCTCCTATTACTACACCCTCAACCATACCGAGAGCGGCAATCCCGCCCTTCGCGACGCGCGGGTACGCAAGGCGCTCAGCATGGCGATCGACCGCGACGTGATCGTCGACCAGTTGCTGAAGGGCGGCCAGTGGCCGGCCTACAACTTCACCCACCTCAAGACGGCCGGATTCAGGATGCCGGACATCGCCTACGCCGGGCTCAGCCAGTCCGAGCGGGATGCCGAGGCCAAGCGCCTGTTCGGCGAGTCCGGGGTCGGAGATCTAACCCTTAGGCTCATTTACAACACCTCCGAAAGCCACAAGCAGATCGCGACCGTGATCGGCCAGATGTGGAAACAGAAACTGGGAGTCCGGACCAAACTCGCTAACTTCGAGTGGAAAACCTACCTCAATATCCGCCGAAACCAGGAGTTCGACGTGGCCCGCTCCGCCTGGTGCGGCGACTACAACGAAGCCTCGACCTTCCTCGACCTGCTCACCACCACCCATGGTGCCAACGACGGCAGGTATTCGAACGAAAAGGTGGACGAGCTGATGCGCGCGTCGAAGACGGCGGAGGATCCGAGCGCGATATACGTCGAAGTCGAGCGCCTCCTGGCCGACGACATGGCTATCGTGCCGATCTATCACTATGCCAATACTTTTCTGTTGCGCGCCGACATCAAGGGCTGGCCCTACAACAACGTGGAGAACAACTGGTACTCCAGGAACCTGTACCGCGTTGCGAACTGATCGCGGCGGGGGTGCCCCGGTGTTCCGCCACGGGCCACGGCAGTGGTGCGCCGGATGATCGTTTACCTGCTCAAGCGGCTCGCGGTCGCGATACCGACGCTGCTCGTCCTCATCGTCGTTTCTTATGTATTGATTTACGCTGCCCCTGGCGGGCCGTTCGACACCGAACGCGTGCTTCCGCCCGAGGTCATGGCGAACCTCGAACGGAAATACGGACTCGACCAGCCGCTGGTCGTGCAGATCTGGCGCTACGTCGTTTCGATCGTTACCGAGTTCGATTTCGGTCCATCGTTTCAGTACAAGGATCAGACCGTCAACGAGATCATCCGGCAGGGGTTTCCCGTGACCCTCACCTACGGCGCCTGGGCCTTCGCGGTCGCGGTCTTGGTCGGCGTTTCGCTCGGGATCGCGGCGGCCGTCCGCCACAACTCCTTTCTCGACTATCTCGCCGTGGGGGTCTCGATTGGCGCCCAGGTGCTCCCGAACTTCGTCATGGCGCCGATTCTGACCCTGGTCTTCACGCTCTGGCTGGGGTGGCTTCCTGGAGGCGGCTGGCAGGGAGGACAGTGGTCCTACGTCGTGATGCCGGTCATCGCCCTCTCGACATCGTTCATGGCCTCGATCGCGAGGATCAGCCGCTCTTCCATGCTGGAGGTGCTGAATTCGGACTTCATCCGCACCGCCCGCGCCAAAGGCCTGCCCCGGCGGCGGATCGTCTTCGGCCATGCGCTGAAGCCCGCGATGCTGCCGGTGATTTCCTTTCTCGGCCCGGCTTTCGTCGGCATGATTACCGGCTCGGTCGTGATCGATGTCTTCTTCGCAACCGGCGGCATCGGACAGTTCTTCGTCAATTCGGCCCTCAACCGCGACTATCCGGTGATAATGGGAGTCACGATCCTGACCGGTGCGCTGACCGTTCTGTTCAATCTGCTGGTCGACCTCCTCTACGTCTGGATAGACCCGCGGATCCGGTACTGAGGCGATGGTTTTCCTCTTCGGACGGCGCCCCCAAGCGGCAATTTCCGGTTCCCGTACCGACCGAGGACCCGACGGGCGCTCGCTCTGGCAGGACGCGCGGACACGTTTCTTCCGCAACCGCGCCGCGGTAACGAGCCTGGTCGCGCTCGCGCTCGTCGCGGTCTTCGCCCTGTTCGGCGACTTGGCCGCGTCCTGGTCCAACGAGGAGATCGATTGGTCCGTACTCGGCAACGTTGCGGAGAAGGGGGCGCCCTCGCTCGCCAGCGGTCACTATTTCGGGGTGGACGAGCTCGGTCGCGATCTCTACGCGCGCACGGTGCAGGGCACTCGGGTCTCGCTGATGGTCGGCATCGTGGGTGCGCTGATCTCGGTGGTGGTCGGTACGTTTTACGGGGCTACGGCCGGCTATTTCGGCGGCCGGCTCGACAGCGTCATGATGCGCATCGTCGACGTGCTCATGGCCATTCCGTACATGTTCGTGTTGATCATCTTCATGGTCGTCTTCGGCCGCTCGATCCTGATGCTGTTCGTGGGCATCGGTCTCATCAGCTGGCTCGACATGGCCCGGATCGCCCGCGGGCAGACCCTCAGCATCAAGAACCGGGAATTTGTCGAGGCGGCCGTAGCCATCGGCGTGCGGCCCCGCAGGATCATCGCGCGCCACATCATTCCCAACCTGCTGGGTGTGGTGATCGTCTACGCCACGCTGCTGGTGCCTTCGATGATCATCTACGAGAGCTTCATCAGCTTCCTCGGCCTCGGGGTGCAGGAGCCCGACACGAGCTGGGGGGCCCTCATCAACGACGGTGCGAGCCAGATGCAGTACGGCACGCTCTGGCAGCTTCTCTTTCCGCTCTTCTTCTTCTTCGTCACGCTGTTCTCGTTCTTCTTTCTGGGCGACGGGCTGCGCGATGCGCTCGACCCGAAGGACCGCTGAGCCATGGCGTTGCTGCGGGTACGCGACCTTCGGGTGTCCTTCGAGACGGTTGACGGCAGGGTCGACGCGGTCAACGGGGTCGACCTGACCGTCGAAGCGGGCCAGTCGCTCGCCGTCGTGGGCGAGAGCGGCTCGGGCAAGAGCCAGCTCATGTTCGCCATCATGGGTCTGCTGGCCCGCAACGGCACCGCCACCGGTTCCGTGAAATTCGACGATGCCGAGCTCATCGGCCTGGACGACGCCGCGCTCAACCGGGTTCGCTCGAGCCAGATCGCCATGATCTTTCAGGACCCGATGACTTCGCTCAATCCGTACATGCGTATCGCCGACCAGATGACGGAGGTGTTGACCCTGCATCGGGGCATGAGCCGGCGTGAAGCACTCGCCGAGTCCGTTCGCCTCCTCGATGAAATGGAAGTCTCGGACGCGAGCGAGCGTATCGGCATGTATCCGCACGAGTTTTCTGGCGGCATGCGGCAGCGGGTACTGATCGCGATGGCGCTTGCCTGCCGCCCCCGCCTGCTGATCGCCGATGAGCCGACCACCGCCCTCGACGTCACCGTGCAGTCCCAGATCATGCGGCTGCTCGCCGAGGTTCGGGACAGGTTCGGTACCGCCGTCATCCTGGTCACCCATGACGCGGGGATCGTCGCCGGAAACTGTGACGAGATGGTGGTTCTCTACGGGGGTCGGATCATGGAAAGCGGAGCGGTAGACCGCATCTTCGTGGTCCCCCGGCACCCCTATACCCGGGGATTGCTGAAGGCGGTGCCCAGGCTCGACCGCGATGACGAGCGCCTTCCCGCCATTCCCGGCAACCCAACCAATCCGGGCCGGCTTGCCCCCGGCTGTCCCTTTGCCGTGCGCTGCCCGCGGATGATCGAACGCTGCGAACGTGAATCACCGGCGCTCGTGCCCTTTCCTCCCGACGGCCGGATCGCCTGCCATCGGCCGCTCGATCAGGCATCATGAGCGCGCCACATCTTTCCGTCCGCGACCTTTCGGTTACCTTCTCCGTACGGCCAAAGGGAGTTCGTCCATGGGCACGCACGCAGCCGCTACGGGCCGTGCAGGGTGTGAGCTTCGACCTCGGTCCGAGTGAAACCCTTGGCATCGTGGGAGAGAGTGGGTCGGGAAAGTCCACTTTGGCCCGCGCGCTGATGGGTACGGTGCCTGCCTCTGGGGGACAGGCGCTCTGGCGGGGTGAGGACCTGTTGGCGATGGAGCCCAAGGGCCGTCACCGCCATCGTCGCGACATCCAGATGATTTTCCAGGATCCGCTTGCAGCATTGGATCCTCGGATGACGGCCGGCGAGATCATCGCCGAGTCGCTCACCACCCATGAATCCCGTCTGCCGAAGGACGAGGTCAGGACGCGGGTGGCGGCGATGATGCAGCGCGTGGGCCTGCTGCCGGGTCAGTTGAACTGCTACCCGCACGAATTCTCGGGCGGCCAGTGCCAGCGCATCAACATCGCCCGGGCGCTGATTGTGCACCCCCGGCTGGTGATATGCGACGAACCGGTATCCGCCCTCGACGTGAGCGTACAGGCCCAGATCATCAATTTGCTCGGTGATCTGAGGCGCGAGCTCGATTTGGCATTGATCTTCATCGCGCACGACCTGAGCGTGGTCAAGCACATCTCCGACCGGATAATGGTGTTCTATCTCGGCCGCGTGATGGAATACGCTGCCGCGCGCGACCTTGTTTATGCCCCCCGCCATCCTTACACCCGCGCCCTTGTCTCTGCGGTTCCGATCCCGGATCCCGCAATCGAGCGCGGGCGCGGTGTACCGGTGCTGAAGGGCGACCTGCCGTCACCCCTGACGCCGCCCTCCGGCTGCGTGTTTCGGACTCGCTGTCCCGTGGCGCGATTGTCCTGCGCAGACGAGCGCCCAGCCATGCGCGACTTCGGAAACCACCACTTTGCGGCCTGCCCATACGGCGAGCCCGCGGAGGAGGGGAGTCTCGCATCGTAGCCGCATGGGGCGCGTAACGCGGAATCGCATGACGCAACTCCCTGCCCGATATCCTCGGCCACCAGCCAAAGTCATGCACCCGATCCATCTCACCCGAGCGAATCTGACATGCGAGGAACCGAGTGCATCACCCGCGCCCGCCGCTTGCGTGGAGTTGCGTGAGAAACAGGCTTTGTGCATTACACGACGTTTCGTTTATGCTTCGACGTCACAGAAGCCGAAAAGCAGGGAGGTGCATATGAATAGGAGTCTCGTGGCCCTGGCGACCGGAGCCGTATTGCTGGGGCTTTCCCATGGCGCGCTAGCCGCGTGCGGGGCCGTCACGATCGCGAACATGAACTGGGCATCGGCCGAGCTGATGGCCAACGTGGACAAGATCATCTTGGAAAGAGGCTACGGCTGCGAAGCTTCGTTGGTGCCGGGCGACACCATGCCGACCTTCACGTCGATGAACGAGAAGGGTCAGCCCGATGTCGCGAGCGAGCTCTGGGTCAATGCCGTGCGGCACCCGCTCAAGACGGCCATGGATGACGGGCGCTTGCACTCGCTCAACGACGGACCGATCACCGGGCTTGGCGAGGGTTGGTGGATTCCGCCGCACACGGCCGAGAAATATCCCGAACTGAAGACGGTTCTGGACATCCTGAAACGCCCCGACCTGTTCCCCCACCAGGAAGATCCGTCGAAGGGAGCGTTTGTCGGCTGCCCGGCCGGCTGGGGTTGCCAGCTGACCAACGCGAACCTCTTTCGCGCCTTCGATATGGAGGAAATGGGCTGGGTTCTGGTCGACCCCGGTTCCGCCGCGGGTCTGGACGGGTCCATGGCCAAAGCCGTGGAGCGGGGCGAGAACTGGTTCGGATACTACTGGTCGCCGACCGCTCTGATCGGAAAGTACGGCATGGTCAAGGTGCCGTTCGGGGTGCCGTTTGCCGGCAGCGACAATTGGGACGGTTGCATCGTCAAGCCGGAACAGGAATGCGCGGACCCGCAACCCTCGGCGTGGACCCAATCCGAGGTGCATACCGTCGTCGGCGACGAGTTCAACAAGGCTGGCGGCGTAGCAATCGACTACTTGAGGGCGCGCGTCTTTCCCGGCGACATCATGAACGGCATGCTGGCCTACATGGTGGACAACCAGGCCAGCGGCGAAGACGCGGCGCTTGAGTTCCTGCGCCAGCACGAGAGCGTCTGGACCGAGTGGGTCTCGGCCGACGCCGCGGCAAAGGTGAAATCCTCGCTCTAGATCCGAGGGTCTCGCAGGTCTCGTGGGCCCGCTGATCGTTCGGTATTGGCGGGCCCAACCGTTTCGCGCCAGAGCCAGTAGTCGTGGAATTTCTCAGTGAATTCCCCACCATGGGGAATCAGGAACTGCGCGACCTGAAGAAGGCCATAGATCGTGGCTTTCGCGAATTCTCCCGCGCCTACGGCGAGGCGCTGGAGACGTTCTTCGAACCGATACTGTACTTCCTGGTTTGGTTCGAAAAGCTGCTGCAGAACAGCCCGTGGCCGCTGGTTATCGCCGTCATCGCCGTGCTGGCTTGGCTCGGCGCGCGCAACTGGCTGGTGGTGGGAGGAACGGTCGCTTCGTTTCTCGTGATCGGCTATCTGGGCATGTGGCAGGACACGATGGCCACGCTGGCCATCATCTCGGTCGCCACGCTCATTTGCATCGTGGTCGGCATTCCCGTCGGTATCGCCATGGCGCGCTCCGACCGCGTGCAGGGGCTGGTCACGCCCCTGCTCGACGTCATGCAGACAATTCCGAGTTTCGTCTATCTGATCCCCGTCGTCATGCTGTTGGGCATCGGAAAGGTTCCCGGGCTGATCGCCGTGTGCATCTACGCGATTCCGCCGATCGTGCGTCTGACCAATCTGGGAATTCGCCTGGTCGACAGGGAAGTGCTTGAAGCCGCCGACGCCTTCGGCGCCAGCTATCCCCAGAAGTTGTTCGGCGTACAGATTCCCCTGGCGCTGCCTAACATTTTCGCCGGCGTGAACCAGACGATCATGATGTCGCTGGCGATGGTCGTTATCGCATCCATGATCGGGGTCCAGGGATTGGGCGTCCCCGTGCTGAGGGCGATTTCCAATCAGTATCTTGCCCTGGGCCTGATGAACGGTCTCGCGATCGTGGTGCTCGCCATCATCTTCGACAGGATCTCTCAGGGATTCGGAAAGAACATTCAGAAGCATCGGTGGGATGGGCACTAACCCTGGCGTCAAGGTTCAGATCAGGAGCCTCTACAAGATCTTTGGCCCCGACGCGGCCGCCATGACGGAGCATGTCGAGGCCGGGATCTCGAAGGAGGACCTGCTCGACAAGCATGCACACGTGCTCGGCCTCAGGAACATCAACCTGGACGTCGCCGCCCATCAAGTACAGGTCATCATGGGGCTGTCGGGGTCGGGAAAATCCACACTGATCCGCCACATCAACCGGCTCATCGAACCGACCGCGGGAGAGGTGATCGTTGATGGAGAGGACATTCTCGCGATGACGCCGCTCGAGCTGCGGCAGTTCCGGCGCTCCAAGGCGTCCATGGTGTTTCAGGGCTTTGCGCTCCTGCCCCACCGTACCGTGGCCGACAACGTGGCATATGGCCTCAGCGTTCAAGGGATCGACAAGGCGGAGAGGGAGGAACGCGGGAAGCGGTGGATCGACCGGGTCGGACTCACGGGGTATGAGGGCTACTACACGACCCATCTCTCGGGCGGAATGCGGCAGAGAGTGGGCCTTGCCCGTGCGCTCGCGACAGATGCCGAAATTCTTCTGATGGACGAGCCGTTCTCGGCGCTCGATCCCCTCATCCGCACCGACATGCAGGACATTCTTCTCGGCCTGCAGACCGAACTGCACAAGACCATCATCTTCATTACGCACGATCTCGACGAAGCTCTCCGAATCGGGAACAGCATCGCTATCCTGCGGGACGGGGAAGCCGTGCAGGTCGGGACCCCTCAGGATATCATCATGCGGCCGGCCGACGGCTACGTCGCCGAATTCATCAAGGACATCAACCGGGGCCGGGTGATTCAGGTCGCCTCGATCATGGACGCCGAAAAGGCGGACGGCGGACCGAAAGTCGATGCGGAAACCGTCCTGGACGACGCCCTGCAGTTGATGATCGGCAGCGGTTCGGATATCGCCACCGTGACCCGGAATGGGGAACCGGCAGGCTCCGTTCGCCTCGAGAGCATCGCAACCGCCCTGGCCAAGCCCGACTGAACCGCTTTGGTCCGCTCATGGTCGGCAGGAGGACCGTCCCGCGTCGAGGTCTGTCACTCCGGCCGGCGGGGTAGCGAGTCGGCGGCACTCCCGGAACAACGCAGTTCGGGTATGTCGCCCTCCCGGCTCGTTCCCCGCCCGTCAGTCCCGACCTGGCGCCGGGGCGTCCACCCGGACGGTCACGATATCCGTGTCGTGGTATTGCTGATGCCGAATCGAGGACGCGAGGTGCCGCAGCAGCCGCAGCGAGGCTTCTTGCTCGACCTGAACCTCTTCGGTCCGCTCGCCAAGCAGCGCGATCCGGTCCTCGAGGTTTTCCTCGCCGCCCGCGGCGATGAATTCCAGCACCGCGCCGCCGTCTTCCTTGTGCGCTGTCAGGAGCAGGCGACGGCGGTCGCGTTCCCCTGCGCCGTCGTTTTGCCGCAGCAAGGTCAGCAGCGTCTCCTCTGCGGCGGCGTCGAGGCGGTACGCCATCCCGCCGTCCCAGCCGCTGCGGGACGCGAACGCGGCGAGAAACTCCCTTATTCCGGGCAGAACCGAGACGTCGAACGCCATCTCGATCCGGCGGCGGCGGGGCGCCGTCAGTTCCATGAACAGGGTCATCAGAATGGCCACCAACCCCCCCGTCGTCATGCCGTTCTCGAGGAGACCGCCCGCCAGCTTCGAGACGTATTCGGGAAAGATCATGCCGTTCTGAAATCCCGCGCCGACCCAGAACGCGACGCCGGCGATCAGACCCTTGCGATAGTCGACCCCGTCCTGAATGACGATCCTCATGCCGACCACGAACAGCATCGCCAGCAGCACGGTGAGATAGGCCGCGGCGACCGGGCCCGGTATCGCCAGGACCACGGCGAGCGCCTTGGGAATGAACGCCAGAACGACGAACACCACTCCGAGCGCGATGCCGACGCTACGGGCTCCGATCCCGGTGAGGGCGGTCATTGATATGCTCGTCGAATAGGTCGTGTTGGGCACCGTCCCCGCGAGACCGGACAGCAGGTTGCCCACGCCGTCCGCGGCTACCGCGCCCTGCACCGCCCGGAAATCCACCGCACGGGGCCGGCGCCAGGATACGCGCTGGATGGCGACCCCGTCGCCGATCGTCTCGATGGCGCCGACCAGGGTCACGAACACGAACGCCGGGAGAAGCGCCCAGAAAACCGGCCCGAAGTCGAGATCGAAGCCCGGCCAATCACCCTCTGGGAGGCCGATCCACGAGGCCTCTGCAACGCGGCTGACGTCGTAGATGCCGTAGAGACCGGCGAGCACCGAGCCGGCTACGACACCGATGACCGGCGCCCATAGGCGCAGGGCGCCCGTCGCCTTGAGCGCGATGCCGCCGATGATGAGTGCGGTCGCGAGTGCGCAAAGCGGCGCGGCAGATGCCGGCGTTCCGTCCGGAACGTCCTTCAACCCGCCGAAGACGATTGGCATCACCGTGACCGGTATCAGCATGATCACGGTCCCCGTCACGGTCGGAGTCAGGATCCGTCGGAGCAGCGAGAGTCGTGTGGAGAGCACGAACTGGAAAAGCGATGAAATGACCACCAGCGTAGCGAGCATCGCCGGGCCGCCCCGGGCGAGGGCCACGACACAGACCGCGATGAAGGCCCCGGACGTGCCCATGGCGAGGACATAGCCTGCGCCGATCCGGCCAACCCGGACCGCTTGCAACACCGTTGTCGCGCCGCTGACCGCGACGGCGGCGAACACCGCCCAGGACAGGTAGGCTTCGGTGCCGCCGGCGGCCTGCACCACGATCGAGGGGGTCAGTACGATTCCGGCAATGCAGAGGATGGCGAGCTGCAGACCGAGGGCGACTGTGAGCGCCGCCGGAGGCCTCTCGTCGGGCTGGTACCGAACGCCGGTATGCCGATCGGAATCGTCAGTTGTCATGCCTCAACCCCACTGGCTTGCGAAGTGGCCGGCAAGCACTATCGCACATCTTCGTTTCAGCGACGGGCCCAAGTGACAGGATAGGGCGGGTGAGATCGGGATGCTCGCCCACGAGGTGGAGCCGATCCCGGAGAGCCATGGGAAACCGCTTACGAAGCAACGGAAAAACAGCGTCCTGGACGCGGAAATGGTCCATGGTCGAGCAGCCGCCGCCGAACGGGATTCGCGCGCCCACCGGGAGGCGACGACTCAGCTCAGCGAACCATGCCCAAGAGCTATGGCTTGCGTCCTGTCGCTTCTCCCCAGGCCACGGCCGAGAAGGCACCGGGGGCGTCTTTCCATTCGTCCATCGTGCGGCGCCAGTCTTCGAACTGCTCGCGAGTTGCCAGCCCGTGTTTCGTGGCCGCCTCCACGGTGTCGGGAGAGAAGAACCAGCCGCCGGCAAACGTGTGAAAAAAGGTGACGTCCTCGACCGTGCTATAGGTCTCGAATGACCCGCTCGCATGGATGTCCGAGAACCCGGCCTCGAGGAACACACCCTTCAGTTCTTTCCCCATCTGGGGGTGGGCTCCGTTGGCCTCGAGAAGGTTCTGGAATGTCGCCCACGCATCGCCAAGGCCGCCGAGTGCCGGCTCGGAAAACGACGAAGCGCCGATCATTTCGCGGGCGGAGATGAGCCCTCCGGGCTTCAATACCCGCTTCACCTCGGCCAGGACGGCCCGCGTATCCGGGACGTGCATGAGCAGGGCATGACAGTGGGCGACATCGAAGGAGTCGTCTCCGTAGGGAAGATCGGTCACGTCACCGGTCTGGAATACCGCATTGCTGTGCCCGCCGGCCAAGGCGGCGGCCCGGGCCATCTCGATCTGCGACTCTTCGATATCGATGCCGTGCAGCTCTCCGGGCTCCACCGTTTTCGCGAGCCCCATCGAGATCGTTCCCGGACCGCATCCGAGGTCGAGAACGCGAAGACCGGACGTGAGGTGCGGGAGCAGATGCGCTGCATTGGTTTCCGCGTTCCGGCGATCGAGCATTTTCTGGAACTCGTCGCTGTAGCCCATGGTGTAAGTGGGCGTAGATGCACTTAGGGTCTCGTTGCCGTTCATTGCCTGCTCTCCCTCGATCCGCTACAGCCAGCCACTATCCGTGGCAAATCCTGATATCAGGTTATCCATCCCCCACCCCTTTACTCAATATGCCCTGGGCAACCGTGACCCGACTTCCGCGACTCGACGGCCGGAAGAATACTGACCGCTTCAGGTCCGATTGCTACCCGGAATCGACTGTGTTACGGTTGCCGCAGTCATGTCGCGTTGCACCGGTGATGGGTGTGACCGGTAGCACGGCGTGGAACCGAAAAAGCCGAACGAGGTAGTGCCGCCGTCGGTCGTATCGGCGGCGAGCGGTGATCAGATGGGCGGTGGGCATCTTTTCGACGGTTACGAGACCGACCCCGCCTTCTACGACGAGATGTTCGATGACGCGGGGACTCCCCGCGAACACTGCCGGGAGCTGTGGACAGCTCTTGGGGGCATGACTCATGTCGAGGTGGCGAACATGCAGGAACGCGCGGAGCGATCGTTCCTGCAAGACGGCATCACGTTTTCCGTCTACGACGAGAAGGGCGCGCAGGAACGGATCATTCCGATCGACGTCCTCCCACGGCTGATCGACGCCGACGATTGGAATTTCATCGAACGCGGACTGCGGCAACGGCTTGAGGCGCTGAACCTGTTCCTGGCCGATATCTACGGTCCTGGGCGGATACTCGAGGACGGCGTCATACCCGTGGACCTGGTGCGCGACTGCTCTCAGTACCGCATCGACATGCGCGGCATTCGGGTCCCCCACGGCACCTACGTTTGTGTCTGCGGGACCGACCTCGTGCGGACGCGCGACGGCTTCTTGGTCCTGGAGGACAATTTACGCGTGCCGTCCGGGGTCTCTTACATGCTGGCCAATCGCCGGACGGTGAAAACCAGTCTTCGCAACCTGTTCCGTCGGCATCGCGTACGCAGCATCGAGCACTACGGCACGCTGCTCCGTCAAACCCTGGCTGAGCTCGCGCCGAACGGCATTTCCGATCCCTGCATCGTCCTTCTGACTCCGGGCGTGCACAATTCGGCGTTCTACGAACACATGTTTCTGGCCCGTGAAATGGGTGTGGAACTCGTGGAGGGGAGAGATCTGCTGGTCCACAATGGATTCGTCTACATGCGGACGACGGGCGGACTACGGCGCGTCGACGTTATCTATCGCCGGATCGACGATGACTTCCTCGACCCGTTGGCTTTCCGTCCCGACTCGCAGCTCGGCACGTCCGGGCTTTTCTACGCCTACCGGCTTGGAAATGTCGCCATCGCCAACGCCCCGGGGACCGGAGTGGCTGACGACAAGAGTGTCTATGCCTACGTTCCCGACATGATCCGCTATTTCCTGAACGAGGAGCCGTTGCTCGCCAACGTCGAGACGCACCTTTGCCGAGACCCCGAACAGATGGAATACACGCTCGATAACCTCGATCAGCTGGTCGTCAAGGTGGTCGGCGGCTCGGGCGGCCATGGAATGCTGGTCGGACCGCACGCCACGCCTGCCGAGCGCGCGGCTTATGCCGAAGAGATTCGGAAAAACCCGGCCAACTTCATATCCCAACCCACCCTGGACCTCTCCTGCGCACCTTGTCTGACGGATGATGGCACCGCGCCGCGTCATGTCGACCTCCGCCCCTTCGTGCTGCGGGGGCGCGAAACGCACCTGGTTCCGGGAGCCTTCTGCCGGGTTGCCCTTACCCCCGGCTCGCTCGTCGTCAATTCAAGTCAGGGTGGCGGCGGAAAAGATCTCTGGGTGTTGTCCGCGTAACGATATGCTGTCGCGGAGCGCCCGGGGGCTCTACTGGATTGGCCGCTACCTCGAACGGGCGCAGCACAGCTGTCGTCTGCTCGCGGACCAGTTCGGAGTTCTTGAGGATAGGCCGGTCGAGGAGATAGACCGGTGTTGGCGGCGCCTGTACATCGGGCTCGTCCGCACACCGGCGGGAGGCAATCTGGAATCGAATCTCGGGGACGAGCAATTCATGCTGGCGGACGCCTATACACTCGCCGCCGACCTGACCTTCGAGCCCGGCAATCCCGATGGCATCCGGAACTGTCTCGCCGCAGCTCGGGAGAACGCCCGCCAAGTACGTAACGTCATCGGCAAGGACATGTGGTCTTGCCTCAATATCGCGTTTCTCGGCCTGCGCGATATCGAGGTCGATGACATCTGGAGAGACCGGCCGGAAGAATTCTATCTGCGTACGGAGAACGCGATCCGAACCTTTTCGGGCATCACCGACAGCACCATGTATCGAGATGGCGGCTGGCATTTCATGCAGCTCGGTCGTTTCGTCGAACGGGCTCAGCTTGTTGCTGCACTGGTAGACGCCCAGCTAGCCGTCTTCCCGACCAGTGAATACCATATCGAATCGGTCTGGCGCTCTTTGCTTCAAATCTGCGACGCGCGGGTCGCATACAGCCGCCTCCATTCACTTCAGTTCCAGCCCACGGCCGTGGTCGATCTCGTCGTTGCCGATCCACTGCTTTCTCGCTCGATCCGATACGCCTTGGCGCGGGTCTGGGATGCGCTCGACGCGATCTCCTCACACCAGCCGCTTGCCGTCGAGGCGGGACGCAGGGCGGGACGCATGGCAGCGCGCATCGACTACGATTGGCCAAACCGGGACCCCGAGGACGATGACGCCACGAGAGCAACGCTCATGGAAATCCGAGACTCATGCCGTAAGCTCCACGACGATGTCGAGGCGGCCTATTTCGACTACGCGATAGAGGATAGCCCGAAACCATGAGTGCGCAGGGAGCGCGACGGTACCTGGTCAAGCACGTCTCCGAATTCAACTACCAGGATCCGGCGCACGGAAGCCTGATGGTACTCCGGCTGCGGCCGCGTGAGGACCAACGCCAGCGGATATTGGCATTCAACCTCCACATTGATCCGTTCGCATCTCCTGCCGCCTTCGAAGATTCGTTCGGTAATGTCTGTCACCTGTTCAACGTCCATCGGGCGCACCGGCGGGCAATCGTGCGTTCGCGGTCGCAGGTCGAGATAGCCGACGCGCCGGCTCCCGTGGGGAGGTCGGAAAGGGAGAGTTGGGACTCGCTGGCGGACATGGTGGATCCGGTTCGCCACTGGGATTACTTGAGGCCTAGTCGCTTCGCGTACCCCTGCCGGGCGCTCGACTCGTTTACCGCGACCAACGGTATCCGTCGCGGTGCCGGCCCTCTGTGCTCGCTCCTGGAAACCGCCTCGACCCTCCATGCCGCGTTCACCTACGAACCGGGAAGCACCGCTGTTGATTCATCTATCGAGCAAGTCTTGGAGACGGGGCGTGGCGTCTGTCAGGACTACACCCACGTGATGATCGCCATCGCCCGGTCTTGGGGGATTCCGAGCCGTTACGTGTCGGGGTATCTCCACCTCGAGGGAGCGAGGGGCGAGCAGGCGCAAGTCGGCGCCAGCCATTCGTGGGCCGAGTTTCTGCTCCCGGACATGGGTTGGATCGGGATCGATCCGACCAACGATACACGCGTCGATCACCGGCATATCCGCACCGCTGTCGGTCGGGACTACGACGACGCCTCACCGACCCGAGGCGTCGTGTACGGTGGCGGAGAGTCGAGCCTCAAGGTGTGGGTGGCTGTTGCCGAAGACGAGGAGCCGGCACCGATGGGAGAGGCGCTCGTCGAGCGAGCCAATCTTCGTGACATCGCCCCGCGCCCGAGCGTACCGCGATCCGGTCACGACCAGTGAATCCAGACGACTCCGGGACTGTATTCGGGATGGTTTTTTGGGGGGAGTTCGAGGCGTTTCCGAACCGCCGGACCGGTTCTGCCGCACGTCGCGCGACAGCCTGACATCGTTGCCTGGCCGCGGTCCGACCCGCATCGAGACCGCGCATGGGCTTGCCGGTCACGCATCCGGCCCGGGATTTCCTGGGCGGGTGTACGGCGATAGCCGAAGAGCATCGTGACGTCGATGCGCCGGTTCCCGCAGCCGGGGCGATAGTCGAGGTCGGCACGGCAATCCTCCGGCCCGGCACGTTGGCCGACGCGTTCTACAGCGTCGCAAATGCCCCGGCGGATGGGAGCGGCTGATCCTCAAGAGCGATACCGTTTCGGCTGCTGCGGGTTGTTTGCTGGATTGGTGTCATGCTTTGCCATTTTCGTCACGACCTTGCCGCCGACCAGAGGCCTTAAATCCGCCTCCAGCGCCTCGGCCCTTTCCTTGGCATAGACTTCTTCGCCCTTGACGTGAATCGTGAAGGATTTGGTGTACTTCGCCTTCTTGGCGGAATCTTCTATCGTGGCCTTGGTCCAGGCGTACAGCGGATATTTGTCGATGCCCCGTTGCTCCGCTTCGGCGCAATAGCCGGCGAAGGCATCGTATTGGCATTTGAGATCCGCATCGTGCCGTTCCAGTATGTCGGCGAGAGGTTTGAGGTTCGGAGCGCTCTCCCCCCGCCTTGCCGCCTCCGCGGTTCCATCGGTCAGTTCGACGCGTATCTGATATTGCCAGCGCCCGGCATCCGGGGCGTGGGATTCGTGAGTTGGCCCGGCCAAGACAAGTACCTCCAAACTCCCTGGTCCTGAATCACCTTTGACCGGCCGCGCGAAGGACGTCCGGCAACGACTGAGCGAGAATATTTGCGGCAGCCGTGGCCAATAGCAAGATCGCGGGTTGCTGCACCCGACGGCTCCGGCTCCGGCTGGTGGAACGATCCCAACCGGTAAGCCGAATTGGACCCGGTGGAGGTTGTCCCGGTAGTCAACAGGGGGGACCCTCGATTTCGGTGAGGTTCCATGGCGGTCGCAGCATCGCGTCCGGCAAACGCAAGTCCCGGGGCAAGGCAACGAACCACCCGACCAGCCCGACGCCGGCACGGGACAACCTTTTCTCGTCGGTCCGGGCGCCGCCGGGTGTACGGCGCGTCCGCGTACATGATGTCGAGGATCGAGCGGACGACTTCGTCACTTCCGGTAGCCGGACGGCAGGCCGAGGATGTGGGCTGCACGCCTGAGATCCAACTGGCCCGGCAGGAAGCCCTTCCGGGTTCGTGGCTCCGCCGTTCGACTACCGCCGGAACGGCGCGGCGTAGCAGTCCGGCCCGCGGGCCTCGATTGCCGCGCAGAGCGCGGCGGCCGTTCCGCGTCCGGTGAACGCATCGGCGATGACGACGCGCGCGAGTTCGTCGGCTTTCGAGCTGTCGACGACGAGCGCGTGCCGGGCACGGACGAGGATGTCGTCGAGCGTGGATTCGAGCGCGGTCCTTGCCCTGACCGCGTTCGCCTCGTCGGAGAACGCGCCGAGCTGCACGCGCCAGCGCGGCGCAGAGGAAGGCTCCGCGACCGACTCGGCCGCAGGGGCGGCAACCCGCTCCGGGGCCGGGAGCCCGGATGGCTGCTTCGCCGCCGGTCCTGGCACCGGCACCGGCGCCGGTCGGGCGGCTGCGGACGAAGAAGTCATGCCAGGCTCCGGCTTCGCCGGTGCACTCGTCCCCAACCGCAGGGCCGGCTGCGCAGACATCGGTCGGGACTGTTGCTCCTCGGGTTGCCCGGACCCGCCTGCAGATCCGCCGCCGAGCGGCAGGCTCAACGCGATACCGACGCGATAGTCGGACTCGCCGGATGCGCTCCGCGCCAGCGCGCCCGTGAAGTTGCCGTCGAGCGCACCCATCCGAAACCGCATCCCGGCAAGCCACTCGCGGTCTCCATCCGTGAGCGAGAGGCCCATTTGGGGCGTGACGATCCCGGCTCCGTCAAAGGCCGCCAGTCCATATCCGACCTCCGCCCTCACGCGCCCGTCGAGGGCGTTGCGATTGGCCGGCTCGTCCGCCGTCACGACTTGCTCCCACAGGTGCCGCGTGCCGCTCTCCGTCTCGCCCCAGGTCGGCATCAAGCTGAACGACAAGCCGGTCCCGTCGGCTCCCGGATCGAGCCGCACCAGGCCACCGATTCCCCACTCCTCGTAGTCGTGGCGGCGCGTTGCCAGAACCCGGGTTCGGGTCTCTGCCGTGAACCCCAGGGCAGGATCTGCGTAGTGCAGGCCGCCGCCCAGCTCCAGACCGAAGCCGGTCTCCCCGTCGCCGCCGTCGTGACGAACGCCCGCCTCGAGCATCGGGGTCAATTGGCCGCCCCCGTCCAGCGACCGGACGTGGCTCGCCTCCACAGTCAGACGCAGCCTGTTGGTGTCCACGGTGAGCGGGTCGATCAAGTCACCGCCCTCCGCCTCGGCGCGCGCCGCGGAGCCTTCGGTCTTGAGCCTGAGCAGCGTCGTGCCTCCCGCGATCAGACGGTCGTTCGCGAGCATCTCGGCGCGCGCACCCGCCGCCGCCGTCCGCATAGAGACGCGGCTCTCGTGCCGGCCGGCCTGCGCATCGTCGATCTCGATATCGCCCTCTCCAAAGCCTGTCGTTGCCCAAATCCCGAGCCGCTCGTTCGCGGACCAGCCCACATAGGGGTGCACGCTCGTCATCCGGCTCTCGTAGGTACCTCGACCCACTTCTCGCCGCCCCGGTCCGTCCAGTCGAATGCACCCTTCGACCACGACACCGCCACGCCCGTCAGAACATCGTCCCGCATCCGCATATCGGCCCCGAGCCGGGCGCCGACGATATCGCCGTCCCACGTCACCACGCGATCGCCGCCGCCCGCCATGGCGCGGTAGTCGCCACTGCCCCAGAGACAGGCCAGCCGCATCGGCGTGGACTGGTCGGAGAGCGGCAGCACGAATGACGTGCCGGAAAGCGCCTGCTCAGCCCGCAAGGTGCCGTCCTCAAGGGCTTGTGCGTTCGATTGCAGGGCCTGGTGGAGGCTCGATTGACCGGCGAGGTTCGCCGCTTCCACGCATGAGGGCGCCGAAGCGAGGCGGTCCGTGATGGCGGCGTGCGTGCTGTCGACCATCGCCTGGTTGACGCGCGGCAGGAGCTCCCGGACGACCCGGTTCAGACGCCTTCGGAAGGCGGAAGCGTCATCGTCTTCGATCGTCAGCGCCACCGGTTCGGGGCCGGTCACCCCCTGCGTGTTGCGCGCCGTCCCCGACACGGTCACCGTCTTGTCGGGCTCGGCCACCGTGTTGTCCACGGCCGCAATCGTCACCGTGCCGGTACTCACCCTCTCGCCCGCCGGGATGGTCAGGATGGGCTCCGCGCTCAGGCGGTAGTCGCCTGCGTCCGCCGGAGGTGTCGGCGAGGCGCCTACCGTCACCACCGTCGACTCGCTCGACGCCCGATCCTGCCTCGCCGTCACCGTCGCCGTTCCGCCGTTCTCGGGAATCGAGGACCGCGACAGCGACAGCGTGACCGTCGGCGACTCATCATCGTCGCGGATCGTCAGCGTCACCGGCTCCGGACCCGTCACTCCCAGCGTGTTGCGCGCCGTTCCCGACACCGTCACCGTCTTGTCGGGCGCGTCCACCGCGTTGTCGACTGCCGTGATCGTCACCCTGCCGGTGCTGGTCCTCTGGCCTGCCGGGATGGTCAGCGTGGTCCCTCTCAGCCGGTAGTCACCCGCCTCCGCCGGAGGCGTCGGCGAGGCGCCTACTGTCACCACGGTCGACGTGCCCGACGCCCGGTCCAGCCTTGCCGTCACAACGCTCACCCCACCGTTCTCATCGATGGAGTCCGGTGAGAGGATCAGCGCGACCTCGGACAAGGGCGGCGGCGGTGGCGGTGGCGGTGGGTCAAGGTCCACGATTTCAACCGGGCACGGCGGCGACGCTTCGTTGAGATCGCCGTCCGAGTCCGTCGCGACGTTCTCCGGAACGCTGACCGTCACCGTCCCTCTGAACCTGGCCGCGGGCGTGATGGTCGCCGAGTAGGTCTTGGCAAGACCGTCGCCCACATCCGTGAAGTTGCCCGCCGCTCCGTTGTCGACCGCGATGTCCTCGAGCCTGAACCACTTGACCGGCTCGCTGAAGACGATGGTCACCCCGAACGAACCCCTTTGCGCTCCCACCGGGGGGGTGATTTCCACCGTCGGTCTTGTCCTGTCCGTCTCGCCGTCGTCGTCGCGGATCGTCAGCGTCACGGATTCGGGGCCCGTCACCCCCTGTGTGTTGACCGCCGCTCCCGACACAGTCACCGTCTTGTCGAGCGCATCCTCCTCGTTGTCGACGGCCGTGATCGTCACCGTCCCCGTGCTCGTCTTCTCACCCGGTCAGCGTGGTCCCGCTCTGCTGGATATCCGCCGTCTCCGCCGGAGCGTCCGGCGTGGCGGTCACCGTCACCACGGTCGACGCGCTCGACGCCCGGTCCAGCCTCGCCGTCACCGTGCTCATCCCACCGTTCTCATCGACGGTGTCCGGCGAGAGGTTCAGCGTGACCGTTGGAGTCAGCGGCTTACGGGACTGAACGACGAATACCGGCGAAAGCGCGTAGAGCGGCAGCGAACGAACGCCCCGCGTGCCGTCCGCCAGGATGGGGAGCTCCGCCGCAGCGAAGCCTCCGTCGATCGGTTTCTCGTCCGCCGGCCACCCCACTCGGGCATGATAGCGATGGGCACTATGGAACGCTTTCTTCGCGTCGTCGGCTTTGGTTCCGTCCTTGTTCGAGCCGGTCCATATGAGACCCGGCTTGTAGTCGGCCCCGAGTTCGTTCTTGACCGAATAGG
>JAGWAU010000018.1 GCA_021296255.1 Alphaproteobacteria bacterium | reverse complement strand
CGAAAGAGCCGTCGGCCCTTCGCACATTGTTGTGCGATATTGCCGTCCGTGAACGGGCGTGAATTCATGGCCGGGGTGAGTAAGCCGGGGCGCAGGAACGGGATCGCGGCCAGCTTCGACCGCGCAAGGGGCAAGGGCAGCCATGGCACCCCCTTTTTCGGCGACCGCCATACCGTGGTTAAGGACCGCAGGAAGCCGCTCAAGACCGGCACGCTTCGTGGCATGTGCAAGCAACTCGGCATCGACCCGCACGACCTTTAGGGAGTTCCGGACATGGCAACCCGGTACAGCTACCCCATCGACCTTCACAAGGAACGCGCAGGCGGCTATTCGGTAACCTTCCCCGACTTCGACGAGTCGCTCACGGACGGCGACACGCTCGCCGAGGCGGTCGCGGAAGCTGCGGGCTGCCTGAATGAAGCGCTCGCGGGACGCATGGCGCGGCGCGAGGACATCCCGGCGCGGTTCTGGCCGCCAAGGCGGTGCTCTACGAGGCCCTGCGCGAAGAGCGGCTGTCCAACAGCGCCTTCGCGGCGGCCATGGGCGTCCAGGAGAGCGAGGTCCGCCGCATGCTCGATCCCCGCCACGCCACCAAGATCGGCAAGCTGGAGGAAGCCTTGGCCCGCTTCAGGAAGCGCCTGGTGGTCACCGTGGAAGAAGCCGCCTGACCATCGACCGCTGGCTGCGGGTTTCGCGATCTTTCTGCAGCAATCGTTTCAATGTCCGATGCTGAGCCTGCGGGACGTCTCCGGCGACCGGCTGCCGCTTCGGGGAGATCGTCTCGCTGGAATGGAACTGGATCAGGGGCAAGTGCATCCATCTTCCCGATCAAGTCCGGGCCGCGCACGGCCTGGCTGTCGAGCGCCGCGCGATACGTCCCGCCAGTCGCCCCCGAACTTGGCGGCGCGGGCGCGGACTTCGTTCCAAGACAGGCGCATCAGCCCGAGCCGACAGCGCCGACGGCGCGGGCCTCGATCACGCGTGCAGCGCCCCCGTGCGCCGGTCCGCAGCCGTCCGGTCGCGCCGCGCCTGCGCAAGCTCGTAGCTCGCCTGCATCCGCACCCAATGCTCGGCCGTGCCCCAGCCGATGTCCTCCAGCGCCATGTTCGCCGACACGCCCGCCTTGCCGTTCAGCAGCCGCGCCAGCGTGCCGCGCTCGCAGCCGAGCCGAGCCGCCGTCTCGGTCACGTTCCAGCCCACGTCGTCTATGCTCTCGCGGATCAGTTCGCCCAGGTGCGGCGGGTTCAGCATCGGGCCGACGCGCTCGGTTGCAATGTCGTTCTTGGTCGGCACTCCCCTCGGTCAGTGGTAGTCGATCAGGTCCAGGTCCACGGCTTCGCCGTCCTCGAAGCGGAACACCACGCGCCAGTTGCCGGAGACGCGAACGCTCCATAGGCCCGCGCGGTCGCCCTTCAGGGGATATGCAGCCGGAAGCCGCGCGGCGGTTCGAGGCCGTCACCGCAAGTGTGCGGCGGGCGCTGCCGCTCAAGCGCCGCTCGGGCTGAATGCCGATTGCGTAACGGCTTTCATCGCCCGACGGTTTGAGCGGTCAGGAAGCGCGACTAGGACGCCCTTCGGCGCGTGGTTCTCGCACCCCACGACCCCGGTCCGGCCGCAGCGCTCAACGGGTCGCGATGAGTGACCTGTGCCCCGCGGCGTCGCGCCTCAGTTCGGATGCCACGGTTCGTAATCTCCGGTCGTTGGATCTCGTCGACTGCCTTTCGTCACCGCTCCAGGTGGTTGGTACGCCGCTGGAGTGCCGGTGAGATTGGCAACGTGAGGTTTTTCCCAGTCCCGGTGGGACGCCGAGTCGGACGGCACTTGGTCGGACGTGTGGTGCAGCCACGCGTGCCATTCCGCCGGCACCTTCGAACCCTCGACCTCGCCACGGTAGAGAACCCAGCGGCGACGGCGTCTCGCCCTGGGATTCTTCTCTTGAAAATACCTGTTCCCGTAGGCGTCGGTGCCTACGAATTCTCCTTTTCGCCAAGTGAACAGCGCCGTTCCCAGAGTCTCCCGTTTCCACCAGGTCAGAAAGTCCAGAACCCCCATACCTTCGCTCGCTCCACTCCCCGATAGTCGGTTCGCCTCCGCCCGCAAAACGGGGCTGCCATTAAATGACGTGCGCGACTATTGCACCAACCGGGTTTCGCGTCCAGCCTTCCCGGCAGACCTCGCCAACCCCGCACCGTCGGACGCCGATCCTGACCGGCGGACCTTAAACGCTTTGGCCTCGACCCTGAATTCAGACCCCCAACATATTGAGAATCATCTCCTTTTTGTATTTCGATCCGGTTTGTCCCGGTGAGGACTGCTCACCGCATATTGATATTTCTGCCTCTCAATACACAAAATCTAGTTGACAGACTTCACCCGGTGATGACACATTTTGTGCCCCGTATCACGACCAGTCACAATATCTTGAGAACAGCTGGAGTGGTTCGGGAGGCGGAAACGGGGCGTAAGAAGCTCCATGCGTTGTGGTTCAAGTGGGGGCAAGATGCGGGTACGTCGTCGGTTCACGAAGGAAGGAAAGTCACCCTACGGGGGGATTCCGTTCCGAAACGCGACCAGTGAAATCCGCAATCCGGATGGAACCGTCGTCTTCCGTCTTGAACGCTTCGAGGTTCCCGAAGACTGGTCGCAAGTGGCCTGCGACATTATCGCTCAGAAGTACTTTCGCAAGGCGGGTGTGCCGGTACGTCTGAAAACCGTCGAGGAGAACGATGTTCCTTCATTCCTTTGGCGTAAAGTTGCCGACGAAGAGGTGCTCGCCGGACTGCCCGAAGACCAGCGAGAGATAGGCGAAACCAGTGCCAAGAGCGTCTTTGATCGCTTGGCGGGTACCTGGGCCTACTGGGGCTGGAAGGGCGGTTACTTCGATTCCGATTCCGACGCCCGGGCCTTCTTCGATGAAATGCGCTACATGCTGGCCCGTCAGATGGGCGCCCCCAACTCGCCGCAGTGGTTCAACACGGGCCTGCATTGGGCTTATGGCGTCGATGGTCCGTCTCAGGGTCATTATTACGTCGATTATCGGACGGGCGAATGCCGTGCATCGGAAACCGCGTACGAGCATCCCCAGCCGCATGCCTGCTTTATCCAGGGCATTGCCGATGATCTGGTGAACCAAGGCGGCATCATGGATCTGTGGGTCCGTGAGGCGCGCCTGTTCAAGTACGGCTCGGGCACGGGCTCTAACTTCTCCGCGGTGCGGGCGGCGAACGAAAACCTTTCCGGCGGTGGCAAGTCCTCAGGGCTCATGAGCTTCCTCAAAGTGGGGGACCGTGCGGCGGGCGCCATCAAGTCGGGCGGCACGACCCGGCGCGCGGCGAAGATGGTCGTCGTCGACGTCGATCACCCGGACATCGAAGAATTCATCAACTGGAAGGTCTCCGAGGAACAGAAGGTCGCCGCATTGGTCACCGGATCGAAGGTCAATGCGAAACACCTCAACGCGGTCATGAAGGCCTGTCATGCGGTCGAAGGTGAAAACCGGTTCAGCACGTCCGACAATCCGGAATTGAAGAGGGCCATCAAGGAAGCCGGCCGGGCGCTGGTGCCCGAAAACTACGTCAAGCGCGTGATTCAGTTCGCCCAACAGGGTTTCACCGAGATCGAATTCAAGACCTACGACACCGACTGGGATGGTGACGCTTATGGCACCGTGTCCGGGCAGAACGCCAACAACACTGTCCGAGTTACCGACGAGTTCCTCGAAGCGGTCGAGGAAGACGCGGACTGGAACCTGACCCGCCGGACCGACGGCAAGATCTCCAAGACCCTTCCCGCACGGGAATTGTGGGATGAGATCGCGCATGCCGCCTGGGCCTCGGCAGATCCCGGGGTGCAATACCATACGACGATCAACGACTGGCACACGTGTCCGGAAGGCGGGCCCATCCGGGCGTCGAACCCATGTTCGGAGTACATGTTCCTCGACGACACGGCCTGCAACCTCGCATCACTCAACTTGCTGGCCTTTGTCCGAGAGGACAGCACGTTCGACACCGAAGCCTTCGAGCATGCGGTAAGGCTGTGGACCATCGTCCTGGAAATCTCGGTGATGATGGCCCAATTCCCGTCGCGCCGGATCGCCGAGCTTTCGTACATGTACCGGACCCTGGGTCTGGGATACGCGAATATCGGCGGCCTGCTGATGGCGAGCGGCCTCTCCTACGACAGCGACGAAGGCCGCTCACTGTGTGCCGGAATCACGGCGCTGATGACGGGAACCGCCTACGCGACGTCCGCAGACATGTCGGCGGAATTGGGAGCGTTTCCGGGCTACGTGCGAAATCGAAAGGCGATGCAGCGGGTCATGCGCAATCACGCCCGTGCCGCCGGGGCACTTTCCGGTCGGTTCGAGGACCTTTCGACGCCACCCGTCGTGTTTCATCCCGAATCCTGCCCCGACCAGGGGCTCGCGGAAGCCGCGACGCGTTCCTGGCGCGAAGCTGTCGAGAAAGGAAAGGCACACGGCTACCGCAACGCTCAAGTCACCGTTATCGCACCGACGGGCACTATTGGGCTCGTCATGGACTGCGATACCACGGGCATCGAGCCGGATTTCGCTTTGGTCAAGTTCAAGAAACTGGCCGGCGGAGGGTACTTTCGGATAATCAACCGATGCGTGCCGCGCGCCCTCATGAAGCTCGGCTACTCCGAGTCCGAGATCGACGACATCATCGTCCATGCCGTCGGCCACGGGACACTGAAGGACGCGCCCGCAATTAATCACGAGACCCTTTCGGCCGCGGGATTTACCGATGACGCGTTAGAGGCCCTCGAAGGCGCGCTGGCCAACGCGTTCGACATAAAATTTGCGTTCAACAAATGGACGTTGAATGAGGACTTCTGTTCCGAGGTGTTGGGTTTCACAGCCGACCAGCTCGCGGACGTGTCCTTTGACATACTCGAAGCCTTGGGCTTCACGCCTGACCAAGTCGACGCCGCCAATACCTATTGTTGCGGTGCGATGACACTGGAGGGCGCCCCACACCTTGAGGAAGCCCATCTGTCCGTGTTCGATTGCGCGAATCCTTGCGGCCCCAAAGGAACACGGTGCCTGCCGACGGAAAGTCACATCCGGATGATGGCAGCGGCGCAGCCGTTCATCTCGGGTGCCATCTCCAAGACCATCAACATGCCGAGTTCCGCGACGGTCGAAGATTGCAAGGACGCCTATCTGAGGTCGTGGAAGCTTGGATTGAAAGCCAATGCGCTCTACCGCGACGGATCCAAGCTGTCACAACCGTTGGCGTCTTCCCTCGCCGAGGACGATGACATCTACGAAGAATCGGAACCCATGGCCGTGGAGAGACCGACCCAGGTCGTCGCGGAGAGAATCGTCCGCCAGATCGTGACGGCAGAGCGGCGACGGCTTCCGGGGCGGAGAAAGGGGTATACGCAAAAGGCTTCGGTCGGTGGTCACAAGGTGTACCTCCGAACGGGTGAGTACGACGATGGGTCGCTCGGCGAGATCTTCATCGACATGCACAAGGAAGGTGCGGCGTTCCGCAGTCTGATGAACAACTTCGCCATCGCCATCTCCATCGGTCTGCAATACGGCGTTCCGCTGGACGAGTTCGTAGAAGCGTTCACGTTTACGCGGTTCGAGCCCCAGGGCATCGTCGAGGGCAATGACGCCATAAAGATGGCGACATCGATCCTCGACTACGTCTTCCGCGAAATCGCGATTTCCTATCTGGGTCGCAACGATCTGGCCCATGTCGAACCTGACGACCTGCGGCCCGACAGTGTCGGGGAAGCCCATGCACCGCCAGGCGACGACACCGCGAAAGGTGCCGTGAGCTTGGCCAGCAATGGGTACGTGCGTAGCAATCTGTACGTCGTAGGTGACACGGTCGAGGGGGCAAGTGCCGAAGCTCAGGTGATGGGTTCGGGTGTCGCCACTGCCCATGCGCTTGCCGCAGAAGTCGGTGCCAGCGCCGAGACCAACGCTATGATCGGCATTTCGGCGGACGTGACCGAAGAGATCGACAGCCGGTCCGAACAGATCCGCGAAGCCCGGATTAAGGGATACGAAGGAGATGCGTGCGGCGAATGCGGAAACTTCACTCTGGTGCGCAACGGGACATGCCTGAAATGCGTGACCTGCGGCGCCACCAGCGGGTGTTCCTGAGGTGCAAGGCCTCGGGACCCCCTACCGGGCTCCGTCCCATCGTAAAGCCCGGTAGGAATATGCGTGGTGAGTAGTATGTGACCAACACTAGTCCTCCCTGTTGATTCGGCGCGTCGCCTTCGTCCATGCGGCGCGCCCTTTTTCTTGAGGACTTGAGAACGGGGATCTTACCCGGATTTCTCCTCTTCCGCACCGTGGGCCGGTTTTCTTGCCTCCGGCGGGACGACCCTAATGTGTAGTTCGCGGAGATGCCGCGCGGCGGCGGCGGCAGGTGCGCCCATCAGCAAGTCTTCTGCCTGCTGGTTCATCGGAAACGTCACGACCTCGCGGATGTTTGGCTCGTCCGCGATGAGCATGACAATGCGATCGATGCCCGGCGCCAATCCGCCGTGGGGCGGCGCACCAAATTTGAGCGCGCGCAACATGCCTCCGAACTGGATCTCCAATTCGTCGCGGGCGTATCCCGCGATCTCGAAGGCCTTGTACATGATCTCCGGATCATGATTCCGGATGGCGCCCGACGACAATTCAACCCCATTGCACACGATGTCGTACTGATAGGCCAGGACGTCCAGCGGATCCCGAGAGTTGAGGGCATCCAGACCCCCCTGCGGCATGGAGAAGGGGTTATGGCTGAACTCGATCTTGCGTTCGGTCTCGTCCCATTCATACATCGGGTAGTCCACGATCCAGCAGAACCGGTATGCTTTCCGTTCCGAGAGCTGGAGTTCTTCCGCCAACCGGGTCCGCGCGAGCCCGGCGAGCGCGGCCGCACGATCGGGCCGATCGCAGGCGAAAAACACGGCGTCGCCGTCTGCAGCGTCCGCGATCGCTTTGATTTGTTCCACGCGCTCCGCTTCGAGGTTATTGGCGATGGGCCCCTTGCCACCGTCTTCCTCGAACACGATGTAACCGAGGCCCGGCCAACCGTCGTCGCGCACCCAATCGTTGAGCTTGTCAAAAAAGCTGCGCGGCCGACCACCAGCGCCCGGAGCAGGAATCGCGCGAACGACGGCGCCCTTCTCAATGGCCCGGCTGAAGAGGCCGAATCCACTCCCTTCGAACGGCCCCGTGCAATCGCTGACCTGGAGGGGGTTGCGCAGGTCGGGTTTGTCCGTGCCGTACTTCAGCATCGCCTCCGCGAACGGGATCCTGGGAAACGGCCGGGGGGTGATCTCCCAGTTCGTGAATTCCTCGAACACGCCGTGCATGACCGGCTCTATGACGTCGAAGACATCCTCCTGTTCGACGAAGGACATCTCCATGTCGAGTTGATAGAACTCGCCCGGCGACCGGTCCGCGCGCGCGTCCTCGTCGCGGAAGCATGGCGCGATCTGAAAGTACCGATCGAAACCCGCGACCATATACAGCTGTTTGAACTGCTGGGGTGCCTGTGGAAGCGCGTAAAACTTTCCGGGATGCAACCGGCTTGGGACCAGAAAATCGCGAGCGCCCTCTGGCGAGCTGGCCGTAAGTATCGGGGTCTGGTACTCCGAAAAGCCCTGCTCGATCATGCGCCGACGAATGCTCGCAATCACATTCGACCGCAATGCGATGTTGTGATGGATGCGCTCGCGGCGAAGATCCAGAAAGCGATAACGGAGCCGGGTTTCCTCCGGATATTCCTGCTCGCCGAACACCTGCAGAGGTAGCTCCTCGGCCGCTGACTGTATTTCCAGAGACTCGACACGCACCTCGACATGTCCCGTCGGCAACCTAGGATTGACGGTGTCGGCACTGCGGGCGACGACGGGGCCAGTGACCGTCAGAACGCTTTCCGGTCGGACTCCGTCCGCGGCGTCAAACGCTTTCTCACCGGTCTCCACGACGCACTGGGTAATCCCGTAGTGGTCCCGCAAATCGATGAACAGCAGGTTCCCATGATCTCGTTTTCGATGAACCCAGCCGGAAACTCTCGTCGTCGTTCCGACGTCGGACTCCCGAAGTTCTCCACAGGTATGTGTCCGGTATCTGTGCATTCAAATTCTTCAGGCCGTCCAATGAGCGCATTGGGACAGGATCACATCACGGTACGGCCCATGTGACCCCGACGTGCGGGAAAACCGCAGGAATCGGTTGGCGCGGCGCAAAAGCGCATGGACAACCAGACCTGTCAAGGCTGCGGCAGATATTGGTGTGTGCGGGCGCAGACGCGTAAATCTCTCTATGCTTCCGATACCGGTATGTCAAAGGACATTGATTTGGTCATGAACGTAGTCACCCGCACCTCCGATTTGGTATCCGCTTGTCAACGGCTTCGGGGCGTCGACTACATCACAGTCGATACCGAGTTCATACGAGACAACACCTACTGGCCCCAGATCTGTCTCATACAGGTGGCCAGCGAGGACGAAGCGATCGCGATCGATCCGCTCAGCCGAGATCTCGAGCTGAAACCCTTTCTTGAGATTCTGACGGACGAGAACGTGCTCAAGGTGTTCCATGCCGCACGCCAAGACCTCGAGATCTTCTACCAACTTGGGGAAGCCATGCCGGCGCCCCTTTTCGACACCCAGCTTGCCGCGATGGTCTGCGGTTTCGGCGACGCCGTGGGATATGACACCCTCGTCCAGCGACTGCTCGGCCACACCATCGACAAGTCATCCCGACTCTCCAACTGGTCCCGCCGCCCTTTGACCAAGCGACAAATTCAATATGCCCTCGACGACGTGGTTCACCTCCGCGACGTTTACACTGAACTCGAGCGGCGGGTGCGGGAGTCGGGCCGCGAACAATGGCTCGCCGAAGAACTTGCAGTGCTCATCAACCCGAACACCTACGTCAATCTGCCGGAGGAGGCTTGGCGGCGACTTAGAAGTCGCAGCGCCAAGCCGCGCCACATGGCCATGCTGCGGGAAATCGCGGCTTGGCGTGAACGCGAAGCGCAATCACGAAACATTCCACGCAATCGAATACTTCGCGACCAGGCTCTCACGGAAATCGCCGCGCATCCTCCAAAGAACACTGCGGACCTCCAGCGCTTGCGCAATTTCCCGAGAGGTGCGGCAACACAAGCGAATGGTCAGGCAATCCTGCGTATCGTGTCGGACGTCATGTCGATGCCGGAAGAAGCACTCCCGAGACCGCAAGCCCGGTCTCGCCCCAACAAGAGCAAGGGTCCGATCGTCGACCTTCTCAAGGTGCTTCTCAAGGCGAAGTGCGAAGAACACGGCGTGGCACAGAAACTGGTCGCGACGGTCGACGATCTCGAGCGCATTGCAGCGGGCGGCGAGCGCGAGATCCCGCCTCTAACGGGTTGGCGTCACGAGATCTTCGGAAAAGACGCGCTACGACTGAAACGAGGCGAGGTGGCCTTGACGGCCGATTCGAACGGTGTCCGGTTGATCAGCACGGACCCGGACGGCAGCTCGGCATAAAGAAGGCTCCGACGCAACCGTTCGCTGCAACAGCCTGCTAACGACCTCTAATCCGGCACCGTGGAGCCAGGTCCAGGCACCGCGCGACGGAAGCCAACCTTCTCTCGACAAGTTCGCTGTTGAGATGCGAATCCTTGCGGCGCATATGAAGCGTCACTTCGCCGGCACTCCTTTCCAGTCTCGTTCGCGCCAAAACGCCGGGAGCGCCGCCGGAAAGCGTGAGCCCCAGACGGAGCGAGACACCGACGAGCTTCGCCTGCTCAACAATCGCTTGTTCGACAAGAGTCCGCGCGGGTTCCGTAACCGGTGCGTCGCCCGTGCCGTTGTATCGCGCGTGAATGGCGAGCGCGACGAATGCGCGTCCGGCGTGGTCTATCCCGACAACGGGCGCTTGAAACACCTCTTCAAATGCCCGCGCCGCGCGGTAACTGGGGTGCGCGCGCCAGGCGACGTCGGACAGCAGGCAGGCCGCCAGGCGCAACCGGCCATCTTCCGGGCTTTCTTCATCGAACAAGGGAGCCATCCAGTCTGCCAGCTCGTCTCCCGTATCCCCGAATCGTGAGGCGCGAACCGCGAACGCCCTGCACTGACTGATCAATGGATCTTCGCCTCGAACCTCTTCCGACAGATATTGCTGCAGCAAACCCTCACGAAGTCCGCCAGCCAGGAACATGACCCGCCCCGGTCGTAAGCGGCGCAAGGTTCTGGAGAGGACGGCGGCGGCACCGGGAAGCGACTCCAGCCGGCGTCTGTTCACGCCTTCGATTCTGGCCAGAGAGTCGAGGCTCAAGCCGGAAATCACCCCCGCCAGGGTGTTCGCTTCCCCCCGAGTGATCTGGTACTGGTGAACGATTCGCAACGGATACTCACGCTGCGCCATGTGAATGCGCGCCAGTGAGCGCCAAGCACCGCCTACTCCGTAAAAATTCCTTTTTTTCAGTTTGTTAAGCCAAGCTACTTCGTCGAGGGCTTGGTCGATCACGGCGATGCGTTCTTCGGGCGTGAGACCCATCAACCGCAGCGCCCCCAGCGGCAGCGTCACGCTGTCCCCTATCTCGCCAGAATTCAGCACGACCAGTTCCAGGCTGCCGCCTCCCAGATCACCCATGACCCCGTCGGCATCGGGGATTGCCGACATGGCCCCCAATGCCGACAGGCGCGCTTCATCAACCCCGGACAGAACGCGTACCTCCAAACCGCACGTTTCGCGCACGCGGGCAACAAATTCCCGCCCGTTCGCCGCCTCCCTCACCGCCGCGGTCGCAACCGCTTCGGGAAAGCCCGCGCCGATCTCGCGTGATATTGCGACGAACCGCTCAATCGTGGAGAGGGCCAAGTCAACACCGCCCTCGTGCAACGCACCGGTATCCGCAAGGTCTCTGCCGATGCCGCACAAGACACGCTCGTTGAAGATGGGAAGCGGGGCTCGCACCAGACCTTCAAAGACGACCAGCCGAACCGAGTTCGACCCGATGTCGATGACGGCCTGTCGCCGCCAGGCGTCGGCAATTCCAGACGGCAATTCCCGAACGTGGGCGTCGGGAGCCGGGTCAATCGTTGTCGAGGACAAGATGTGGACTGGGGGCAGACTTTTCTAACGCCTTGCCGCGTCCGGAAAGACTGGGATTGGTCATGAAGTACGTATGCGCTGAAAATGCCTCGTCGTCCAGTTCCGATCTCACGTACGTTCCGTCGGCCTCGAGCACCCAACTCTGGGCCTTGTCTTTCAGGTTCGCCATCATGATCTGATCGAGGACCTGCTCATGAACCGTCGGGTTCTCCAGGGGCGTCAATAGCTCGACCCGCCAGTCAAAATTCCTTGGCATCCAGTCGGCAGACGAAATGAAGACCTCGGCACCGGGCGACGGCAGGCCGTGCCCCGCGCCGAAGCATACGATCCGGGAGTGCTCCAGAAAGCGGCCGATAACGCTTTTCACACGAATATTGTCCGAAAGGCCGGCGACACCGGGACGCAAACAACAGACCCCTCGCACGACGAGGTCGATCTGCACGCCGGCCTGACTCGCCCGATACAGAGCATCGATGATCTTTCCATCCACCAAGGCGTTCATCTTCGCCCAGATCTCGGCCGGGCGTCCTGCTCGAGCATGCGCGATCTCTTGATCCACCATGTCGATCAGAGTGTCCCGCAAGTTCTGGGGCGAATTCACGAGCTTGTCCAGATGACGGGGCGGCGCCGTACCCGTCATGTAGTTGAAGATATCCGCGGCATCGCGGCCGATAACCGGATCGGATGTGAAGAACGAGAGGTCCGTGTACACCTTCGCGGTCACCGGGTGGTAATTCCCGGTTCCCAAATGCACGTAAGTCTTGAGACCGTTTTTCTCTCGCCGAACGACGAGCGAGACCTTGGCGTGCGTCTTCAGCGAGACGAATCCGTAGACGACCTGGACGCCGGCGCGCTCGAGGTTTCGCGCCCACCGAAGGTTCGCTTCTTCGTCGAACCTCGCCTTGAGTTCCACCAAGGCCGTCACCGACTTTCCGGATTCGGCCGCATCGATCAGCGCGGAGACGATCGGCGAGTCGTCGCTCGTCCGATAGAGGGTCTGCTTGATCGCGATAACGTCGGGGTCCGCGGCCGCCTGGTCGATGAACTGCACGACGACGTCGAAGCTCTCGTAAGGATGATGAACCACGAAAGCCTTTTCTTGAATTGCGGCGTACAGATTTCCTCCGGCTTCCCTGACGCGTTCCGGGTACCGCGGACTGTATGGCGTGAACAACAGTTCGCTGCGCTGCCTCAAAATAAGCTCGCTCGTGTCTCCCAAGCCGAGGATTCCGTCCACCACCGTCACCGCATCATCCGGTGCTCCGATCTCCGTCGCGACAAAGCGACGCAGATCGTCTGGCATTCCCGAGTCGACGAGCAACAACGTCACGCTGCCTCGACGGCGACGCTTGATCGCGGACTCGTAAAATCGGACCAGATCCTCCGACTCGTCCTCGATCTGTATGTCTGAATCGCGAAGTACCCGTACGAGCCCCTCTCCCAGGACGTCGTAGTCGGGAAACAGTTCATCGACAAACATCCGCACGATGTTTTCGAGCGAAAGGAACCGGGTGACGTCTCCCGGTAACCGCAAGAATCTTTCGACCTGATGCGACAGCGGGATGAGGGCTTGCAGCGTGTGACCGTCGGTCCGGCGGGATAGCTGGAGCACCATCGCAAACCCGCGGTTCTGAAGGAACGGAAAGGGGTGAGCCGGATCGACCGCGATCGGCGTCAGAACGGGAAATATCCGCTCGAGAAAGAGCTGGCTGATGAACTCCCTGTCATCGTCCGTCAGATCGGCGGGCTCGAGAACGGCGATGCCCTTCCCGCGGAGCTGGTACACGAGCGTCGACCAGACGCGCGCTTGGTCGGCCATCAGCCTGTTGGCCCGGGTGTTGATCTCAACCAATTGTTCTTCCGGAGACAGCCCGTCCTGACTGAGCTCGCGAACGCCCGCTGCGATCTGCCCGCGTATGCCTGCCACACGAACCGTATAGAACTCGTCCAGATTGACTGCGGAGATTGACAAGAACCGGAGCCGCTCCAGCAGCGGGTGGGAATTGTTCTCGGCCTCTCCGAGAACCCGCTCGTTGAAGGCCAACCAGGACAACTCCCGATTGATGAAACGCTCGCTCGATCCGGCTAGTTTCTCATCGAGGTGTGTCTCGTCCGCAGACGCTTCGGAATCCGTCGTCTCATGAAGTTGCGTTTCAGCGGTCGTCACGCGGCGGCCCCTTCCGATCTCCCACAACCAGTCTGGCGGACAAGCGGCGCAGGCAAGCAGGTGCATTCCATACTAGCAAATCGTCACGGGTCCTTGAATGACGGACCCGAAAGCGGCCCAGGCACTTCCGGTAACGGAGTTTGATCCCAAATCATCACCTGCATGTACGTAGGCGTCTGCCGCATCTTGGCCATCCGACGGGTTCGCGGGAGATGCGGCCATCGTCGATGAACAAGGCCGTCTTCTTCTTTGGCTTGGAACCGGTCGCATCGAGGACTGATCCACCAGTGACGAGATAGCGCGTCACTTCGCAGGTCTTCCCGTGAACTCCGGTTTCTAACCTGCACCGATCCGACCACGGCACGCAGCAGTGATCGTGCGCGCTTTGCACCCGCTTGACCCGACAAGCGCGCAGGCGCCGCGTCGCACCGTGTTGAACGAACCGAGGAGCAAATAGTATACCACCCGAACATCCACCACGGGCGCGGGCCAGATCTCCCGCGCCGTCTCGTTCAGGATGAAATGGGAGAGTGCGATGTCGGGTGACGGAAAAGTGACGATCGAACTGATCGAAGAGATCAACGCGGCGTTCGACAGTCGCGATCCGGATCGTATTGCATCCTATTTCGCGGAGGACGGAATATTCGCGACGGCGCGCGGGCCCGATCCTTGGGGTTATCGCATCCAGGGACGCGACAACATACGCGAATTCCTGGCCAAGAGATTCGAAGTGGTGCCCGATATGAAATGGGAGCACGACTACAAGTACGTGACGGAGAACCGGGCGGTCGCCGTATGGACCGTCACCGGACAAAGCGCGAACGGAGAAGTATTCAATTACCGAGGCTGCGACCTGTACGACTTCAAGGGTGGAAAGATCAGCCACAAGGACACGTTCTGGAAGATCGTCGACTCCAACGATTTGGGCGGCTTGCCGGCTTCGGCCTAGCCAATCCCCCAATATTGCGTCGCCGCGAACACGGAGTGGTCGGCCCGGACTTCGCAGGCCAAGAAGCCGTTGACACGATTTCCGGTCGATGTCGCTCGGCGGACCTTAAAGATTCCCGTATTCTACCACTGGGTGGCGGCTCAACGTCGCAGGCCTTCGTATGTCGTACCCTACGGTAGTGAAAACGACGTGCGCTGGTTTCCGAAAAATGTCGCCGACGAATCTTCCGCGTGTCCCCCCACCGATTGAAACGCCGGGCAGGAAGCCATGAAAAAAACACCGTTGTTCGATATCCACATGGCATCGGCGGCACGCATCGTCAATCTCAAAGGCTTCGCCCGCCCTGTCGAATATGTCGGCCATACCGAGGAACATCGGGCCATACGGGAACGGGTCAGCCTCTGTGACGTTTCCCACATGGGAGAGCTCGAATTTACCGGCAGGGACGCGTTGACGCTTGTGGACAGGTTGATCACCAACGATGCCGCCCGCTTGGACGTCAACCAAGCCCTTTATACCGTCATGTGTAACGAAAACGGTCACGTCATCGACGATCTGGTTTGCCTTCGACTGGCGGAAGACCGGTTCATCTGGGTCGTCAACGTCACCAAGACCGACGAAGATTATCGTTGGGTCCTGAAGCACGCCGAAGGCCTCGACGTGCACGTGCGGAATCTGTCGACGGATCTGGCCCTCATCGCCCTCCAGGGTCCGTACTCAAGTGAGGTTCTGCAAAAGATCACCGAGGCCGACCTTTCGGAGATGGCTTACTATCGGCTTGCGGAGGCCTCCGTCATGACCCGCGAATTGGAGGTTCGCTGCATTGTCAGCCGCATCGGGTATACCGGCGAAAGAGGGTACGAGATCTGCGTTTCCCGAGACTTGGCCCCTTGCGTGTGGGAGGCACTGATACGCGCCGGGCGTCCGTTGGGGATCGTGCCGCACGGAGTGGCCGCTCGCGAAAGTGCGCGCACCGAAGCCGGCTACCTGCTCAACGGCAATGATATGGATGACCGGACCTACCCGTACGAGGTCGGCCTTGGATGGGTGGTGAAGCTTTACAAGGATTTCATTGGCCGCGATGCGCTGGCCGCCATCGCCGAACAGGGAACACCACGGAAATTGGTGGGACTTGAAGCGGACGGCTGTCGCACGATCCGCCACGGATACCCCATCTTCAAGGACGGCGAACGGATCGGACAAGTTACGAGCGGTCCGTTGTCTCCTGATCTGCTGGGCGGCGCCTCGAGCCTGGGGCTGGGCTTCGTTGCGAGCCCCCATGCCCTCGGAGTGCGCGACGCGCACTACGACGCCGGCATCATCGCCTACCCCTTCCGTGAACGGCGGGTTCGGGACGGCGCCAGGGTGAACACCCTGTCTCCTTACGGACTGCGCTACAGCGAAGATCATCTATGGGTGGGGACGGAGCCCGGTGGGCGAGCCACGATCGGACTGACTGACTTCGCACAGCGGGACCTCGGCGAAATGCTGTTCGTGGAATTGCCGACGCCGGGTAACCGCATTGTCCGAGGATCGCCGTTCGGCTGGCTCGACGCCTATCGCAAGCCTTTCGACTTAATTGCTCCGTTGTCGGGGACAGTCGTGGCGGTGAATACGTCCGTGGTCGATCGACCGAGCGATGCCAATCGTTATCCTTATGCACGCGATGGTCTGATTCAGATTGAACCCAGCGACACCGGGGAGATTTCAGAGCTTGTTCATATGGCTGCCTATACCGAGATCACACGCAAGCTTGAGCGATATGAAGCCTGGTCCCAGGATCTCAGACTGACCTGATATTGCCGTCAGAACAGCGCGGGGTTCAGCCCGCCATCCAGCAGAATGCTCTGGGCGGTGATGTAGCCTGCTTGATCGCTGCACAGGAACGCGCAGGCTTCTCCGAATTCCTCAGGCTTGCCGAATCGGCCAACCGGAATTCGCGCAATTCGACGGTCCGCGGCCTCCTCCGGAGTCACCCCCTCTCGCTTGGCGACGGCCTCGGTCGTGGTGCGAAGACGATCGGTCAAGATCTCTCCGGGAAGCAGATTATTGATCGTCACATTGTGTTTGGCGACTTCACGAGCAATAGTGCCGGCCGCACCCGTGAGGCCCGTTCTCGCGCCATTCGACAGCACCAGAATGTCGATAGGCGCTTTCACGGAACCGGACGTGATGTTGACGATGCGGCCCCACCGCCGCTCGATCATGCCGTCGACCGTCGCCTTGATCAGCTCGATCGCGGTCAGCATGTTCGCATCCAGCGCCTTGATCCAATCTTCGCGCCTGAAATCGCGGAAGTTCCCGGGCGGCGGCCCCCCGGCATTGTTGACGAGAATATCGGGGTCCGGGCAAGCCGTGAGCGCACCATCACGCCCCTCTACAGTAGAAATGTCGCCGACCACGGCGGTAACGGTGACACCCGTCGCCTTGCGGATTTCTTCAGCCGTAGCCTCGAGAGCGTCCGACGTACGTCCGGTTATGGTCACGTCCACGCCCTCGCGGGCCAGGGAAAACGCGCAAGCCCTGCCGAGTCCCCGGCTCGAAGCGCAAACAATGGCCTTCTTTCCCGAAATACCTAGGTCCATGCCTAGCCCCCTTCCATGTCTTGATGATGAGCCAATATCCGCCGCGCGAGCGGAATCGTTATTTCCCGTCGATCCGCAAGCGAACCTTCATCGAGCGCCGTGACGATGTCGCGCGCCGCGCGGAACGAGCGCTCCATGTGTCGCACCAAATAAGTCACGACCTCGTGCCTGACCCGGAGTTGCCGATCCGAAAGCAGTTTGACCAATACCGCCGCAAGCAGCGCGTCGTCCGGCAGCCCGACCGCGACCGATCCCACCGCATTAATTCGGGAACGAAGATCGGGTAGACCCACCTCCCAGGATCGGGGTGGATTCCGGCTGGTCATCAACAGACTGCCGCCCCGCTCGACCGCCGTATTGTAGATATGAAGAAGGGCCCGCGAGTCGACGCCCGAATCGACGTCCTCGACGACCAGATCGGCGAACCGCGTACGTGTGCCCGACCCCGTAACATCGGATGCATGCACGATTTGAGCACCGGAACGTGCTTGAAAGACGTGCGCCAGGTGCGTCTTTCCGCACCCGGCGGGACCGTGAACGATGAGCCCGCGGCCAGGCCAGTGGGGCCAGCGGTCGAGCCACGCCACAACTTCCCCATTGCACGGGGTGACGAGGAAATCATCCCGGCCGAGGGCCTGTCGCAGGCCGAAATCCAAGGCGAGCTGGCTCTGAGCGTGATTCACGATTCGCCCCGTCCCTCTTCGAGGAAATAGGCGCTCCGGCGATAACGCTCGATCGAGAAGCGGACGAGGACCGCAATTACCGCAGCCGCGGGCACAGCCAGAAAGATGCCGACGAATCCGAACAGGGCGCCACCCGCCATGAGCGCGAACATCACCCAAACCGGATGAAGCCCGACCCGTCCGCCGACAAGATTGGGCGTCAAGTACAGCCCGTCCAAAGTCTGTCCGATCACGAACACCAGTACGACGAGGCCGAGGGACAACGGATCGAATCCGAACTGCACCAGGGCCACGATGAATGCGGTTCCGAAACCGATTATGGCACCGACGTACGGAATGAACGCGAGCAACCCGGCACCAAGGCCGATGAGCAAGCCGAACTCCAGTCCGGCCAGCGACCATCCGACGGCGAAGATCACGCCCAGGATGAGGGCAACCGAGCCCTGACCGCGAATGAAGCCCGAAAGCGCCTCGTCAACGAGGCGCATCTGCTCACGGATCGCTTCCGCGTTACGCCTCGGCAGGAGAGCGTCAACCTTGGCTACGATGCGATCCCAATCACGGATCAAATAAAAGGCCACAACCGGCGTGACGAACGTCAATGAGAGGAAGTTGAATAGAGCGACCCCTCCTCGCCAGATACTCGTCAACGCGTCCGCGAGCCAAGCGACCGACTGCGCTGCGAACCCTGCCGCCACGCTACGCATCCCTTCGAGGTCCTCGGCGTCGAACCCGGGAATCCGACCCTCCACGATAAGAAGGGCGGCCCCGCGAATCCGCTCCGCATATTCGGGAACCCGCGTCAAGAAGCCTGTGGTCTGGGTTTCGAGCAGCGGGAAAAGAATGAGAATCGATAAAACGACGAGCGCAAAAAAGCCAGCGGTGATCGTCGTGGTCGCGAGTGTCCGCGAGAGACCGGCCGCTTCCAAGCGGTCCGCGGCTGGATCGAGCAGATAGGCAACCGCGAATCCGACGACAAACGGCAACAGAATGGTCCGCAGAAAAAACAGCACGAGTACCGACACGACGATTCCCAAAACCCAGAGGAGAACCCGATCACGCCGGGTCATCGGGGTTGTTCCATGCTGCTGTCTCGTATCCAGTTGCCCAGGTACCGAGCGCCCGACAGCGTAGTACTCGCCGCAACAGCGAACACCAGCAGCGTGACGAGTCCCGTCAATCCCACTTGAAAGGCAATATCCCCCAGTGCCGTCGCCGCCAGAGAAATCTGCAGAACCGTATTTATCTTGCTGATGAACAACGGCGTCGGCCGCATGGGTTGGGACATGGTGTATGCGAGCAATGCCCCGCCGACGATCAGGAGATCGCGAGACACCACGAGAATCACCAGCCAGACCGGCAAAATCTCTTGGTGTCCGAGCGTGATGTATACCGATACGAGGAGTGTCTTGTCGGCGATCGGATCCAGAAACCTGCCGATTTCGGTATCCATCCCGAATTGCTTGGCGAGGTACCCGTCAATCGCATCGGACACCCCGGCAAGCACGAATATCAGAAACGCGCCGACGTACGCTTCCTGCAAGAGAAGCCAGACAACGATGGGAACGGCGAGGAGACGTCCCAGGGACAGAGCGTTGGGAAGGTTCACTCGTCTGCGGCCCGATTTCCGCCGGCCGAGGCGCCTCGCTTCTCGCGCAAGCGCACGGACCAGGATCCTTCTTCCCCAACCAAGTCGAGATCGCGTTGTGCGAGGGTTACGGCCAACTGCTGTGGCGATCCGAAATAGTGCAGCGCGACCTGCGCCGCCTCTCGATTTACCTGGAGTATCTCCACTCTGCTGACCTCGGGTGCCCGGGACAGACGAGATCGAACCTCTACCCAGTCAACGAGGCCCGAGAGCGGCACTCGTGCACTGAGCATTCCCTCGTCCTCGAAGCGCAACAGCGTCAGGCGTTTCCAATTCTCCTCGATTTGCGACGCGACCTCCTCGGCAGCCCGTTCCAGGAGCCCGTCAACCATCGTCCGGGACACGCCGCTAAAGCTCTCGACGACGATTGAATTGCTCTCCGATCCGTGTCGATGCAACGTGACGGAAAGGCGCGGAATTCCGGCGGCGAGATCGTGGCGCAGGATGGCATGGGCAACCAGCACGTCCGCGGCCCCATATCTCCTGGCGATCACCGCCAGCGGCTGGTCGTCGCCGGAGAGAGCTTGCTGCGCGCCGATGGTCGCGATATCGGTCAGATCGCCGACCGGAATGACGAGCGGCACCAATGAATCCCGTTCCGACCGCGCCTGCCAAGCTACCCACCAGGGATTCGAATCGTCCCACAGGTTGCGAGCGCCGGCCGCCTCATAAACCGGCAGCACAAGCAGCGGTTTGCTGGGCGTTTCACTGAAAGGAATGCCGTTTCCCCGAAGCAACGTCCTGACCTCATTCTTCTTGAAGCTGACCGTCAGGCTAGCCAAGTAACGCTTCGAAGAGGTTTTTTCCTCTTCGATCTCGATTCCTCGAACCAGTGGGGCAATTGCGGCATCCGCAAGCTCGGGTATCTGCAGACGGTTCTCGCGCAAGGTAAGACGGCGAATCAAACGATCCAAAGCCTCTCGTTGCCCTGATGCAACAGCGATCTCGCGAGCTTCGGTGGCCGTCTCCGCGACCGCATCGACACCGACATCCGAAACGGAAAAGGAGTCCGAGGACTGTGCGCCGGCCACCGAATCTCCGGCGAAAACGGCCGCATACGGGAACATACAGACAAGGGCAATTCGAAATGCCCCGTTGCCCACGGCGAGGATCATTGCAAACGAGCCTAGATTGAGTATGTTCGGCGGACGCCGTAGCAGCATACTTGGGATCGGAATCACCATCAACAAGGCCCCCCGGAACCCGACCCTTTCCAAGAGTACCTATCGCGAGGCCGGCGTCGATATCGATGCCGGCAACCAGTTTATTCGCAGGATCGCACCCCTCGCCGCAGCCACACGAAGACCCGGCGGCGACGTTGAGATCGGCGGATTCGGCGCGTTCTTCGACCTCAAGGACGCCGGCTACGAAGATCCGATCCTTGTTGCCGCTACGGACGGTGTCGGCACGAAACTGCTGATAGCGCGCGACGTCAATCAACATCACACGGTCGGGATAGATCTGGTCGCCATGTGCGTGAACGACCTTGTCGTTCAAGGTGCCGAACCGCTCTTCTTTCTGGACTACTTGGCAACGGGAAAACTTGATCCGGTCGCAGGGGAAGCGGTCGTCAATGGCATCGTAGACGCCTGCGTCGAGGCCGGTTGCGCGCTCATCGGAGGGGAAACAGCCGAACTGCCCGGCCTCTACACGAAGTCCGAGTATGACTTGGCGGGATTTGCGGTGGGCGCGGTGGAGCGCGGTGCGCAAATCACCGGCCAACGTGTACGGCCCGGCGATGTCGTCCTTGGACTCGCCTCGAACGGGCTTCATTCGAATGGATTCTCCCTCGTAAGGTCGATCGTTGCCCAAGTGTCGCTGAGCTACGCGGATCCGGCGCCCTTCGATCCCGGACAGTCCCTTGGGCATGCACTCCTCGAACCCACGCGACTATATGTCAGGTCCTGCCTTGCCGCGGTTCGGTTAAATCTCGTCCATGCCCTGGCGCACATCACGGGAGGCGGACTAGCCGACAATCTCGCCCGCGTGTTGCCTGAAGGCGTTCGCGCCGAAATCGATGCTACATCTTGGCCCGTGCCCTCAGTGTTCGGATGGCTGGTGAACGAAGGGAACGTTCCGCTGTCCGACGCCCTGCAGACATTCAACATGGGCGTGGGGATGACCGTTGTCGTTGCCGCTCGGCAAGAGAGAGAAGCCATCCACTTCTTTGAAGATCAGGGCGAAACGGTCTTTCGAATTGGCTCAATCGTGGACAAGGCGGAAGAAGGCCCGAGCGTTGCGGTCGACGGAGACATCAAGCTTTGACCCTACGAATCGGCGTACTGATTTCGGGGCGCGGTACCAACCTCCAGGCACTGATCGACGCCTGCGCGGAACCGACGTACCCCGCAGAGATCGCGATGGTGATTTCCAACGAGCCCGACGCCAAGGGTCTGGAGCGTGCACAAGATGCGCGAATCCCGACAAAGATCATCGAGCATCGTGCGTTCATGGACCGATCCGCGTTCGAGGCAGCTCTCACGAGTTCCCTCCAACGCGCCGGTGTCGAACTGGTGTGCAATGCCGGCTTCATGCGAATTCTGACCGGGACGTTCGTTGATACCTGGCATAATCGCGCCATCAACATCCATCCTTCCCTTTTGCCCGCGTTCACGGGTTTGAAAACCCACGAGCGGGCGATCCGGTCAGGGGTCAGGTTCAGCGGATGTACCGTCCATTTTATTCGCGCCGCCTTGGACGCAGGACCCATCATCATCCAGTCCGTTGTGCCGGTACTTCCGACCGATACGCCCGAGGACCTCGCCGCGCGCGTCCTCGAGAGCGAGCACAAGTGCTTACCCCAGGCGGTTCGATGGATCGCGGAGGGCCGAGTTCGCGTCGTCGACGAGATTGTCCAGATCGAAGAAGCGGACGGCACCACCGACGTGTTGACCAATCCTTCGATCGCAAGCTAACCGACGATTTCCTCTTCACTGAAGAAATAGGCGACCTCGTCCATCGCCGTGTCGGGCGAGTCGGAACCATGCACGCTGTTGGCTTCAATCGACTCGGCGAATTCCGCTCGGATCGTGCCGGGTACCGCCTCTTCGGGGTTTGTTGCGCCCATGATGTCCCGGTTGCGCCGGATTGCATCGTCGCCTTCCAATACCTGGACCACGACCGGTCCCGACGTCATGAATGTACACAGCGAGTCGAAGAAGGGACGTTCCCGGTGAACGGCGTAAAAACCCTCGGCGCGCTCGCGCGTGAGCCGGACCCGCTTCTGCGCGACGATGCGTAGTCCGGCCTCCTCAAACTTGGCGTTGATGCGACCCGTCAGGTTCCGCCGGGTCGCGTCGGGCGTGATGATGGACAGTGTTCGCTCCAGCGCCATGAACGCTCGTCCTCTCGAAACCGGGAATGGCGCGCCTTATAGCTAGAGCGCGGCAGAGCCGCAACCACATTCGCCGGTCCCCCCGTCAGACCGGCCCATTCGACGATCGATGCTGCAGAACGAACACCAGAGGGTGAACACCCGCCGGCAGACTTGCTCGTCACCCTTTCTGTTCCCAGCCGCCCTGCGCCGTTTGCTGCCAATATGTCAACTCGTGGCCAGCATCCTTGAGATCGCGCCAGCGGGCCCGCGCGGCTTCCACCGCTTCGGAATCATGGCCGTCGAACATGTCGAGAACCCTGGCGAACGTCTCCAGGTTCGCCGAGGCGACGCCGTCCACGAGCACCAGCACGTCCGATCCGTTGGGATTCTCGTCTTCGGCGGTTAGGTAAACGGGCTGGCGATCAGCATGCCCATCCGCAGCCGAGCCGTGGGGCAGGAACGACTGCTGCTCATAAGTCCAAAGCGCCGTATTGAGTGCTTCCACCCGCTCTTCGGAGCCGGCGATCACCACGGCCCGATGTCCGCGCTCCAATACCTTCTCAAGGAGCCTTGGCAGCGCCCGGTCCAGCGACGTTCGCTCGAGATGGTAGAAGCTGATCGCCGTCATGCAAGCCGCGTAATTACGCCCGTCACGCAACCTCGTGGTTGTCGGCGACCCACCGGTCGAGCAGACGAACGCCGAAACCCGTGCCGCCTTTCGGCACGGTCGGCCTTGCCTTGTTGGACCACGCCATTCCGGCAATGTCCAGATGGGCCCAGGGGACATTGTTGGCGAACCGCTTGAGAAACTGTGCCGCGGTAATGCTGCCGGCGGCCCGTCCCGCACCGACGTTCTTCATGTCGGCGATATCCGAGTTGATGTCCTTGTCATACTGGTCGCCGATGGGAAGGCGCCACACCGTCTCGCCTTCCGCCTTGCCAGCCTCGGTCAGCGTGTTTGCCAATTCGTCGTTATCGGAGAACAGCCCGGCGTGAACGTGCCCCAACGAAACGATAATGGCCCCGGTCAGAGTCGCAAGATCGATCATCGCCTGCGGCCGGAATCTCTTTTGGGTGTACCAGAGCGCATCCGCCAGAACCAGACGCCCCTCGGCGTCGGTGTTGATCACCTCGACGGTTTGACCCGACATCGATTTCACGACGTCGCCCGGCCGCTGTGCCGTACCCGACGGCATGTTCTCAACCAAACCGCAGACGCCGACGACGTTCGCCCGCGCCTTTCTCGCGGCGAGAGCATGCATCACGCCAATCACGGCGCCGGCACCCGCCATGTCCCACTTCATGTCCTCCATGCCCCCGGACGGCTTGATGGAGATACCCCCGGTATCGAAGGTCACGCCTTTGCCGATGAAAGCAACGGGGCGCTGTCCGGCCCGTTGTGGCGCTCCGTTCCATTGCATGACCAGCAGCTTCGCTTCGCGTTCGCTGCCTTGATTGACACCCAGGAGGGCCCCCATGCCCATCTGTTGCATGCGGCGCTCACCGAGCACTTCCACTTTCACCCCAAGCTTCCGCAGTCCGCGCGCGTCGGCGGCGATGGTCTCCGCATACTTGACGTTCGCCGGCTCGCTCACCAGATCGCGCGTCACGTATACGCCCGACGCAATTCGATCCAAGGGCATATAGGCCTTCTTCGCGCCGGCAGCGTCGCGAGACATGACCACGACGGATCCGAGGCTCGGCTTCTTGTCGTCCTCAAGCTTGGTGCGATACCGGTCAAATCTGTAACTACCCAGGTTCGCGCCATAGGCAAAACGCGCGGCGGCCTCGGCCGCGCTTATCTTCGAGCCCTTGATCGGATCGATGGCCGCGGCAACTTCGGTTTCTCCGCTGATCGCAAGACGTCCCACCACGGTGCCGCCCGCCGCCTCCATGGTAAGGGCGGCGACATCTGCCGCTTTGCCCAAACCGACGACGAGCACCCGACTGCTTTTCAATCCGGCGGGCGCGGGGAATTCCAAGACCTGCCCCTTCTTGCCGGAGAACCTGCCCGATCCCATCGCTTTCTGGATTGCCCCGCCCATCGATTTGTCGACAGCCGTTCCTGTACGCGAAAGCTCGCTATCAACGGTCGCCGTTACGACGAGGGCGCCTCGGCGTGAACTCGAAATGTTTGCAAAAGAGATGCGCATGAAAGTCGTCTCGCTTCGGGATGAGATCTGGTGAACCGGCGTCCGCATTCTTCGGCTCCCACGACGATCGTCGAAGTGATACACCATTGAGTCGGCGGGCGCGGGCATATTAGCTGGCCGACGCTGGAAATGAACCCCTTCCGCCCAACCGACGAACGAGGCAACGCAAGGAAACCAGACGGATGACCGGAGACGCGATGAATGCTTGGCATCACCCTGAAACGCTTGAGGCATAAGCGCATACCCGCTCACGTCAAAGGAAATAGGTGAGGCCGTCTCCATCAGGTATGGTGTATATATGAACCGCCTGACGCGCTATATCTTGCGCCAACTCACCCTGCCCATCCTATTTATCTCGGTGGCGCTGGTGGGCGTTGTCTGGCTGACCCAGAGCCTGCGGTTCGTTGATCTGATCGTAAATCGCGGGCTCTCTGCGAGTCATTTCCTCTACTTCACCGTTCTGCTGTTGCCGGGCATTCTTGCCATCATATTGCCCGTCGCGCTGCTTTGTGGAGTCCTGTACACCTACCACCGACTCAGCTTTGACAGTGAAATCATCGTCATGAAAGCGGCAGGACTGAGTCAGTTCGCGCTGGCCATTCCAGCCGTCATCATGGCGTTGCTCATCACCGTCGCAACCTATGGGTTGACTCTCTATCTGCAGCCGTTGGGATTTAGAACCTTCAAGGACCAGCAGTTTACGATTCGCCACAACTACGCGACCGTGCTCATGCGCGAGGGCACGTTTAACAACATCATCAAAGGTGTCACCGTGTACGTTCGGGAACGGCGTCGCGGTGAACTGCTCGGAATCCTGGTTCATGACAATCGAGAACCTGACAAGCCGGTTACCGTGATGGCGGAGCGGGGCGTTCTTGTTCAGACGCCTGCCGGCCCGCGGTTCGTCATGGAAAACGGGAACAGACAAGAACGGCACCGAAATAGCAACCATTTGTCACTGCTCTATTTTGATCGATACGCGCTCGATTTGGCATTGATCGCGGAATCTCCCGCTGCGCGTTGGCGCGAACCCGGTGAACGATACATCGACGAACTGCTCTTCCCAGGAAACTCGGAAGCCGCAAACCACCACCGTGACGAACTTCGAGCGGAAGCACACAAACGGTTCGTTACACCGTTGTACAGCATCGCGTTCGTGCTGATGGCGCTTGCGGCGGTCCTCTCGGGCCAATTCGATCGGCGCTATGAATGGCGTCGAATCCTCTACGCTGCTGTGGGCGCGGTGACCGTCCAGGTTATCGGAATCAGCCTCGTCCCCGTCGTCGCCACGACGCCGGTACTGACGCCCCTGCTGTACTTGAATATCCTCCTGGCCAGCACCGGCGCGATTTGGATCTTGCTGACGGCTCGACGCCGACGTCATTCGGGCCTCGATCAACCGGCGATACCGGAAGGTGCCGGATGAGGCCACCCCCGATCTTCTCGGTGTATCTTGGGCGCCATTTCATCTCCGGCATCGCAACAATGATGGGCATCCTGCTCGGCTTGGTGTTCCTGATCGATCTTGCCGAGCTGTTCCGAAGGTCCTGGGGACGAGAGAACGTCTCGTTTCTGATCGTCATTCAGATGGCCGTCCTTCGAGCCCCCTTCATGGTTCAAAAGATTCTGCCGTTCGCCGCACTGTTCGGCGGTATGTTGGCATTTGTTCGTCTCACGCGAACGAATCAGCTCATCGTCGCGCGCGCCGCAGGTTTGTCTGTCTGGCAATTTCTGTTTCCGACGATCGCAATTGCCCTGCTGGCGGGATTGTTCGTAGTGACCCTGTTCAATCCACTGGCTTCGGCCACGACGTCTCTTTACGAGTCCCTGGAATCCAAACACCTGCGAGGGCGGTCCAGCTTGCTCGCGGTCTCGCGGTCAGGCCTTTGGCTGCGGCAGGCCGATGAAACCGGTCAGTCCGTGATCCATGCCAGGGGCGTGTCTCGGCATGGAGCTGAATTGAGTGATGTCATCGTATTTCTCTACGATGAGGCCGACCGGTTCACCGGACGCATCGACGCCAGCAACGCGACGCTTGAGGAGGGTTACTGGCAGCTCTCGGACGCGCTTCGCACCAGGCCCGATGGACCGGTGAAGCGTGAGGGAGACTACCGCCTCCCCACCACTCTCACGCCGGAGCAAATACAGGACAGCTTCGCGCCGCCCGAGACGCTGTCGTTCTGGTCATTGCCCGGTTTCATCGAAACGCTGGAGAAGGCCGGGTTCTCCGCTCTTCGGCATCGGCTGCATTGGCATTCGATACTGGCAGGACCATTGCTCCTCTGCGCCATGGTTCTCATCGCCGCGACCTTTTCCATTCGCCTGACGCGCCGTGGCGGTGCGGGACTTCTTGTGGCGGGAGGCGTGTTCGTAGGCTTTGTTCTGTATTTCCTATCGGACGTCGTCTACGCGATAGGTCTGTCTGGCGCTGTCCCTGTGATACTCGCGGCTTGGGCTCCTGCCGTAATCTGCGCCCTGTTGGGACTCACGACTCTACTCCACCTGGAGGACGGCTAGACGCGCATGATGAGGCGCTGCGCCACGGCTATTCTCGCCGCTACGCTTGCCTGTGCCACTCCGGTTTCAGCTCAGGTTACCGAGGGTCTCGGAGAAGGCCCGGTACTCCTGAGCGCAGACTTCATCACTTACGATCACGAACCCGGCGTCATGACGGCCGTCGGCAACGTCGAACTCGTGTCGGGAAAGCGGATTCTTCGCGCCGATACCGTGAGCTACGACGAGCAGCGCGACTTGGTCGCCGCGCGCGGCAACATCGCCATACTGGAGCCGTCCGGGGAAGTGCTGTTCGCGGAATATGCGGAGCTGTCAGACGGACTGCGAAACGGATTCGTATCGGAAGTCCGAGTGCTGATGACGGATGACTCCCGACTTGCCGCGAGGTCGGCGAACCGTACGAACGGGAACCGAACCGACTTGTCGAAAGCCGTGTTCTCCGCATGTCGGTCGTGTCCAGACCATCCGAACCGCCCTCCTCTATGGCAGATCAAGTCTCTCCGGGTTACGCACGATCAGAGTACACGACGCATGGATTATCGGGACGCCTTCCTGGAAGTGTTTGGCGTTCCGGTCGCGTACACCCCCTTCATTTCTCATCCCGACCCGACGGTCAAACGCAAGAGCGGCTTTCTGGTGCCCACATATGGGCGTTCCAGCGAACTCGGAGCAAAGCTTCAGGTGCCGTACTACTTCAACCTGACGCCGCACCGCGACGCCACGTTCTCACCCCTGTTCACGAGCAAGGAAGGCATTATCGTGACCGGTGAGTACCGGGAACGAACCCGCACGGGGCGATTGCAACTCCAAGGCAGCGTCACCCATGTCGACGAGCGCAATGAGATCAACGCGAGGACCGGAAGGAAGAAAACCCGCGGCCATATTGAAGCAGCCGGAGCGTTCGGCATCGATGACACTTGGCGTTGGGGGTTCACGGCGGAGCGGTCAACGGATGACACCTATTTGCGTCGATACGATTTCTCGAAAGAGGACACGCTCACCAGCAACGCATATGTAGAAGGATTTCGAGGCAGGACCCATGCGTCTGCGAATGTTTATGCCTTTCAAGGTCTTCGCCGCGAGGACAAACCTGGTGAGACACCGCTGATCCTGCCTGAGCTCAACTACAACTTCGTGGGCCAACCGGGTCCCTTCGGACAACTCTGGGGAATGGACGCCAGCGCCCTTGTATTGAACCGGAGCGGCAGCACCGATAGCCGCCGGCTATCTCTCGGACTCAACTGGCAATTGCCGTACACGTCGACAAGCGGCCAAGTCTACAATCTTCTCGCGTCTGTGCGGAGCGATTTGTACCACGTCAATGACCTCACAGATCCCTCAAACCCGGGCAATTCAATGGACGGGTTCAAGGGACGACTGCTACCAAGATTGGCCCTCCACTGGAGATATCCTTTCATTCGGAAGCAAGGAAACATCAGTCAGATCGTCGAGCCGGTGGTCACCGTCATCGCGGCACCCTTTGGCGGCAATTCAGACGAAATCCCGAACGAGGATTCACAGAGTTTCGAATTCGACGATACCAACCTCTTCAGCACCAACAGGTTTGCAGGGCTCGATCGCTGGGAAGGTGGCCATCGAGTCAACTACGGGCTCAAGGTTAGCGCCTACGGCGCGCGGGGCGGTCATTCCACAGCTCTGATCGGGCAGTCGTTCCGCTGGCGGGGAGACGGGACTTTTGCGGACAAGACCGGCCTCGAGGACCGTCGATCAGACTATGTCGGCCGGGTGAACGTATCCCCCAATCGGTTTGTCGATTACACGCATCGTTTTCGTCTCGACAGAGACCGATTGTCCATCCGCCGGAACGAGTTCGACTTGGCGTTCGGCCCACCGGAGATTCGGGGCAAGGTCGGCTACGTTGCTCTCAGCCGCGAGTTGACCTCGGATGAATTGACCAGTCGAGAAGAGGTGCGATTGGCGGGTCGTGTCCGAATAACCGACTATTGGTCTGCTACCGCCAGCACGAGACGAGACCTGACCGGCGAGGGCGACACGATTTCCTGGAGCGTCGGTGCGGCTTACATGGATGAATGCATCGAACTTCGAATACAACTCGACCGCAGTTTCACCGAGGATCGGGACGTACAACCTTTTACAGACTTTTCACTGCGCGTGAAGCTGAGACACCTTGGCTGACCACGGCTTCGCCGGCCCGGCATGCCATTCCGGTGCAAGTTGACGTAGAGTATGTGTTCTCGGCGCGGCAACGCGTTCTCCGGTTTTGTTAACTTGAAGTATTGAGTGCAATTCGATGAGTCTCGGCTTGAGAAAGTTGGCAGGTTCCTTGTTTTTGGTGGCGTCTCTCTCCGCCCCGATGACGCCCGCCAATGCCCAGGTTGTCGGCATCGAAGCTGTCGTGAACGAGGAAATCATCTCAGCCCTCGATGTGGAGAACAGGCTCCGCTTCAACCTGGTGTCGGCCAACCTGCGGGACAACAGCCAGACGCGCCGTCGACTGAAGCCACAAGTCCTCCAGTCACTCGTAGACGAGAAACTGCAGATGCAGGAGGCTCGGCGGCTAAACATCTCGATCGGAAAGAGTGAAATCGAGGAAGCCGAGCGCATTCTGGAAGCGCAAAACAATCTTCCCAGCGGTGGTTTGGTTGAATTCCTGCGGTCGCGTGGACTGGACGAAATCACACTCATGGCAAGGATCGAGGCTGAAATTGCATGGGGAAAAGTGATCCGCCGGCGCATCCTGCCCCGCATCGACATCAGCGATGAAGAAGTCGAGGAAGTCTACGCGCGCTTGCAATCGCGGCACGGCACCCAGCAGCGCCTCGTGTCGGAGATATTCCTTGCTATAGACAGGCCCGAGCAATCTGAGGACGTTCACCAACTGGCGCTGCGACTCGTCGGCCAGCTGCGGAACGGGTCGCCGTTCACCGCCGTCGCCCGGCAGTTCTCCCAGGGCGTGACATCGCGATCGGGCGGCGATGTCGGCTGGATTGGCGAAGGCGAGTTACCGGCTGAACTGGAACGGGTACTCGCTGGCTTGAGTACCGGGCAAGTCTCCGAACCCATCTCGAGCCCGGGCGGATATTATATTCTGCATTTGCGTGACCAGCGCCGGATGGGCGAAGCCAGCGCACTCGATACTCGCATCAATCTGAAGCAGATACTGATCCCTCTGCGACCATCAACTCCGCAACGGATTGTGGAAGCGAGAATGGCAGATGCCCGTCGGATCAGCGAGCAAATCCGTGGATGCGATACGTTCGACAGCTACGGCCAATCCCTTGAAATCGGTCAGCCGGGCGACCTCGGCACGGTGCGGCTGGGCGATGTCCCCCAGTACATCCGGGATGCGATCGGCAAGCTGGAAGTCGGCCAAGCCAGCGAGCCGCTGCGGATGGATCAAGGAATCCGCATCCTCGTGGTGTGTGACCGGAACGTAGCGACCGCTGCGCTGCCGAGTCGGGAGGCGATACACGAGCGTCTTGCTCGGCAGCGGTTGGACATGATGGCCCGCCGCTATCTGCGCGACCTGCGGCGCGACGCGGTCATCGAGACCCGATGACGTCCAGGGGTCGCCAACATCTGCGGTCCGAGAGCGGTCCTCTTGCCGTTACGATGGGTGAGCCCGCAGGGGTTGGGGGCGAACTGACATTGAAGTGCTGGCTTCGGCGAGAGTCCGAACATTTGAGCCCATTCTTCGCGGTCGATAGTCCTGCCCGCCTGGACTCGCTGCGCCGCGGTCTCGGCCTAGAGGTTCCGATCCGCCAGATCGAATCCACTGCCGAAGTCCCTCATGTGTTTCGGGACGCATTGCCGGTCATGCCGATCCAAATTTCCGTTGACGTCACCCCAGGGCAACCCGATTCGTCCAACTCCGGGGCCGTCGTCCGTTCCATCGACGACGCCGTGGCCACGGTGCGTCGTAAGGAGGCCGTGGCAGTGGTGACAAACCCGATTCATAAGTCAACGCTGTCGCGGGCGGAGTTTCCCTATCCCGGCCATACGGAGTACCTGGGTGTTCTCGCCGAAGTGTCGAAGCCGGTGATGATGCTCGTCAGCGACGAACTGCGGGTCGTTCCCGTAACCGGCCACATGGCGTTGAGGGACGCCATCATGGCGTTGACTCCAAATGCCATTGTAGAAGCCGCCAAGGTGTCAAACGACGCCCTTGTCACCCATTTCGGTATCGATCGACCGCGCCTTGTCGTCGCGTCTCTCAATCCTCACGCTGGGGAGAATGATCTTTTCGGTGAGGAAGAGCGAACAATCATTCGTCCCGCCATCGAGTTGCTGCAAGCCGACGGGCTCGACGTACGAGGACCGCTGCCAGCCGACTCACTTTTCCACGCCGGCGCGCGCACCACGTACGATGCGGCGATTTGCATGTATCACGACCAAGCGCTCATCCCCTTGAAAGCCATCGATTTCATGGGAGGCGTTAACGTGACGCTCGGCCTACCCTTTGTCCGCACGTCTCCCGATCACGGAACAGCGCTCGATATTGCGGGTCAAGGCACCGCGGACGAGACGAGCATGCTCAACGCTCTCAAGCTGGCAGCCCGAATGGCACGGCGTGTCGTGACGCACGAAGGTCTCTTTTTGTCGGCGCATGGCTGACACGCGAAAACGGGAAGGCTCAGCCGACCACACTCGCCAGCGGTCTCTGCCGCCTCTCAGGGATGTCATTGCAAGGTACAAACTGAGCGCGCGGAAGGGCCTTGGGCAGAATTTCCTTCTGGATCTCAATCTGACGCGGCGAATCGTCCGAGCGGCCGGCAGCCTTCGGGGCATGGAAGTCATAGAGGTCGGCCCGGGTCCCGGAGGTCTAACGCGTGCGATCCTGGAATCCGATGCACGGCGCGTGGTGGCGATCGAGCGGGACACGCGCTGCGTGGGCGCACTTGAGGAACTCGCCGCTGCCTATCCCGAAAGGTTGGTCATCGTGAATGAAGACGCGCTCGAAACGGATCTTGCCGCGCACGTTTCGGGCCCAGCAAAGATCATTGCAAATCTGCCTTACAACATCGCCACGGCGCTTCTAATTCGCTGGATTGCCGATTTTGACCGTTTCGACGGGCTGACTCTCATGTTTCAAAAGGAAGTCGCGGAACGCCTCGTCGCCCGGCCCGGCACGAAACCGTACGGCCGCCTGTCGGTCCTCGTTCAGTGGACGGCAAAGGCCACCTCGCACTTTGACGTTCCCCCCGCAGCCTTCGTCCCGCCGCCGAAGGTGATGTCGGCGGTTATCGGCCTCACACCGCTGAGCCCGCCGTTGGCGCCAGCCAATCGCCTGTCCCTGGAGCGCGTCACGTCCGCAGCATTCGGACAGCGCCGCAAGATGCTGAGGTCCAGCTTGAAATCCCTCGACGTCGACGTCGGCCAACTGTTGGCGCGCGCCCGGGCCGCTCCGACCATGCGCCCCGAGGACCTCGACGTGCCGACATTCTGCGCGCTGGCGCGGGCGCTGGATGAATTCGAAGAGTCCTCCTCGGGCAACCGGTCGACACCGAGAAAGGCGCGCCCCGACGTTTCATCGAAGACCATCCGGTCCGACATCGCCTGACCAATTCCTTGGACGGCCGCCGTGCAACCGCCCTGCGGGAAGGGGATCACGAAATTTTGGTCATTCACAAACTGCGGGGGCCGGCAATTTATTGATTGATTGGGAAATACTGTTACTACATTTAACTTAACACTGTTCTAAAACCGTTATTGAGGGGAGGGAAACACGTCAAAATACGAGCCTTTGGCAACCCATCTTCGTGAATCAGGGCAAGCAGTCGTATCCATGACTTTTGATGAGATCGAGAGGATCATTGGTGCGGAATTGCCGGCTTCGGCATTCCGGCATCGGGCATGGTGGTCTAACAATCCAGCAAACAGTGTTATTACCTATGCTTGGCTCAAGGCAGGCTACAAAACGGCCGATGTAGACATGCCGGGTCGCAAGCTGGTGTTCCGCAGGGCAGCACAGGCTGGGCCGCTGCCCAAGGCCGGCAACGGCCGGCCGGATCGGGAAACTGCGCAGGCTCCCGAATCGGCCGACGTGGGTTTCTTCTCGCGCGTCTTCGGCGCGCTCAAGGGTACGGTAACGACCAGGCCGGAAACCGACCTGACTGCGCCTGTTGGGGAAGAATGGGACACGGCGCGATAGCCGGCGATGCCCGTTTTCCTGCTCGACACCTGCGCGGTGATCTGGATCGCGAACGGCGACCCGATACGGGAGCCGGCTGCAGGCACGCTGCAGGAAGCGTGCGGGCCCGGCGCGGGATTCCTCGTGTCCTCCATGACTGCGTGGGAAATCGCCATGCTTGAGGCGAAAGGAAGGATGGCGCTTTCGATCAGCCCCGAGATCTGGTTCGACAGATTCTGCGCGCTGCCGGGGGTAGTGCTCGCGGAGATGCCGCCCGCCGTGCTGGTCGCATCCTGCAACCTTCCCGGTTCCCCACCCGCCGATCCGGTAGACCGCATCCTCATCGCGACGGCGCGGGCCATCGGCTGCACCCTGGTGACCCGCGACCGCCATCTCCTCGACTATGGCGGGCACGGCATGTGCGGGTCACGGCATGTTGAAGCATGGGCCCGGATCGGCGGCAGTGCGCTGATATCCGCGCGTCAGAGAACCCTCGAGTCACGATCGCGTCTCGAGCCGGGCGAGGATTTCAGATCCGCTCGTGGACCCAAGCCGCGTCGGCAAGAAATCTGTCGTCACCGTATTTGCGGCCGATGAGCTGCACGCCGACAGGCAGGCCTTGCGGCCCCCTGCCGGCCGGCAAATTGATGCCCGGACCGTGCAGCAAGGACCACATGCGGTTGAAATTCGAACTGCCGGTCGGATACCCGAGCTTGAGCGCCTCGCCCGCGGCGCTCGGCGTCAACACCAGATCGTAGTCGTCGAAAAGGGTATCGAATGCGGTTCGCATTTCCGCAGCCGTGATTTGCGCCTGGTTGTAGTCCTCGAAGCTCGTTTTCCGGCCCTCCTCCATGAACTCTCGCAGGGGTGCACTGATCTCTTCGCGATGGTGCGTCCATTCGTAGGCCCGCCAGTGCGCGAACTCGAACCGCTGGATCGTAACGGCGACCTCCGTGAACCCGTCGAGACGGCCTGCCATGGCGGGTTCCTCCACGACGGCGCCGGCGGCCCGCAGCTTCCCGGCGACGCGTTCGATGACCTCGTGGGTGATCGGCTCGGCCTCCTCCCAATGGCTCGTGCGGATGAACGCCGCGCGGGGCGGGCTCCCGGCCGGGCGCGACGGCGCCGGCTTGGCCCCCAGCAGCGCCTTCCGCATGAGGACGGCGTCCTCGATATGACGGACCATGAACCCGACGGTGTCCGTGCTCGCCTGCATGGGCATGAGCCCATCCGTCGGCATCTCGCCGTAGCTCGACTTGTACCCGATCACCCCGCAGTGAGCCGCGGGACGGACCGTCGAGCCGCCCGACTGGGTCGCCAAACCGACAGGCGCCATCATATCCGCGACGCCCGCCGCCGAACCCATCGACGATACGCCGGTCGTGTGTTCCGGGTTGTGCGGGTTTCGAGTCTTGCCGGGCCAGAACGCGATGAATTCGCTGGTCACGGTCTTGCCCAGGATGACCGCGCCGGCATTGCGCATCAGGGTGACGATCGCCGCATCCCGCCCGGTGTTGTTGCCGCCGTAGATCTCGCTGCCAATGCCCGTCGGCATGTCGAAGGTCTCGAAACAGTCCTTGACGCCGATGGGGAGCCCGTGCAGCGGTCCGCGCAGGGGACCGTCGTCGAGCGCCCTCGCCTGCGCGATCGCGTAAGCCGGATCGAGATACTCGAAAGCCCCGACGACCGGTTCGCGCGCCTCGATCCGCGCGAGGCATGCGCGCGTCACCTCCTCGGCGCTGGTTTCGCCGGACGCGATCAGGCTGACGACTTCTTGGGCGGCCAGCTCGTTGCGAGGCGTCATGCCGCGCGCGTTCCGGACGAGACCAGGCGATCCCACATCCACTGGGCGTCGATCACCAACTGGCTGTCGCGATGGCAACGTCCCATCGCTTGAATCCCCACGGGCAGGCCGTTCGGTCCGGAGCCCGTCGGCAGATGGACGGACGGCAGATACATCAGCGTCCACATCCGGCTGAACAGGGGGTTTCCCGTCGACCCGGTCTCCGCCGGCGCCTCGCCCACCGCGCTCGGCGCGATGAGGACGTCGTAGTCCTCCATGACGGCGGCAAGACCGGCCCGACAGCGATCCGCCGTGGTGATGGCCGAAACATAGTCATCGTAAGGCGTCGATAGTCCCGTCTCCACGATCTCGCGGAAAGTATCGCTGAGCTTGTCGCGGTGATTGGCGTATTCCCAGGCGAACCCGCGGGCGATCTCGAACGCCATGATCGTGTTCTGAATCTCCGCGAGGTGCTGGAACCCGTCCGGCATCACCGGCTCCGAGACCGGGGCACCCGCACCGGCGAGACGGTGCGCTGAATCCTCCACGAGGTCACGGCTGACAGGATCGGCCTCGTCCCAATGCACGGTCCGCACGAGGCCGACCCGGGGCGGCGAATCGTCGGGCCGGGGCGCGGGATCCGGGTCATCGCCGACGAGCACGGAACGCACAAGGCTGATGTCACCGAGCGCACGCGTGAAGAACCCCGGCGAATCCAGCGTCGGCGCCAAGGGAAGAAGACCACGGGAATCGATACCGCCACGGGTCGCCTTGTAGCCGAACACGCCGCAGAACGCCGCCGGCCGAATGACCGACGCCGCCGTCTGCGAACCGAACGCCAACGGCAGCATGTTGTCGGCGACCGCGGCCGCCGAACCGCTCGACGAACCACCGGGAGTATGATCGAGATTGCGGGGGTTCCGCGTCTTGCCCGGGCTCCAGTAGGCGAACTCCGTCGTGACCGTCTTCCCGACGATCACCGCCCCGGCCGCGCGGCATAGCGCGACGGCGCTAGCATCCGCGTGGGGCCGGTTGCCTTCATAGATCGGCGAGCCATAGGCCGTGGTCATATCGGCCGTGTCATAGGTATCCTTGATGCCGATGGGCACGCCGTGGAGGGGACCGAGCCGCGGCCCATTGCCCAGATTTCGGGCCTGATCGAGGGCGTACCCGGGGTCGAGGTATTCGAAAGCCCGGACCTCGTCCTCGCGCGCGGAGATCCGGTCGAGGCAGGCGCGCGCCAGCTCCTCGGCGCTCATCTCCCCCGAGGCGACGGCATGCGCGGCCTCGCGGACATCGAGATGCGCGGGGTTCACCATCGCCGAAATCGCGTCTCAATACCGACGCTACTTGAGCCGGTCGTAGATCCACCGCGCGTCGCTGATCAACGCGCCATCACCATGGGCCTTGCCGATAATCTGCACGCCGATGGGCAGTCCGGAATCACCCGTCGCCACGGGCAGGGTCACGGAAGGAACGTGGAGCAATGTCCACATGCGGCTGAAGATGGGATCGCCGGTTGCGGCATGTCCTTCGGGGGCTTCGCCCGGCGCGCTTGGCGCCAACAAGACGTCGACATCGGACATCAGGTCCGCGACCTGCTTTCGGCAAGCGACCGACTGCGTCTGCGCGGCCCGATAGTCTGCGTAGGACACGGCGCGGCCTTCCTCCATCAGAGCAGTGAACTGCGGGCTGAGCTCGTCCGGATGATTGACGTATTCGTACGCGCGGGCGCGGGCAGCGTCGAACGCCATCACCAGTTTGTGCGTCTCGATCAGCTCGCCGAATTCCGACGGCAACGTCGGTTCCGTTATAGCCGCCCCCTCGCCCGCCAATTTCTCGGCGGCCCACCCAAGGGCGTGATGGGTGGCGGCATCCGCTTCGTCCCACCAGGGCGTACGGACGAAGCCCACCCGTGGCGGCGCGCCGTCGGCGCGCGGCGGCATCGGCCGGTCGCCGATCAGCGCCTGGCGCATCAGAGAGATGTCCTCGAGATCGCGGCACAGGAATCCGAGCGTATCGTACGAGGCTGCGAGACCGCACACGCCCTGCAGATCGAAGTCCCCTGTCGTCGCCTTGTAACCGAGCGTACCGCAGTAGGCGGCCGGCCGCGTGACGGAGGCGGCAGTCTGCGACCCGAAACCGATGGGAAACATGTGGTCGGCCGCACCGGCCGCCGACCCCATGGACGACCCGCCGGTCGTGTGACTGAGGTTATGTGGATTCCTGGTCTTTCCTGGAAAGAAATAGGCGAATTCCGTGGTCACCGTCTTGCCCAGGATGATGGCGCCGGCCCCGCGCGAGAGCGCGACGCAACTCGCATCGGAGATGGGTCGGCGGCCTTGATAGATGCCCGAGCCATTCCCTGTCGGCATGTCCTTCGTGTCGATGATGTCCTTGATGCCAAGAGGCACGCCGTGGAGAACGCCCTTGGAGGGGCTGTTGTCCAAGGTCCTTGCCTGCTCGAGAGCGTAATCCGCATCGAAGTACTGAAAGGCGCCGACGTCCGGCTCGCGTTCTTCGATCCGGGCGATACACGCTTTGACGACTTCTTCGGCACCGGCCTCCCTCGACGCGATCAGGTCGGCGACGTCTTTGGCTCCGAGCCTATTGAGCTCGGTCATCACGCCGCCTCCAGAGCCGCCACGGCATCCCGGAAGACGCTCATCGGAGTTTCGAAGATACCCCCCGTCAGACGACCCAGTTCGCCCTCGTTGTCGAGCACACCGAGACTGACCACGGGTCGGCGTTCCGCATCGACGACGGTGCGCGCCGCCATGCCGACGCACAGGCCGAGGCCGCCGAACCCTGGATGTTCGGCCGCCAGAAGCATCGCCGGCAACTCGAGACCGCCCTCGGGCATCAAGCGAAGCATCCCCTTCTTCTGCTCCGGCGCCAGGTTCATAGCCATGGCGCCGAACCCCATGGCGTCGACGATCGCCGAGTCCCCGATGGCGCCCAACGCCCGGCCTTCCGGGACGTCTTCCGGCGCCTCGTGCTTCGGGGGATCGGCGGGTGCGGTGAACCACCGCCCGGGCAGACCCGCAACCTGTATGCCCGCCTCGGCGCCATTGCCGCCGGCCCCGATGACCAGGCTGCTGCCCTCGGTACCCGACGCAGCGCCCAGCATGCAGCGCGCGGAGGCCATCCAGAGATTGAGGAAGTAGCTGGGACTCTCCTTGACGAAGCCAGCCGCCTTCTCCGCGCCAGCGCTTCCCGTCAATCTCGGAGACAGAATTCCAGCGAGCGCCTCGGTGGCCGCCGACGTCCGTCCGTGACAGTCGTCCCCCGCCTCCATGCCCGTCCTGGCCGCCGGTAGTGTCGGCACGGGGTCACCGAGAGCGCCGGACAGGGCTTCCGCGAAGTCTCCGTTGAGCCAGCGTACGAGCTCCAGAGATTGCTCCGTGCGCACGCCGAGGCGCATGGCCCCGGGACTGTTTCCGCCGTTTATCGGCGTGTAGGCGGTGCGGCCCGATCCGGCGGCATCCGTGACTTCCTGCAGCATGAACGAGGGGGTAACGCAAGCCGCGAGCGGCGTGACGACGTCATAGTCCTGGGCGGGTCGCGGAACCACGTCGCCGGAAAGGATCATCTGCTCCGCCGCCTCGAAATCGCCGGCGATTCCCTCGAACATGAGCGCGACGACGGCGGAATTCAGAATGGGCTTGGTGATGTCGGCAGGCTTGGCAAAAGCGGGGCCTGCGTGGAGGATCGTGTTCCGATCGAGGCCGACCGCTTCCGACGCGGGCTTCAGACCCTGCAGAACCGGTTCGGCCGCAAGAACTTTTCCGATAGCCGTTTGATCGGCGGCATTGAGATTCGCCACTGTCCTGTCTCCCGCTGTGACGACCAGAACCCGGTGCAACCCGGGTCGAGAGGCTTAGGGTTCGATCCAAATCTCGGAGAAGTAGACGAACCCGGTCGTCGTATCCATACCGGCCTGCTGGCGCGGCATCACCTTTCCGGGCAATCGCCTTCCGTTCACCACGATCGATGCGTCGCGCGACTCGACGAGCAGATTGAAGAGGTTGTGGGACCTCGTACCCACGTGCTCGGGCGACAACTCCAGCGCCGTCGGCGTGCCGAGCCGATCCCAAATCAGATCGATCTCCATGCCCTCCGCCTTTACCGTCTGGATGTACCGGCTCGAGGTATCACCCGACGTGTGGCATTCGGTTAGAGGCACGTACTGAAGTGCCTTGAAGGCCGGTGATTCGGAGAAGGGTCCGGGGAGACGGGCAACGAAATTCTCGGCCAGCCAACGGGCCATGTCCTCATTGTCGTGTAGTACGACGTTGTAGGCATTGGGGAGGCTTTCGCCGGAGTCCGGTTGCTCGTAAAGGAACAACGCGTTTCCCCGGCCCGCCGGCGTGTACACGATCCGGAAGAACAGGGTCATGGCCGTCCACGGCCCATCCTCGGATTCCTTCAACAGCATCCCGGGATTGTCGCCCGACCACCAAATCTTTCCCGAATTGACCGGCGTCGACAACGGCATCTGAATTCCTCCCTCGGGTTTCTTCGCGGGTCCGCTGCAGTCCCGGCTCGGCTAGGCCGGCCGCACCCAGGTCTCGGAAAAGGCCAGGAAGGCCGTGCTCATGGTTTTCCCGAAAAACTGACGGGTCGACACGTTCCCGGAGAGGCGTTCGCTATTGACTTCGATTTTCGCCTCCTTGGCCTCGAAGAACAGGCTGTACATGTCGTGCTTGCCGGTTGCGGAGGTTTCCGGAGTCACCTCGACCGCCATGGGCTCCATGGTGTCGGACCACGTCATGGTGGCGGTCAGGCCCTCCGCCGTCACCGTCTCCGAATATTCGGTTTGCGGATCGCCCGCGCATGCCACGCTCTCGAGAGGCACATAAGTCATCGCCTCCAGGCCCGGTTTGTCGCGGAACGACGGGAATCCGGAGACATAGTCCCGAATCAGGTAGCGCGTCAGTTCCTCGTTGTCGTTGACGATGAAGTTGCGAACGTCTGGCCAGCCCTTGCCGGTATCGGGCTCGTCGAGCACCAGCATCGCGTGACCGCTGCCGTACGGAGACATCGTCACCCGGAAAAAGACGGCCAAAGTCACCCACGGACCGTCAGCGACATCGCGCAGATAGATACCGGGGTTCTCACCGGACCAGTCCACGACGCCCGGATTCACCGTGACCCGTTGCTCCACCTTGGAACCTCCCTATCCGTTGTTGCGACCCGCGCGACGGTCCGGGCAGGTCCGAGATACCCTCTCGAACCGGAGAGCGTGGCACTCGACAGTACTATTCCGTCAGAACCTGGCCGTTTTGCGGCGCCCATCCGATGTTCACCGAATCGCCTGTCTCGCTGTGGACCTCTGCGGGCGGAAGCTCGATCACGACGGGCTCGTCGGCGCCCACATCTACGAAAACGCGCATGAGGTTGCCGTTGAAGATCTTGTTGGAGACCGTGCCCGGCACGACGTTTATGCCGTCACCGCCGTTGGCGATCAGCTCCAGACGTTCCGGCCGCACGGCGATGGCCACCTCGCCCGACGACGAGGAGGCGTCGCTTTTCGGCACCTTGACCTTCGTCCCGACCGTTTCGGCGACCGTCCATTCTCCCTCGTCACCCACGATCATGGCCGGCAGGAAGTTGATCGAGCCGATGAAATCCGCGACGAACTTGGTCCGCGGGTTGTTGTAGATGTCTTCGGCGTTGCCCGTCTGCTCGATCAGGCCGAGGTTCATGACCACGATCCGGTCGGACATGTTCATCGCCTCACCCTGGTCGTGGGTGACGTAAACCGTCGTGATCTTCAATTCCTGCTGAATGCGCCGAAGCTCAATCTGCATGGCCTCGCGAAGCTTGAGATCGAGTGCTCCGAGAGGCTCGTCCATCAGAAGCACGCGCGGCGCATAGGCCACGGCCCGCGCCACGGCGACACGTTGCGCCTGGCCGCCGCTGAGCTCGGCGGGATAGCGGTCCTCGACGCCGGGCAGATGAATCAGATCCAGCAACTCGCCAACGCGATTCCTCATCTCCTCCTTGCCGGCGCCACGCTCCTTGAGGCCGAAGCCGATGTTGTCCGCGATCGTCATGTGCGGGAACAGGGCATAGTCCTGGAAGACCATGCCGATTTCCCGCTTCTGCGGGGGGACGTACGTCACGTCGTCGTTACCGAGGTAGATCGTGCCCTGGGTGGGCTCGATGAACCCGGCAACGAGACGCAACGTCGTCGTTTTCCCGCATCCGGAGGGACCCAGAAGGGTCAGAAACTCACCCTCCTGAATCTCAAGATCCATCTCCTGGAGCGCGACGACGCTCCCGTAGTGCTTGACCACCCGTTCGAGGTTGACGCGTGACATCTGGATCTTCCTCCGTCCTTAACGCTTGAAACCGTCTATCGCCCTACTGGGTGACGGCGCGGTTCCACTGATCGTTCCAGGTCGTGATATCGATGCCCTTGTACCTGACGCGATACTCCTTGGCGATGCCCTCCGCGTCGAGCACGGCCATCTCGGCAAGCACGGGATCCTGGGCCAGGCGCGCCTGCGCATTGACGTTCACCGGGATCGTGCCGGCGCGAGAGGACATCTGGAACTGGGTCTCCTCGTCGAGATACCCGTTGATGTAGGCATGCGCCGCGGCGCGAACCTCCATGGGACTGTTCTTGACGATGCTGAGGAACCCGAACTTGTTCACCCCGACATGCTCGTCGTCGATGATCGGGTGCACGAACTTGAGATAGGTCTGTCCGGCCTTGTGGCCGCGCATGCACCATCCCACGTGCGAGATGAGCGCCCAGATGTCGCCGTTCTCCAGCAGGGTGACGCCTTCGCTGCCGCGCTTCCAGAACTTCTTGACGTTCATCGCGTTGATGAGGTCGAGGCCCGGCTTGACGTTGTTCTCGTCGCCGCCCGCCGCCTTCACGATGCCGCCGAAGTTGGCCAAGCCGCCGCCCGAGGTGATGTCGGGAATCTGGATCAGGCCTTCGAGCTTCGGATGGATCAGGTCCTTGTAGGTGGTCGGCGTGGGAATGCCGTGCTCCGCGAATTTCTCGGCGTTGTAGCAAATGCCTTCCTGGGTGAACCAGGAGCCGGTGAAGTTCTTGCCGATCTGCCAGTCCGCCAGGTGCTTGGCATTCGGAAGCAGGCTGAAGTCCAGTTCGTCGACGACGAAGTCGAGTTCGACCATCTGGTCCCACGTGGCATCGAGGATCTCGATGACGTCGCAAACCGGCTGACCGCGTGCCGCGATGAGCTTGGCCATATTGTCCTGAGGACTGCCGGTCACAAACGTGACCGTGGCACCCCGTTCCTCCAAACCGCCCGGATTAGTGACGACGTTGTCGCGCTGAATGTCGCGCCACGACCCGCCCCACGTGCAGACTTTGATTTCCTGACCGTCCAGGTCGCCGGCGGCGGCGGGACCGGACGCCGACATCATGAGGACGCCGGCAGCCGCGGCCACGACCGATAGTTTCAACAAGCTATGCATGTAAACTTCCTCCTCCCCAATCATGGGTTTGCTCTCGTACTCGCGGAAGGCTTGCCCTTCCTACCACGCACCGCGTACCGGCGAGGCCGCACGAGCCTGGCTCCGCCTTGCAGTTTGCGCCGCGGCGCAGACCTCACGAGCCACCACCGGAGCGCAACAGATTCTCGAGCCCGACGATGCGCTGCATGAGCAGCAGCAGGCCGAGCGAAAACAGGATGACGAGCGTCGACGAGGCGAGCACGGACGGGTTGAAGTCATTCTCCATTCCATAGAAGAGCTCGACCGGGAAGGTGACGAACCCGGGCGCCGACAGGAAGATCGATATCGGCACGTCGCCGAAAGAGACCATGAAGGCATAGAGCCCGCCAGCGTACACGCCCGGCATGATGACGGGAAGCGTCACGCGGCGGAACGTGGTGATACGGCCGGCCCCGAGACTCAGCGCCGCCTCCTCAAGGCGTGTATCGAAACGCTGCAGAACCGCACCGACGGTCCCCACGACATAGGGGATGCCGACGAACAGGTGTCCCAGCAGCAAGCCGGCAAAGGTGCCGTTCACGTAGATGCCCGTGAGGTCGCCGAACAGATAGTACATTTGCAGGAAGGCAACGCCGGTGACGATCGACGGAATCTGCAGGGGCGCCCGGAAGATCGAGGAGAACAGGCCCTTGACGGGAATGTTGCTCCGAACCAGGCCCAGCGCGGCGGGTATGCCGACGATGCAAGCCAGAATGGACGCCATGAATGCCAGGCTGAAGCTCAACGTCAGAGCTTCCCAGTGAGCGTCCGGGATCTGCGTGTACCAATAGAGCGAGAGCTCTTCCGGCGGGAATTTGACCACCGTGTAACGCGACCCCCGGTGAAGGGACGCGCCGACGACGACGACCAGAGGCGACAGAAGGAAGATATACGAGAGACTGCAGAATCCGTAGAACGAAACCTTGGCGAGCGGGAAATGGAACCCGGGCTGCCGCTGGGGCTGCGGTCGGGTGCCGTTCGAGGCCGTGGTCGCCAGCGGTGTCGAAGCCGTCATGTGATCACCAGCCTTTGCTTGCGCATGCGCGTCATCAGATAGATCGAAAGCAGATTGATCAGCAGCACGGAGATCAACAGGACGGCCGCCAACGTTCCCCCCATGGAGTACTTCACCTCCATGATCACCACGCGCTGGATCAGCACCGGCAGCGTGAAGACGCGCCCGCCGCCGAGCAGGGCGGCCGAGGTAAAGGCGCCCATGCACATGTTGAAGATCATCAGGGCGGAAACCGTGACCCCGGGCAGGCTCAACGGAATGATCACGCGGGTCCACACCCGCCAGCGATTGGAACCGTGGATCTGGGCGGCCTCCTCCAGGGACCGCGGTATGGTCTGCACGACGCTGTACAGGACGAGCACGCCGAACCCCAGCGTGAAATGCATGAGGCCGACCACCACGCCGGCGTCGTTGCCGATCACCGTCCACGGCTTGTCGAGAATGCCGAGCCCCATCAACGTCTGATTCACGATGCCGCTGGCCGAGAACATGATGTAGATGCCGAACACCTTGATCACGATCGTGATGAAGGTCGAGATCACGATCCCCGCCAGGAGAACCATCGCCCAGCGGGAGCGCAGCCGCGCGATCATGTAGGCGACCGGAAAGCCGAACACCAGGGTAAACAGCATGGCCAGGAACGACACCTGAATCGTCAGCCAGAGCACGCTGAGATAGAACTCGTCCGTGAAGAACCGGCCGTAGTTGGTGAAGATGATGTCCTCGCCCTGGCGCCCCAACCCCAGGTCCTTGTAGAAGCTCGCGCGCAGGAAGATAATCTGAGACGCCGCCATGAGCACGAAGCTCAGGACGAACGACGGTACGAGTATGAGGTCCCAGCGAGCCTTCATACGTCCTTGCCCGTATTCCCGCGGATGCCCGGCTCCGTGTCGTCAGAGACGATGATGTCCGTGTCGACCGCCCGCCGCCCCGCGGAGATCCCGGTCCAACCTCCCTTCGTGCGCCGCTCGTGATCGGGGCGGCCCGGCGCAAGGCCACCCGAATCGTTTCCCAATTGTACTGGCGCGGGTTTGTCCGCGCCAAGCACGATTTGATCAGCGACCGGGCCCCGAAACCGAACGCGGCGCAATTCTATTCCTCCTGTTTCGCAACGCAAGCGGGCGCTTCCTCGCATCAAAACGAAACGGAATTTCCTAGTCCAAGGGCTTGACACTTACACTCCCCTGTACTTTGACGTAGCAGGGATCGAATCTCTCCCCACAGTCTCGTCCCACGGCCTCCGCGGGGGTCGTAGCGTTTTGGAGCACCAACGCGCACAGCGCCGCCGCAATCACCGTCAGGACGATCTTGCTGTACCTGTCGATCATGTCAGCCTCTTTCATTGCGTGGTCTGGTCCCAGGTCCGGCCCCTATCCCCGCCACGACGATCGTCCAGATCGCGGAGCCGTCGCTTGATGTGCTGGCGACGTTCCTCGCCCACGAGTTCGTCGCCGCTGCGGAAAATCTCGGCCACCTTCCTGGAAATCTCGGACCGCAGCGCGCGATCATCCGTGTTGCTTTTGGGTATCCGAAGGATGGTATCCCCCGCATAGGTCGGGATGGGCAAGCCGAGATCGGACGGCTGCATGGGCTCCTCTCCCGCCTGCAGCCGCTGGATGGCGTTGCGCAGCCGTTGCCGGTACATCGAGACGCCCTGGTCCGTGTGCCCGAGATTCTCACGGTCGTGGACGGTGATGGCTCCCTGCCCGACCCAGGCCTCGTAGTCGCTTGGGCCCGTCTGCGCTTCTTCGTAGGTCCGCTCCCCGGTCTGACCATAGAAATCGATCGAGTTCCAGCCGACCTTGTCCTTGTCGCCGAGTCCGAGCGGGTCCGTTTCCTCGTTGAAATGACGGTAAGCGACGTAGAGGGAATTCTCGTCGTCCACGGGCACGATCCACCGGGTCAGACCCGCCCGGGCGAAATAGAGCTCTTCCTGATCGCCCTGCGTAAACATCCCGCCGTTTTGGGAGAAGTTGGGGATCAGGTGATCGTGCACGCGAATCCAGACCTTGTCGTCGACACGGCGGGCGCTGGTATAGAAAACCCCGTTGGGACGCTCGAAGTAGTCGAACACCGGCATCAACTGGAATTCGTTCTGGAACTGGACCCCGCTCACGCGGGAGTGCAGGAACACCACGTGATAGGGATCGATGGAGTTTTCGGCGATCTGCTGCCAATTGCAGGGATTGGGAATCATCGCCGGCACCATCTCGTCGCCGGGAAGGCTCATGGTGTCGAACAGGGGAAACGGCGGAATCTTCTCGACGGGTCCCATGTAGGCGAAGATCAAGCCTTCCACCTCCACGACGGGATAGGCGCCATGGGCGACTCGTTCCTTGATCCTGCTGGCGTCGGGCTCACCCGGCGTCTCGAGGATCGTGCCGTCCACGTCGTAATGCCAACCGTGATAGCAGCAGCGAATGCCCTTTTCTTCGATGATGCCGTATTCGAGGGACGTGTTGCGGTGGCTGCAGTTGGCGTGCACGAGACCGAGGCGGCCCGAGCCGTCCCGGAAGATGACGAGGTCCTCACCCAGGCGGCGAATGCGTACGGGCAGATCCTTGAGCATCGAGCCGAGGAAAACGGGATGCCAGAAACGGCGCAGGTATTCTCCGCAGGGAGTGCCGGGCCCCACGCGGTGCAGCAGATCCTCGGGCGGAAGGGAGATGACACCGGTCTTGTCGTATCCCCGATAGTCGCCGGACGGCTCTTGAACCCGAATCGTCATTGGAACGCCTCCTGCTCGTCTCCCGCACCGCCGCGCCCCTGCCCCGGCGTGCGCGACCGCTCCGCGACACTATATAGCCGGCCGATCACCCGGTGACCACTCGCGTCCGGGATACCGGGTCCGTAACATGTGCCGTCGAGATCGTCTTGCCGGGTGTGTCAACAGGGTCTTCTTGAGGGAAAACCAAGGAGTCGGGACATCGGGGCTCTCGTGATATCCTTGCGGAAATGAACTGATCGGAGTGAACCGCATGGCCGGTTTCAGAACGGATGTGTCCGAATGGCGTTCGCCCACCGTGAAGGCGATCCGTGGGCTGATCACCCGCCTCGGCCGGCGCGAGCTTACGGTTCCGCAGTTCCAAAGGGAGGTGCTGCGCACATACCGCGGGGCCGACCTGTGGACCCGGCTCGGCCCCCATATCGAGGACTGCCTCGCCAACCGGCGCGACCGTATCCTCTGGCGGGAGATCAAGAAGACCCGGGACTTCACTCTGCAGCTCATCTACCTGGAGACCGACACGGCCCATCCGCCGCACTATCATTTCAACCACGTTTCCACGCAGCTGGTGATGGCCGGCCGCATGCGGGCACGGGAATACGAGCGGCTGGCGCGAATCACCGACGACTCGGTGTTGTTGATGCCGGTATTCGACGGCGTGCACGAAGTCGGCGACACGATGCAGACCTCCGAATTCCACCGCAACGTCCATTGGTTCGCCGCGGAAACCGAGCCCACCGTATTCCTCAACTTCAACGTCCACGGGCTCGAGCCGGAGACGTTCGAGCCGGATACCCGGCAACGCAAGGGGCGGAACGCGATCGATCCCACGGTCGGCGGCAACGAGCGCCATGTCGTCGGTCACAAGATAGACATCGAGAAGGCGGAAGCGAAATTCGCCCAGCGTCCGATCGACGACTTTCCGCTGATTGTTCAGCCGGAGAGGAACACCCGGCCGCAACGGGTCTCGCCGCGTCCCCGAAAGCGCGCCGCCTAGAACGGCGGGCTCCGGTCGGGGCGGCGCGACGCGGGAGCCTCATCCCGGCTAGTCTCGGCTAGTCCCGCCAAGTCTCTTCGAGATTCTTCAAACTCCTGACGATGAACTCCTCGCGATCGTCGCCCGCGTATTTGTCGCCTTCCATGTAGATCGCAGCCACGCGATGGCAGACTTCGCGGACCGTCTTGCGGTCGTCCTCGTTGCTCCTGGGGATGGTCAACACCGAGTCGCCGCCGTAGAGAGGCACCGGCAGGCCGAGATCGGTCGGTTGCGGCAGTCGTTCACCCTTCTGCAGGGCCCGGATCTGTTCCCGGTGATGGCGCCGCGCCATGGCGACGCCTTTGTCGGTCTCGCCGAGGTTCTCCGCCTTGTGGATACTGACGGCGCCCTGCCCCACCCAGGCCTCGTAGTCGCCGGGCTTCCGCTGTCGTTCCTCGTAAGACAGCTCGTCGGTCTGGCCATAGAAATCGACGGAGTTGTATCCACACTTCGACTTGTCGGCGAGTCCGAAGGGATCGTAACCGTCGATGAAGTGTCGCCACGCGATGGTGATGTTGTTCTCGTCGTCGACCGGCACCACCCACCGGGTCAGGCCCGCCTTGAGGAAATAGGCGTTCCTCTTGGCGTCCGGAAACATGCTGCCGTTCTGCGAGAAGTTGGGCGGCAGGTGGTCATGGAACCGAATCCATACCTTGTCCTCGACCCGGCGGGCGTTGGTGTAGAAATAGCCGTAGGGGCGTTCGAAGATCTCGAACTCCGGATGTACGGCGAACTCGTCCGTGAACTGGGCGCCCGACACGCGCGTATGCAGATGAACGGTATGGTGAGGATCGAACGAATTCTCGTAGGTCTGAAGCCAATTGCACGGATTGGGAATGAGGAACGGCACCATCTCGTCCCCGGGGCCGAGATCCATGTGATCAAGGAACGGGAACGTCGGCATCTCGTCCGGAGGACCAAAGTAGGTGAACACCAAACCCCGGTATTCGATCGTCGGATATGCGCCGTGAGCGACGCGGTCCTTGATCTTGCTGTCCGCGGGTTCGCCAGGCGTCTCCAGGATGGTGCCGTCGACGTCGTAGAGCCAACCGTGATAGCAGCAGCGGATCCCCTTCCGCTCGATGATGCCGAATTCCAGCGACGTGTTGCGGTGACTGCAATGGAGATGAAGGCAGCCGTACTGGCCAGACTTGTCGCGAAAGAGGACCAGATCCTCCCCGAACCGCCTGATTCGGAGCGGGAACTCGTCGATCTGTTCGGTCATGGCGATGGGGTGCCAATAGCGCCGCAGATACTCCCCGCAGGGGGTGCCCGGACCGATCTTCGTCAGTTCGTCGTCCGGCTCCTGAAACGACCGGGTGTTGAGGTCGTATCCTCTGAAATTACCGTTCGGCACCTCGACGTCGATGCTCATTCCTTTTCCTCTCCGTGCTCTCTTTCCAGTGTACGGAGCCCAACCGGTCCGCACGACCAGCGTACCGGATGGCCTCTGCTGGTCATGCCACCTCTTTCCGTGAAATTATGCAACCTTCGCTCCAGGCATCCGACATGTCAATATTCCTGAGAGGAAAAAAAGTTTCATGTCAGAAAACACCCGACGCAGCCTGTCTGGACCGCCGGATGCGGCGAACTAAGGCATGAAGCATGGCTGCCCATGACCGTACCACGCTGATCACCGGCGCCACGCGCGGCATCGGCCGCGCCTGCACGGAGCTCCTGTCCCGCCAAGGCCACAACATCATCGGCATTGCTCGCAACAGAACGGACGAGAGCTTTCCCGGCGAGCTCCTGGAGGTCGATCTGACCGATCGCAGGGCTCTATCGCACGCGTTGGCCGGACTCACGTGCCGGCACACCATCAACGGCATCGTCAACAACGTCGGCTTCGCCAGTCACCAACCGGTCGAGGACTATGACCTCGACGACTTTGACGCCGAGATCCAGATCAACCTGACGAGCACGGTACAGACCGTGCAAGCCTGCGTCCCCCAAATGAAGCAGGAGGGATTCGGCCGCATCGTCAACATTTCGAGCGAGCTCGTCCTCGGACATTTCAACCGCACGGGATATACGGCGGCGAAGGCGGGCCTCCATGCCGTGGTCCGCACGTGGTCCTATGAACTGGGTCCTTACGGGATCACCGTGAACAACGTCGCGCCCGGACCCGTGGAGACGGAGATGTTCACCCGGCGCAACCCGGTCGGCAGCGAACTGCGAAACGCCAAACTCGCCAAGATCGCGGTAGGCCGCATCGGAGAGCCGGAAGACATCGCAAACGCAGTCGCCTTCTTCATGTCGGAGGAGACGAGTTGGGTGACCGGCCAGACCCTGTTCGTCGACGGCGGTTCGGGTCTCGGCGGGACGGGACCTCTTTAAAGCCAAGCCTAGATATCGTGGACGGTCCGATAGCTTGCGGCGCGCCCGTACGGCGTGCGGCTGGGGATCAGGGCGTCGAAGACCCAGGCCAGACCGCGCAGCCCCACGATGACCATCACGACGACGCTCCACCAGAGGATGCGTAGGCGCCAATAATCCGGATCCTCGTTGGGTACCATGTCGCTCGCCACCAACGTGAAGTGGATGGATACTCCGAGGGCCGTAATCAGGATCCCCGTAGCGCCGAGACGCAGCCACGCTTCGGTCCACGAACGGCGATAGGGTGGACGTTTGTAGGCCTCTGGCAATGGTGCGTGCATCTGCGATTCGTGGCCATGCCTTTGGCGATTGCTCCCTCGGCGCGCAACCCCGTAGGCTTGCCCGCCGGGCCTTCGTCCGCAGTGTAAGACATGAGGGGACGTACGGAATGAACGAACGCGTGACCCTTGTCACGGGCGCCAGCAAAGGGATCGGCCGCGCGTGTGCCGAACGCCTCGCGCGGGACGGCCACCGCGTGGTCGGCGTGGCCCGGTCCGAGCCGGAGGACACCTTCCCCGGCGACTTCCTCGCCGCCGATCTCGGGGATCACGGTGCCACCAGCGAATTCCTGAAGGACGTCACGGACCGATACCAGTTCAACGGCCTCGTCAACAACGTGGGGCAGGTCCGGCCCATACCGCTCGGGGAGATTACGGACCGGGACTATGCCGACTTCGTTCAACTCAACATGACGGCGCCGTTCCAGTGCGCCCAGGCCGTGCTGCCGTCGATGAAGGCGCAAGGGTTCGGCCGTATCGTCAATATCTCTTCGGAGTTGGTGCAAGGCATCCTCAAGGACCGCTCCGTTTACACGGCGGCCAAGGCAGGCGTGATCGGCTTTACGCGGGCCTGGACACTGGAGCTCGGGACCTACGGGATCACCGTCAACGCCGTGGCGCCGGGCCCCATCGAGACGCCCATGTTCACCAGGAATCACCCGCCAGGGAGCGAGAAGCGCGACGCCCGCGTCTCGAGCCTCGCGGTGGGACGATTCGGCAAGCCCGAGGATGTCGCCCACGCGGTCGCCTTCTTCATGCAAGCGGAGTCCGAGTTCATCACCGGCCAGACGCTGTTCGTCTGCGGCGGCTCCAGTCTCAATTCCGGCGCGCTGATGTAACCGGGGTCGGACCCGAGGTTCGGCTCAATTCTGTTCTTCGTCGATCTTGCGCTGGAGGAACCAGCAGAACCAGCCCGCGTACTTCTCCTGCAGCTCGGGCTTCATCCAGTCCTTGCCCGTGACCCTTCCGCGGCAACGCACCGCGCCGCAATTGCAGGCGATCTCGTAGTCGAGATCGTCGGTCGTCGCCCAGTCGTGGGTAAGCTCCTCGCCGGCCTCGATGTCGCGCATGGCGGCGAAAACGATCTGCCCCTGTGGCCCGATGTTGGGATCGCAGGAATGATTGATGAAAAGCATGCTGCCGTCTCGGTGGTCCTGGCGAACGGGCGCGATAAACAAGTCCTCGGTGACCTGAATCTCGGCGGATCCAAGTTCCGTCTCGATCTCCTGCCAGGTTTCCCTGTCCACGATATGGCCGCCCTTCACGGCGACGATCTCGCCGGCGGAGACGGGCTCTCGGGCGAACAGGCCCTTGCCGTGAATGGGACTTTCCCGGACCTCGGTCTTGGGGGAGCGATAGGTCAAGTCCATGGCCTACGCGCTCGTTTCCCATCCCAGGGAGATCTTCCTGCGATGGTAAGTCAACGCCATCGCGACACAGTGGGAGAGCGGCCCTATCGGCACCGGATCGGATCGGTCGAAAACGATGGCGCGGTTGCCCTCGAAGGTGAAGGAATCGGGAAACAGGCCGCAGAAGGTATCCACGAGCCTGGTCTGGCAGTGGAAGTACATGCCGTACCGTTCGGGCGTTTTGGCCTTCCAGGCGATTCGTATCGTCGTCCCGCTCCCGCTCTTTTCCGTCAGATAAGCGGGTTCGCCCCATTTCAGGGTCTCGGTCAGTGGACCGACTCCCTCGGTCGACGCCGCCGTCTCGTAGATGAGCTCTCGCAACGCGAGGATCCTGGGACGCACGGCGCAGGGATAGGTCTTCAGGACGCTGGCGACGCAGGGATCGACCGCCGGGGCCCTAGCCATGGAACTCGTCCATCGCGGCGTCAAGCCTATTGGCCGTCCGCGTCGGGATTCCCGCGTTTCAGCTTGGCCAGGCGCGGCACCGTGAAGTAGCGGTCGGGCCAAGGCTGCCTATGGTAGTCGAGTTCCAGTCCCGCGTGCAGTGTCCAGTAAGGATCGCGCAGGTGCCCGCGGGCCAACGCCACGAGATCGGCGTCGCCATTCTCGAGCACGGAGTTCACTTCTTCCACCGTGTTGATGTTGCCGACGGCCATAGTGGGAATGCCGACCTCGCGGCGAATCCGGTGAGCATATTCGGCGAACCCCTTCGGCCGGGGGCGCGGCTGCCCGCCCCACGGCACGATGCCCCCACCCGAGGGACAGACGTAGTCGACGCCACCGTGTTCCTTGAGCATGCGAGCGATCTCGATGCCGTCATCGATCTCGTTGCCGCCGTCTGTCAGATCGCTCGCCGAGATCTTGATGCCGAAGGGCATGTCGTCGGGCATGACCCTGCGGACGGCATCCACTATCTCGAGGGGAAAGCGCATGCGGTTCTCGAGACTGCCGCCATACTCATCCTCCCGCCGGTTGGAGATGGGCGAGATGAAGCTCGAGGGAAGGTAGCCGTGCGCGCCGTGCAGCTCCAGCATGTCGAAACCGGCCTCGAGCGCTCGTTGGGCCGCCTGCCGATATTGCCCGAGCACCATGTCCATCAGTTCCCGGTCCAGGGCCTGGGGCACGGTGCTCTCGTTCGAGTAGGCGACGGCCGACGCGGACAGCAGCGGCCAGCCACCTTCTTCCACCGGCTGGTTCTGGCCCTCCCACATCACCTTGGTCGCACCCTTGCGGCCAGCATGACCGAGCTGAATGCCGATCTTGGCATCCGAATGCTCGTGCACGAAGTCAACCACGCGCTTCCACGGCGCGACGTGCTCGTCCTTGTAAAGTCCCGAGCAACGCGGGGTGACCCGGCCTTCCGGCGCCACGTTGCACATTTCGGCGATGACGAGCCCGGCACCGCCGATGGCGCGGCTTCCCAGGTGCACGAGTTGCCAATCGTTGGGCATGCCGTCGTCGCAAGCGTACTGGTCCATCGGCGCGACGACGACCCGGTTGATCAAATCAAGCCCCCGGATCTTGTAAGGCTCGAACAGTGGAGGAATCGTCGCCTCCATGCTCTCGGCCCGACTGCTCCTCATGCGGTTGCCTCTCTGTATCGAAAGCGCATCGGCCGATGCTTATTGCCGGATTATGGCGCCGTCAATGGTCCACGGCATCACGGAAACGCTTGCAGGTCGTGCCGCTCGGCCGCCTCTCAGCGCTGAAATTCCCGCAGTTCTAATCGATGCGAGAGGAATCTCCGTCGAAATCCATCTGGCAGAAATGGCCGCCGTGAAACACGGCCGCGATATCTCCCTCGGGTGTCCCCTTCTGGAGCACCTCCTCAAGGTAAACTTCGGCGTCGTCTTCCGGCTTGTAACCGATCAGAGCCGCGCCGGAGTTATCCCATATCGAACGCGTATTGTTGGATATGCCGTAGATGACGGCGTAGTGGAGATCCGGAGCCTCGATGCATTTGACGATGAGCTGTAGACAGTCCCTCGGACTCAGCCAGACGCTGAGATGACGGATATCCTCGGGCTTCTGTCTGAACGCTCCAATCCGCAATGATACAACGCTCATTCCATGCTTGTCCGCGTACATGCGGCCGAGCGCCTCACCGAACACCTTGGAGACGCCATACGGGCCATCCGGCCGCGGCGCCACGTTGAGATCGAGGGTATTCGAGCGGCGATAGAAGCCGACGGCGTGGTGTGAACTCGCGTAGATCACCCGCCGAACCTTCTGCCGGCGCGCCGCTTCGAACACGTTGTAGGTTCCGACGATATTCTTCTCATGAATGACCTCCCACTCCGCCTCCGTTCCCCGTCCGCCCATATGGACCACGACGTCAATCCCTTCCATCGCAGCCTCCATGTCGGCGAGACTGCAGAGGTCGGCTCGGTTCAGCTCTTCGCCGGGGGCAGCCGCTCCAAGGCGGTCGAGACTATGATGCGAAATCCGCAGCAGGGAGCAGCGGCCGCGAAGACCATCCCGGATGGTTGGCCCGATACGGCCAGCCGCTCCTGTTAGCAGAACACTGGTCACCTCGAGATTTTCCTTTTCCGGCCAGACATCCGAGAATTCGGTCGCGTGAGTTCGTTATGAACTGGGCGCCCAACCGTATGCTTCCTGCGCGCCCTCCGGCGTGACGTATCCCTCGGTGATATCGCGTTCGACGGCGGCGGGATCGCGTTCGGCGGCCGGGCCAAACCCGCCGGCGCCGGACAGGCGAACACTGACGATATCGCCGCGCTTCAACGCGCGCCGCTCCTTCGAGCTCATCGGTTCCGCCTCGCCGTCCGGGTTGAGGACCGTCTCGGCGAGCTTGCCGCTGCCCCCACCGCTGAGCCCGTAGGGTTCGAACTTGTGACGGTCGCCGAGCAGGTTGAGCGTCGCCGAGTCGGTGCGAAGCTCGATGTCCTTGCGCAATCCGCAGCCGCCACGGAATTTGCCGGGACCCGCCGAGTCGGGAATGAACTCAACCCGGTGAATGAGAACGGGGTTATGCGCTTCGTGCACCTCGACAGGGATGTTCGGGCAGTTCATTACCGGGCTCATCGCCTCGATCCCGTCCTTCATCGCCTGGCCGCCGTAACCCGCGAACACGACGTCATAGAGGATGAACGGCTCACCCGTTCGATCGTCGACGCCACCCATCTGGATATTGGTCCAGTGAGAAAACGCCGCCATCGCACGATCGGGGAGAAGGTTGGCGAGGATGCCGTTCATTGCCTCGTAGATGCGGATCTGCGCCACCGCCCGTCCGCCTGATGGCGCGGGATAGACCGGGTTGAATGCGGACCCCTCGCGGCCGCGAACCTCAAGGGCGCGAATAACTCCGTCGTTCTGCGGCAGAAGCGCATCGGTGTAGGCCTTGACGATAAAGTACAGCCAGCACTGGGTGAACGTCTTGTAGCAATTCATGCCGGCCGGGACCTGATCGGAGCTCTTGGAGAAATCGGCGGTGATGCCACCGTCCTTGATCTCCATTTGCACGTGGACACGTATCGGTTGCGTGTCCGGGCCGCTGTCGTCGAAAAAGTCCTCGAATTCGTAAACACCTTCGGGCATCTGGCGAATGAGGTCGCGGATGCGCCGCTCGGAGCGGTCCAGGATCTCCTCGATCGCTGCCTCCATCAGGTCCTCGCCGTACTGCTCGTACATGCGGATCAGCCGCTGCGAGCCCACGTAGTTGGCGTTGGCCTGTGCCCGGAGATCACCGCCCACTTTGTTCGGCACGCGCACGTTGCCGAGGATGATGCGCATGATGTCTTCGCAGAATTCTCCGTCGCGCATGATCTTGACGGGCAGGATGCGCAACCCTTCCTGATAGGCCTCGGTGACGCCCATGATCGCCTGAGAGCCCGGCACCGCACCGCCCATATCCGCGTGATGACAGATGTCCGTGGCGTATCCGACGACATGGTTCTCGAACCAGACCGGCATGACGATGAAGCAGTCGGGGTAGTGGCCCGAACCGATGGCGGAGTCGTTCACCAGGACCGCGTCTCCGGGCTTCAGCGCCTCTTCCGGAAAGTACTCCATCACCGACCGCACGACGTGGGGCATGGAGCCGAGGTGCCCCGGCGTAAAGTTGCCTTGAGCCAGCATGCGCCCCCGGCGATCGAAGATTGCCGTCGAGAAATCGTCCCCCTCGCGCACGGCATCGGAGAAGGCCGTCTGCCGCAGGGTCGTACCCATCTCTTCGGCGATGGAGACGAAGCCGCCCCAGATCACGGAAAGCGTGATGGGGTCGACCGGCTGATTGCTGCGCGTCGCTTCGGTCATGTCAGCTCAATCCTCGTATCCAACCTCGACGATCATATGTCCCGACGGGCTGATCGTCACCTCGTCGCCCGGAAGGACGACCGTCGTGGACTCCCGCTCCTCCACGATCGCCGGACCTTCGAACGTATCGCCTTCCCGCAGCCGGTAACGGTCGATCACGTCGCATTCGGCAAACCCATCCAGTTCCGGGAAGTAGGCCCGGCGCCTGCCGACGACGGGGCTCTCGCCCGCCTTCCCGACGCTTTCGAACCGGTGCAGCGCGTCGTAGTTGCTGGGAACGGTCGCCACGAGGTACCAGTCTATGGCCTCGATCTCGGCATCGGGATCGGTGAATCCGTAGTTCCGCAGATAGCTCTCCACGAACACCTCGCTGATCTTATCGGGATAATCCTCGCGGATGGGACCGTCGGGAAGATCGACCTTGCGCTCGTATCCCTGTCCGACGTAGCGCATGTAGGCGTAACGCGACCACTTCGGCTCCTCAGCCCTGCCCAACCGGGCCAAATCGGCCTGGACGCGGACTTCGAGCTGTTCATAGACGGCGGCAATGTCAGCCGCTGCATCCGGCCGAATTCGGATGACGCGCGTGAGCGTCGCGTCGATCTTGCTGTCCGCTTCCAACAAGCCCACGGCCGATCCAACGCCGGCGCCGTAGGGAATGATGATCTCGGGTATTCCCAGGGTTCGGGCAATGCGCGTGGTATGGACGGGCCCGGCGCCCCCGAACGACACTAGCGTATAATCACGGGGATCGCGCCCCCTCTCAACCGAGACGACACGCATGGCGCGCTCCATGTTGGCGTTTGCGACGGTGTGAACTCCCCAGGCCGCCTCGCCCGTGGTGAGGCCGAGCGGGTCGGCGATGACCCGGTGAATGCCCTCCTCCGCCGCGGCACGATCGAGCGACATGGCGCCGCCGTTGAAGTAGCCGGGGTTGAGATAACCGAGGACCAGATTGGCGTCCGTCACAGTGGGCTCGGTACCGCCCTGGCCGTAACTGATGGGACCGGGGTCCGCACCCGCACTTTCCGGTCCGACAGCGATAAGTCCGAGATTCGTCCGCGCGATGCTGCCTCCCCCCGCGCCAATTTCCAGGAGCTCCACGGCCGAGATGTTGAGGGGAATGCCGCTTCCCGGACGGCAGTTGATCATGGCCACTTCGAAGGTCGCCATGACGGCGGGCTCGCCGCCGTCGATCGCGCCGAGCTTTGCCGTCGTGCCTCCCATATCGAACGTAAGCAGGTTCCGTCTGCCTTCCTCGCGGCCGATGACCCCGCACATCATGACCCCGGCGGCGGGGCCGGACTCCACGATGCGGATCGGCATGTCGCGGGCGAGCTCCGGCGGCACAAGGCCGGCGTTCGACTGCATGATGAAGATGTCGCTCTCGATTCCGCGTTCCTTCAGCGCCCCTTCGAGATTGCCGAGATAGCGGTCGACGACGGGCTTTACGTAGGCATTCGCCAGCGTAGTGCTGAACCGCTCGAACTCGCGCATCTTGGGCGAGACTTCGGACGACAGCGAGATCGGCATGTCCGGGTGTCTGGCGGCGATGCCGTCACGCACCACACGCTCGTGGCTGCCGTCCGCGTAAGCGTGAATGAAGGCCACCGCCGCCGACTCGTAGCCGCCGTCCGTGATCGCATCGACGACGCTCTCGACACTGGCGGGATCGATGGACTTCACGGTTTCTCCGTAGACATCGACCCGTTCGTCTACCTCGAACACGTCCTTCCGGTCGACCAGCGGTACCGGCTTGGTCAGATAGACGTCGAAGGTATCGTACCGTTTCTGCCGGCCCATGATGATGATGTCGCGGAACCCCCGGGTCGTGATGAAGGCGGTCCGCGGTCCCTTGCGCTCGATGATGGCATTCGTGGCCACCGTCGTCGCATGAAGGATCACGTCGACGTCCGGGCCCTCGACCCCCGTCTCTTCAAGAAGATCGGACAGCCCGGAGAGAACGGCGCGGCTGGGATCGTCCGGGGTGCTTGGCACCTTCCAGAAGCGCATGCCGCCGTTCGCGGAGTCCTGGAGCACGAAGTCGGTGAACGTGCCGCCGATGTCGAAGGCGATTTGGACGGGGCGGGTCGGTCTGTTCATCGGGTGCCGTGAACCCCATGTTGCCGTTGTTCCATGCGATGACGCCGACGCTATGGAAGCCGGTACTTCCGGATGACGTCCTCGTTCAATTCAATGCCAAGTCCCGGCCGATCCTCGATTTCGAGACGACTATCCTTGAACGACTTGATCGGCATCTCGCACAGGTCCCAGTGCAGCGGATTGTGCTGTTCCCTGTTCCAGTCGCTCTGCATGTACTCGTAGATCAGGAAGTTCGGCGCGTAAGTCGCCAGATGCAACGACACGGTGTTGATGACGTTCGACGAACTTCCCGTGTGCGGTGCGTACCGGACGTGAAACGCCGACGCCATGTCGGCAATCTTCCGCGCCTCCGTTATTCCGCCCGCGCGGGCGGCATCGTGTTGAACGATATCGATGGCGTCGCGCTTGAAGAAGCGGGCGAAGCTGAAGCGGTTGAAATCGGCCTCGCCGGTCGCGATACGGATGCCGAGATTCGCCTTCAGATAGGCGTACCCGTCGATATCGTCCGGCGCGAGAGGTTCCTCGTACCAAAAGAGGTCCAGTGCCTCGAGAGCGCGGCCAACCTGCAACGCCGTCTTGACATCATGCGCATAGCCGCAGTTGGCATCCGCCATCAGGGTGATGCCGTCACCCGCATGCGCCCTGATCCGTTCGACGGTCTTGATTTCCTGCCGCCAGTTCATGGGATCCTTGCCGATCTTGATCTTCATGGCGTCGAAACCGTTGTCCTTGTGCTGGTCGATTTCATCGCGCAGGACGGCGATGTCGCGCAACCGCAACGACGACGCGTAGCACCAAATCTTCGGATTGGTCTTCCCCCCGAGCAGCCGCCAGACAGGCAAGCCTGTGGACTTGCCCCAGATGTCCCACAACGCGGTATCGATGCCCGCCATCGCTTCGGGGTAAAAACCCTTGTGGTGCCCACGGTTGATCATGACCGACCACAGCAGATCCCAAAGATACTCCACGTCACGCGGGTCCTTGCCGGTCAGCAGCGGTTTCACGTAGTGCACGATATCGCGGAGCGCCGTGCCCGACAGGCGCGTCATGCATTCCCCGACACCCGAGATTCCGTCGTCCGTGTGGATTCGGACCAGGACCGACCGGTATTCCCTGAAGACGACGCCGGCCACTTCGTCGGCACGCGGGATGCTGATCGGTGCCGCGATCCGTTTCTCCATCGGTACCGCGAGAGCGATCGCCTCGACATCGGTGATCTTCATCGTTCTCTACCCATTGGAGGGTGCCGCGCGGCACCCACGCGCGACCCGGCGGCCTTTGTTTAACGCAGCCGCCCACACGACGCAAAACGCGAAGCGCCGCCGGCGGCCTGGTACCGCTCGAAGGCACATCTGGCGGGCTTCGCCGGCTGGATGCACTCGGACGGCTATGCCGGGTTCGGGGCGCTGGCGCGCGCCGGGCCGGTCCGCGAGGTGGCCTGTCTGGCGCATGTGCGCCGCAAGTTCTTCGATGTTCATGCCGCCCAGGGCTCGGCGATCGCCGCCGAGGCGTTGGAACGGATTGCCGCCCTCTACGCCATCGAGAAGGAAGCCCGCGGCCAGTCGCCCGAGCGCCGCGCAGCCATCCGCCAAGCCAGGGCCGCCCCGCGGCTCGACGAGTTCGAGCGCTGGCTGCAGTCGCAGCTGCCGAAGATCTCCGCCAAGACCCCGCTGGCGGCGGCGATCCGCCATGCCCTGACCCGGCTCAAGCGCCTGCGGCCCTATCTCGAGCACGGCTTCCTGGAGATCGACAACAACCCGGCCGAGCGCGCCATGAGGCCGATAGCCCTGGGCAGGAAGAACTACCTCTTCATGGGCTCGGCCAGCGGCAGCAAGGCCGCCGCCATCGCCTACACCCTGATCGAGACCGCCAGGCTCAACGATGCCGACCCGCAGGCCTGGCTCGCCCAGGTGCTCGACCGCATCCCCGACTACAAGATCAACCGCGTCGACGAGCTGCTGCCCTGGAACACCGCGCCGGCAGCAGATCGGGAAGCCGACGACTGATCACGCAAGGGCGGTCAGACCGGATGTGTGTGGACGCCCCGTTTGACGCAAGCATTTTCTTCGGTCGGCTCAGCGCATGCGGTCAGGTGCTGTCGTGTGTCCG
>JAGWAU010000064.1 GCA_021296255.1 Alphaproteobacteria bacterium | reverse complement strand
CGGCATGATCATCCTGGCAACGGTGGCGTCGCTGTCGGTGGGCGCTCTGTTCTCGGGCGGCATCATTCCCGGAATCTTGATTGGCATGGCGCTGATGGTGATCACCTGGTTCATCGCCCGCAGGCGCAACTATGAACGCAGCGATGAGCCTTGGAACCTGCAGCGGATCTGGCACTCTTTTCTCGGCTGCGCGCTGGCACTCTCTATTCCACTCGTGCTGGTGGGATCGATCGTGGGCGGTATCGCAAGCCCCGTCGAGGCGGGTGCGATCACCGCGATCACGTCTTTCATCCTCGGACTCTTCGTCTATCGCAGCATCACCGCCGACATTCTCATGGGGGCCATTACGCGCGCCTTCAAGACCGCCGCAGCGGTGTTCATTATCATCGCCTCGGCCGGTCCATTCAGCTGGCTGCTCACGCGGTTGGGAACGCTGAAGTTCGTCCAGGACTTCATGCTGGGATACACGGATCAGCCTTTCATGTTCGCCGTCATGCTGATCCTGCTCATCCTGCTCGTCGGCATGATCATGGACGCCGCCGCCAACATCATCGTTGTCGGTCCGGTGCTCATCCAGGTGAGCGTGGACGCCGGCTTCCCGGAAGTGCAGGCGGCGTTGGTGGTGGTCGTGGGCTTCCTGATCGGGACGGTGACGCCGCCGATAGGCGTGGCCTACTTCACTGGATCGTCAATCGCGAGGGCCCGACTCGAAATTGTGGCGGTGGAAATGGTGCCCTACCTCATCGCCGAGTTCGGCGTGCTCTTCCTCATGATGCTCATATCGCCGCTCACGATGTGGTTGCCCAGGGTGTTCGGCTTCGTGGAGTGAACCAAGTCCCTCCAGCGGGAGGGACGCCCCACTGACTAGGAACAACGCAGGGTCAAGCAAGGGAAGTCTGGAAATGGTGGCTCTGGCACAAAAGTTTGATACAGGCCTTAAGGGCCTGCTGAACACGATCTGTGCGGTCTTCATCGTGCTCATGGTGTTCTTCACCGTGTGGACGGTCGTCATGCGATATGTGTTCCTGAACGCCCCGTTTTGGAGCGATACGCTCACCATGTTCTTCAACGTCTGGATGGTGTTTTTGGCGCTTGCCATCACGGTGCGCGACCGCAACCACATCTCCATGACGATGCTCTACGAGATCTTGCCGCCGATCGTCGGATTCTCATGCGAGTTCCTTTGGACCCTCTTGATTTGCCTGTTCGGGGTCTTTATCGCCATCTGGGGTTTCGACGCCTCGTGGAATGTGCCGGGCAAGTACTGGGAATTCGGCTACATGTCCAAGAAGTGGCCGATGATGATCATGCCGACGGTCGGCGTCCTCATGTTCATCATGGCGTTCATCGTCCTGATAGAGGACATCATCCGCTTCAGGAAAGGGGAAATCGAGGTGCACGCCCACGAGCTCGAGGACATCGAGCAATACCAGCGCATGGCCGGCGTCGACGCGACCGACATGGATGTCGAGGAGCGCGCCGACGCGCACTAGAATTCAGGAACCTGTATACTCTCGGCGGAAGCAAGCGAGGGGTGCCAAGTTCGGCGTCCGTCTTGCATTTCTCGATGGTTGTCGGCGCCGTCGCTATCCGCCATAGGTGATGGCCTGCTCCGTGATCTCGATGGCTCCCGACTTCGCCTCCTCAACGGAACGGGTCAGATCGGAGAGGTACTGGTCGACGATCGGTACGTGAGTCATCGTCAGCATACCCATATGAATGGCTCGCGGGTCGGCCGATCGCGTCACGAACCAGCCCCGGTTCGTCATGGCCTTGGCAACGGCACGGATGTCGCAGTCTTCCGACGTGTACGAAAGGATTGTGAGCGGCGGGTCTCCGATGATCGTCAGCCCGTCGATGGCAGTGATTCCTGCTTTCAACCGGTCGATCGCATCCAGAAGCTCGCCGGCTATCCGCAAATAGCCGTCCCAGCCGAGATAACTCAGTACGGCCCAGGCCGCGGCGATGGGCCCTCCCGGGCGCGAACCCGGGATCGTTGGCGAGACGTAGTGGCCGCGGGACCACTCGTCGAACTCGAACACCTGATACTTGCGGTGAGCCTGATTCGAGAGCAGGAAGGTCGACGCGCCCTTGGCGGTAAATCCGTACTTGTGCAAGTCGGCGGACATCGACTTGACGCCGGGCACCGTAAAGTCGAAGGGCGGGACGAGACGGCCGAGCTTCCGGGCAAACGGGGCGATGAACCCGCCGACGCAGGCATCGACATGCAGCCACAGGTTCCTGTCCTGGGCCAGTTCGGCGATGTCCGATATGGGATCGATGACACCGTGGGCGAATTGCGGGGCGGAAGCGACCAGCATGATGGTGCGGTCGTCGATCGCCTCGGCCATGCGGCCGACGTCGGCGCGGAAGTCATCGCCGACCGGCATGCGTTTCACCTCGATGCCGAGATAGTGCGCCGCTTTGTTGAACGCCGGGTGCGCGCTGTACGGCGCGACGACGACGGGTTTGTCCACGTCGGGGTGAGTGTCTCGCGCCCAGTCCCGCGCGGTTTTGACGCCCATCAGGATGCTCTCGGTGCCGCCCGAGGTCATGCTGCCTGCCGCATCGTCCCCGCCGTTGAGCAATCCCAATGTCCAGGCGATCACGTCGTTCTCCAGGCGCGCGAGGCTGGGAAACGCGCTGGCGCCGAGCGCGTTCTCGGAGAAATACATGCGGGAGGCGTCCTTGGCGATTTCCAACACGTCGTCGCCGCCGAAATGGGTGTAGAGACCGATGCGACCGCCGCGCCAATCGACGTCCTCGCCCTTTCCGGCCTCGAGTTCGGCAAGGATCTCGTCTCGCGTTCGACCCTTGGGTGGGAATCGGTTCGTCATGGCCATCCTCGGTGTTCACATACTGGGTGGTGCCGTCGGCGACGTGGCGTCACGGGTGTCCCTATATCCGAACTATGCGATTCGTCACATCCCATGAACGCGTCGAAAGTGTAGTCAATCTGAAGACGTCGAATGGTCAAACCGAAGCCTGCACGATTTTGCGGGGTCGCATGACAGGGGCGATTCGAATATCGGCGCTTCCTTTATTCTGATCGTGGAGAACGCAAGCATTTTTGGTCATTTCGATACTAGACGTAGCAGGGTCTACCGTGGATAATCCCGCCCGTTGCGACGGGCACAAATCTGCTTCCGCACCGGTTGGGCTCGTGTCGGGCTAAGAGTAATATAGCAAAACGCCCGCAATCGGCTTGGTCGATCTCTGGGAGGCGCCATTGAACAGCGCCCGGTCGCACGAACTAGACTGACTGGCACCAGACCAACTGGGAGGTAAGACAGCATGCTGAGAAAAACTTTGATCGCACTTGCCGGTGCGGCCGTGTTGGCCGCCAGCGGCAGCGCCATTGCCCAGCAGAAGCTCATCCTCGGCACCGTGCAAGGTCCGCCGACGGGCTTCGGAATCGCGCTTCTTGACCACTTCATCCCCCGTGTCGAGAAGTATTCGCAGGGTAAAGCGTATGTCGAGTTTGATGGTCCTAGCGCCATCTGCGTCGAGCACCAGTGCGTCGAGCAGATGCAGCAGGATCTGATCCAGATCTCGACGTCCTCGACGGAGAACATCGGTTCGTTCGGTCGCGTCTTCGACGTGATCAACCTGCCGTACTTCTTCCGCGATCTCGAGTGGGCCGACATGATTCTCAACGAGTGGCTCGCCGAGTGGCTGGACCAACAGTCCCGCGAGCAGATGAACGTCGGCGCGCCGGCCGTCGTGCCGTGTGGCGGCTTCCGTCAGCTCGCCAATAACGTTCGCCGGGTCGCGAGGCCCGCCGATCTGAAGGGCATCAAGATCCGCGTCACCAAGAGCCCGACGGCTTACGAGCTGATCAAGGGCTGGGGCGGCATCGCGGTTCCGTACGACTGGGCGCAGCTCTACCAGGGCATGCAGGCGGGCGTGGTGAACGGCTTCTACATTCCCGACGGCTGGACGGTTCACGTCAAGCTGAACGAAGTGGCGCCGTACATCACCGAGACCGGCGGCTCCTACACGGGTTGCGGCCTGTGGACGTCGCACGAGTACCAGGGCAAGTGGGACGAGGAGGTCTCCTACGCCGTGAATGCGGCTGGCAACGACTTGCAGCAAGGCATGGTCTTTGAGATCGACCGTCAGTGGCTCAAGACCGCCACGATCGAGCTCAAGAAGTGCTGCGACGTGTACTACCCGACGGACGAAGAGATGCTCGAGTGGTTCGCGGGCTCGCTTCACGCCTGGGTCGAGGCGAAGGGGACGTATCCCACCGAGATCGCCGAGCGTGCGCTTAAGCAGCAGGGCATGGTTGAGTTCGTCGCCGTGCTCAAGGACGCTGGCGCTCTCTAAGTCAGCGGTTTCAGTCTGAAACGCTTGGGGCGCGCTTCGGCGCGCCCCTTTTTGTTAGTCTGGGTCCGGATCGCTCCGCCCGCACCGGGAGGACGGCCGCGGCCCCGGTGGGGCGACGCGGCAGATCGTTTCTCGTGGGTCGGCCCGTCTCGACCGACTGGCGGTCGATTGGACATAGATGCTTGAGAATCACTTTACTCTGCGTATAATTTATCAACGTGCTTGGAATCCGCTTAGGGAACCGGGCAAATCAACTATAATGCCCGTAAAGGGTGTGTTACGACGAGGCCTAAGGACATTCGAGGAGACGTTCCATGATCAGCAAAGTTCTCTCTACGGTTGGGATTGCTTTTGTTGCTTCCTTGTTGCTGGTCGGTTGCGACGAGGCGGCACAGGAGGCCAGTAAGCCTGAGCCGGCGAAACAGGAAGAGAAGTCCGCCGCATCCGGATCGTCCTCGCAGCAACCCGTCGAGATGGGTAGTTCGTTGAAGGACGAAACTCGGTTGACTGAGGAGGAGAAGAAGCAGCTCGAAATGGCTGAAAAGCTTCACAAGGCCACGGACTGCGGCGGATTTGATCAGACTTGCACCCACAAGCAGGAAGTCAATCTCTACGCCATCAAGGACGAGAAGGCCGAAAAGGCTGGAACCGCAACGCTAACGCGGACCAACGACGGCCGGCAGCCTGGTGGCGGCTTGTGGTCGAAGCTCAAGAAGAAGGAAGCTGAGTAGCTGGTCGGTGCGCGAGCGTTCTCGTAGAACGACCAAACGCTCTGGAGCGGTTCCGGTTCGGCTGGGACCGCTCCAGCATTCTTTAGCCGCTGTGGCGCGAACCTCTGGTCTGCGCCAAGGGAACGGGTTGTCAAAGCCGGACACCTGAACAATGTGGGGTCTGGCAGGGATTACCACTGCTGTTCCGAAGGACCCTGACTCAGCTCAGCGCCTGGTTCAGTAATTCGGGGATCTCTCCCAAGCGATGAGCGATGTGCGCTCCCGCCTCGGCCAGGAGCTTCTGCTTCGCCGATGCCGAGTCATCCTCGGTGCGAATCATGGCCGCGACGTGACCGAAGCTGAGGCCTTTCGGGTGACTCTCCTGAAAGACGCCGGCGATTAGCGCGACCACCGGCTTGTTGATCTCGCCGTCACGCATGGCCCGCGCCAAGCCTTGCTCCAGGTCGGAGCCGGGCTCGCCGTAAAACAGCATGGCGTCGGTGTCGGGATCGGCCTCCAACTGTCTGGCGTATTCGGACATGTCGTTGCCGATGATGGGATCGCCGCCCATGGAGACGCAGGTAGAGACGCCGTAGCCGCCCGCTGCCAGCGCCGCGCTCAGTTCCGCCGACATGCCTCCGGAACGGGAGCACACGCCGACCCGCCCCGGCACATAGAGTTCATCGGCTCGATCTCCGCCGATCCCGCCGAGCTTGCTCTTGCCCGGCGAGATCATGCCGTTGGTGTTGAACCCGATCAGCCAAGTGCCGGCCGCACGGGTCGCGGCAACAGCGATCGCGGCATCGTGCCGGGGCACGTTCTCCGTGAGCGCGACGATGACCTCGATTCCCGCGTCGACCGCCTCCAACACGGCATCCTTGATGCCTGCGGCCGGAACGTAGATCACCGATGCCGTCGCGCCGGATGCCGCAACCCCGGCTTCCACGGTGTTGTAGACGGGAACGCCCTCGACGTCCTGCCCGCCCCGGCCGGGCGTGACCCCCGCGACGATGTTGGTGCCGTAGGCCAGGCAGTACCGGGTATCGAAGCGGCCTTGGGACCCCGTGATGCCTTGGACGAGGACGCGCGTCGATTCGTCGATCAGGATGCTCATGCCGCGCCCTCGCGGCTGACCGCTTCGTTCGTGAGATCGACGATGAGCTTGACAGCGTCGTCGAGCGAGGCCTTGGGAGGCAGGTAGCGCACGCCGGGAAATGCCTCGACCATGGCACGCGCCTCGTCCTCGCCAGGGCCGAATACGCGGACCACGACGGGGAAAGTTCGGGCATCGATCTCATGCTGGCGAAGGGCCTCGCACAACGCATTCACGAGGACGTTGCAGGGCAGGAGCTGAAGATAATTGAAGCTCAGCAATAGGCCCTTGGTATTCGGGTTCTCGAGGATGGCATTGAGCACGGCGAGCGGCTTGTCGATGGATGGCGCGGGACTGAAATCCGTATGGTTTGCCAGCTTGCCGCCGAAGTCGACGACCATGTCGTGCTGCAGGAGACTGGCTCCGCCGCCGCCCATGAGGACGCCGATGTTGCCGTCGAGTTCAGTATAGCGAAGTGCGCCGCCCGGCAGCGTTTCGTTGGCGCGTATCACGGCGAGCTCGCGCTCGTTCAGGATACGCCCCTCGGCACCGAAGCCGGATCCCTCACCAGCCCAGTCGCGGTGGCGGAAGAGCGCGTTGTCGTCAATCTCCATCATGGCGCCGACGAGGCCGAGATGGCCGTTCCCATCCACGGCGATGGGATTGCATTCGATCATGATGGCGTCGGCGTCGCGAAAGGCCTTGTAGAGTTGGGACGTGAGCCGGCCGAGTCGGGCGAGCACCGGTCCCTCGACGCCCGCCCGCTCCCATAAGCTGACGGCATCCCACGGCCGCAAATCCGTGAGGGGGTCGGCGTCCGCCGTCACGACGGCATCCGGGTCCCGCCCAAAGGTCTGCTCGATCTCGACACCGCCGTGGCGGCTGATGACGACCTTGGGCGCCCGTGCCCCGAAAGCGAAACTCAGGTAGTACTCGGCATCGATGGGGAATTTCGCCTCGACGTAGACTTCCTTCACTGGATACCCGTTGATGGTTTGGCCGATCAGGGTGTTTGCTGCCTCTGCAGCCTCTTCGGGCGTATCAACGAGATGAACGGCACCGGCCTTGCCGCGCCTTCCGGTCGGGACGATCGCCTTCACGGCGACGCCGCCCAGACGTTCCGCGATGACCGACGCTTCGGACGGGTTCGCCGCGGCACTGCCTTCCGGAACGGGGAAACTATTCTCCCGAAGCCAGGCTTTGACCTTTTCCTCGGTTAGCCGCATCGGTGGACTTGCCTGCCTATCGTGCGTGGTATCGGACGTTCAAATCCGGTATGTCCGCGCCGCGTTGTCGTAGAACAGTTTCCGCTTCTCCGATTCGGAGAAATCTTCCACGACCAACTTGAACGCGTCGAACAACGTATCGTAGTCGCTCATGACGCTGTCGACAGGGAAGTTCGACGCAAACATGCAACGGTCGACGCCAAAAATCTCGATACCGTCGAGGATGAACGTCCGAATGCTGTCCACCGACCAATAGAAATCGGTCATGCCCAGTCCGGACAGTTTGAGTGAGATGTTCGGACATTTCGTCAACAGGCGCATATTCGCCCGCCAAGCCTCGATGCCGGCATAGTGCCGCTCGAGCGGGAAAGCCAGATGCACCAGGATGACGGGGATATCCGGATGACGGTTGGCGAGGCGAACCGTGTCTTCCGCCTGGTGGGCGCAAATCTGATGGTCGAAGGACAGATCGTGTTTCTTGAGGAGACCGAAATTGTCCAGCCAGGTCTCGTCGTTCAGGAGATCCACCGGCGTCAGATCGAGCAGCGGCTCCGCCGGGTGACGGCTCGCGATCTGACGGATACCGCGGAAGTTGGGGAACTCCGCGTGCTCCTCAAGCTGGCGTTCGCAGTCAGGTGACGTGAAGTCGACCCAGCCGACGATGGCGTGGGGGAAGCCCTGCGAGTTGGTGTCGTCCGCCACGCTTTGCAGCCAACGGGTTTCGCCCGCCGGATTGCCGTGGTCGTAATTGGCCTGCACGTGAACGGACTTAACGACGTTCTGGTTCCGGATGTCCGCCAGGAAATCCTCGACGAGGTAATTCCTTCGAAGTTTGGTGTTCGGCCCCCAAATGCGAATCGATTCAGGCCCCTTCATATGGGGATAGTCATGATTTTCGATATCCCACAGATGATGATGCGCATCGATGATCTGCATCGTAAGAGGGCCTCCGGGCAAGTTTGGAAATCTCGGCGAGGACTTCGCCGACAGGGGAACGGACTCAGGCGCAAATTAGAAGATAAAGGCGGGCGCCAGCAAGGTTGCGCCGGTCAGCGTTTTGCGCGGCCGACGTTCGTGATATCAAGCGGCCGAGGATCGCGCATGTCAGGATACGTGAATGAGATGACCGAGCGACTGCTCCAACCCGTTGCAGATAAATCCGCCTGGAAGGGAGCGGACCTGGAGTCCGATACGTCGTGGTGGCTTTCGTTGGACCGGAAGCACATCGACGAAATCGAGTCATTGATAAGTTCCCTGCGCGCTTCCGGAAAGCGGCCGCCAGCGGTCTTGAGGGAAGATTTTTCCGCACCCGCTCTGGCAGCGTTGTTCTCCCGAGTTCGTAACGAGCTGGAGTCGGGCTTTGGTGTGGCCCGGGTATCTGGCTTTCCGATAAAGAATTTCGATGTCGCGGACCTTGAAACCGCGTTCTGGGCGATGGGGTTGTTGATGGGTCGACCCGTCTCGCAGAACAGCGCGGGCGAAAGCATCGCCCATGTCGTCGACCGGGGTGTTTCCTATCAACAGGCCAATGCCCGCGGCTATACTACCCGTGCGGAACTTGTTCCGCACTGCGATGCGGGTCCCGATTTCACGGGTCTGCTGTGCGTCCACCCGGCCAAAAGTGGCGGCGAGAGCGCGCTGGCGAGCTCGATGGCCATCTACAACGAGATCCTGACCAAGCATCCTGACTACCTCGATGACCTATACCGTGGCTTCTACCACGACCTCCGTGGCGAAGGGCCCACCGCCAGTCTCGACGAACTCACCAACCACCCCATTCCGGTGTTCAGCTATTGCGAGGGTGCGTTGAGCTGTAGTTTCAATACGAAGTCCATGGAACAGGCGAATGTGAAGATGGGCACGGACTACACCGCGACGCAGCAGGCGGCCGTCGGCTGCATCTTGAACCTCGCACGTGATCCGGCATTCCGCTACGATATGGCCTTCGAGGCCGGCGACATCCAATTCGTCAACAATCACACCGTCCTTCATTCCCGTAACGCTTACGAGGACTTCGACGAACCTGATCGCCGGCGGCGACTCCTGCGCCTGTGGATCGTGCAGCCGGAATGCCGCCCCTTGGATCCCCTGTTCGCCGACAGGTTCAATACGGGTCCGCGTGGGGGCGTGGCGCGGCGTGACGACCTGGGCCGGTCATTGCCCGGACTGTCGGCGGTCGAGATATGAGCGGAACGCTCGAAGGCAAGGCCGCTGTCGTTACGGGCGGGGCAGGCGGCATCGGTTCGGCCGTCAGCAAGCTGCTGGCCTCGAGCGGTGCTCGCGTCGTCGTGGCCTACAACCGCAACGAGGAGCGAGCGCGGGAACTCGTCAACAATCTTCCCGGGAACGGACACTTCGCCGAGCATGTTGCGATCGAGGACCGGACCTCGCTGGCTACGTTCGCCGAGGCGGTGGAAGCGCATTTCGGAGACCTCGATATTTTGGTCAACAATGCGGCGACCACGCGTTTCATCCCTCACGATGATCTCGCGGAACTGGACGACGAGTTGTTCGACAGGATCATGCAGGTGAACGTCCGCGGTTCCTTCGCCTGTATCCGCGCGCTTCGTCCGTTGCTCGAAGCGGGAGAGAGGGGCCTGATCGTCAACATGTCCTCGATCGCTGCCGTAATCGGATTGGGCAGCAATGTCGCTTACTGCGCCTCGAAGGCGGCGCTTGACAGCGTGACGCGATCTTTGGCCCGGGCGCTGGCGCCCAAGATTCGCGTCGTCTCGGTTGCCCCGGGAGTGGTCGACACCCCTTGGATCGGGAGCTTCGACAAACAGTGGCAGGACCAACAGATGGCGCGAACGCCGCTCGAGGAATTCGCTCAGCCCGAAGACGTGGCGCAGGCGGTTCTCGCCGTTGCAGTCAATCTGAGATCGACGACCGGCAGCGTCGTCACCGTGGACGGTGGCCGCCTTCTCGGTTAGCTGCGCGATCTCCTTAACTCTCGTCGTTTCATATGATCGGAGGCCTGGATGACGGACAAGCCATTGAATAGGGAGGAATTGATCCCGCTACGGGAGCTCGATACGCCGACGGTTTACAACACGATAGAAATGCTGCGGCCGGAACGTCAGGGCTTCGGCTACACGACGGACACGATGGTTTGCGTCGATCCCGGTCTTCCGCCTCTCGTCGGGTATGCCAAGACTGCTGCGATTCGGAGTACGCGGCCGTCCGGTAAGCCTGCCGATCAGGTGCGGCAGACCCGCCTCGACTACTTCCGATATGTTGCGGCCGATCCCGTCCCTGGCATCGCGGTGATCCAGGATCTCGACGGCGATCACGCGGGGTACGGCTCTTTTTGGGGCGAGGTAACGTCGACGTCGCTGAATGCATTGGGATGTATCGGCGGGATCACGGATGGCAGCATCCGGGACGTCGACGCCATCGCGCCGAGGTTTCAGCTTCTGGCCCGCAAGATTGTGCCGAGCCGCGCCTTCGTGCACCTGGTCGACTTCGAATGCGACGTCAATATCCTCGGCATGGTCGTCCGGCCGGGGGATCTCGTTCACGCGGACCGGCACGGGGCCGTCGTCATTCCTCACGATCTAGCCCGCGACATCGCCAGGGGTGCCGATCTCATCGCACGCCGGGAAAAGATCATTTTGAATGCCGCCCGGAGTCCGGGTTTTACTGTCGATGCACTGGAAAGGGCGATGGACGAAGTGTCCCAACTCAAGGAGTGATCAGGCGGGGTTTTAAGAATCGCTCGATGGGCTTCGATGAACAAGTCGAGGGCCGAACGTCTGAGCCACAGGCATGACCTCGAGCGTATTGACGTTAACGTGTGACGGGAGCGTGACCACGTCGAGGAGGACTTGGGCGACGTCGGCGGCGGTCATGGCCTTGAAGTCCTCGTAGAAGTTGGCGTCGGGATCGCCCGTTCTCACGATGTCGAATTCCGTCTCCGACATACCCGGCGAGATCGATGTGACTCGAACGTTTCGGCCGATGAGGTCACCCCGCGTGTTCATTGCGAATTGGGTGACGAACGATTTCGTGGCGCCGTAAACCGGACCACCGGGTCCGTAGTGATTTCCGGCCACCGATGCCACGTTGATCACGTGGCCTCGATCGCGGACCACCATGCCCGGCATGATTGCCCGCGTGCAATACAGGACGCCCTTGATATTCGTGTCGATCATCGTCTCCCAGTCGTCAATATCCGCCTCCCAGGCCGGTGCCCGGCCGATCGCCAACCCCGCGTTGTTGACGAGAATCGAGATTTCGGCAAAGTCGTCGGGGAGATTTGAGACGGCGGCTTCAATCGCGTGTCGGTCACGCACATCGAGAGTGATCGCCAAGCATTTATCGCCCAGTTCCGATCGCAGTTGCTCCAACCGGTCAGTGCGGCGCCCGGACGCGATAACACGAGCACCTTCCGCGACGAACAGCTTGGCGGTGGCTTTTCCGAAACCTGCGGTTGCGCCGGTGATGAAGGCAATCTCGCCATCGAGTTTCGCCATGAAGATGCTCCTGGGTTTCAAAATTTCGATCAAACGGGGACGCTTCCCGACGGCATGGGAACCATGGGGGTACTCTCAGACCACTTAAGGAAAGGGCCTCCGCGACGGTTGGGGAATCGATGGGGGAAGCGGTTCCAGTCAAACCGGAACCGATCTAGCTTCCGGCAACCCTTGTGACGGCGACGACCCCTGCTTCACCGCCGCTTCCCGGCTGTGCGGCTGGCTCCGGCGCCAGGGCAGCCCTCATCTCGAACGGCCGCGCGATCTCCTGGTCCGCCGATTCATTCTTGGCGCGCGTCAGCTGGCCTTCGATGTACGCTCCCGACTCGACCGAGAGGACCTCGTGCCAAATGTCACCGATCACCCTGGCGGTCTTAGCGATCCTGATATTTCCGGCACGAATTTTTCCCGAAACTGCGCCATGAATCTCAACGTCTTCCGCGAAGATTTCGCCGCTGATCGACGCTTTTTCACCGACGGTCAGCGATTGTGACGTGATGTAGCCCTCAATGCTCCCATCGACCTGCACTTCGCCGTCCGTACTGAGATTGCCGATGATATGCAGATTGACGCTGATGATTGACGGCGCGGCCTTGACGCCTCCTGCCGAGTTGGCCGAAGCACTCCTCTTGTCTCGCTCATTCTTTGAAAACATATTTACCCGCCTTCAGGAATTTCCCCGGGTCTTGCGGTCGTCCCTTGAACAATACTTCGTAGTGGACGTGCGAACCAGTACTGCGCCCCGTACTCCCCATCATGCCGATTTTCTGGCGGAATTTAATTTCCTCACCTTTTTTTACGAGAATCTTGTGGAGATGTGCGTATCGAGTCCTGATATCGAGGCCATGGTCGATCTCCACGAACCGGCCGTAGGGTCCTTTCCGGCCCGCGTACGTCACCACTCCCGCTGCCGTCGCGCGAATGAAGGTCTTGAACGGTCCGGCGAAATCCAGCCCGTAATGCATTTCCCAGCGCTTGGTGAACGGGTCGCGGCGTTTGCCGAATCCGCTGGAGATATAGTAGTGATCCGCCGGCGGGGTCAGAGGTAACGTCTGCAGAACCTGTTGCAGTCCTTCCCAGCGAGCCAAATGCAACTCCAGCGCCAGGACGCTGTTTTCGAATTCGTTCTCCATGCCGGCGAAACTGGCGGGCGGTCCGCCTTGGCCAGACTTGCCCGCATCGGTCAGACGCAGCAGGTCGCCGACGTCGAGACCCGTGAGTTTGACCATCGACTCCATCTCTCCCATGCCGACATGGGTCCGGTCCCGGATTCGATCGATAAGATCACGCTGAGAGGATTTCAACTCACTCAGGCGTTGCTCCAACCTAACCACGCGCTTGGCGGCAGAACTGTGCAGTTGACGCGCGCCATCCCGGTCCATTGTGACTAGACTCAACGACAACCGCGTCTTTCTGAGCGAATCCGACAGGCTGGAGTTGCGTGATGAGGTCGCATCCAGATCCGCTTCCAATTGCTCCACTTGCGCCTTCAGTGCCCGCTTGATTGTAAGGGCCTGATCCCGTTCACTCGTGATTGTACCGAGTTTGTCCGTCAGTTCGCTCGACCGTTCTTCCAGCGATCTCTTGTAGTGAACTAGGTCCGATAGCTGCTTGTGCTTGGCTTCGAGGTCGCTGGTCAGCGAAACGAAGTGATCCTGCGTGTCCGAAAGTTCCAAGGCGAGTTGCTCGTACGCCGCTTCCATATGCGCGATTTGGCGATTCTTGGACTCGATGATCTGATCCTTGAACAGGAGATAGACGGAGGCGAAAATCACCCAACCGAATGACGCGATGAGGACTGTGGCCACAATGCCTTGCGCAGGCTTATTGAGCGAAATGAACCGAACATTTCCCTGGCTGCGGTAGTAGAACTGCCGCTCCGGAAACATCCGATCGGTCAATTCAGTGAGAATGGCGCGCCAATCCCTGTTGTGACCTTTTTTCATTATCGAGCCCAAGGCCTCGTGATTTGGTGCACTGTGGATTCGTGGCTGGCGGACGGCGCAACAGGTCCGACACCGGGTCTCTTGGTCCCGTCACCTACGAATTGTGCTCGATCTTCATCCCACCTCTCTGAGACGACCAGGCACGAACCCATGGCCTCACCTGCTCTGACCCTCTCAGGTCATGGCGCTCGCGGCGTCCAGCACTTCTTCGACGTGACCCCGTATTTTCACCTTCCTCCACACACGCTTCACTTTCCCACTTTTTTCGATCAGGAACGTTGCCCGCTCGACGCCCATGTATGTCCGTCCATACATGCTCTTTTCGACCCAGACGCCGTAATCGGAACACAGGCTGCCCTCCTCATCTGATATCAGTGTCACGCCCAGATCATGCTTGTCCTTGAATTTCTGATGTTTGGCGACGCTATCCCTGGATGCTCCCAAAACGACCGCGTCAAGCGTCGCGAAATCCTTTAGAGCCTCCGTAAATCCGATCGCCTCCTTCGTACATCCCGACGTGTCGTCCTTCGGGTAAAAATAGAGGACGACGTTCTTTCCACGAAAATCCTTCAAAGCGATCGACGTGCCGTCATCGCTGGGTAGTGAAAAGTCTGGAGCCCGATCTCCCTCTTGAGGCCCGGTACCTTT
>JAGWAU010000108.1 GCA_021296255.1 Alphaproteobacteria bacterium | reverse complement strand
CGAAGAACGGCGTGCTGGACCGGGTGTTCGAACAGCTGCAGCGGCAGCGGCTGGTGCGGATCAAGCTGGAGGCGGTGTCGCTGGACAGCACCAGCGTCAAAGTGCATCCGGACGGGACGGGCGCGTTAAAAAAAACGGTCCGCAAAGCATCGGCAAGTCCCGAGGGGGATGGAACACCAAGATTCATATGGTTGCCGCGGATGCTCGCACGGCCGTGACGTTCTCGCTGTCGCCCGGCGGCGGCGCACGACGCGCCGGAAGGCCGCAAGCTGCTGCGCCGCCTGGGGCCGCTGAAGGAAAGTCCGCGCCTGTTGATGGACCGCGCCTACGAGGGGGACGAGACGCGGCAGCTGGCGCTGGACCTCGACTTCGAGCCCGTCGTGCCGCCGAAGAAGAAGCGGACGAATCCCTGGGAGTACGACCGGGAGATCTACAAGCGGCGCAACGAGGTCGAGCGCCTGTTCCGCCGGCTGAAGGGCTTTCGCCGCATCTTCACGCGCTACGACAAGCTCGACGCGCTATTCCTCGGCTTTATCGTCTTCGTGCTCATCTTTGACGCACTACTTAGTGTTAACACGCCCTAATTTCGCGGCAGGTCTGGCGCGGTGAGGCCGCGGTCGATGACATCAAGCCAGATGGCTGGCGCCACTCTTAGATTGCGCGCCAAGGGACGAAACAAGAGTTTTCTTCCTCATCGATTAGGAGGTGGTCCTAATCGATGATACGTCCTACGCATGCTAGACGGTTCATAGTCAAACAGGTCAGACCCGCATGAACAGCATTGAAATCCTTGAAAGACTGATCGCCTATCCTACCGTAAGCCGCGATTCCAACCTCGACGTGATCGGTTACGTCGCCGGGCTACTTGAGGCGCACGGCATTGCCGTTCACCTGATCCATAGTGAAGACGGCCACAAGGCGAACCTTTTCGCGACGATCGGACCGGCCGATGTGCCGGGCGTTATGCTCTCGGGCCATACCGACATCGTGCCCGTCGACGGTCAAGACTGGAATGTGCCGCCCTTTGCGATGACCGAACGCGACGGCAAGCTCTTCGGGCGTGGCGCGGCGGACATGAAGGGTTTCATTGCCTGCGCGATCTCGGCCGGGCTCAAGGCGACGAAGGTAGAGTTGAAGACGCCGCTTCATCTGGCACTGTCCTATGACGAAGAAATCGGCTGTATCGGTGTCCGTAGCCTCGTCGACACGCTAGCCGCCGCGCCATACAGACCGGCGCTGTGTATCGTTGGTGAACCCACCTCTATGCAAGTGGCCACGGGACACAAGGGCAAGATTAGTGCGCGCGCAGTCTGTCGGGGCAGGGAAGGTCATTCCGCACTCGCGCCGCTGGCGCTCAACGCCATTCACCTCGGCTGCGAATTCGTTGCCGCGCTGCGCGCCGAACAGGATCGGCTGGCGCGCGACGGTGCGCGCGATGGTGACTACGACATTCCCTACACCACCGTGCATGTGGGTAAAATGAACGCCGGTGTGGCGCTCAACATCGTGCCGAACCTTTGCCAGATTGATTTCGAGATACGCAACATCGCAGCCGACGACGCCGACGCGATCCTGGAGCGGCTGCGCGTGGAGGCGAAATGCATATCATCTGCCGCGAAAGAAAAGGCATCCGAGGCCGCAATCGATATCGAGGTGTTCAACACCTATCCCGGTCTCGACACGCCAGCTAATTCGCAGGCGGTGGCCTTCGTGAAGGCGCTGACCGGCGCCAACGGTACGATCAAGGTCGCGTTCGGCACTGAAGGCGGTTTGTTCAGCCGTGATGTAGGCACGCCAACCGTCGTGTGCGGGCCGGGCTCGATGGCGCAGGGCCACAAGCCGGATGAGTTTGTCAGCGTCGAGCAGTTGCGTCGTTGCGACGACATGCTGGCAAGCCTCCTGAATAGGCTGTCTGCCGGCATCGACTGAGCCAAACAATAAGAAGTGGGCGCTTGCTTTCGCGCCGAACGTGATGGATTTTAGTTTCGATCCTGCGGTGCAGGAAGATTTGGCAGATCCCTTGAGCCGGGCGGCTACTTGACGACACGCTCGGTGCCGAACACGCCCTGTTCGAGCACGAAGCGCTGGCAATGTTCGATGAAGGCTTGCACCGTCTGCGTCCGGTGTTCGGCATTAGGCAACAGCACTCCCATGGTCAGGGGACGAATGGAGCCCTCGAGATTGACAAAGACGAGAGGCTTGCCGTCAGGCGAAATGTTGTGGAGTGGTCGCATGTTAGCTATTCCGTAGCCAAACCCGTTTGCCACCATTGAGCGCATTACGGCGATGTCGGGCGTGCGTTCCGCGATGTTGGGACGCAGTCCCTGGTGCTGGAAGGCAGAAAGAAAATATTCGCGACTGTAAGGCAGGTCAAGCAGCACCATCGGCTCATCGACCAGTTCCTGTGGCGCTATAGAAGGCCGGGTAGCCAGCCTATGCTCGGCAGGCAACATGACATACGCCGGAAGCTGCATCAGAGGTTCGAATGTCATGTCTTGCAACAGTTCGAGGTCATAGGTGAGCGCCGCATCGATTTCGCCCTGCTGAAGCATCTCCAACAATTGCCCCTGATCGCACTCAAACTGGCGGAAGCGGACATCCGGAAAAGTCCGCTCGAACTTCATACGCAAGGGCGGCAGCACGATCTGGGCGAAGGTCATCAGGCAGCCCACAGTAAGCGGACCGCGAACTTTCTCGGCTATATCGCCTGCGATTTCACACAGGGCGTCTGCGTCCGCAAGAAGCCGCGCAGCTTCTTTCAGGAAGACTCGTCCACCAGTTGTGAGGGAAAGTCCATGCGAGTGTTTGC
>JAGWAU010000063.1 GCA_021296255.1 Alphaproteobacteria bacterium | reverse complement strand
CTGCCGTTCCGTCGCAACATCCATCGCTCCACCCCTCCAAAATCCTCTCCGCCATCCCGGACACCCCGGAACAGCGACCCCCTTCTAGCCCGCACCGACACCATTGTCCACAAACCCTCGGCAGTCGGCAACGACCGCAGGCCCAGCCCTGCCGTGCACGATCGGGGGTCATTTCCTCTCGGGCGGCAGGATTTCCTGTGTACAGACCTCATCGATCAAGTGGGAACGGTCGACGTCCTCGAGATGAGCGCGTTTTTCCGACGCGGTCAAAGGGGCGCCAACTCCCCGGGTCATGGCGAGCACCAGAGAGCGGTCGCTCATATCGAGCCAAAACGCTCGCCTGACCAGCTTTCCATCGGCATCGCGGGCAAAGGGATCGTCCGGATTCGCGCCAAGGTCCGGTTTGTAGAACGACATTAGATGCTTCCTCCGAGGTTTTCGGGCTTGAATTGGGTACGGATCCGTCACCCGATTGCGAAAATTAACCCACCCACGGCAGTCGCGCCACGCGCGCCGCTGCGGTCTTCGATCACCGGGCCAGGACGGACACTTCGCCGATCGTTTCAAGCGCATCGTCTTCGTCTACGGGCACCAGGATGTTGCCGAGCGGGGTGCCGCTCAAGCCCATGGCCGTGAGTTCGGTGCCGCTGTTCCCCAATTTCTGGCGATCGTTAATCTTCATATCGCCATATCTCCATCGCCGCTGTTGCCAAGAAGGCCGGCCCCCGACTAAAGCAAGCAGGAGGAATTCCACCGGTGTTGAATACGGTCTGACCATGCAGGAGGCACGAACGTGTCGCTCGAAATAGAACGCGCGGCAAGCCTCGTCCTGGAGGCGGGACAGAGTGGCGAGCTGCGAGCCGCCCTCCAAGCGGTGGCGGACTCCACCACCCCGAACGGTGCGGCCCACTATCCCACCAAGGTGTGCCGTCGTCTCAACCGGCTCGTCGTCTGCCGCGCCTATGCGGTATCCGTCCTGCAGCTTTGCCACCTGATCAACGCAGCCGACTCGTGTGCACCCCGCCGCGGCGCCTACGAGCATTTGTTGCTGGGACCTGAACGTGCCACCGGTTCCGGATTCCGAGGCTGGATCCAGAACGCCGTGACCAATCGGGGTTGGCGGCGTCCCGGATGCGAACTGACGGCAGACGGCGTTGCCGTGCGCTACGACGACGGTGTCTTCAACGTAGGATTTGCCGGAATGCCGGTTCTCGCCGCCTTGTTCGAATTTCTCTGCGGCACCATCGGTTATGCCGCTGTCGACGATGAGTTCCACACCATGCTGGAACCGCCTATAACGGATCGCGGCATCCGGAGCGCTGCGAATGGAATCGAACGGCGCTTGTATGCGTACCTGAAAGAACACCTTCCAAGCGTTCAGATGCAGGGCAAGTTTCAGGAGCTGCTCGATTACGCGAGATCGGAGTCGAAGACGCTGGTTGTCGAGGACGCCACCGTCCTGGCGTTCTGGCGGGAGAAATCTCTGAACGGCGAAACCGGAAACTTCCGTCTGTTTCGGAGCGTGTTCGACGCCTACATGGCGTTCCTCTCGGCCCTCGAGATCGCGACGGACCGCGAGGCCGTCGAACGCGCCCGTTCAATCGGATCCGATCGGGATGCGGGTGAGGTCGACGTTGCTCTGCTTCTGGATGACGCGGAAGCAGCCGCCTTGTGGACCTCCCCGCTTTCAACGTTGCAAGAGCCGCCCTTCGAGAACGTTCGGTTCCTGAACAAGGTGGACCTGACGGCTCTGGATCGTCTGATGGAGCACGGGCCGCGCGTGCATCGGCTGCCCTGGTCTCTGTTGCGCGCCGAAGTCTTCGGGGATGTACAGGCCCGGCTTTCGCAAGCTGCAAGGCGGCGGGATACTGGCGACACCTTGAGCGAACTCATCGCCTGCACCGGCGCCGAGACGTACCGGGAATGGCATGACCGGCTCGTCGTGCTGGACGAGCGCGTAAACAACGCATTGCGGGCAGCGCTCCACGTGGCCCTCCAGGCGGATGACGCCGCGGAACGAGCGTCCGAAGACGAGCGGCTCGAGGAGGCGCGGGATGTAGCGAAACGGGCCTTTGCCGGAATCTCGCGCAAAGGCTTCGAAGACGCGGTCGTGGGTGAACGCGGATCGGGTGTCGTGTACGAAGTCGGTGCCGGAGCACTGGCGGCGATTAGCGATCAAATCCATGCATTTCTGCGGGTGTTGAAACAATCGGTGGGGGAAGGGACTGATCTCGACGATCAGTTCGCGTACGATCATGACGTGTTCAGCAAACAGTTTGCTCGTATCTATGGGGTCGAACGATGAGCGAACGGTTTGAGCTGCCCGACGACGACACTCTTGCGGTTGCCGAGCGGGCATTCGACGTGCTTGCGACGGAAGCGGCGCTGGCCGTCTCGATCGATGGAATGGAGTTCGGTGAGCACATCACGCTGCGGCGTCTCTACGTTTACGTCACCGAGGCGCGCCCAAGAGACCCGGACCTTGAGACCGCACTTCGGGAAAGCTCCGCACTTCGCGCCGAATTGCGGCGCCTCACCGAAAAGATCGCCTGCTATCATATCCCCGAACTCGCCGCCGCAGCCGCGGGAGGCGTCGCGCAACGCGTGGCCCCCGGCTGCCGCATCCGCTTTGAAGAATCACGCGCCGAGCCGGCGCAGACGTACATCATCATCTCCTTGGATGATCCGGGCCGTCATCCGAGATGGCTGGCGGTGTTCGTCGGCGACAATACGTGCCGACGGGTTGCGCTGCCGGAACCCCACGCCGGATTAATCCAAATTCTCGTCGAAAACGATTCGGAAGTGCTGGCGGCGCTTCGTGATCCCGGAAGCGAGATATTCATCGACGGATGAAGGTTCACGTCTTCGCCGCAACCACGAAGGGGCCCGTTCAGATCGAGCGAATCACGCGCGAGGCGGCGCCCATTTCACAGGTTTGCCTGGGCCGGACGACATCGGTTCTACCCATCAGCTCCGATTACGATGATTTCGTTCGCCAACCCTCGGGCGTGATCGAGCGGGTCCTGGGACCGTTCGAGCCCGGTGGCTTCCGGTTGGACGCCTCGGGCGAAATCGGCGACGGCAATTCCTGGCAGCTACCCGTATTGGTCGCGCACGCGTTGGATAGGGCGGGTCGCCTGGCGGGACCCGGTGAGGACGCAGGCGCAACCCTGTGGATCACCGGAACCGTCGACGTTGATCTGCGGGTGGGAGAAGTGGATTTCGTGGGAGAGAAGCTTCACGCGACGCGCGAGCATTTTTCCAGCCGCGTCGCGAAGAAATGTCCCGTCACGCTGGTCGTTCCCGCAGCGAATCTGGAGGACGTCGCCGATCACGGCATAGCCGGCGTTGAAGGGATCCTGGGCGTGTGCAACGCCGACGAAGTTCTGCGTCACGTGGGGCTCGAGCCCGTGACCGTCCCGGCCACCGGCGCGCTTCAAGGAACGGGGGATCTTGTCCCCCTGGCGACGGGACCTGTCCGTCTCCCGAGGTGGCGGCTCGTGGCGATGGGCATATCGCTCCTGGTATTCGCCGCTCTCGGGACCTTCCTGCTGCTGTTGCCAGATCTGCCGCCCGGCACGACATTCAGAGACTGCGACGTGTGCCCGGAGATGGTGGTGGTGCCGGGCGGCGCATTCGTCATGGGTTCGCCACCGGACGAGCCGTTTCGGGACGACGTGGAGGGACCGAAGCACGAAGTCATGGTGGCCGCATTCGCCATGGGCAGATTCGAGGTGACGCGAGGAGAATTCACATCCTTCGTCGAAGAAACGGGACACGCAGGGGAAAATTCCTGCTTCGTGCGGATCGGCTCGGGCGGCCGCTTGGACACGTCGAAGAGCTGGCGCGATCCCGGGTATCCGCAGGGCGAGAACGATCCCGTCGTCTGCATTAGCTGGAACACGGCGAAGACGTACGCCGCTTGGCTTAGCGAGAAGACCGGCCAGACCTATCGGCTGCCGAGCGAAGCGGAATGGGAATACGCCGCCCGGGCGGGCACGCGGTCACCATTCCACGTGGGCCAGACAATCACGTCGGACCAAGCGAACTACAACGGGACGTCGTCATATGGGGAAGGCGAGAGAGGCGTGTACCGTAAGCGAACGCTTCCCGTCGGCAGCTTTGCGCCGAATGAATTCGGTTTGCACGACGTTCACGGAAATGTCTGGGAATGGGTCGAAGACTGCTGGAACGACAGCTATCGGGGCGCGCCCCGGGACGGTTCGCCCTGGTTGAGCGGAAACTGCGGGCGCCGCGTGATGCGAGGCGGTGCCTGGGGGAGCCATCCGAAGAATGTCCGATCCGCCAAGCGAGCCCGGTACATCCTGGAATACCGCAATTACAATTTTGGGTTCCGCGTTGCGCGAAGCGTAGGCCAGTGAGCGCGCAACTCGTTTCGTCTTTGGCCCCTTTAACCGGGCCGTCAGATCTGGAAAAATCGTATCTCCGGTAGCCGGCGCTGCGCACCGACCATCGTAATCGCCAAAGGACAAGGTCATGATCGAAGTGATTCCCACCGGCAAGGCACTGGGAGCCGAGATTCGCGGCGCGGATCTCTCTCAAGCGCTCGACCCGGCGGACGCCGGAACAATCATGGACGCCTGGTCCGAACACCTGGTCTTGCTTTTCCGCAACCAGTTCATCTCCGACCCGGAACTCATCAGTTTCAGCCGTTACTTCGGCGACTTGGATCTTTGTCCCCCTAATGCGACGGGAAAGCAGTACTCGGCGGAACATCCGGAACTCATCATCGTTTCCAACGTCATCGTCGACGGCGAGCCGATGGGTAGCCTGGGCGACGGAGAGCTGCGCTGGCATACGGACATGTCCAACCACCCCGTGCCACCCAAGGCCAGCATTCTCCATGCCCTGGAAGTGTCGTCGGAGGGCGGCGAGACCGAATTCTGCAATATGTACTCGGCGACATCGGAGTTGCCCGAACACTTGCGATCGGCGATCGCAGGCAAATGGGCGCACCAGGATGGCACCTATGACAGCGCCGGCGCCCCGCAACGTTCGGTGGAGGTGGCGGGGGTGCGAACAGAGTCACCCTACGCGCGCCATCCGCTGATGCGCCGTCATCCCGACACGGACCGGCCAGTTCTCTATTTGGGGCGCCGCCCCAAGCAATACATCGTTGGCATGGACGCGGAGGAAAGCGAGAAGCTCCTCGATGCGCTTTGGGCGCATGCCACCCAACGGAAGTACGTGTGGACCCATGAGTGGCGGGTGGGTGACCTGATCATTTGGGACAATCGCTGTATCATGCACCGTCGAAACGCGTTTCCCGCGGACTCACGCCGAACGATGCATCGGACTCAAGTGACCGGAGCCGCGATCATCGCCGCCTGAGACAACTATTCCTGCGGTCTACCGGCCGGACCGCAGCGCGCCTTCCATGGCGGTTCAAACCCAACCTGAACCGCCATAATCACGCTGCTAATGGGCGCAATCCATTCGACGGTTATCGCAAATCGGGATTGAGGGTGTAAGTCCCGGTACAGGACCCTTCCGCCAGGACATGCCCTTCCATCGCCTCGAGTGCCTCCTTGCAGCTAAAGGTCCCACTCAAGCCCAGGCTTTCGACATCAAGGGCATACACCGTGAAGACGTAGTGGTGCAGGATGGTGTCGTTCCAGGGCGGGCAGGGACCATCGTACCCCCCGTAGCTACCCGCCATCTGCTCGTCGCCCTCGAACCATTCCGTGTAGCGGTTGATTCCGCGAACGCCATGGCCGGTTGGCCCGTGGGGTTTGCCCCCGGGCGTGACGCCGCCGGACTCCGCGCCTTTGTCCAGCGACGTGATGTCGGCGGGTACGTCGACAAGCACCCAGTGGCAGAAATCGACCCGAGGCAAGTCGGCCGGGATGATCTTGCCCTCCTGATTGACGTCGTCGGCGACGGAGGGAACGTCAGGATCGTTGCAGATGATGGCGTACGACTTGGTATCGTCGGGTGCGCCCGACCAGCGCATCGCCGGGCTCAGGTTAGCGCCCATGGTGACGTGGCCTTCGTCGGCAGGCACGCAAAATGCGTACTCTTCCGGGATGGGCTCGCCGTCGTTCCAAGCTTCCATGCTGACGTTCAGATTGGCGGCCATGTCTCTCCTCCCTGGTTTGTTGCTTGTGAAGCGACGTCGCCAGGAATGCCGTCACGCGGACTGCGCGATCGCTTTCTTTCCCTTGGACCGTCTCTTCCCGGTTTTGCCGGCCTCCTCGATCAATAGCTTGTCCACCGCGTCCTCGACGATGGTACCCTTGAAGAAATCGGGATTGCCCCGTGCGTGCAGCATGACGGGATTGGTGAACATGAAATCTCGGAAATCGTCCTCTTCCATGAGCCCGTCCTCTACCAGTTCGTAGGCTTCTTTCAGCACCTCCCGCATTTCGGGCACGTCCCAGTGGCCGATGTCCGAACCGAACACGGCTTTCAGCTTGGCATCGAACGGGAGTCCCTTGCCGCGGAAGGCGACCGCGGCCATGGGATCGTCCGCCTCGCAACCGAAGTAGAACGGTTCGACGAAAAGGTCGACGATATCCTCGGCCTTTTCGATCTGACAGGCCGCAAAATCATCCAGACGGTCCAGATCGGCCTTGCTGGTCGTGCCGTCGGAGGACACGTTGACATATCCGAGCCGCTTGGTTTCGTTGGTTGCCCGCCCACCGAGCGCACGCGAGAACGACTCGCCACCGTACTTGTCGAAATACTCGCCGAGTTCGTCGAAGTCGATCCCGGAAGGATCGAACTGGCCGATGGCGTGCGCCCCCCGTTTTTTCCACGTGTTGACCAGCGTGGCATAAAGGCTGCACGCCCAGGCCGCTCCGCCTTCGAGAAATGCGAAATTGAGCTCGGGGAATCGCCGGGTCACACCGCCAAGGAACACCGCCTTGGCGGACGCTTCACCGGCGTCCGCGAAGTGGCCGATCTGATTGTAAAGATAGTTGTTTACCGAACGGCGGTATCCGTGTCCCTGGAGGTGAGAATGGGCGGTCGGCGCAATGCCGAGTTCAACGCATTTCGCCCAGAAGGGGTCGTAATCGTACTCGCTGTCGACGGCGAGGTTGTCGATCCAGTAGGCCTGCAGACGCGGGTCGTCTTCGACGTGAGGAGCTGCCTTGATCGGCCGATGAAACAGGCTGGCCACCATCGCAACCTTGAGATCGAGTGTCTTTACGGCATGCTCGAGCTCCTCGATGGCCTCCACCGGCGTGCCCGTTGGGATGCAGGCCGCCGGAGTCATGCGATCGGCGTGCGGGCCGAACATATCAGCGGTCATGGCGTTGTGGGCCCGGCAACACGCCCGGCGCAGTTCTTCGTCCGGTTCATCGATCAAGAAGAATCCGAACGTCGGATACACGATGGTGTAGTCGAATCCGAGTTCGTCGAGCCTGTCGCGCAGCAAGCCGGGCAGCATGGACGTCGCCCGATCGAGCGTGTGGGCGGCGGCGACGGCCCAAAACGGCGGCCGCCCGATCCGGTAATCCCGAACTTGGCGCCTCGACATCGTGTGCCAGAGATTGGCCCGCGATCTCTTGGAGTTCGCCGCGTAGCGCTTGACCGTATCCGCTCCCGCCACTTGCTTGAGGAAATCGAGAAAGACCGGGGCATATTCCAGCATATGCCCATCCGCGTCGACCACCGGATGGTCAAGGCCTGCGCGGATTTTCGCCGCCCGGCTGGGTCGGTTCGTCGAATTGCTCCTGCTTGGCGATACCATCCTGGAGTTCCTTGAGCGATACGGCGGATACGCCGTTCTCCCCGATGATGTCGGCAACATCGACGGAATTCAACCGACCGGACCGGGCGCGGCGCGACACGGCCGCTACTCATTCCGCGACGAAGGTACCGACCGCGACGATGAGCAAGAGCCACGCCGAGGCGCGGCGATAGGTCTTTTCCCGCGACGCGTGAAAGATGCGGTTGCCGATTTGGGTCGCGAACAGGAAGAATGGGAACACAACCGCGGTTCGCCACAACGCGAGTGTATCCAGCGTCTCGTTCCACAGCAGTATGACGACGGTTGGAATGCTGACTACGAAGACGTTGGCGATCAAACCGGCGCGGGCGGCGGCCGTCGAACCGGGTCCCATCAGCATATAGAGAATGAGGGGTGGTCCGCCGAGGCTGGTCGATGAATTCAAGATGCCGCTCAGCGTTCCGACACAGAGATTCGGGACAAGCCGGTGAGGACCGGGATAGCGCCAGCCTGCCATCAGCAGGATCGCGAGAAGAGCCACGATCAACGAGATGGCGCGGCGCATGACATCCGCGTCAGCGATCAGGAGGAGCCACGTCCCGAACGGCACCGCGATCCACGCCGCGATCCAAACGGGGATCATCATCCGCCACGGAATGATACGGACTACGCGTGTCACGGAGTCGACGGAGACCGCCACTTCGAGAGCCAGAACCGTTCCCACCGTCACGACCGGCCCGTACATCACGGCATAGACGGGGGCCATGATCAGAGACGAACCAAAGCCGGTGAATCCGCGGGAGACGCCGGCAACAACGGCAACGATAAGCGCAATGAGCGTTTCGATCGTGTACAGGTCGTCCCAAGGGAAACTCATCGGCAAACGCTAAAGCGGTTCCAGTTCGACCAAAACCGTTCCGGCACTCCTCGTCGCTCACGGCGACAGGGATATCGGCGCGCTATTCCGAGCCGACGATGACGCCGCCCTGCGACTCGATGAACTTCACGATGGTCGAATTGTCCGACCCCTCGCCGTTGGCGGCCATGCTCTGCTCCCACATGTCGACGACGGCAGGACCCAGCATAAGCGGGGCGTCAACGGCTTTGGCAGCCTCCAGGTATAAATTGAGATCCTTCAGCACGATGGCGTGCATCGATCCCAAATCGAAGGTTCGAGTCAACACGGCCTCGGGGAACTTCTCTAGGGTTGCGGAATTGCGGGCCGTGCTCGTGTTGAACACGTCGATCATCAGATTCGGATCGAGCCCCGCTTTGACGCCCATGACCAGAACCTCGGCGGTAACGGCGGAAGCAGTGCTCGACATCAAGGTATTGGCGACCTTCATGGTCTGCGCTTGCCCGGGCGTATCGCCGATACGGAAGATATTCCTGGCAAACGTTCCGACGAGCGGCTCAATCTCGTCGCATGCCACATCCTGACCCGCCATCATGACGGCCAGGGTCCCGGCGATCGCGCCGCGCCTGCCACCGCTGATCGGCGAGTCCACGAGAGTGATGCCCGTTCCTTCGAGTCCGGCCGCGACTTCCCGTTCCGTGGGCGGACCCGTGGTCGAAAGATCGACGAAGACGCGCAGTCGATCCCCATGACACGCGCCGTCCTCGCCGAGCACGATATCGAACAGGGCTCGGGGCGTGTTCACGCATGCGAACACGATTTCCGCGCGCGACCCCACGTCCACCGGTGACGTTACCGCCTCTCCACCGTCTCGCTCCGCCTCCTTCATCGCCTCTCGATTCAAATCGTAAACGACGACTTCGTGCCCGGCCTTCATCAGATGCCGCGCCATCGGCATTCCCATACTGCCGAGGCCAATGAATCCCAGCTTGTTCGTCATAGCGGCGACTCCCATGAAAGGCGTTTCGGTGAACCCGGCGCGACTCAACCCATGACCTCGGCAAACAGGCGTTCGTAGGCTGAAGCATCCGTGGGCCGCGGATTCGACGCGTTACAGTGATCGGCCACCGCGCCTTCGATCATGCGGGGAAGGACCTCGTCCGTAACACCCATCTCCCTCAGGTTCGCGGGCATGCCGATTCGCCGGTTGAGTGCCTCGATCGCCTCCGCCACATCCGCGCCGGCGGTCAGCCCCATGGCATCGCGAAGCCGATCGTACTTGTCACCGGTGTGGTTGGAATTGAATCGGAGTACCGCGGGCAGAATCACGGCATTCAGCGTCCCGTGATGCAGCACCGGCTCGCTCAATCCCCCAAGAGGATGGGACATGGCGTGAACGGCGCCAAGGCCTTTCTGAAACGCCATGCCGCCTTGGAGGGAGGCCATCATCATACTCCAACGGGCTTCGCCATCCGTCCCATCGCCGACGGCACGCTCGATGAACCGCATCGCGCGATTGACTCCGTCGAGGGCAATGGCATCGGCGGGTGGATTCACGCGCGGCGACAGGAAGGTCTCGATACAATGCGTCAAGGCGTCCATACCCGTTGCCGCGGTGAGGCCGCGCGGCAGGCCCAGCGTCAGGTCCGGATCGCAGATGGCCGCGCGCGGGATCATGTTGGGCGCGATAAACGCAAGTTTTCGCCCATCCCGGAGCGTGAGCAGGGCAGCGCGGCCGACTTCGCTTCCCGTTCCGGCGGTCGTGGGAATGGCGATGACCGGCGCGACTTCCGATGTGACCCTCTCCACGCCACCGAGTATGGCCGCATACCGTTCCAGGGGAGGCTCGTGGGTCGCCATGAGGGCGACACCCTTGGCGAGGTCGATCGACGAGCCGCCGCCGACTCCGATCAGGCCATCGCACCCGCGCTCTCCGTAGAGCGCGAGAGCCGCTTCGAGCACCTCTTCCGTCGGGTTCCCGGGCGTCTCGTCAAAAATCGCCGGGTCCGGATCCTGGACGATGGAGGAAAGAACGGGCTCGAGGAGGCCGGCACCGCGGACGCCCTTATCCGTCACGATCATGGGACTGTTCACTCCCAGCGCCTCGAGTTCCTCCTTCAGGAGCCCGACCGCACCGTGATCGAACTGGATCTTCGTCAGATAGTTGATGAGCGCCATGATGACGAACCTCGCGCACCTGGAATTCGAGGGATTCGAACGGATTACTGGAGCGGCGGGCCGCTCTCTTCGTCGTCAGCATAACGTTCCAAAAGGAATGCCGACATCTCGTTGATCCATCCCTCGTCCTCCGCGCGGACCAGCACCGCCGCGAGGAGCAGCGCGCCCTGCGGAATATCGTTGTCGTCCTCGTAGTCCGGCAAAATCAGCCGCAGTTCGCCATCCTCGCCCACGACCAGCGCCGCTTCATTGGCTCGTACAAGCGTGCCTTCCTCCGGTTGCTTCTTGATGGAACCCGGTTTTGGCATGTTCGTACCCCCCCCCGTGAATGCCGGCGCTACTCTAGCATCGTGTTTGGCGACATTGGCAGCAGAACATTGCCGGAACCCGGCGATGACCGGCCGCGGCTTTAAGCCCCGTCCTCGAACTCGTGGCCGGACTGCCGGTCAGCGACCCGGTTCGTGTGGCATAGTGGGGCTTACGTTGGATCGCAAATCGGGAGAGAAACATGGATAACCGTTTTGACGTTTCCGGTCGAACCGCATTCGTGACCGGCGCGAGCCGGGGCATAGGCCGCGCCATCGCGATGGCGTTGGCCGAGCACGGCGCCCATGTGGTGATCAATCACACGTCGGCGTTCGATGCCGAGGTGGGCTTCCCGGACGCCGCAGGGGAGTTCGTCGACGAAGCGCGGTCCCATGGCGTGAAGGCCTTCGCGATTGAGGGGGATCTCTCGGTCGACGGCGCCATCCTCGACGCGTACGACCAAGCGGTCTCGGCCCTGGGGCGCGTCGATATCCTGGTGAGCAACGCCAATATCCAGATCCCCTGCGCCTTCGCGGACGTCACGGTCGAGCAGATCGATCTCCAATGCCGCATGAATTACCGCGTCCCCATTCAACTCCTCCAGCGGGCGCTGCCTGCGATGGCGGAACGCGGTTGGGGCCGGGTCTTGACGCTCGGGAGCGTCCAGCAGGCCAACCCGATCATCGAACTGGCGGTCTACGCGGGCCTGAAGAGCGCTCAGTACAACCTAGTCGTGAACTTGAGCCGCCAATACGTGAAGTCGGGAGTGACCATCAACAACCTCTCTCCGGGGCTCATCGATACCGATCGCAACCGCTTTCGGCGGCGAAACAAGGCGGACTGGCAGGCCATGATCGAACGGACGAGCCCGATGGGCCGTGCCGGACTGCCGGAGGACCTCGTGGGGGCCGCACTCTTGCTGTGTTCGGATGCCGGAAGCTTTATCACCGGGGCCAACGTCAACGTCACCGGCGGTGGCGATCTGCCGTGGTCCTGACCCTCTTTCCCCGCCGTTCGACGGCACCCGCAAGATGCTATAGTGGCCAAGCGGGAGCAGTCGAATTCAGGGGGAAGATGCATGTCGATCAGGGCGGTGGATACGTCGAAATCGGTACGCGGCGGCTTTTCGGAGGCGGAATGGGAGACTCGGGTTCAACTGGCGGCGGCCTACCGCATTACGGCCTTGCAAGGCTGGACGTATCTGGGCGCGTCTCATATTTCGGCGCGGGTGCCGGGCGAGGAAGATACACTCCTCCTCAATCCCCATGGCGTCTTCTTCGAGGAGATCACGGCGTCGAGCCTGATCAAGGTCGACTACGACGGCAATCAGCTCACCGAGTCCGACTACAGTGTGAACCCGGCGGGCTTCACGATCCACAGCGGCATTCTTGCGGGGCGGCCGGATGTCAACTCGGTGATGCATACCCACACGCGGGCGGGCATGGCGATCTCTGCGATGGACTGTGGTCTGCTGACCATCGACCAGCAATCGTGCCGTTTTCACAACCGAATCGGCTATCACCCGTTCGAGGGCATCGCGCATGACCTGAGCGAAGGGGAACGCTTGATCCGCGACATCGGCCCGCATTATGCGATGATCCTGCGGAATCATGGCCTTCTGACGGCGGGCGTGAGCATCGCCCACAACATGCAGCTCATGTTTTACCTGGAGACTTGCAGCCAGGTTCAGATCGACGCCATGTCGACCGGCGCCAGGATCCTGGAGGTTCCGGAGGACGTCGCCGAGCATACGGCCAAGCAGTTCGAGAGTTTGGGTCCGGCGCACTGCGAGCGGGATTTTGCCGGCCTCGTGCGCCAGGCGAAGCGCGCCGATCCATCTTTCAAGGATTAGCGTCGCCTCGAATATCGAGATCGAGGCCGGCAAATCCCCGTTGCCGGGGAAGGCTTGATCCCTTGATGCCGGAGCTGCTGGCCGACTTCCTTACCCTGCGATTCGCGCTGGCCATCGGGATTGCACTGATGGGCGGCTCGATCTACGGATTCGCGGGCTTCGGCGCCGGCCTCAGCATGGTACCGTTGCTGGCGTGGGTCTATAACCCGGCGTCGGCACTCGCGATCGTGGGCATGGCCGTCGCCATCGGCGCGGTCCAGCTCCTACCGCACGGCGTCCGCAACGCCAACTGGCCGGTCGTGGGGCCGATCCTCCTGGCCGGCCTGATCGGGGTACCGTGCGGCACCGTGATGCTGCTGATCAACGAGCCGGAGACCGTGAGACGCGTGATCGGCGGCCTCATCATCGTCTTCGCGCTGATCATGCTGTCCGGCTGGACATATAGCGGCCCGCGCAATCTCGCCATGAACCTGGCCGTCGGCGTGTCGAGCGGCGCCCTCAGCGGCTTCATGTCGGGCGGCGGGTCGATCGTCAGTTTGTACTTCGTCTCGTGGCCCGGTGAGCTGGTCGAGACCCGGGCCAACATCTACGTCGTGACCTACAGCCTGGCCGTCTTCATGGCGGCAGCCCTGATCATCGCAGGAACGGTCAGCCTGACCACGGTTCTCCGCATGCTTGTACTCCTGATCCCCTATTCCGCGGGGGTGCGGTTGGGATCGCTGCTGGTACGACGCGCCTCGAAGGCCGTTTACCGCAGGTTCGTGTTGTGGCTCCTCGCCGGGATCGGCATCAGCGCCCTGACGCTGTGATCTCCACTGCCGGCCTCCAGGATCATTCGGCGGCGACGGCCGGAAGCTCGTTGAAGGGATCCGAGGCACCGCGGCCCATCATCCGGCTCCACTCCGCGAAATAGTGGCGGATACAGACCTCGCTGTGGGGCGTCTCTTCCTCGCGCCCGTGCAGGATGTAAGGGCTGCCGCGCCCATGGTTGAAGCCGATCGACTGGCCCACGACGGCGATGAAATCCTCGGGCAGGTTGCGCCCGAAGGGCCCCCAGAAGGAACTGTAGTCCCGGAGACGCTCCCGGCGTATTTCAGGCGAATCGCCCTTGATGCCGAAGCCCCGAAATTCGACGATCGTCTCCTCCGGCCCGAGCGGCACCATGGTGTCGATGCGCAACGCCGGCGGCCGCATGTTGTAGGTCACCGTAGGGAAGAGATTGCAGAGCTTGTGCAGCGCGGCCTCGCCGCCCGGCCAGCCCATCTGCCTCTTGGCGCCGCTGCCCTTCTCGATGTTCTTGTAGCTGTTGACCGAGGGATCGGCGGTAACGTGGCCGTGGACGTGCATGTGATACCGGCGGTCCAGGTACCCAGGCTGGCCCATCGCGATCAGGCGGTTCTGGCGATGCAGGAACTCATGATAGAGATCACGGTTGGTGTCATGCCAGAGCTTGTAGTTCGTGGGCACGATCGCTTTGTGATAGCACATGATTTCCAAAGGCGCCGTGGTCAGCTCGCCGCGCAGGAACTCGACCGAATCACCCAGGAACTCGTCGAGCGGTTCGCAGTCGTCGTCGACGTTGACCCAGACGAACCCGCCCATGTCCATTTCGGACTTCACCTCGCGCAGCCCCACGTCCTTCCTGGACAGGCGATCCTGAAAACCTTCCTTCTCGCGCGTGATCTCGACGCAGTTGCCTTGCGTGTCGAACGACCACAAATGGAAGATGCAGGTGATGCGCCTCGCGTTCCCGGATGGCTCGAAGGCCAGCACGTTCCCCCGGTGCGGACACTGGTTGTAGAAGACGCGGACCTTCATGTCCTTGCCGCGCACGACCAAAAGCTCCTTGCCGTTCATATGCTGGCAGCGGCGGAAGTCGTAAGCGTTGGGCACCTCGCTCTCGTGACAGACGATCGTCCACACCTTCTCGAAGATCTTCTCGCGCTCTTCCTC
>JAGWAU010000107.1 GCA_021296255.1 Alphaproteobacteria bacterium | reverse complement strand
GTGGTGCGCCAGGGTCTCGCCCTGCGTCGCCGGTCTCTCTATGACCGGCTGCGGGCCATAGCGCAGTACGACTACTCCCACCGCCCCGGAACCGTCCTGATCCTTGTGCCGAGCGCATAGGAGCTGCGGCGTTGACCGAGTCCAGAGTGGCGGGCAGATAGGACTCTTCGTTGTAGGCGGGGATAATGACCGAAAGCTTCACCGCCGCCGGCGTGCTAGCCATCTAAGGCCTGGGCCAGGTCTGCGACCAGGTCTTCCGAGTTTTCCAGTCCAACGGAGACCCGAAGCAGGTCCTGGGGAGTTGCACTCTCCGGCCCCTCCACAGACGCCCGGTGCTCTATCAGGCTTTCGTAGCTGCCCAGGCTGGTTGCCCGGGTGAACAATCGCGTCCTGGCAGCCACGGCGAAGGCGGCTTCTCTTCCGCCTTTCGGACGGAACGACAACATCCCGCCAAAATCCTCCATCTGCCGGCGGGCCGTGTCATGCCCTGGGTGTTCGGTCAAGCCGGGATAGAAGGCCTGCTCAACCCGAGGGTGACCTGCCAGGAATTTGGCAACCTGCGCCGCATTCTTGGTGTGGGCCCGAACCCGGTACGGCAGGGTGCGTATGCTCCGCAGCAGCAGCCAGCAGTCGAAGGGGGAGGGAACGGCCCCGCCGTCCTGTTGCACCTGCCGGACCCTCTCGAAGAGGCCTGTACTTCGCGCGGCCACCACCACGCCTCCCGTCACGTCACCATGCCCTCCCAGGTACTTGGTGCTGGAATGCACCACCAAGTCCACCCCCAACTCCAGGGGCCGCTGCAGCGCCGGCGTTGCCCAGGTGTTGTCGCAGACGGTGTATATGCCCCTCTCTCGCGCAATCTGAGACACCGCCGCCAAGTCGGTGATGGTCAGCAGAGGGTTGGAGGGAGTTTCAAGGAACACAATGCGGGTCGAATCCTGGACGGCGCTTTCCACTGCGCCCGGTTTAGCCATATCGACAAAGCTTGCGCCAAGGCCCCACCGGGCCATGAGGTCCCGCAGCAGGCGGGCGGCGCCGTGGTAGATGTCCCGCGGGGCAATCACGTGGTCGCCGGGCCGGAGGGCCTGAAAGACGCTCATTATCGCCGCCATGCCGGAGGAAAAGGCCGCGGCGTCTTCTCCATTTTCCATCGCCGCCACCAATTCTTCCAGCAACCGCCGGTTGGGGTTGTCCGTCCGGCCGTAGACATATCCCTGGGGATAGGAGCCGTCCGGGTCTCGCTCGAAGGTTGTGGACATGTACAGTGGGGGCGTGACCGCCCGAGTCGAGGGATCCACCCCTCGCCCTTTGTGCACGACCAACGTTTCAATCTCCATTTATTGCCATTTCTCCTTTGGCGCGCTCTGGCGACAGCACTTAGTCGCCGTCAGATGGGAACGGGTCTTCTTCGCTGACCAGCGCCTGAGATTCCCCAATGACAAGTCCTAACCTGGTCTTCCCTGCCCAGAGGCTTTTGACATATGTGATTACCGCTATTATCTCTTGGCGGCTGAGTTGACCGCCGAACGCCGGCATGCCGCTCTTGAATCCGGGATAGCCGGAGTCTTCAAAGATGCTTCCACCCTGGCTGACGATGCGGTACAAGAGCCCGTCAGAGTGATGCCAGGTGTGCCCGTCGCCATTTAGAGGCGGAGCAGGCAAGGTCCCGTCTTCCCGCTTTATGTGCCAATCGGATTGCCCTTCACCGGCGGCTCCATGACACACGGCGCAATTCGCTCTAAAGAGTTCCTGACCCTTAGAAACGTCCCCCAAGACCGACGCGCTGCCAGGTGTTGGCGTGTTCGCGGTGGACGGAGTCGAACACGCCGCAAAAGCCACAAGGGCAAGAATCGCCATGGATATGGGAAGAGCCGGTTTCCACGTTCTCACGGTACAGGCGGCCCAAGGGTTAGGCAAGCTAGCCCCCAGCGGTTGAAACCTCTGGTACGCTGGCGATTGAGCCGGTCCCCCATTGGACCCAGACCGGACCCGGTCAACAAACGGTGTTAAAGGCATCTCCTGCAAAGATGCCTCCGGCTCGTTGCGTCTCCCGGATGTAGCAGACGATCTTCTCCACGTCTTCCTGCGGGACGCCGGCTACGGGCGGCATATCGCCGAAGAACCAGTGGTGCTGCATCACTCCCACTTGTACGGCGCTGCGAATGCTGACATCCGAATGATGGCCGGGGTGATATATATCGTGGACCAAGGGCGGGCCAGCGTCGGTCCCGACCGCGCCAACGCCGTGACAGGCCGAGCAGTTAGCGTTGAACAGGTCCTCGCCTGAGCGAGCGGCGGCCGGCTCAGCCGGCGCAGTTGCCGTCGGCCCGCCATCGCCCTCCGTTCCGCCGGTAGCAGGCTGTGGGCTACTTCCTCCGCCGCACGCCGTCATCGCCAGCAGGGCTAAGGCAACGACCATAGCACCCGCCAAAGGCCTTACTACAGAGCTCGAACCACTGTCCATAGAGGCAATCCCTTTCCTTTGTTGCCGTCCCTCTTATGAAGCAACGCTTACCGCAGTTTTAACGCTTCACCGGGCCGGTGTCAATTGCCCAGGGAGGTGGCGGAAGCGCCGAATGACCCGGCGACCTGCCGCAGCTAGTCTTGTCTTCTCAAGCGTACAGGGACGATAATAAGAGCCAAGGCTGCTGTGTGCGCGGCCTGGCCGAGAATTTGGGAAGAGAACCCATCTGAAGGGCCCGGAACTAATGACCACTAAGGGGAGATATTGCCGGCATTGCTGGAAGTGAAAGGCCTGAAGACCCACTTCTTCACGGAAGAAGGCGCGGTCAAGGCCGTGGACGGGGTTTCGTACGACCTGCAAGACGGGGAGACCCTGGGCCTGGTGGGCGAAAGCGGTTGCGGCAAGAGCGTGAGCGCATTGTCGC
>JAGWAU010000106.1 GCA_021296255.1 Alphaproteobacteria bacterium | reverse complement strand
TCTCGGGCCGGTCGGTGGTCGCCGCGAGACGCGTTATCGAGATCGACGACGTGTTGCTGGCGATCAGGGCCTCGGACTTCAACAACGGACAAAGCGCCGAGAAAATGTCGATCTTGACCTGCTCGTTCTCGACGGCGCTTTCGATGACGAGATCGGCGTCCGCGAGGGAGTTCATGCCGGTCGAGGTGGAGATGCGGGCGAGCGCAGCCGCGGATTCGTCCTCGCCGATCGTCCCGCGGGACACCTGCCGGCTCATGTTCTTCTCGATCGTGGCCAGGGCATCCTCGAGCTGATTCTGGTTGATGTCGTTAAGGATGACGTCGTAGCCCGCCAGAGCGCTCACGTGCGCGATGCCGTTGCCCATCTGGCCGGCACCGATGACGCCGATCTTCCGGATCTCGGCGGCCGTCACTCCCTTGCCTGCGTCGTCAGAGGCCAATCTTCTCCAGCTCCTTCTCGAGTTCGGGCAACACGTCGAACAAGTCCGCCACCAGACCGAAGTCGGCGACCTGGAAGATCGGTGCTTCCTCATCCTTGTTGATCGCGACGATGACTTTGCTGTCCTTCATGCCGGCGAGGTGCTGGATCGCCCCGGAAATCCCGACGGCGACGTAGAGCTCCGGCGCCACGATCTTGCCGGTCTGACCGACCTGATAGTCGTTGGGGACGAAACCCGCGTCGACCGCGGCGCGGGAGGCGCCGACCGCGGCCCCCAGCTTGTCCGCGACGTTCTCGATCAAATAGAAGTTGTCACCGCTCTGCATGCCGCGCCCGCCCGAGACGATCACGCGGGCCGACGTCAGTTCGGGACGCTCGTTCCTGCTGACGTCACTGCCGACATAGGTCGAGATGCCCGGGTTCTCCGCCGCCGCAATCTCCTCGACCACTGCACGTCCGCCCGAGGCTTCGGCGGCGGCGAAGGCCGTGGTGCGGACGGTGATGAACTTGGTGGCATCCTCGCTCCGAACCGTGGCCAGCGCGTTGCCGGCATAGACCGGCCGCACGAAGGTGTCGGAGGACACCACTTCCTGGATGTCGGAGATCTGCGCGACATCCAGGAGGGCGGCGGCGCGGGGCATGAAGTCCTTCCCGAACGTGTCGGCCGGTGCCAGGATCGCGTCGTAGTTGCCGGTCAGCGAGACGAGCAGCGGCGCCATGATCTCCGCCAGGTGATGCTCGTACGCAGCATCGTCGGCGAAGAGGACCTTGCTTACACCCGCGACGCCCGCTGCCGCGTCGGCGACGGATCGGCAGCCCGTTCCGGCCACGAGAATATGCACGTCACCGCCAATCTCGGTGGCCGCGGTGACCGTGTTGAACGTCGCCTCCTTGAGCTCCGCGTTATCGTGTTCCGCTACGACGAGGACGGCCATCAGATCACCCCCGCTTCCTTGTGAAGCTTGTCGACGAGCTCCGCGACGCTCTCTACCTTGATTCCGGCTTCACGGCCGGGTGGCTCGATCACCTGCACGGTCTTGAGGCGCGGTGTGATGTCGACGCCCATTTCCTCCGGGGTCTTCTCCGCGATCGGCTTCTTCTTGGCCTTCATGATGTTGGGAAGGCTGGCATAGCGTGGCTCGTTCAGGCGCAGATCGGTGGTCATGACGCAGGGTACTCTCACGTCGACCGTGTCGAGGCCGCCGTCCACCTCACGGGTGATCCGGGCGCTCTCGTCTCCGATGTCCAGCTTGGAAGCGAAGGTCGCCTGGGGCCAGCCCAACAATGCCGCCACCATCTGCCCCGTCTGATTCGAATCGTCGTCGATCGCCTGCTTGCCGAGGATGACGAGACCGGGCCGTTCCTCCTCGATCACGGCCTTGAGCAGCTTCGCCACCGCCAGCGGCTGCAGCTCTTCATCCGTCTTCACGTGGATGCCGCGGTCCGCTCCCATGGCCAGCGCCGTGCGGATGGTCTCCTGGCACTGCTGGGGGCCGAGGCTGACGGCGACGATCTCCTCCGCCTTGCCGGCTTCCCGAAGCCGGATCGCCTCCTCGACGCCGATCTCGTCGAACGGATTCATCGACATCTTGACGTTCGCCGTCTCGACGCCTGTCTGATCGGCTTTCACGCGAACCTTGACGTTGTAGTCGATGACTCGCTTTACCGCGACGAGTACGTTCATGTCTGGTCTGCTCCGGAACGATGGGGCATGCAGGCAGCGGACTCGCGCGATGCCCTGCCCGAAAAGCCGCGAAAACCGGTGGATTTGCCCGGTTTTAGCGACGCAGAATATGTCTGCCAACGGGTCGAGTCAACGCGCGCCCGAATGCGCCGCACAGGAGCCGGAAACCGCCTCCTTCGTCCGAGTCCGCATACGGAAGCGAGGCACGGCCGGGGTGGGGAAGGAGAGGGCGAGAGGCGATGGAACCGTTTGGCGCCCGGTATCTACCGATTGGCGCCGGGGCGCCAGAGAACGTCCTTCCCTCCCTTGTCGTTCAGATGCCGCGCGAGGACGAACAGGTGGTCGGAAAGGCGGTTGATGAACTTGATCGCCTGCGGGTTGACGGGCCCGGTCTCGGAGAGCTCGACTATGAGACGCTCCGCCCGGCGGGTTACCGTGCGGGCGAGATGGAGATAGGCGGACGCCGCCGAGCCCCCGGGCAGGACGAACGAGGCGAGGGGTGCCAGGCCCTCGTTCATCTCGTCGATCTCGCTCTCCAGGCGGTCGACCTGAGCCTGGGTGACGCGGAGCGCCGTTCCGCTCTCCGAAAAATCATCGCCCGGCGTGCAGAGGTCGGCGCCGATGTCGAACAGGTCGTCCTGGATGCGGGCCAGCATGTCGTCGGCCGGACCCGTCGTATGCAGCCGCGCCAAGCCTACCGCGGCGTTGGCCTCGTCGGTGGTGCCGTATGCGGCGACGCGGACGGCGTTCTTCGGCAATCGCGTACCGTCGCCCAGCGATGTCTGTCCGCCGTCGCCACCCCGCGTGTAGATCTT
>JAGWAU010000062.1:677-15805 GCA_021296255.1 Alphaproteobacteria bacterium | reverse complement strand
CAAGTCTCGGCCCCGAAAAAATGGACGGTTTTCCGTGACGATCGACAAGGCCATGTTCTGTTTCGGCCTCGGCTACACCGCCCGGGCATTGGCTGCGTCGCTTCCATTCGAGGACTGGGTGATCTCTGGGACTTCCAGAGGGGACGGGTCTCGCGACAGACCCAAATCTGACGGGGCCCGGACGTACGTCTTCGACCGGGATCGTCCTCTGCCCTGGCCGACGCGGACATTGGCCGGTGTCACGCACCTGCTCGTCTCCGTGCCTCCGGATGCGGAGGGCGATCCCGTCCTCGGCAGCCATGGTACCGACATCGGATCGATGCAATCCCTGTCGTGGATCGGTTACCTCTCCACGGTTGGAGTTTATGGTGATCGTCGCGGCGGTTGGGTCGACGAGACTTCGGAGTGTCGTCCCAGGACCGAACGAAGCATCCGCCGCGCAGCGGCCGAGCGAGTCTGGCTGGACCTGAGTCGGCGTAAGAACGTACCGGTTCACGTTTTCCGTCTGGCGGGCATCTACGGACCGGGGCGAAATCCGGTCGAATCGGCTCGGCGGGGAACGGCAAGGCGAATCCTCAAGCCCGGTCAGGTTTTCTCGCGCATACACGTTTCGGATATCGTTCAGGTCCTGCGCGCTTCAATGGAACGGCCTGACCCGGGCGCCATCTACAACGTTTGTGACGACGAACCGGCGCCCCCTCAGGATGTCGTCGCTTTCGCGTGCGACCTCGCGGGGTGCGAGGTGCCGCCCCTGGTCTCGTTCGATGAAGCGGAACTCACGGAAAGTGAGCGGTCTTTCTACGCAGAGTGCCGGCGGGTCCGGAACGATCGCATCAAGAAAGATCTTGGCGTGACACTGCGATACCCGAACTACCGTGCCGGTCTGTCCGCACTTGCGGCGGGTTAACCCCTTCCACTATGCCCGCGAGCTCGTCGACCGTGCGGAGAAGCCGAGCGATATCGTTGGGTTCGGACAATCGATGATCACCCCCCTTTACAAACGTGGCTTCTACGTCGGCCCCTTCATAGGCCTCGATGAGCCTCAGTGCGTGGCGCCAGGGAACGTCGGGGTCGTTCATGCCCTGAAGGACCCGCAGGGGACAGGTCAGTCTCACCGTCTCCCGGAGGAGCAGGTGGTTTCGACCTTCCTCGATCAGGTGGAGCGTGATGGCGTAAGGCTCGTTGCCGTATTCCGAAGGTTGCAGATAGACGCCATCACGTTGGAGGATCTCCCGTATGCCGTAGTCGAACTCGGCCCACATCAGATCCTCGGTGAAATCCGGAGCCGGTGCGATGCCCAGAAGTCCCGCGACGCGTGCCGGCCGCGCCAGAGCCGCGAGCAACATGATCCAGCCGCCCATGCTCGAACCGACAACGATCTGAGGGCCTTCGGTGAGATCGTCGATGACCGCGATGGCATCGTCCTTCCAGCGGCCGATCGTTCCGTTCCGAAATTCTCCGGAAGACGAGCCATGCCCGAAATAGTCGAAACGGAGGAAGCCACGACCGGTTTCCCGGCAATGGGTGTCCAGTGCCAGGGCCTTGGTGCCGGTCATGTCCGAGTTGAAGCCGCCGCAGAAGACGACGCCCGGCGACTTGCCGGTATGCGTGCGATAGGCGATTGTGGTCCCGTCGGCCCGGGTTAAGATGCTCGGCTCGGCCATGTTCGACGCAACGGGATCGAGGGGTTGGGGCGCTCCAATGACGGAAGCGGCGACCGACTCTACCACGCGCTCTACGCCTGCAGAAGCGGCGTCCGGAGATAGCGTCGAACGCGCCCCCCGGGTGCTGCAGATCTTGCCGGCACTGGAGCCGGGCGGGGTGGCGCGCGGCGCCGTGGACGTCGCGGCGGCGCTGGCTCAGGCAGGCGGCGCGTCGGTCGTCGCCTCGGCGGGCGGTCCGCTTGTCTACGATCTGGAGAAGATGGGCATTCGCCACGTTACACTGCCGCTCAATTCAAAGAACCCGCTGATCATGCATCGCAATGCCGGAGAATTGACGGCGGTCATTTACGACTACGATATCGGCATCGTGCACTCCCGCTCGCGGGCGCCGGCGTGGAGCGCGGATTTAGCGGCGCGGAGGACCGGCGCCCACTTCGTAACGACATTTCATGGCGCGTATGACGGCGCTACTGGTCTGAAGCGGCTGTACAACTCCGTCATGACGCGGGGCCGGCGCGTGATCGCCATCTCGGACTTCATCGCCGGCCACGTCAGAGACGTCTACCGCGTTGAACCCGAACGCTTGGTGACCATCCCTCGGGGCATCAATACGGAGAACTTCGATCCCGTGAACGTCAGCGCGGAGCGGGTCATTCAGCTGGTCAACGCCTGGCGCCTGCCCGACGGCGTTCCCATCGTGATGCTGCCCGGTAGGTTGACCCGATGGAAGGGTCACGCCGTACTGATCGAGGCGCTCGCTCGACTGGAGCGCCGCGATCTGTGCTGTGTTCTCGTCGGCTCCGATCAAGGCCGAACGCGTTACCGCAGTGAGCTGGAGCAGCTGACGAATTCCCTCGGACTAGGGGGCGTGGTCCGGATCGTCCCTCACTGTCGTGACATGCCGGCCGCTTACATGCTGGCCGACGTGGTGGTCTCCGCGTCGACCAAGCCGGAAGCGTTCGGCCGGGTCACGGCGGAAGCGCAGGCGATGGGCCGGCCGGTGGTCGCGACCGAGCATGGCGCCTCCCGGGAGACCATCGTTCCGGGTGAGACGGGATGGCTGGTGCCACCGAGCAAGCCGGAGGCACTGGCCCGGGCCCTCGATCGGGCTCTCGACATCGACGCGGACACGCGACGCACCCTCGCGGAGCGGGCGCGCCGCCACGTGGCGGAGAACCTGACCGTCGAACTCATGTGCGAGCGGACCCTAGCGGTGTACGAGTCGCTCATGAGCGAGCCGTCGGTCTCGGCATGAATGATCGGGGCTGACGCGGAATGACACGTGATCGCGGAGGTCGCCGGTCGACGCAAGGATGCGATCGATCTCGGTGGACGCGCGTCGTTGGCGCGGTTCGCGTCCGTGTATCGGCGTGCCCATGTCGCAAACTGCCGGACAGTCGTGCGGTTCTTCTGGGACTTGGATCCCGCACTGCGTGCTCCTCAAGGTGTCCGGGTCGTCGTGATCCGGCTTGAACGACCGGAAGATCTGTCCGTCGATGAGATATGGCGCGACGGCGGACTTGCCGCCGGACGGCTGTGGTGTCCTTGACAGCGGACCTGTCGCACATATGTTTCGCTTGCTGGCGCCGGAGCGCCGGTCAATGTGAGGAGTTGAGATGGTTGCACTGACGCTGCCAGATGGACGAGTCCGGCGATACGACGGGGCGCTGAGCGGCGCGGAGGCAGCGTCCGATATCGGGTCCGGCCTCGCCAAGGCGGCTCTCGCGGTCCGGGTGAATGGCGATCTGCGGGATCTCTCCTGCGAGTTGGAAGAGGACGCGGAAATTTCTGTCGTCACGCTGAAGGATGACGATGAGCTGGTGCTCGACCTGCTGCGCCACGATGCGGCGCATGTTTTGGCCGAGGCGGCGAAGGAGCTGTATCCCGGGATTCAGGTCACCATCGGGCCGGCGATCGCCGACGGGTTTTACTATGACTTTTCCCGCGAGGAGCCCTTCACGCCGGAAGACCTCGAGGCCATGGAAGCCCGCATGCATGAGATCGTCGACCGGGACGAAAAAGTGGTGCGGGAGGTATGGGAACGCGACGCGGCCGTCGAACTGTTCAAGTCGATGGGTGAGCACTACAAGGCCGAGATCATCTCCGAGATTCCAGAAGGTGAGCCGATCACGCTGTACCGGCAGGGTGATTTCATCGATCTTTGCCGCGGTCCTCACCTGCCGTCCACGGGAAGGCTCGGCCACGCTTTCAAGCTGACGAAGCTCGCAGGTGCCTACTGGCGGGGCGACGCGCGCAACGAAATGCTGCAGCGCGTCTATGGGACGGCGTGGCGCAACGACAAGGAGCTCAGGGGTTACCTGCATCGGCTCGAGGAAGCGGAACGCCGGGATCATCGCCGGTTGGGACGCGAATTGGATCTGTTCCATTTCCAGGAAGAGGCGGCCGGTATGCCGTTCTGGCATCCCAGGGGCTGGACACTGTATCGCACCGTGGAAGCCTACATGCGCCGCAGGCTCGAGGACGCAGGGTATGTCGAGGTCAAGACACCCCAACTCGTCGACCGCGCGCTGTGGGAGGCGTCAGGCCACTGGGAGAAGTTCCGGGAGAACATGTACACCTCGGAATCCGAGGAGCGGATCTTTGCGCTCAAACCGATGAACTGTCCCTGCCACGTTCAGATCTTCAATCAGGGAGTCAAGAGCTACCGGGAGCTTCCGCTGCGGATGGCGGAATTCGGGTCGTGCCATCGGTACGAGCCCTCCGGTTCGCTTCACGGTCTGATGCGGGTGCGCGGTTTCGTCCAGGACGACGCCCATATCTTCTGTACCGACGACCAGATCAACTCGGAAACCCGCCGCTTCTGTGATCTGCTGATGGGTATTTACCGGGACTTCGGCTTCGAGGAAGTGCAAGCGCGATTTTCGGACCGGCCGGAGGTCCGCGCGGGGTCGGACGAAACCTGGGACAAGGCGGAAGGAGCGCTCAGGGACGCGGTGGAAGAGGCCGGGATCGCGTACACGTTGAATCCGGGTGACGGTGCGTTCTATGGACCGAAGCTCGACTTCGAGCTCACCGACGCCATCGGCCGACGATGGCAGTGCGGCACGCTGCAAGTCGATTTCGTGCTGCCCGAGAGGCTGGATGCCGAATACGTGGGCGAGGATGGCGTCCGCTACCGGCCGGTCATGCTGCATCGCGCCATACTCGGGTCCTTCGAGCGTTTCATCGGCATCCTCGTCGAACAGTACGCGGGTGGATTTCCCTTGTGGCTGGCTCCCGTCCAGGTGGCCGTGACGACGATCACCCGGGACGGCGACGAATTCGCCGGCAAAGTGGCGGAGAGACTGGAGTCTGCGGGATTGCGCGTCACGCTCGATACCTCGGCAGAAAAGATCAACTACAAGGTGCGCCTGCACAGCCACGCCAAAGTTCCGGTGATCGTCGCGGTGGGCAAACGGGAAGCCGAGGACGGCAGTGTGTCCATTCGGCGCCTTGGATCACGCGAGCAACAAAGTCTTGCGCTGGACGAGGCGGTAGTTAGACTTAGCGAAGAAGCACGCGCTCCGGGGGCCTGAATTGGCACCGGAGTAGCGGCCGCGTACAACCCTGTGTGTGAAATTGCCACTTTCGGCCGCCGAAGACGGGGAGGAAGACCAGACCGGCGGTACGGTGGGGAATGTTGGAGGCCCTTAGATCGTAAGAAGACCCATAATGGCACCCCCGACCCGCGAAGGGCCGCGTGTCAACGATATGATCGATGTCGCCGAGGTGCGACTCATTGATCAAAACGGTGAAAACCTTGGAGTGTTGGACTTCGAAAAGGCGCTTGAACTGGCGGAACAGGCAGAGCTCGATTTGGTTGAGCTTTCTCCGAACGCCGCACCGCCTGTTTGCAAGATCCTCGATTACGGCAAGTACAAATACGAAGCGCAGAAGAAGGCGAACACAGCGCGGAAGAAGCAGAAAACCATCGAGGTCAAAGAGATAAAGATGCGGCCGGGGATTGAGGCCCATGACTATGACGTCAAGATGCGCTCGATCCAGCGCTTTATCAATGAAGGCGACAAGGTCAAGGTGACCTTGCGCTTTCGGGGCCGCGAAATGGTCCACCAGGACCGTGGGTTGAATGTGCTGGAACGCGTTCGCGAGGATTTGGACGAGATCGCCAAGGTGGAGCAGTTCCCCAAGATGGAGGGACGGCTTCTGACGATGGTCGTGGCGCCGAAGTAGACTGCAGATCGGAATTCCGGCGGCGGGCTGCCTTTCGGGAGCCGGGCGCTTTGGTTTTCAGGACTGCGGTGAAGAGGGCAGGGAAACCTCTCGCTGCGACCTGTCAAGCGTTGACGACGATCCCGACGCTGTCGCTGGCCGCTGCTTTCGGTTTGGCCAGTTCGCCAAGCCGTGTAGCCAGTTTTCCTGCCTGCGCGACGGTCCGCAACGCGGCTGCGGAAGCGGTCAATCGATGTGCTATGAAAACCGGATAATGCCGCTTGTCATCGCCGGGAGAAACATGGATTGCTTGCATTGGCGAGGGGCAGTGGCTATAAAGCCACGCCACGGCGGCACCGGTACATCCCGGTCATGCCGCCGTGCGTCATTCTGAACGGTTCGTGGAGAGGGCGGTTGCCAAAGCTCAAGACCAAGAGCGGCGCCAAGAAACGGTTTCGGCTGACCGCCAAGGGCAAGGTACGCATGAATCAATCCGGCAAGCAGCATGGTATGATCAAGCGCACCAATAAGCAGATCCGCAACCAGCGGGGTACCACGATCATGTCCGAGTCCGACGCCAAGATCGTGCGCAAATTCGTTCCTTACGCCTGAGGAGACCGCCGGTGGCTCGCGTCAAGCGCGGCGTTACCAAGCACGCCCGCCACAAAAGGATACTAAGGCAAGCCAAGGGCTATCGCGGCCGTGGCCACGCTTCGTATCGTGTCGCCCTGGAACGGGTCGAAAAGGCGTTGCAGTACGCCTATCGGGATCGGCGCAACCGCAAGCGCGTCTTTCGTGCATTGTGGATTCAGCGTATCAATGCAGCCGCCCGGATGCATGGTTTGACGTACGGTCGATTTATGAACGGTCTCAAGCTCGCCGGTGTCGAGGTGGACCGGAAGATTCTTGCCGATCTCGCGGCGCGTGAGCCTGAGGCCTTCAAGGCGTTGGTCGAGCGGGCGGAAACCGAGCTCGCCAAGGCCGCCTGAACCGGGGCCCCGGACGTAAGAGCGATTGATCGAACGGCTGCGGAGGGGCCTCGAAATCGGCCCCTTTTTTTGTGAGCAAAAACATGCAGGACATCGACGAACTTGCGGCCGAACTCCGTACGGATATCGAGGCGGCCGGCAGTCTGGATGATCTTGAAGCCGTACGCGTGCGGGCCCTGGGCCGCAAGGGCACGATCACACACCTGATGAAGGGACTCGGCGCGATGGAGCCCGAGGAGCGTCGTGCCGCGGGCACCGCGCTCAACGTGCTCAAGGACGAGACCGTCGTGGCAATCGAGGATCGGCGGACCTCGTTACGGAACTTGGCCCTCACCGAACAGTTGGCGACCGAGAGCATCGATGTCACGCTGCCGGTCCGTGCCGAGGGGTGCGGCCGCATTCATCCCGTCAGCCAGGTGGTCGACGAAATCGTCGCCATCTTCGCAGATATGGGATTCGCCGTCGCGGAGGGTCCCGACATAGAGGACGATTTCTACAACTTTACCGCGCTCAATATCCCGCCCGAACATCCCGCGCGGCAGATGCACGACACGTTTTATCTCGAGGCGGAGCGGGATGGCGCTCCCCTCGTCTTGCGGACGCATACGTCTCCCGTGCAGATCCGCCACATGCGGTCGAGCCCGCCGCCCTATCGCATCATCGCGCCGGGACGGACGTTCCGCTGCGATTCCGACATGACGCACACGCCCATGTTCCACCAAGTGGAGGGGCTCGCCATCGGCCACGACATTCACATGGGGCATCTCAAAGGCTGCCTCGAAGAGTTTGCCCGCGTCATGTTCGAGGACGACAACCTGCGCATGCGGTTTCGTCCCAGTCACTTCCCCTTCACGGAGCCCTCGGCGGAAGTCGACATCGGCTGCTCCCGTAAAGGAAAGGAACTGAGGATTGGCGAGGGCGGCGACTGGCTCGAAATCCTGGGTTGCGGGATGGTCCATCCCAACGTCCTGGAGAATGTGGGCCTCGACCCGAACGAATGGCAGGGTTTCGCGTTTGGCATGGGAATCGACCGCATCGCCATGCTGAAATACGGCATTCCGGATCTGCGCGCGTTCTTCGAGTCCGATCTCCGGTGGCTGAGGCACTACGGCTTCGCTCCGTTCGACGTGCCCACCCTTGCGGGAGGGCTCGCGCGATGAAGTTCACCCTCGCCTGGCTCAAGGATCACCTCGAGTCGGATGCCTCGGTCGAACAGATCGTCGACACGTTGACGGCCATCGGTCTCGAGGTCGAAGAGGTCGTGGACAAGGCTGCGGGTCTCGACCCATTCACGGTGGCGTACGTTGTCGAGGCGCGACCGCACCCCAATGCGGACCGGCTTCAGGTCTGCACCGTCGACACGGGAACGGAGACCCTCGATGTGGTCTGCGGGGCGCCCAATGCGCACACCGGCATGAAGGGTGTGTACGCCCCCGTGGGGACAACCATTCCCGGAAACGGCATGAAGCTCAAGGCAGCCAAGATCCGAGGTGTCGAGAGCCGAGGCATGTTGTGTTCGGAGCGGGAGATGGGGTTTTCCGACGAGCACGAGGGAATCATCGAACTTCCTGAAGATGCGCCGGTCGGAGAACCTGTCGCCCGCGTGATGGGGTTCGACGATCCCATGATCGAGATCGCCATCACGCCCAATCGCCAGGATTGTCTGGGCGTGCATGGTGTCGCGCGTGACCTCGCGGCGGCGGGGCTGGGGAATCTGAAGCCGCTTCGGACCGAGCCTGTTCCCGGCGGATTCGAGAGTCCGGTCGGTGTCGAGCTCCGCTTCGACCCCAAGACGCGAGATGCCTGTCCGATGTTCGTCGGCCGCTACATCCGGGGCGTGAAGAATGGTCCCAGCCCCCGATGGCTGCAGGACAGATTGAAAGCGATTGGTCTTCGGCCGATCTCGGCGCTTGTCGACATGACGAACTTCATCACGTTTGACCTGGCCCGCCCGCTTCATGTGTTCGATGCGGATACGCTGTCAGGGGGAGTTCACGTGCGGCTCGCCGAAAACGGGGAAACGGTGGCGGCGCTCAACGACAAGTCATACACGCTCGACTCGGAAGTTACGGTCATCGCCGACGACGATGGAGCGTTGGCGCTCGGCGGCGTCATCGGGGGCGAGCCGTCGGGCTGCACGGAGGAGACCACCAACGTTTTCATCGAGGCGGCGCTCTTCGATCCGGTGCGGACGGCGGCCACGGGACGCCGTTACACGATCGATTCGGACGCTCGCTACCGGTTCGAACGGGGGGTAGACCCCGAGTTCGTGCGCGACGGCATGGAGATCGCCACGCGGATGGTCGTGGATTTGTGCGGCGGTGATCCGAGCGAGATCGTCGTCGCCGGCGGCCCGCCCGATTGGCGGCGCGAGATCACGCTCCGTCCTGGCCGCGTGCACCATTTGGGCGGCATCGACGTGCCGCGAACCGAGGTTCGGAAGATTCTCGAATCCCTGGGATTCGGCGTGGAGCTCGTCGCCGGCGAAATGAAGGCCGCCGTTCCGCCATGGCGATCGGATGTTCACGGCGAGGCCGACCTCGTCGAGGAAGTGACGCGCATCTACGGTTTCGACGCAATTCCGTCTGTGCCCATGACCAATCCCTCCCCCGTCGCACGAACGGTGCTGACCACCGCCCAGCGGCGGGAGCGGGATGCGAAACGCATCCTCGCGGGCAGGGGCTTGATGGAGGTCGTCACGTGGTCGTTCACATCGTCCCGTTTGGCCAAACATTTCGGCGATCCGGCGCCCGATCTCTATCTGGCCAACCCCATCACCAGCGATCTCGACGTGATGCGCCCCAGCCTCCTGACCAATCTGTTGGCTGCGTGCAAACGGAATATCGATCGTGGCGAGAGTCAGATCGCGTTGTTCGAAGTCGGCGCCACCTACGCCGGCGTGACGCCCGATGCCCAACATCTGGTGGCTGCGGGACTGCGGCGCGGTCCGAACTCCATGCGCCATTGGTCGGGTGAAGGCCGGGACGTCGATGTCTACGACGCGAAGGCCGACGCTTTGGCCGTGCTCCAGGCCGTTGGCGCGCCGATGGCCGCCGTGCAGACAATGGCCGGCGCGCCGAGTTGGTATCACCCGGGTCGTTCCGGGTCGTTCAATTTGGGCCCCAAGACCGTGCTCGCCTGTTTCGGCGAAGTGCATCCAGGGATGCTCGGCGATCTCGACATCGAAAGTCCCCTGGTGGTGTTCGAGGTGTTCCTTGATGCCGTGCCCGAGGCGAAGGGAAAGAAGGGGCACACGCGGCCGAGGCTGGACGTTTCCGATCTGCCTGCCGTCGATCGCGACTTCGCCTTTCTTGTCGGTTCGGACGTTCCGGCAGACGATCTCGTCCGGGCGGCCGCCTCGGCCGACAAGGATTTGATCGTCGATGTCTCCGTCTTCGACGTGTTCGAAGGTGACTCCCTCGAGGACGGGCAAAAATCCCTGGCGATCGGCGTCCGCTTGCAGCCGACGGAACGGACCTTGACCGAAGCCGAAATCGATTCTGTTTCCGCCAAGGTCGTTGCCGCCGTCGAGAAGGCGACCGGCGGCCAGTTGCGGAGCTGATCGGGATCGTGACGTCAGGGGCGGATACGGCAAATTCGGGGAGTCCCGAGGGGTTTACCCGGCTTCATTTGCCGGGTCCTTTCGTGGACATCAACGGTCCGCTTCTGGCGAGATTCAGTGAAGACAAGCTTCGAATCGGGATCCGTCTGGAGGACCGTCACTGCAACGCCGCCGGAATCTGCCACGGGGGCATGCTGGCGACCCTCGCCGACCTGCAGATTGCGGTCGCGATGGTGGTGCAATCCGACATCCAGGCATTCCTGCCCACCGTCAATCTTTCCGTGGACTTCGTCGCGCCCGGCCGTGTCGGGGATTGGGTGGAAGGAGAGACCGAAGTCATCCGCATCACACGCAATCTCGCCTTCGGGTCTTGCATCCTGAGCACGGGAGATACCGCCCTGGCGAGGGCAAGCGCCGTCTGCAAGATCCCGGGCCGGGTGGACCCGCGCTTCACGCTCGAGCGGTTGCTCCCCGACGCTTAAGCGGGGCTTGGCCGCGTCTGTACCGAGGTTGAAGCTTCAACGGTCGGGGGAGTTGGAGACTAACCGGCGTCGGTACGCAGGACCTCGATGAAGGCTTCTTGAGGAATCTCGACCTGTCCGAACTGGCGCATGCGTTTCTTGCCGGCCTTCTGCTTTTCCAGGAGCTTGCGCTTCCGGGTGACGTCGCCGCCATAGCACTTCGACAAGACGTCCTTGCGGAGGGCTGAGATCGTCTCCCGAGCGATCACCTTGCCGCCGATGGCTGCCTGGATGGGGACCTTGAAGAGCTGGCGCGGAATGAGTTCCTTGAGCTTTTCGCACATCGTCCGGCCGCGAGATTCGACGTTGGATCGGTGCGCGATGATGGAGAGCGCGTCGACGGGCTCTCCGTTGACCAGGACGGACATCTTGACCAGGTCTCCTTCGAGACGGCCGGCGATCTGATAGTCGAAACTCGCGTATCCACGGCTGACCGACTTGAGCCGGTCATAGAAGTCGAACACGACCTCGTTCAGGGGCAATCGGTAGACGACGACAGCGCGCGTCCCCGAATAGGTCAGATCCGTTTGTTCACCCCGCCGGTCCTCGCAAAGCTTGAGCACGCCGCCAAGGTACTCGTCCGGCACCATCATCGTGGCGCTGATCCAAGGTTCCTCGATTCGGTCGATATGAACCGGATCGGGCAGATCGGCGGGGTTGTGAAGTTCGAGCGTTCCGCCGTCGGTCAGGTGGACGTTATAGACCACCGACGGTGCCGTCGTGATGAGTTCCAGGCCGAATTCACGTTCGAGCCGTTCCTGGATGATCTCCAGGTGCAGCAAGCCCAGGAATCCGCAGCGGAAACCGAATCCCAGTGCCGCCGATGTCTCGGGCTCGAACGCGAAGCTCGCGTCGTTCAGGCGGAGCTTCGCGAGACTTTCCCGAAGGCGTTCGTAGTCGGCCGTATCGACCGGAAAGAGGCCGGAAAACACGACCGGCATGCTCGGCTTGAATCCGGGCAGGGGCTGTGACGTCGGGCGCCTGGTCTCGGTGATGGTATCGCCGACGTGCGTGTCGGCGACCTCCTTGATACCCGCGGTGATGAATCCGATCTCTCCAGGTCCCAGCTTGCCGACCTCCGTGCGTTTGGGTGTGAACACTCCGACCTGCTCCACCGTGTGCTCGGTACCCGTGGCCATCATCCGCACGCGCTGGCCCTTGGTGAGGGATCCGTCGTTGATCCGCACCAGGATGACGACCCCGAGATACGAATCGTACCAGGAGTCGACGAGCAAGGCCTTGAGGGGGGCGTCCGCGTCACCTTCCGGCGGCGGCGACTGCTCTACGATGGATTCGAGCAACTCCGCGACGCCGTCACCGGTCTTGCCGGACACCAGCAGGGCGTTCGAGGAGTCGAGCCCGATGACGTCCTCGATCTGTTGGGCGACGCGTGCCGGCTCCGCCGCCGGCAGATCGGTCTTGTTCAGCGCGATGACGATCTCGTGGTCTGCGTCGAGGGCCTGATAGACGTTGGCCAAGGTCTGCGCTTCAACCCCTTGGCTGGAATCGACGAGAAGGACGGATCCTTCGCAGGCCGCGAGGCTTCGGCTGACCTCGTATGTGAAATCCACGTGGCCAGGCGTGTCCATGAGATTGAGCTGGTACCGTTGGCCGTCCTTGGCGGCGTAGGTGAGACGAACCGTCTGCGCCTTGATGGTGATGCCGCGTTCGCGCTCGATGTCCATCGAATCGAGCACCTGTTCGCGCATCTCCCGATCCGTAAGTCCGCCGCAGTGCTGTATCATGCGATCCGCCAGGGTGGACTTGCCGTGATCGATATGTGCGATGATGGCAAAATTGCGGATATGCGCGGGACCGGTCATCGGCGCGCTTGTATCATCGGCGACTCCAGGTGCCAAGGCGCATGCCCGGTGCCGGGGCGGAAACGTTCGAACGGGAAGGGATGGAATGACCTCTGCCGAATTGCCACGTGAAGAGATCGAAAAGTACGTGATCCGGTACAAGGATCTGCCCAATCGGGTTTCTCCGGTCCGGCTCCTCGACATGGCGCTGCCGCAGTTTGAGCGGAAACGGTATCCGGTGACGGGACGGTCTGCGGAGCAAAGCTGGTCGGATAAGCGAGTGGGCGAGGTCGAGGCGTTCAATATCAATTTCGTCTCGTGCGAGGCGGGCCGTGGCATCGGTGCGCATGCCCATGACTCGGATGAGGCGTTCGTCATTTTGACCGGGCGCTGGAGCGTCAAATTCGGTGAGGCGGGGGATCGGGAAATCGAGCTTGAACCCTTCGACATGATCGCGGTGCCGCCCAACATCAAGCACGGCGTCACCAATGTCTCGGATTCCCAGCCCTATCTGATCGCTGTCCAAGGCGCCCACCGTGGCGCCACGATCCAGTGGTCGTCACGGGTCGTTGAGGAGGTGCGGGCCCTGGGGCTGGACGTGGATGCCGTGGAATACCCGGGATACGCCGGGGGCGAGTAGCCTAGAGGGACTCGGTCGGAGCTCGGCGGCTGCGTCTGCGGAAGAGGAAGGCAAGCACCGGTCCGAGGACGCCGAAGATGATCCAGGCCGGCCACTGGAGGACCGTCACGATCATGGGGTCCCAGAGTAACGGATGGATGTAGCGCTGAATCACGGCTTGGGAGAGATTGAGACTGGTCGCGTCGATCTTGAACCAGAGATAACCGATGGCCAGCCCCCGATAGGCGCCGGCCTCAAGCGAGGCGAGGATCTCGGCTCCCGCCACCATGAGTGCGATGGCAGTGATGAGCCAACCCAGGATGCGTCCGATGATCATGATGACCGGCTCAGCGGGGTCATGCCGTTGTCGAGACGGGCTTCGTCGATGGTCTCCCCGATTCGCGATTCGATATCGGGGAATTGATACTTGATGTCGCGCGCGAGGTGGCTGCCGTCCGACTTCTGCAGGTTCGGATAGAGGTCGACGCCTTCGGGGAATGAGATCTCCGCGTCCGGGAGATGCTTGACGACCATCGCCGCGATTTCCTCCAGGCTGGCGGTCGTCCCGCCCGACACGTAGGTACCCCGTTCCAGGCCGTCCGCCAGGCACAAGCGCGCGAACATCTCGACGATATCGTCGACGTGAATGAGCGAAGACGTTTGCTTCGGAGATTGCGTCGACGTGAACTTGCCGTCGATTGCGGCGCCACAGATGATCCGCGACACCTCCGCGCTTCGCCCCGTCGTTCTGCCATATCCGAAGACGGAGGCCGGCCGTAACGCCCGCGTGTCGAGGCCGAAGCGCTCCGTGTAACGCCGTCCGACGACCTCGTTCATCACCTTGGTGTGACCGTAAATGATGTAGGGGTGGACTTCGTCGTCCTCGTTGACGGGGCGATCGCCATAGTATTCCTGGTCGTCGAACACGGCCACGGAACTGGCGTAGACGACGCGCTCGACACCCAGTCTCGCGGCAGCCTCGAAGACGTTCGTTGCGCCCATCACGTTAATCCGCATGGCGAGCCGCGGTTCGTCCTCGGTTACCGGGGGCAGCAGCGCCGCGAGGTGGATGATGCGACGGATACCGTGCTCCCGGATCGCGGCAACGAGGTCATCCATGTGCGCGGTGTCGCCCTGGACGACGGCCAAACGCGACTCGTTGCCGAGGTCCGCGAACCGCTGCGCGTTCGGCGCATAGTCCAGGCAGACGACCGACCGGTCTTTCGACAACAGAACTCGCGCAACACGGCTGCCGATGAAGCCGGTACCGCCCGTTATCAGGACCGACAATGAATGCTCTCCCGTTCTCCTCTGGAAACACTAGTGCAAATTCCGTTTGGTTGGAATTGGTGGTTCAACCTCGTGAATGGGGTGCTCTTCCTCGCTCCGCTGCCGGCCCTACAACCGGCGTTGCAAAATGGCGGGAGCGGTCATAACGTGCCGCACGCTCTTGAGGAGGGGTGGCCGAGTGGTCGAAGGCGCGCGCTTGGAGAGCGCGTGTACGCTTGCGTACCGTGGGTTCGAATCCCACCCCCTCCGCCACCTACTTAACTAATTGATATTACTGCGAATTTTTCGTGATGCGGTCGTGACCTGCCCCCATTGGATTGGTCCACCCTTAGGTTACGGAAAGAGGAGGACCGAGGATGGCGAGGAAGCGTTACAAGCCGGAGGAGATCGTGAGCCTGTTGCGGCAGGCTGAGGTTCTGCACGGCCAGGGCTTGTCGATGGCGGACGCGATCCGGCAGCTCGGGATCAGCGAGGTCACGTTCTATCGCTGGCGCAAGGAGTATGCCGGGAT
>JAGWAU010000062.1:0-418 GCA_021296255.1 Alphaproteobacteria bacterium | reverse complement strand
TACGCACGAGTTTCCACGATCTCGCCAGCCCTCCGTCCCCGCGGTCGTTATCCTTCCCGACGGGGAAGTCCGGTGTTCAGTCCTTTCGTGATGGTTCAGACGCCGTGCTCAAGCCGCCACGGTCTCCTTGCCCCAGCGGAAGTCGGTGCCGTCCACCCACATGCGATGCAGGATCACGGCCAGGCGACGACCCACGGCGACGATCGCTTTCTGTATGCCGCGGCGGCGCGCGATGGCGATGCCCCAGGCCTTGAGCGAGGACCATCTGCCTGGCCCCGTCATCAGGACCAGGGCGGCCTCGTACATGAGAGAACGCAGGCTTGCATCGCCGCTTCGCGAGACGCGCCCCATTCGCGAGACTTCTCCCGATTGGAACATCCGCGGCGTCAGGCCGATATGGGCGCCGACGCTTCTTGAC
>JAGWAU010000105.1 GCA_021296255.1 Alphaproteobacteria bacterium | reverse complement strand
GGCTCACCGGCGTGTTGTTCGATACCCTGGGTTCCTATGACCTGGCGTTTCTCTTGACCGTGGGCTTTATGGTGGTCGCCATCATCGGCACACGTTTTCTCAGGGCAGGTCCGCCTTGATCGAGGCCAATGTCAGTTGGCCAATCCAAGAAGGCCTCTGCCAACGCTCTCTGACGGAGGTTGGTTGCGAGCCTTGCTTGCTTCAGTTAGAAGTTATACGTTGCACGCACTCCAAATCGGCGGCGGTCGGGTAGATTCGCACGGAATTCGTTCTGTTCAAACGTGATTACGTCGATCCCGACTTGTGCGCTCGGAAGCGCGTCCTGGTCCAGCAGGTTCGTCACGTACGCTTCCAGGGAATATGTCTCCGTGCGAACACCAACGCGCACGTTGGCCACCACCGCCTCACCCGTCTCGGTCAGATTCGCTTCGGTTGCAAACTGGCTACCGCGGTAGATCAGGTCGAGGCGGGCAAATCCGTCCATGCTTCCGGTCAGGGCGTCTTCATATTCGGCGGACAGAGACCCGGTCGTCTTCGGGACATTGCTCGTCCGATTACCCGTTACTTCGGAGCTGCCGGTGAAATTGCTCAGGCACGGCGCACAGAAGAACTCGCGGACGTTGGTGTCGTTGATGGCAAATGTGCCGGACAACCGGAAGGTGTCCGTCGCCTGAAACGCGCCCTCGAATTCAAGGCCCTGGATCCGGGTCTTGCCGATGTTGGTGAAGAACTGCCGAAGACGAATTTCATCGTCGTCGTCGATGAAAGTGACCAGCTGGCGAACCTGTTGATTCGTCAGCGCTCCAGCGTAAACCGACACAGAGCCCTGCGCCCGGCCGTCAAGGAATCGCCCTTTGTAGCCTATCTCGAAAACTTCAAGCTCCTCTTCCGCATAACCCAATTCAACGCGAGCCACCTCATTCACGCTCGCAAGTTCGGTCGGGCTGAGGAGCAGGACGGCATTGTTGAATCCACCCGGCCGGGTGCCGCGGGCGAACTGGCCGTACAGGGTGGTTTCATCGGTCGGCTTGTAGTCAAGCGTCACACGGGGAGTGAAGCTCTTGTAGGTTTCTTCCAGGTCATAGCCGGCTGCCGGGTTAATGGCGCTGAGTTTGTCGCTTTGATAACGCGCCTCAATCGAGGCTGTCAGTTTCTCGTTGATATCGTAGTAGACACCGCCGAACCCGCCTAACGTATCGACATAGGTGTAGTCATTCGTAGTTGTCTGTTGCCCTCTGGTCGGGTTGTGACCGATAACCACGCTCGGTTCTGTCTTGGCGCCAACGTACGTGGCGCCGACGGTCCAACTCAGCCTTCCCTCATCGGATGAAGAGAGGCGGAATTCCTGACTCCAATCCTGGATCCAGGATTCGACCAGATAGCGCCAGTCGATAAATCTCGGCACGTTCGGGCGGGCCGGGTTGCCGAAATTCGGGTTAGGGCGATCTCGCGTATCGCGACTGGTCAAATCCGTTATCAATTGGCGTTCGTCCCTGTGCCACGCGGAAATCGCACCGAAGGTCATGCCGTTGGAAAGGTCATACTCAAGGGTCACGGTCGCCTGGTAACCCCGGCGTCCCAATCCCGCTCCATCCTTTAGCGGCTTGCTCGGGAACAAGGACCCGTTGATGCCGATCCGATCCAGTATGCCCGCCTGGAACTCCGGAGTAATTTCCGTATTCACCGAAATCAGCTCGGGCGGAAGATCGCTGACGTGGGGCAATTCACCGCAAATAAACCGCCGGGTCGGGGAAAATGGGTTACAGGTATGGAAGCCGTCGAACGGCTTGATCTTAACGTCCGCAGGCGATCCGTCATCGTGCCTGAAGTAGTTGAACACGGTGCGAATCTCAAGCCGCTCGTTGGGATTGGCGTACAAACTCAGGCCATAGGATTCCGTCGATTGGTTGCCCAGGCGTTCGTCACCCTTGCCGAAATTCAGGTAGTCGCCTCCCTTGTCGAACTGGCGAGTGCTGACCCGGAACGCCAGTTTATTTTCCACCAGCGGACCTTCCACTGACAATTCGACATCGGACGAGTTGTAGCGAGACAAATCGGCACGGAGTTTGCCGCCCCACTCATTGCCCGGAGCCTTGGTGATGTAGTTGACGGCGCCGGAAAATGTGGATCGGCCGAAGTACACGGACTGCGGACCGCGCAGGATTTCAACGCGCTCGACGTCGGTCAGGCCCTGGATTTCGCCGGAAAGCAACGGGGCGCCGTCCACGAACATGGTCCCACTGGCCTGCACGGCACTGGCGGCGCCGGCGCTGCCCAGACCACGGAAAATCAGGGTGCGGTTACCGCGGTCGTTACGGCCGGAGTTTAAATTCTGCATAAAGAATCCCGGCACGAAGTCGGACAACTGAATCGAATCCACGATGCCCAGTGACTCGATGTCTTCGGACGTCATCGCAGTAATGGACAGAGGCACATCCAAGAGCGACTCTTCGCGTTTTCGCGCCGTGACCACGATCTCCTCAAGGGCTACGCCCTGAGCCAGGACCCGGGATTCGGGCAAAAGCAAGCTTGAGGCTACAAATGCGCATAGCGCGAATAACCCGATGCGATTGCTTGACTTGAACATGGCGACCTCCTAGCGAGTTCTCAACCGAAGGCCCGGAGTATTGCACGGTTCCGGCAAGTGGATACTTGGAGAAAAATCGTTGTTTCCTCAATATTCCACATTTGGAATCACCGGTTGAATTAAAGTTGGCGCCGCCGGAAAACCGGGAAGAATTTCGCCCGCGCGGGTCGCCTTCCCCAAGGGCGTCGACGCCGGGGATGGTGGCCTTGCAACCGGCCGGATACCTACGCTCATGTCGTGAACCCGGACACGTGCAAGCACAGCACAGAATTCGTACAAGGTCGCATGACTTACTTGACGGACAACTTAGAATGCCGATTTGTGGACTCTTTTCAGCGCCGGTGATCACCATGAAATACTTTCCTCTTTTCGTTGCATTGATGGGTGTGTCTTTTGCGGCT
>JAGWAU010000061.1 GCA_021296255.1 Alphaproteobacteria bacterium | reverse complement strand
TCGTCTTCCCGTGGTCAACGTGACCTATCGTACCGATGTTGCAGTGCGGCTTCCTCCGCTCAAACCTCGACTTCGCCATCGCTAATCTCCAATTGCACCCTTCCTCGCGTTACTCCGCCTGCGACTCCCGGTCATGCCAGTTTCGCGCGAACCTCGTCGGACACCGCCTGAGGCACTTGGTCGTAATGATCGAAGGCCATCGTGAACTGGGCCCGGCCTTGGGTCATTGACCGCAAGTTATTGACGTATCCAAACATATTGGCGAGCGGGACCATCGCCGTGATGACCCGGGCATTGCCCCGCTGCGTCGTTCCGGTGACATTTCCGCGCCGCGAGTTGAGATCGCCGATCACGTCACCCATGAACTCCCCGGGGGTCACCGCTTCGACGTCCATCATGGGTTCGAGCAGTTTTATGCCGAGCTTCGGGGCCGCCTCGCGAAATGCGGAACGCGCGGCAATCTCGAAAGCCATCACCGATGAATCGACGTCGTGTGACGCTCCGTCGATAAGCGTCGCCTTGAAATCGATGATCGGGAATCCAGCCAGGAAGCCGGACTCAGCCACAGAGACGAGCCCTGTTTGCACGCCGGGGATGAATTCCTTCGGAACGCTGCCGCCGACGACTCGGCTTTCGAACTCGACACCGGAACCGGCGGGCAAGGGCTTGAACTCGATCCTCACGCGGGCGAATTGACCAGCACCTCCCGTCTGCTTCCGGTGCGTGTAATCGATTTCACCGGCCCGGGTGATGGTCTCCCGGTAGGCGACTTGCGGTGCGCCGACATTGCCGTCGACCTTGAATTCCCGCTTCATGCGGTCGACGATGATCTCAAGGTGCAGTTCGCCCATCCCCTTGATGATGGTTTGGCCGCTTTCGGGATCGGTCGACACGCGGAACGAAGGATCCTCCTCGGCAAGACGGGAGAGCGCGACGCTCATCTTTTCCTGGTCGTTCTTCGTGCGGGGTTCCACCGCCACCTCGATGACCGGATCCGGGAAATCCATCCGCTCCAGCACGACCGGGTGGTTGGGATCGCATAACGTATCGCCCGTGGAAGTGCCCTTGAGTCCGGCGAGCGCGATGATGTCGCCGGCCCTGGCCTCTTGGATGTCTTCCCGACGGTTGGCATGCATGGCCAGCATGCGACCGACGCGCTCGCGCCGTTCCTTGACCGGATTGAGGATCGCGCTGCCGGCCGACACTACACCGGAATAGATTCGGATGAATGTGAGGCTGCCGACGAAAGGATCGGTCATCACCTTGAATGCAAGGGCTGCGAAGGGCTCGTCATCACTGGACTCGCGTGTGATCCGCTCGTTCGCCGCCGACTTGACACCGCTGACCGCCGCGACGTCCGTCGGCGACGGGAGAAAATCGACCACGGCGTTGAGCAAGGGTTGTACGCCTTTGTTCTTGAATGCCGAGCCGTTGAGGACCGGCACGAACTGGCCCGAAATCGTCCCGGCTCGCACGCAGGCTCTGAGCGTCGCGGCATCCAGTTCATTGCCCTCCAGGTACCGCTCCATCGCCGACTCGTCCATCTCGACGGCGAGCTCGACCAGTTTTTCGCGATATGCCGCCGCCTGGACCGCCAGATCGTCAGGGATGGCCCTGATCTCGTACTCGGCGCCGAGGGTTTCTTCCTTCCAGACGATGGCCTTCATCTCGAAGAGGTCTATGACCCCGGCGTAGTCGCCCTCGCTGCCCACCGGCAACTGGATCATCAGTGGAACGGCACCGAGGCGATCCTCGATCATCTGGACACAGTTGAAGAGATCGGCGCCCGTGCGATCCATCTTGTTCACAAAACAAATGCGCGGCACGCCATATTTGTCGGCCTGCCGCCATACCGTCTCGGATTGTGGCTCAACGCCCGCCACGCCGTCGAACACGGCCACGGCGCCGTCGAGGACCCTCAGGCTACGCTCGACCTCGATCGTGAAGTCGACGTGACCCGGGGTGTCGATGATGTTGATGCGATGGTTACGCCAGGAACAGGTCGTGGCGGCCGAGGTAATCGTGATGCCGCGCTCTTGCTCCTGCTCCATCCAATCCATGACGGCGGCACCGTCGTGGACTTCGCCGATCTTGTGGGAACGACCCGTATAATAAAGGACACGCTCGGTCGTCGTGGTCTTGCCCGCGTCGATATGGGCCATGATGCCGATGTTTCGGTAACGGTCGAGCGGAGTGACACGCGTCATAGACCTACGATCTCCCGAAATCCCGCGACTACCAGCGGTAATGCGAGAACGCTTTATTGGCCTCGGCCATGCGGTGCGTGTCTTCACGCTTCTTCACTGCCGAGCCGCGACTGTTGGCAGCGTCGAGAAGCTCACCCGACAGCCGCTCCACCATGGTGTTCTCCGAGCGGTTGCGCGCCGCGTCGATCAACCAGCGAATGGCGAGGGCCTGGCGACGGTCATCCCGAACCTCGACGGGCACTTGGTATGTCGCGCCGCCCACCCGGCGGGAGCGAACCTCGATCGCCGGCTTGACGTTGTCGAGGGCTTGGCGGAACACACCGACCGGGTCTTGGCTCACCTTTCCCTCGATGACGTCTAGCGCTCCGTAAACGATCCGTTCCGCAACCGACTTCTTGCCCTCGAGCATGATGCAGTTCATGAACTTGCTCACGACCTGATCGCCGTATTTGGGATCGGGAAACACTTCCCGTTTTTCGGCGCGGTGGCGGCGTGACATGGTTTTCGTTCCCTAGCGGGGCCGTTTGGCACCATATTTCGAGCGCCGCTGCCTGCGGTCGCTGATGCCCTGAGTATCGAGTACGCCCCGGATGATGTGATAGCGCACGCCCGGCAAATCCTTGACCCGGCCGCCCCGGATCATAACCACCGAATGCTCTTGAAGGTTATGGCCCTCCCCCGGGATGTAGCTGAGGACCTCGAACCCGTTTGTCAGGCGCACACGGGCAACCTTGCGCAATGCCGAGTTCGGCTTCTTTGGCGTGGTCGTATAGACGCGCGTGCAAACACCTCTCTTTTGCGGACACTGCTGCATGGCCGGCGTCTTTTTCCGCTTCACCGGACGCGCGCGCGCGCGGCGAATCAACTGATTGACTGTAGGCTTCCTGCTTCTTCCCGGCGTCAGCCGCTGTCAAACGCGTAGTAACAAGCGACTGCGACACGCTCGCTTGACGGGTGTTCTTCGCCCACCCGTTGGGCCTGGCGAATTATTATCTCCTGGTCTTCGTCAACGCGTCTAGACGGGACCGCCCACCACCGCCGACGAGAGAGCGCGCACTATAGGTACGCCCATATGACGCGTCAAGCGGAAAACCTAGACTTTCCACGGGGTTATTCAAGACCTTCCGAGGCGCGTCAAGCCCGGGATTTCGGGTAATCGCCTCCCCCGGTTCCCGTGTCTCGAGCGTCCGCAGTCGTGACGGCTGCCGGTCCCGTCGCGGGTCGGCTATTCGCCGGCTTCGACCGCTGCCAATTCCTCTTCCCGAATCTGCGCCTCGGCCGCTTCTCTTTCGAGACTCTCTGCGATCTCGCGGTCCCGCCGAACCGCGACCTGACGGAGCCGGCTGATCGCCGCACCCGTGCCTGCCGGTATCAGACGGCCGACGATGACGTTCTCCTTCAATCCGGCGAGGCGATCGATTCTCCCGGATACCGCCGCTTCGGTGAGGACACGGGTGGTCTCCTGGAAAGATGCCGCCGAGATGAACGACCCCGTTTGCAAGCTAGCCTTGGTGATGCCTTGGAGAACCGGCTCGACGGTCGCCGGCTTCAGGTCTTCGCCGACAGCCCGCTCGTTGGCTTCCTCGTATTCGACGCGATCGACCTGTTCACCAAGGAGCAGGCTAGACTCGCCCGGATCCATCACTTCGACCTTCTGCAGCATCTGGCGGACGATGACCTCGATGTGCTTGTCGTTGATGCGCACACCCTGCAGCCGATAGACCTCCTGGATCTCGTTCACGAGATAATTGGCCAGCGCCTCGACTCCCATGACGCGCAGGATGTCGTGCGGTACGGGATTTCCGTCGAGCAGCGGCTCGCCCTTCGCCACCCAGTCGCCCTCGTTCACACTCAGATGCTTGCCCTTGGGCACGAGATACTCAAGCGGCTCCTGACTCTCGTCGTCCGGATTGAGCATGATCCGGCGTTTCGCCTTGTAGTCGCGCCCGAACGCCACGCGCCCGTCGGCTTCGGCGATGATTGCGTGGTCCTTAGGCTTGCGGGCCTCGAATAGCTCCGCGACCCGCGGCAGGCCGCCCGTGATGTCGCGCGTCTTGCTCGACTCGCGAGGGATCCGCGCAAGTACGTCCCCCGCGTCCACTTCCTGACCGTCCTCGACACTGAGAATGGCGTCGACCGACAGGAAGTAACGGGCCTCGAGTCCGTTTGCGAGGGTCACGACCTCGCCCGACTTGTCCCGCAACGTCACGCGAGGCCGCAGATCGGCGCCTTGGGGCTGCTGCCGCCAGTCGACGACGACCCGGTTAGAAATGCCGGTCGCCTCGTCCATGACGTCGCGAACGCTGACGCCATCGAGCAGATCGCGGAACGTCGCGATGCCCTTCTGTTCCGTGATGATGGGGATCGTGTAGGGATCCCACTCGGCAATCTTGTCGCCCTTCTTGACCTCGGCCCCTTCGTCGGCCGCGAGCCAAGCACCGTACGGCAGCTTGTGCCGCGCCTTCTCCCGGCCCGCTTCGTCTTCGAGGATGATCTCCATGTTACGGCCCATGACGACCAGACGGTCGCGGCTGTCGCTCACCACGTTGCGGTTATGCACCTTGACTGTGCCGTCCGAGTTCGCCTCGATGGCAGACTGCTCGGCGACCTGAGCCGTGCCGCCGATATGGAAGGTCCGCATCGTCAGCTGCGTGCCGGGCTCGCCGATCGATTGAGCAGCGATAACTCCGATGGCCTCGCCGATGTTGACGGGTGTGCCCCTTGCCAAGTCCCGACCATAGCAGCGGGCGCAGGTTCCGCCTTCGCTGTCGCACGTTAGAACGGACCGCACGATGACGGAGTCGACACCCGCACGCTCGACGACATCGATGTCATCTTCCTCGATCATGTCGCCCGCCTTGACGATGACATCGCCCGACAGGGGATCGACGACATCGACCGCGGCGCAACGCCCGAGGATCCGCTCGGCCAGCGGCACGACAACTTCACCGCCTTCCAGAACTTCCTTGACCGTCAACCCCGACTTGGTGCCACAGTCCTCCTCGACGACCACGCAATCCTGCGCGACGTCGACAAGGCGACGAGTCAGATAGCCAGAGTTCGCCGTCTTGAGAGCGGTATCCGCCAGTCCCTTACGGGCGCCGTGCGTCGAGTTGAAGTATTCGAGCACGGTCAAGCCTTCCTTAAAGTTGGAGATGATCGGGGTCTCGATGATCTCACCGGACGGCTTGGCCATGAGGCCGCGCATGCCCGCGAGTTGACGCATTTGAGCGGCGGAGCCGCGGGCGCCAGAGTCGGCCATCATGAAGATGGAATTGACCGGCATCCGCCGCTTCGTTTCGGCGTCGGTCTTCTCGGCGAGATCAGCGATGCCTTTCATCATTTCGTCAGCCACGCGCTCCGTACACTGCGACCAGGCATCGACCACCTTGTTGTACTTCTCACCCTGGGTGATCAGACCATCGACGTACTGCTGCTGATATTCCTTCACGAGCTTCTGGGTATCTGAAACCATCCTCTCCTTGGATCCGGGGATGATCATGTCGTCCTTGCCGAACGAGATTCCGGCGCGGCACGCGTGATCGAAGCCAAGCATCATCAGGTGATCAGCGAAGATCACTGTTTCTTTTTGACCGCAGTGGCGGTACACGACGTCGATCAACTGAGTGATTTCGCGCTTCGTCAACAACCGGTTGACGAGGCTGAAGTCGACTTTCGGATGCCTCGGCAGCTCTTGGGCCAGCAGCATCCGGCCGGGCGTAGACTCGACCCGCCGAGTGATCGGTCTGCCCTCCTCGTCGACCGTCCCGTAGCGCGCCTTGATCTTGCTGTGGAACGTCACGGTCCCGTTCAACAGGGCCTGCTCGATTTCTCCGATGTCGCGGAACGCGAGACCCTCTCCGGGCTCTCCGTCGCGCTCCAACGAAAGGTAGTAAAGACCCAGCACAATATCCTGAGAGGGCACGATGATGGGCTTGCCGTTGGCCGGACCGAGGATGTTGTTGGTCGACATCATCAGCACGCGGGCCTCGAGTTGCGCTTCAAGGGACAGCGGCACGTGAACCGCCATCTGGTCGCCATCGAAATCGGCGTTGAAGGCAGCGCAGACCAGCGGATGCAACTGGATCGCCTTGCCCTCTATCAATACCGGTTCAAAAGCCTGAATGCCGAGCCGGTGCAGAGTCGGCGCCCGGTTCAGCAGCACCGGATGCTCGCGGATGACCTCTTCCAAGATGTCCCAAACCTCGGGCCGCTCCTTCTCCACCAGCTTCTTGGCCATCTTGATGGTCGCAGCCATGCCCTTGAGCTCAAGTTTCGAGTATATGAAGGGCTTGAATAGCTCCAGTGCCATCTTTTTCGGCAAACCGCACTGATGGAGCATGAGCTCCGGCCCGACGACGATCACCGAACGGCCGGAGTAATCGACACGCTTGCCGAGCAGGTTCTGGCGGAAGCGTCCCTGCTTGCCTTTCAACATGTCCGACAGCGACTTGAGAGGACGCTTGTTCGTGCCGGTGATCACACGGCCCCGGCGTCCGTTGTCAAACAACGCGTCTACTGCCTCCTGAAGCATACGCTTCTCGTTGCGGACGATGATGTCGGGAGCCCGCAATTCGATCAGACGCTTGAGGCGATTGTTACGGTTGATCACCCGGCGGTACAGATCGTTGAGATCCGACGTGGCGAACCGGCCGCCGTCCAACGGGACCAGGGGCCGCAGGTCCGGCGGGATGACCGGAACGACGGTGAGGATCATCCACTCCGGCCGGTTGCCCGAAGTGAGGAACGACTCTATGAGCTTGAGGCGCTTCACCAGTTTCTTCGGCTTCACCGCCGAGGTCGTCTCAGCAAGTTCCGTGCGCACGGCGTCACGTTCGGCCTCAAGATCCATTCTCATCATGATCTCGCGGACGGCCTCGGCCCCGATTCCGGCCGCGAACGCATCTTCACCGTACTCGTCCTGGGCCTCGTAGTATTCGTCCTCCGACATGATCTGGCGTTCCCGAAGCGGCGTCATGCCGGGATCGATCACCACGAAACTCTCGAAGTAGAGAATGCGCTCCAGCTCCTTGAGAGTCATGTCGAGGAGCAAGCCGATGCGGCTCGGCAAGGACTTCAGGAACCAGATATGCGCGACGGGCGAAGCCAGCTCGATGTGGCCCATCCGCTCCCGGCGCACGTTGGACAACGTGACCTCGACGCCGCACTTCTCGCAAGTGATGCCGCGATACTTCATCCGCTTGTACTTGCCGCACAGGCACTCGTAGTCCTTTATCGGACCAAAGATGCGGGCGCAGAACAGGCCATCCCGTTCGGGCTTGAACGTACGATAGTTGATGGTCTCAGGCTTCTTGATCTCGCCGAACGACCACGAGCGGATCCGCTCGGGGCTGGCGATGGAAATCTTGATTTGGTCGAAGCTTTGGGCGGAAGCAGGCTGCCCGAAAATCCGCATCAACTCGTTCATCAATCGTGCTCCTTGTGCACCGCCGTGCTGGCGGTTTGGCCAACAACTTCCCCGGAAGGCGCGTGACGCGCCCCGATCGTGGTCAGTACTCCTTCTGCATCAAATCGACGTTGAGGCCGAGTGCCTTCAACTCCTTCACCAAGACGTTGAAGGATTCCGGAATGCCCGCCTCGAACGTGTCGTCGCCACGGACGATGGCTTCGTAGACCTTCGTCCGGCCCGCCACGTCGTCCGACTTGACCGTCAACATCTCACGAAGCGTGTAGGCGGCTCCGTAGGCCTGCAGCGCCCACACTTCCATCTCCCCGAATCGCTGGCCGCCGAATTGCGCCTTACCGCCGAGTGGCTGCTGGGTCACCAAGCTGTACGGACCAATCGACCGCGCGTGAATCTTATCGTCCACGAGATGGTGGAGCTTCATCATGTAGATGTAGCCGACGGTGACCTTTCTGTCGAAGGGTGTTCCCGTACGTCCGTCGACGAGCGTCACCTGACCGGAGTGCTCCAGTCCGGCATTTTCGAGCATCTCGATGATGCTGGCCTCGTCGGCGCCGTCGAACACCGGCGTGGCGACCGGAACGCCCTGACGCAGATTGCCCGCCAGTTCGATCAACTGGTCCCCGCTGAGGTCGGCGATGGACTGGTCGTATTGCTCTTTGCCGTACAACGCCTTGAAGGTCTTGTGCAGATCGTTCTGATTGCCAGTGCGATTGACCTTCTCCATGACCTCGCCGATCTGCCGACCTAGCCCCGCACAGGCCCATCCCAGGTGCGTTTCCAGGATCTGGCCCACGTTCATGCGCGACGGCACGCCCAGCGGATTAAGAACGATGTCCACCGAGGTCCCGTCCTCGAGGTAAGGCATGTCCTCGATGGGTACGATCTTGGAAATCACGCCCTTGTTGCCGTGACGTCCGGCCATCTTGTCGCCCGGCTGGAGCTTCCTCTTCACCGCGACGAACACCTTGACCATCTTCATTACGCCAGGAGGCAACTCGTCGCCCCGTTGCAGCTTCTCGATCTTGCTCTCGAAGCGGGCATCAAGAAGGCCCTTGGCGTCATCGAACTGCTTGTTGAGTTGCTCGATGTCGCCCATGACCTTGGCGTCCTTGAGGCCGATCTGCCACCACTGGCCGTGGCTCAGTTCCTCGAGGACGGCTTCGGTGATGCGGGCACCTGTCTTCATACCCTTGGGGCCGCTCGCCGACATGCGGCCGACGAGAAGTCCTTTCAAGCGCTCATATGTGTTGCGTTCCAGAATCGCGAGCTCGTCCTCGCGGTCCTGAGCCAACGCCTCGATTTCGTCCCGTTCGATTGCGAGCGCCCGTTCGTCCTTTTCGACACCATGTCGCGAGAACACCCTGACCTCGACCACCGTCCCGGTCACGCCGGGCGGCAAGCGCAATGAAGTATCGCGGACATCGGACGCCTTCTCGCCGAAGATCGCCCGAAGAAGCTTCTCCTCTGGCGTCATCGGCGACTCGCCCTTCGGCGTGATCTTGCCGACGAGGATGTCACCCGCCTGGACCTCGGCGCCGATGTACACGATGCCCGCTTCGTCGAGGTTCTTGAGCGCCTCCTCGCCGACATTGGGAATGTCACGCGTGATCTCCTCCTGGCCGAGCTTGGTGTCGCGGGCCATGAGCTCGAACTCCTCGATGTGAATCGAGGTGAACACGTCATCGCGGACGATGCGCTCGGAGATGAGGATGGAGTCCTCGAAGTTGTAGCCGCCCCACGGCATGAACGCGACCAGCACGTTGCGGCCAAGCGCCAGCTCCCCGAGGTGCGTCGATGGTCCGTCGGCGACGATGTCTCCGGCCTGCACCCGATCACCAACGGTCACCAGGGGCCGCTGGGTTATGCAGGTGTTCTGGTTGGAGCGCTGGAACTTCAGCAGGTTGTAAATGTCCACGCCCGACTGCGAGAGATCGGTTTCCTCCGTCGCCCGCACGACGATGCGGTGGGCATCGACCTGCTCGACGACGCCGGTCCGCCGCGCCACGATGGCAACACCGGAATCGCGAGCGACGACTTCCTCCATCCCGGTACCGACCAGCGGCGCCTCCGCCTGCAGCAGCGGCACCGCCTGACGCTGCATGTTCGACCCCATCAATGCCCGGTTCGCGTCGTCGTTCTCCAGGAACGGGATGAGGGCCGCAGCGACCGAAACAAGCTGTTTGGGGGACACGTCGATGTAATCGATATTCTCCGGTGCCGTCACGATGAACTCGCCACCCATCCGGCAGCTCACTAGATCCTCTATAAACCGGCCGCGGCCGTCCAGTTGCGCGTTTGCTTGGGCGATAACGTACTTGCCTTCTTCCATCGCAGACAGGAACACGACCTCGTCGGCGACCTTGCCGTTGGTCACCCGCCGGTACGGGGTCTCGATGAACCCATACTTGTTCACCCGCGCGTAGGTTGCCAGGCTGTTGATCAGACCGATGTTCGGTCCTTCGGGGGTCTCGATCGGGCAGATCCGGCCGTAATGCGTGGGATGTACGTCGCGAACCTCGAAGCCCGCCCGTTCCCGCGTCAGGCCGCCCGGTCCCAGCGCCGACAGCCGGCGTTTGTGGGTGATTTCCGACAGCGGGTTCGTCTGATCCATGAACTGGCTGAGTTGGCTCGAACCGAAGAATTCCCGCACAGCGGCGGCAACGGGCTTGGCGTTGATCAGATCGTGCGGCATGACGGTATCGATCTCGACGGAGCTCATGCGCTCGCGGATCGCCCGCTCCATGCGCAGCAGGCCGACGCGGTACTGGTTCTCCAAGAGCTCGCCGACAGAGCGCACCCGACGGTTGCCAAGATGATCGATGTCATCGATCTCACCGCGCCCGTCCTTGAGATCGACGAGCGTTTTGATGACGCCCAAGATGTCTTCCTGGCGCAGCGTCCGCAGATCGTCGTCGGTCTCAAAGCCGAGTCGGGCGTTCATCTTCACCCGCCCGACCGCCGAGAGATCGTAGCGTTCCGCGTCAAAGAACAGGCTTTTGAACAGCGTCTCCGCGGTCTCTAGCGTGGGCGGCTCGCCGGGACGCATGACCCGGTAGATCTCGACCAGGGCTTTCTCGCGGCTATTGTTTTTGTCGGCCGCCATAGTATCTCGGATGTAGGAGCCGATGTTGACGCGGTCGATGTCGAGGGTGGGCACCTCCGTATGACCGGACTCCCGGACTTTCTCTATCACCTCTGCGGTCAATTCATCACCGGCCTCGGCGTAGATTTCACCGGTCTGTTCGTTGATGATATCGACCGCCACGAAGCGCCCTTCGAGCTCGTCCGAGCCGACGAGGATCTCCTTCGTCCCTTTTTCTTGAAGCTGCCGTGCGGCCCGAGGAGTCAGCTTGCTGCCCGCTTCGGCGATGATCTTGCCGTCGGCGGCGTTTCGCAGATCCTTGACCAACTTGAGGCCGCGCATGCGCTCGGGACGGAAAGGCATCCGCCAGCCTTCGCGCTTCTTGTCCCATTTGTAGTCGACCGTCTCGTAGAAGTATTCGAGGATATCGTCCGCGGTCAGGCCCAGGCCGAACAGCAGCGTGGTCACTGGCAGCTTCCGACGACGGTCGATCCGGACGTAGACCAAGTCCTTGGCGTCGAACTCGAAGTCGAGCCAACTGCCCCGGTAGGGAATGATCCGGGCGGCGAAGAGAAACTTGCCCGACGAGTGGGTCTTTCCCTTGTCGTGATCGAAGAAGACGCCGGGGGACCGGTGCATCTGACTGACGATGACCCGCTCGGTACCGTTGATCACGAAGGTGCCGTGATCGGTCATGAACGGCATGTCGCCCATGTAAACGTCCTGCTCCTTGATATCGAGCACCGACTTAGCGCCGGTGTCGGGATCGACCTCGAACACGATCAGCCTGAGGGTGACCTTCAGCGGCGCCGCATAGGTCATGCCGCGCTGCTGGCATTCCTCGACATCATACTTGGGCTCTTCGAACTCGTACTTGATGAATTCGAGCGAGGCGGTCTCGGAGAAATCGGAGATCGGGAACACGGATTTGAACACGCCCGGCAGGCCGGAATCGGTCCGTTCCTCCTGCGGGACATGCTGTTGCAGGAACAAATCATAGGAATTCTTCTGGACTTCGATCAGATTGGGCATCGTCGCGACCGTGGCGATGCGACCGAAGTTCTTGCGAACGCGCTTACGGCCTGTGAATGAGAGTGTCATGTGCTCCTGACCCCAGTGGTGTACAGCGTAATTCCAACCGGCCCGCGACCGCGGCGCGGGCAACTCCGCCTATCCTCGCCGGCGATGCGGCACGGACGATCACGGCCGTCGCCCGTGCCCATCCCGGCAGTCACTTCAGCTCGACGGTCGCGCCGGCGCCTTCTAGCTGCTCCTTGATCCGATCGGCTTCTTCCTTGGTAGCACCTTCCTTGACCGGCGTCGGCGCGGACTCCACCAGATCCTTGGCCTCCTTCAGACCCAATCCAGTGATGGCACGCACCTCCTTGATGACGTTGATCTTCTTGTCGCCGAACGACGCCAGAACGATATCGAACGAATCCTGCTCCTCGGCCGTGGCGTCGCCCTCGGCCGGTGCGACCGCGGCAACAGCAGCAACGGGAGCCGCCGCGGACACGCCCCACTTCTCTTCCAGCAGTTTGGCCAGCTCCGCCGCCTCGAGGACAGTGAGACCCGACAGTTCTTCGGCGATTTTCTCGATATCAGCCATTTGATCGTTACTCCTTCGATAGAGCCCAAGGGCCTTGGTTGAATCCGTACGGGAGGCCTACGCCGCCTCGCTCGATTTGACATGCGCGTCGATGACGCGAGCGAGCTGACCGGCGGGCGCCTGGAGCACTCCGGCGACCTTGGTGGCCGGTGCGTTGAGCAGGCCAATGATCTTGCCTCTCAGCTCGTCCAGCGATGGCAAGCTGGCGAGATCCTCCACCGCGTCGGCGTCCAGCACCGTTTCGCCCATCGCCCCACCCAGAACGACGAGTTTGTCGTTCCGTTTGGCGAAGTTCACGCATGTCTTGGCCGGCGCAACCACGTCATCCGAATATGCGATCGCCACCGGTCCCTCGAACATCTCCGCCAATGGCGCGTACGGCGTACCATCGAGAGCGAGACGCACGAGCCGGTTCTTGGTCACGCGGAATTCGGCGCCTGCCTCACGCATCTTCCCTCGGAGTTCGTTCATCTCCGTGACGTTCAAACCGCGATAATGTGTGACTATCACAGCCGCCGCTTTGTTGAGGGTGCGGTTGAGGCCAATGACAACCTCCTCCTTCTCTACTCGGTTCACGCTTGTTCTCCCAACTCATGGGCCGGGCACCCGCCCAACGCACGTCCTGGGTTGCACCAAAGGGCCATCCCATATCCGGATGGCGCCCGCGATCCCTGTCCCAGCGGTCCGAACCGTGTGCATCGGCCCCGTGAGGCCCATACGGATCAACCCCCGTCTATGCAGGCGGCATCGCCGCCATTACGCCGAAATCCGGCACCTGCAGTCTTGGACAGGACGGTCCCGCCGGCCGGAGCCTGCGGGCCCTCTTCACCCCACCAAGGGTGAAACGCTCCAACTCTTTAACATCCCGGCGTGCTCCGCCGGTCACCGTTCTCCTCGGGCCGTCCGCCGCGTTTGCCTCCGTATCAGGAGACAGCACTCGCGACGTCGACCTTTACACCGGGACCCATGGTCGTGCTCACCGCGACCTTCTTCATGTAGGCCCCCTTCGCACCGCTCGGCTTGGCGCGATTGATGGCGTCAACGAAGGCCTTCAGATTGGCCACCAGCTGATCCTCACTGAAGCTCGCTTTACCGATGCCGGCATGAACGATCCCCGCCTTCTCGACCCGAAACTCAACCTGGCCGCCCTTCACCGCCTCGACGGCGTCGGCCACGTCGTTGGTCACGGTTCCAAGCTTGGGGTTCGGCATGAGGCCGCGCGGGCCCAAGATCTTTCCGAGTTTGCCGACCACGGGCATCATGTCCGGCGTGGCGATACAACGCTCGAACCCGATTTCGCCGTTCGTCACCCTCTCGGCGAGGTCCTCGGCACCCACGACCTCCGCGCCGGCCGCCCTGGCCTCTTCCGCCTTGTCTCCCTTCGCGAACACGGCCACACGCACGGATTTGCCGGTGCCATTGGGCAGCGTCGCGACACCCCGCACCATCTGGTCGGCGTGCCGCGGGTCGACGCCGAGATTGATCGCCACCTCGATCGTCTCATCGAACTTGGTTCCGGCGGCCGCCTTGACGAGCTTGATCGCTTCGTCCGCCGGATAGAACATCTCGCGGTCGATCGAATCTCGAGCCGCCTTCAGCCGTTTGCCTGTTTGAGCCATCGCGCTACTCCCTGACCTCGATTCCCATCGACCGAGCCGAGCCGATCAGCATCTGCACCGCGCCATCCACGTCGAAGACATTCAGGTCCGGCATCTTCTCTTCGGCGATCTCCTTAACCTGCTGCATGGTGACTTGGCCCACTGTCTCGCGGCCGGCCTGTCCGGCCCCCTTCTCCAGGCCCGCGGCCCGCTTGAGGTAGAACGACACCGGTGGCTTCTTGGTTTCGAACGTAAAGGACTTGTCGACGAACACTGTGATGACCGTGGGGAGGGGCATGCCCGGCTCGAGCCCCTGCGTCACCGCGTTGAACGCCTTGCAGAATTCCATGATGTTCAGGCCGCGCTGACCCAGCGCCGGTCCGATGGGCGGGGAGGGATTAGCCTGCCCCGCCGGAATCTGCAGTTTGATGTAACCTTCGACTTTTTTCGCCATCTCAGACGCTACCCACTCCAGATGTCCGTGCTAGACCTTTTCGACTTGCGAGTACTCGAGTTCCACCGGCGTCGCCCTGCCGAAAATAGAGACCGCAACCTTCAGGCGCGCCCGCTCCTCGTCGACCTCTTCCACCATGCCATTGAACGAGGTGAACGGACCGTCGGATACCCTGACCTGCTCACCTACCTCGAAGATCACGGAGGGCTTCGGCCGTTCGACGCCTTCCTGAACTTGATGCATGATGCGCGCGGCTTCGGCGTCGCTGATGGGCGACGGCCGGCCCGCTGGACCCAGGAAGCCCGTCACCTTCGGTGTATTCTTGACGAGGTGATAGCCCTCGTCGGTCATCTCCATCTTCACCAGCACATAGCCGGGAAAGAATTTCCGCTCCGCGTTCACACGCTGACCACGGCGCATTTCGACGACTTCTTCCACCGGGACCAGAATCTCGCCGAACATGTCGGACATTTCCAGCGCATCCGCCTGCTCGCGCAAGGACTGCGCGACCTTCTTCTCGAAGCCCGAATAGGCGTGCACCACGTACCACCGCGCCGTCATCCGCTCACCCTCCGATCCCGAGAACCATCCGAACGCCAAAGGACAGCACTTGGTCGACCAGAAAGAAGAAAATCGCGGCCAACGTGACCATGATGAAAACCATCACCGTCGTGATGCCAGCCTCCTTGCGGGTGGGCCAGGTCACCTTGGAGGTTTCTTGCCGAATCTGCCGTACGAACTCGCCCGGGCTGGTCTTTGCCATGTCTACTCCCCACGGCGCGAGCGCTGTTCGCGACCGCTAGTGAACAAACGGGCGGCACCGAAATTGGCAGGAGTGGCAGGAATCGAACCCGCAACCCCCGGTTTTGGAGACCGGTGCTCTACCAATTGAGCTACACTCCTTTGTTCCAGCGCAGGGCCGGACCGGTGCCCCGTCAGTCCGGTTTCTGCGTCGCCTACTCGGTGATTTTGGCGACGACGCCGGCGCCGACGGTGCGGCCGCCCTCGCGGATGGCGAAGCGCAAGCCCTCATCCATGGCGATCGGCTGTATCAGCTCAACCTCCATCGTCACGTTGTCCCCCGGCATGATCATCTCCGTGCCCGCCGGCAACGCTATCTGACCCGTCACATCCGTCGTCCGGAAATAAAACTGCGGACGGTAGTTCGAGAAAAACGGCGTATGACGACCGCCCTCCTCCTTCGTCAGGATGTAAGCCTCCGCCGTAAACCGCGTGTGCGGCGTGATCGAGCCAGGACGTGCCAACACCTGACCCCGCTCAACCTCGTCCCGGCTCACACCCCGCAGCAGACAACCCACGTTGTCCCCCGCCTCGCCCTCGTCCAACAGCTTCCGGAACATCTCTACACCCGTCACCGTCGTCTTCGACGTGTCGTGAAGCCCCACGATCTCAACCTCCTCGCCAACCTTCACAACACCACGCTCAATCCGGCCCGTCACAACCGTGCCACGGCCCGAAATCGAAAAAACATCCTCAATCGGCATCAAAAACGCCATGTCCTTCGGACGGTCCGGCTGCGGCACGTACCCGTCCACCGCAGACATCAACGCCTCAATCGTCTCCTCGCCAACCTCGTCGTCACGACCCTCAAGCGCCGCAAGCGCCGATCCCTGTATCACCGGAATATCGTCCCCCGGAAACTCATAACTCGACAACAGCTCCCGAACTTCAAGCTCAACCAACTCCAAAAGCTCCGGATCATCAACCTGATCAACCTTGTTCAGGTAAACCACAATCGCTGGAACACCCACCTGACGCGCCAGAAGAATATGCTCCCGCGTCTGCGGCATCGGACCGTCCGCCGCCGATACAACCAGGATCGCTCCGTCCATCTGCGCCGCACCCGTGATCATGTTCTTCACGTAATCCGCGTGACCCGGACAGTCCACGTGCGCGTAGTGACGCGCCGACGTCTCGTACTCAACGTGCGCCGTCGCTATCGTGATACCCCGCGCCTTCTCCTCCGGAGCCTTGTCAATCGAATCAAACGGCGTGAAATCCGCTCCGCCCCGTGCCGACAATACCTTCGTAATCGCCGCCGTCAGCGTCGTCTTCCCGTGGTCAACGTGACCTATCGTACCGATGTTGCAGTGCGGCTTCCTCCGCTCAAACCTCGACTTCGCCA
>JAGWAU010000060.1 GCA_021296255.1 Alphaproteobacteria bacterium | reverse complement strand
GCCGCGATCGCGCCGTAACCCCCCGCCAATGCGTCGAGCCCCACGAAGGCGCCGGGTTCATGCTATAGCGCCCCCATGATCGGATAGCGCACATCATCCGAAAGATTGAGCTGCGGACAGATCCGGGCGATCTCGTGCGGAAAGATCAACTCGGACTTGACGCCGAGATGCTTGTTGACTTCCGCCCGCCACCGACTGGTGCGCAAGGCCGCATCGGTGTGTGCGAGCGTGAGATGGCCCCGCTCGGAGTAGAGGATGTTGTAGTCCAGCTCGTTCGACAGATTCCGATAGAGCCGCACCGATTCGTCGTAGAAGCGGACGCCTTCGGGCGTGAGGTAGTTTGAGCGGATGATGGCGGTGTTTCGCGCCGTATTGCCGCCCGCCAGGTATCCCTTCTCCAGAACAGCGACGTTGGCGATGCCGTGTTCCTTGGCGAGATAGTAGGCCGCCGCGAGCCCGTGCCCGCCGCCGCCGATGATGACGACGTCGTAAGACGGCTTGAGCTCGGCCGCAACCGGAACGTCGCGGCGGGCGGGGTAACGCCGCCGCAGACCGTATTTCAACAAGCCGAAAGGCATGGACCTTCAGGACTCACGGACGGGACGAAAACAGTAACCGGAGGAAATGAAATGTCATAGCAGGAAACTCCCGCGCGCGCTGCCGTTGCGACGGAATCTTGCTCGACGAAACGATTTTCGATCCTCGGATGCCCGAATGTGGCATCTTGACACGAGACCCGACGGAAACACTTCGATGGCTGTGTCAGAGCGGTTCAACACCAACCCCTTGCCTCCCCCGGTGGCCGAGCGCCACGAGACGGCGACCACGCGCCATGGCCACGTCGACCGGGACCCTTACGCATGGCTGCGAGACCCGAACTGGCGAGAGGCGACGCGCGACCCCTCGTGCCTCTCGTCCAGGATTTGCCGGCATCTCGAAGCGGAGAACGCCTACACGGACTCGGTGTTGGAACCAGCCGCCGATCTTCGCACGCTGTTGTACGAGGAGTTGAAGGCCCGCCTGAAGCAGGACGACGGGTCGGTCCCGTTCCCCGATGGCGATTACCTCTACTACCAGCGCTACATGGAGGGAGGCCAGCATCCGATGTACTGCCGGCACCGAAAGGGATCGGACGTCGAAGAGATTCTGGTCGACGGCAACCGGGAAGCCGGGTCTTCGGGATACTTCCGCGTGGCCCGGTGCCGCCACAGTCCCGACCACCGACTCGTCGCCTTTACCGCCGACCGCAACGGATCCGAGAACCATGAACTCCTGATCCGGGACCCGGAGACCGGCAGCGACCTCGAATCCGTGGCCACATCGGCCCACGGCGACTTCGTCTGGTCGGCGGACAGCCGAACGGTCTTTTACACGGTGCTCGACGAACACCACCGGCCGAACAGGGTGTTGCGCCACCGTCTCGGCGAAGATCCGAAGAACGACGCACTCGTTTATCTGGAACCGGACCCCGGCTTTTTCATCGATCTCGACAAAACCGAAAGCGGCCGGTTCATCGTGATTACGGCGCGGGATCATGCGCTGACGTCCGAACTCAGGGTCGTCCCTGCGCGCTCTCCGACCGACGACCCCATCGTCATCGCCACCCGCGAGCCGGGCGTCGACTACTCCATCGGCGACGACGACAGCCGGATCCTGATCCTGACCAATGCGGATGGCGCGGAGGACTACAAGATCTCCGAGGCGCCTCTCGAGACCCCCGGCCGTGCCCATTGGCGGGATGTCATTCCTCACGAGCCGGGGCGAATGATCCGGCGGCTCGTCCTGTTCAGGGACTTCTTCGTTCGTCTGGAACGGGTGAATGCCTTGCCCCGGATCGTCGTGCGGTCGTCGAGTAGCGGGGAAGAGTTCGAGATCGATTTCGATGAGGAGGCATACGACCTCGGGATCAGTCGCGGGTTCGAATACGACACGACGACCCTGCGTTTCACCTATAGTTCGCTCACGACGCCGCCGCGCACCTTCGATTTCGACATGGAGTCGCGAGAGCGTGTGCTGCGCAAGGAACAGGAGATCCCGAGCGGTCACGACCCGGCCGACTACTTCGCGCACCGCTTCAACGCGACGGGCCACGATGGAGTGGAGATACCGGTCTCCGTCCTGCGCCGGCACGATGTGGAAGCCGACAGCACGCCACCCCTGCTCCTATACGGGTACGGCTCCTACGGCATGAGCATTCCCGCTTCGTTCTCGCCCAACCGGTTCAGTCTGGTCGATCGCGGTTTCATCTACGCCGTTGCCCATGTCCGTGGCGGCATGGACCGGGGATATCGGTGGTATCGGGACGGGAAGCTCGAAAACAAGGCGAATACGTTCAAGGACTTCATCTCCGCGGCGGAGGCGCTGATCGACCGAAAGTATACGGTCGGGGGACGCATCGTGGCGCACGGCGGCAGCGCCGGGGGCATGCTCGTCGGCGCCGTCATCAACATGCGGCCCGACCTGTTCGGTGCGGCCGTCGCGGAAGTGCCCTTCGTCGATGTGCTCAACACGATGTCAGACGATTCGCTGCCCCTTACGCCGCCCGAGTGGGTCGAGTGGGGAAACCCGATTACCGACGAGGAAGCCTGCCGGCGCATGCGCGGCTATTCGCCCTACGACAACGTCACCGCGCAGGACTACCCGCCGGTCCTGGCGACGGCCGGCGTCTCCGACCCGCGCGTGACCTACTGGGAGCCCGCCAAGTGGATCGCCAGACTCCGCACCCTCAAGACCGACGACAATCCGGTCCTCCTGCGGACGAACATGGGCGCAGGCCACGGTGGTGCCGCCGGGCGGTTCGAGCGCCTGGATGAGGTCGCTCTGATCTATGCCTTCATTCTGCGGGCGCTGAACAGGGGTGACATGACTCAAGGAACCCGCCCTTGAGACGGCACCGGAATGACCTACGCATTTACGGAAACCTGAAAGAAGGATGCGAACACGAGCGTCACGAACATGGCAAAAAGGGAGCGGATAAACTTGCGGCTCAGCGAGGCGGCCAGGATATTCGGCGCTGCGTAGGCAGGGCGTTCGTCTGCACCGCCAGAGGCTCCGATACGGTGCTCGGCTTCCACACGTTGAGTGCTCCGTCGATCGAGTTGTTCTCCTCGCCCGAGCGGTTGTCTCGAAGGCTGCCACGCCATCCCGTACCGTACGCTCTCATCGGTCGTTTGGCCGTAGACCGCTCCGCCCAGAGCGGCGGTTTGGGCAGCATGCTTCTCGCCCATGCCATTCTGTCGCTTGGCTCGATCAATCTCTGAGTGTCTGGCGCGAAGGGAACGGTGGTTCTTCAGGGTCTTGCCAATTTATGGAGCGAGGACAACCGATTGGAACCGGTGTCGGATCCCGGGTCCGACCGGGGCGACAGGGACGAGATCAGGGTTCGGAACCGGGCATCCGGTTCTTGAAGGCCTGCAAGTAGTCCGCTTCGGTCGGAACGCTTGCGCCGGTGAGGCGAAGGGCCGCCCGAACCTCCTCCAGCGACGGGTCGGCGAGCGCAGCAAACAACCCCTCGCGCAGGCGCGTCGCATCATCCGTCGAGGTTACGGCACTCGTCACGAATGGCAGCGCGGGAACGGGCGGCGACGTCGCCAGGATGCGCGTTCCTTCGACCTCGTCGGGCGCTCGGTCCGACAGCAACGCGTGCGTTACGCAATCGACAGCGCAGACATCCGCCTCGCCGGTCCGAATGCCGCGGATGGCGGCGCGATGCGATCCCGTCTCGATGATCCGGCCGAAATAGGATTCCCGAGTCTCCCCGGAGGGAAGCAAGCGAGGCCACACGTGAAAGCCGGAATAGGAGTCGGGGCCATTGAAGGCGAGGCGCCCTCCCCGCAGCCCGTCGATACCCTCTGCCGCGGCGTCCGCCCTCACCAGGACATGACTGGCATACCGGGAGCCGTCGCACCCGGGCGCGCCGTAATGGGGAGTCGCGACCAGCCGGACATCCTCGGCGATCAGGTTCACCAGGGGATGCCCGCAGGTCTGGCTGAACAGGAGGTCCGGCGAGCGCCAATGGCCGTAGACGTCCCGTGGCCACGTCAGCATCCTCGGGGCGCCAGCGATGCCACACTCCTCCAGGTGCCGCGCGACCCCCGCCCACCAGGTTTCCGTCGCGGCCCGCAACTCGGCAATTCCATACATGGGCAGGCTGGCGACATGCCGAACCGGTTCAAGCGACACGCGCTGCCTCTTGGGAGCCGCCAAGCTCCACGAGGCCGTCCCTCAGCTCCGAGAGGAACGGCACGAGTTCGGTCGGCTGGATGACGGCCGCGCGAATGAGTCGGTCGAAGTGACCATTCAGTACCGAGATGTGCTCCGTCGTGTTGAACACCAGATAGAACTGCCCGACGTAGAGCGCGGCGCGCTGGTGTCCAAAGATCGTATATGGCGCGGAGTAGTGCGTCAGTCCATCGAAGAGGTACATGCGCAGGCTCGGATAGAGTTCTTCGACCACCTCGATCAATCGGTCGAGCTGCTGGACGCGCGCAGAGGTCTTCAAGGTGCACCATATTCCGGCACCGCCCGCGAACGTCTCCAGAGCCTGGCGCGACATGCATATCTCCATGTCCGTCTCGGGCAAGCGAAAATGCTCCAGCTTGTCGCGCGAGGCGCTGATCGCACGGTCGGGGCGCCTGGTCTCGAAGTGGCGGTACTCGTGTCGCAAGACCTCTTCGGTCTTCGCGAGGTCCGGAACCGTTGTCGGCACGTAGCGCACCTTGTAACCGGAGGCCTCCTCGAACCAGCTCACCAGCTGCTCGTCGACGGGGGTCCGTGCGCTCTCGGCGATCTGGAGCGACTCGTGGATAATGTCGGCGCCAAGCTTGTCGACGTGACTGAGGCCTAGAAGCCAGTCGAGACTCACCTGAAGCTCCACCGCGACGGCCGCGATCGTATCCGCGCGGGGCAGCCGGTCGATGTCCTCCGACAGCAGTTGGGTCAGGGTGGAGCGGTCGATACCCACGCGACGCGCGAGCGCCGAGCGCGATGACCCTGAACGCCCGAGGACTTCGGTCAAACGCGTGCGAAACGTGCGGGAAACCTCTCTTCTATCCACGAGGCACCATCCAGTTCATCTGTTTATTTTATTCTCATCTTGTAGTTTTTCATAAACATATTCTCGAAATTACCTCGCTTAGTGACTGAACGTTACAATTCCCACGTTGCGGCAACCCGATTCCTTGCATAGCAATGGCTTCGCCGAAATGGGATCGGACCTGAGGTTCGATCCCGGGTCCGACACGGGGAAAGATCATGACGCATGCCAGGTGTCTAGGCGAGCAGCCGGCCTCGCTCTGGCGGCGCTGGGAAGCGCCCACTTGGCTCGTCGTCGTCGCGGTCTACGGTTGCTGGCTGGCGCTGACCTATCATGCGGCGTCGCTGCCATGGTGGATCCTGGTGCCCGCCGGCGGTTGGGTGGTGTGCTGGCACGGCTCGCTGCAGCACGAGGCGGTGCACCGGCATCCGACCCGGTCCGACAGGATCAACGGCGTGATCGCCTGGCCGCCCCTCGCGCTGTGGATGCCCTACGCGATCTACCGCGAGACCCACCTCGCCCACCATGGCTGTCCGATCCTGACCGATCCGCTCGAAGACACGGAATCGTTTTACGTCCGGGAGGCGTCCTGGAAGCGCATGAGCCGCGCACACAGGGCCGTCTTGTCCTTCAACAACACCCTGCTCGGCCGGTTGGCCATCGGCCCCGCGCTCGTCGCCAGCACGCACTGGCGGGCTGAATTGCGCCGCATCGCTTCCGGGGACTTCACCCACGCGGGCGTCTGGATACGCCACGCCGTCGGCGTCGGCCTCGTTCTCGCCTGGGTTACGTTCGTTTGCGACCTGCCCGCCTGGCAGTATGCCGCTCTCTTCGCGTACCCCGGCTTGTCACTCACGCTGTTGCGCTCGTATGCCGAGCATCAGCCGGCGAGCGACAGGAAGCAGCGCACCGCAATCGTCATCGGCGGCCCGTTGAGCGGTCTGCTTTACCTAAACAACAATCTCCACGTGGTCCACCACGCCCACCCCGGTCTCGCCTGGTACGCCATTCCGGATGAATTTTGTGGAGGGCGCGACATCTACACGTCGCAAACGGGCGGGAACGTCTACGCCGGCTATCCGACGATCCTGCGCCGATTTCTGCTTCACGCCCGCGACCACCCGGTACACCCGGAACATCGGCCCGCGTGAGTCCCGAAGGAGGAATGCCATGAGCGGGGAATCATCAGGCCCCGGCAAGGGTCTCCTCGAGCGCCTGTCGGAAGGTCCCGTCATCTGCGCCGAGGGCTACCTGTTCGAACTCGAACAACGGGGTTACGTCTCGGCCGGTGCCTACGTGCCGGAGGTCGTCCTCGAGCATCCCGGGGCGATCGAACAGCTTCACCGCGAGTTTCTGCGTGCGGGCTCGGACGTCATCGAGGCGTTTACCTACTACGGCCATCGCGAGAAGCTTCGCCTCGTCGGCAAGGAAGACGTGCTCGAAGACCTCAATCGTCACGCGGTTCGTATCGCCCGGAAGGTCGCGGACGAGGGGGCCGCCCTGGTCGCCGGCAACGTGTGCAACACGAATGTCTTTCTCGAAGACAGCCAAAAAACCAAGGATGACGCCCGGGCGATGTTCGAGGAGCAGGTCGGCTGGGCCGTGGAGGAAGGCGTCGACTGCATCATCGCCGAGACGTTCTCGTGGGCCGAAGAGGCGGAGATCGCCCTGGAAGTGATCAAGCGGACGGGATTGCCGTCGGTGATCACCATGGCGATCCACCGCGAGCCAGAAACCTACGAAGGTCTCGCGCCCGAGGACTGCTGCAAGCGGCTAGAGGACGCGGGCGCGGACGTGGTGGGCCTCAACTGCATGCGGGGTCCCGGTACTATGCTGCCGTTGCTGCGCAAGATCCGCCGCGCGGTGAAATGCCATGTGGCGGCTCTCCCGGTCCCCTTTCGGACCAGCGAGGCGGAGCCCACCTTCCACCATCTGCACGATGCGAATTGCGGCTGTTTGCCCGAAGGCGGCACCTTCCCGACCGCGCTCGATCCCTTCACCTGCAACCGTTACGAGATCGCCGAGTTCGCCAAGGAAGCCGCGGACATCGGCGTGCATTACCTCGGCGTCTGCTGCGGTGCCAAGCCTCACCACATCCGCAGCATGGCGGAGGCTCTGGACCGACGCCCCCCGGCCAGCAAATATTCGCCGGACATGTCCAAGCATGCCTACTTTGGCGATGCGAACCTGATCGGCGCGGAATACCGGGAACTCTCCATCAGATTGTAATTGCTTCCGGTGCCGATGCCGTTGAAGGGAGCCGGTGTCGGACCCCATATTTATCGTTCGTCCGACACCTGTTCCCTACCCGGCGTTTCTCTTTCGAGCCTATACCTCGATCACCTGGACGCCGTATTCGCCGGCGGCATCCTCGAGCCAAACCCAGAGATAGTCTGCGAAGCTTCGCGTCACGTGGATCTCGAAGGACGCGCTGCCGTCGGCCTCGTCCGCCCGCCGATACAGGATCACGGCCGCCCGTGCCAGCAGGCTCTGCGCGCAGTGCCCGGGTCGGAAGACGTCCGGATGCAGATCCAGCGGGCATCCCTTCATCAGAACGTCGCGGGCGTTCGGCCCTTGCAAGACGATGACCGTGCGTGCGTCGCTCACGTCGGTGACCGATCCGCCGCAGCCCGCGGCCGCCGCGACCAATTCCCCGGCGAGCGCTTCCTCGGCGCCGGCGGCGGTTACGATCAGCCATTCAACGGGTGCCAGCCAAAGAACCCGCGGACCTTCTTCCAAATCGTCTTCCCCGGCTGAGGTATTGGGAACGGTCGGCAACACACAGTCGACAGTGCCTGAAGCGGCATCCATGAACTCCTCGTTCCCGGGATCGCCGCGCAGGTTGAGTTGGCCCGGAAATGCGCGCTCGCCAAGCTGCACGCCGGCATCGGACTTCTCCCGATCCGCCGCCGCCCGGGCGGCGAGACCGAGGTGCGCCAGCGCGCTCTGCCGCTGGTAGGGCTCAGCCATGCAGGCGCCCTCCCTCGGGATCGAAGAACACGGGCTCGACCACCCGGGCCATCACGCGTTTCCCGGGGAGCGGCGCAAACACGTACTCGCCGACGCGCGACCGGCCGGAGCGGATCAGGGCCAGGGCGATCGACCGCCCCACGTTGGCGCTGTAGTAGCTGGACGTCACGTGGCCGATCATCTCCATGGGCGGCATCGGGCGGGGTTCGGCCACGATCTGCGCCCCTTCCGGAAGTACTTCCGATTCGTCCTCCGTCAGCAGGCCGACGAGTTGCTTGCGGTCTTCCCGCGCGGTGTCGGACCGGGACAGGCTGCGCTTGCCGATGAAATCCTTTTTCTTCGACACCATGCGTTCGAGACCGAGGTCGATGGGCGTCACCGTTCCGTCCGTTTCCTGCCCCGCGATGATGTAGCCCTTCTCCGCACGCAGCACATGCATGGCCTCGGTGCCGTAGGGGGTGATCCCGTATTTTTCGCCGGCCGTCATCAGCGCGTTCCACAACGCCATTCCGTAGCGCGCCGCGACGTTGATCTCGAAGCTGACTTCGCCCGAAAAACTGATGCGGAAGACCCGTGCGGGAATCTCGGCCACCCGCCCCTCGGCCATGGCCATGAACGGTAACGCCTCGGAATCGAGAGGCAGGTCCTCGGACAGATCATCCATCAGGCGGCGGGCGCCGGGGCCGCAGAGTCCGGCGCTGGCCCACTGTTCCGTCACCGAGGTGAGCCGAACGTCGAGTTCGGGCCACTCCGTCTGGAGCCATTCTTCCAGCCAGGACATGACTCGCGCCGCGCCCCCCGAAGTGGTCGTCATCAGGTAGTGATGGTCGCCGAGGCGGGTGGTCACGCCGTCGTCGAAAATCATGCCGTCCTCGCCACACATCAGGCCGTAGCGTGAACGCCCGACGGCGAGCGAATCCCACGTGTTCGTATAGACACGATTGAGAAACGTCACCGTGTCGCGGCCCTGGATATCGATCTTGCCGAGCGTGCTGGCGTCGAGCACGCCGATAGTGTTGCGGGCAGCCAGACATTCCCGGTTCACCGCCTCCTGCATGCTCTCGTCGGCGCGGGGGTAGTACCAAGGCCGCTTCCACTGGCCCACGTCCTCGAACTTGGCTCCCGCCGCCACGTGCCAGTGGTGCATCGGGGTCTTGCGTACGGGATCGGCGAAATCGCCGACGTCGCGCCCCGCGAGCGCGCCGTAAGTGACCGCCGTGTAGGGCGGTCGGAAGGTGGTGGTGCCGACCTCCGGGATGGGTCGTCCCAATACTCCGCTGAGGATCGCGAGGCCCGCCACGTTCGAGGTCTTGCCCTGATCGGTCGCCATGCCGAGCGTCGTATACCGCTTGACGTGTTCTACCGACTCGTACCCCTCGCGGGCGGCCAGCGAGATGTCCGCGGCCGTCACGTCGTACTGCAAGTCGACGAAAGCTTTGGCCTCTCCGCCCCGCTTGAGCGACGGCACGTGGAACAGCCGCCGGGCGGGGGCCGGTGAATTCCGCTCCGCTGCCGGCGCCTTGCGGGCACGTCCGCGCCGCTTGATTCCGGCAGCCCGGGCCGCTCTCGCACCGGCCTCGAACCCACTCTCCAGGCACGCAGCGAGTTCGAATACTCCCGCGGCGGCACCGGCAGCCCGGGAGGCGAGCGGTGTCCTCCCCGGCACGAAGCACGCCCAATCGGAGTCGAAGTCCAGCTTGCCGCCCGAATGGCAATGCAGGTGAACGCAGGGGTTCCAGCCGCCCGAAACGGCCAGCAGGTCGCAGCCGATCGTACGCGCGGAACCGCCCGTGGCCGCGCCCTCATCGTTCAGGATCGAGACATCGGCGCCCGCCACCTGCCGCCGGCCCTTCACGTCGACGACGGCAAAGCCGTTCAGAACCTCGATATCGCGCACCGCCGCCAGAGCCGCGGCGTCGTCTCCGGCTTCCAGCCGGGCATCCACGATCGCCGCGACCGGCACGCCGCCGTCGGCGAGATCCGCTGCCGCGGCATAACCGCTGTCATTGTTGGTGAACACGACCGCGCGCTGGCCGGGCCTGACCGCATAACGGTTGACGTAGGCGGCCGCCGCCGAGGCAAGCATCACGCCGGGCCTGTCGTTGTTCCGAAACACGATGGGGCGCTCGTATGCGCCGGCGGCGAGCACAACCTGCTTGGCCCGCACCTTCCAGAGACGCTGGCGCACCCCGTCCACTCCGGGACCCAGATGATCGGTGCGCCGTTCTAGCAGAGCGACGTGGTTGTGCTCGTAGTGCCCGAAGGCCGTCGTGCGCGTGAGCACACGGACGTTCGCCGTACCGACGAACTCCTCGCAGGCCGTCGCGACCCAATCGGCTCCCAGGGAACCGTCGACCTGCTGGCGGTTGTTGAGCAACTGGCCGCCGAGCTCGTTCTGCTCGTCAGCAATGATCACCCGCGCTCCGGTTCGTCCGGCCCTCAACGCGGCAGCGAGGCCCGTCGGCCCACCTCCCACAACCAGCACATCGCAGTGGGCGTGCAGGTGGTCGTAGGTGTCCGGGTCGGGATCCATCGGCGCGCGCCCTAGGCCAGCGGCGCGGCGGATCATTCCTTCGCAGGCGTGCCACAGCGGCTTCGGCCACATGAACGTCTTGTAGTAGAAGCCCGCTGGCAGCAGCGGCGCGAACAGGCTGTTGATCGCCAGGAAATCGACGGCGAGGGACGGCCAGGCGTTGACGCTGGCCGCGCTCAAGCCATCGTAGAGCTCGACCTGCGTCGCCCGCAGGTTTGGCACGGTCCGGGGACCGCTCTCCAGCTGGACGATCGCGTTCGGTTCCTCGGCGCCGGCCGAGAAGATGCCCCGAAAACGGTGGAGCTTGAAGCTCCGGCCCACCCGCCGGACGCCGTTCGCCATCAATGCCGAGGCCAAGGTATCGCCCGCGAACCCCTGGTAGCGCGTTCCATCGAACGAAAAGGACAGCGGCCGGGTGCGGTCGATCCGGCCACCGCTGGCCAGGCGCATGCGCTGCGGTCTCATGACCCTTCCCCGTCCGGACGGGGCTTGCCCATCTCGTACACCGCAAGGATCTCGTTGGTCGCGGTGTTGCGAAGTACGTTGAACCAGCGCCTGCAGCCGTGCGTGTGCACCCAGCGCTCGGCATGCGGACCCTTCGGATTGGTGCGGTTGAAAAGGTAATCGGCCCAGGCCTCGTCGGTGAGCGCTTCCGGTTCCGAAGGCCGCGTGATGTGCGCTTCGCCGCCGCAGCTGAATTCGATCTCGTCGCGCGGCCCACACCAAGGACAGGTGATCAACAACACGGCTCTGCTCCCTAGTGCGCGACGCCCGCCGCGCCGTGCTCGTCGATGAGCTTGCCGGCCGCGAAGCGGTCCAAAGAGAACGGAGCATTCAACGGATGCGGTTCACCGCGGGCAATTGTGTGGGCGAATACCCAGCCCGAGCCGGGCGTGGCCTTGAACCCGCCGGTGCCCCAACCGCAGTTGATGAACAAGTTCTCGACAGGCGTTTTCCCGATGATCGGGCTGGCGTCGGGGCAGACATCGACGATTCCGCCCCACTGGCGCATCATGCGAAGCCGGCTGAAGATCGGGAACAACTCCATCGCCGCAGCGACCATATGCTCGATGACGGGAAGGCTGCCCCGTTGGGTATAACCGTTGTGCCCGTCTATTCCCGCTCCCATTACGAGCTCTCCGCGATCGGACTGGCTGACGTAGACGTGCACCGTGCCAGACATGACCACTGTGTCGAGGATTGGCTTGATCGGTTCCGAGACCAAGGCCTGAAGCGGGTGGCTCTCGACGGGCATGCGGAAGCCCGCCATCGCGGCCAGCACGCTGGAGTGACCGGCCACCACGATACCGACCTTGTCGGCCATGATGGTCCCGCGCGTCGTCTCGACTCCGGTCACACGGCCGCCCTCGCGCAGGATGTCGGTGACCTCGCAGTTCTGGACGATGTCCACGCCTCGGGCATCGGCGGCCCGCGCGAGGCCCCAGGCGACGGCATCGTGTCGGGCAACACCCCCGCGCCGTTGAAGCGATCCCCCGAGTACCGGGTAGCGCGCGCCAGGGGAGATGTTGAGGATCGGCACCATCGCCTTGATCTCCTCAGCCGACAGAACCTCCGAATCGATACCGTTGAGCCGGATGGCATTGACCCGCCGCGATATCTCGCGCAGATCATGAAGGTTGTGCGCCAGGTTCAGGACCCCGCGCTGACTCAGCATGATGTTGAAGTTGAGGTCCTGGCTCAGCCCCTCATAGAGCTGCAGCGCCTTCTCATAGATGCCAGCACTCTCGTCCCACAGGTAGTTGGAGCGGATGATCGTGGTGTTACGGCCCGTGTTGCCGCCCCCGAGCCATCCCCTCTCGATCACGGCGATGTCCGTGACGCCGTGCTCCTTGGCAAGGTAGTAGGCGGTCGCCAAGCCGTGCCCGCCGCCGCCGATGACGACGACGTGATAGCGCTCCTTCGGGTCCGGGCTGCGCCAAGCGCGCTGCCAGCCTTCGTGATAGCCGAAGGCGTTTCGTACCAGACTGACGATGGAATAGCGCGCAGCCATCGCGTCGAGTCCTCTCCTCCCCATGTCACCAGTCAACCCCGAGTTTAGGCACCTCGCTCGGGCCGCGAAAGCCGGGCTCGAACCGTCGACGGCCTCCGCCCCGGTGGTATCCGCTATCGATCCGTTTTCGGCACGGAGTTATGGCCGAGCGTTCCCGATCGACGGGGTCCGGATCAACGAGCCCCGGGGCGTACCAGGCCGCCACCGGTGCCGACGATCTCGATATCCGCGCGTTTGCGCAATCCGCCGAGAACTTCGGTGAGAACCTCTCGCGTGATCGCCTGTTGGATTCGGGGCATGGCCTCCTGCATGCTCGGCGTCTCAGCGCGGCGGCGTCCCTCGACGAGAATCACATGCCAGCCGAACTGGGTCTTGACCGGCGCCTTCGAGAACTCGCCCGGCGCCAGGGCGAAGGCCGCCCCGGAAAACTCGTCGACCATCTGCGCACGCGAAAAATAGCCGAGATCACCACCGGCCTCCCGTGACGGTCCGATCGACCTCTTGCGCGCCAGCGTCTGGAAGTCCGCCCCGCCCTCAAGTTCCCGGATGACCGTCCGGGCATCCTCCTCACTCGCCAGCAGGATATGACGGGCCTTGATTTCGTCGTCGGTCGCCTCGGAAGCGATATTGTCGTAAGCCCTGCGAATCCGGGCTTCCGACAACCCTTCCTGAAGCTTGCGCTCGAGGTAGGCCTCCCAGAGCACGTCGGCCTCCGCGGCCTCGAGGCGTCGCTGGATCTCGGGATCGTCCCGAAGACCTTCCTTGCGAGCCGCTTCGACGACGAGCAAGCGGTCGATGGCACGCTCCACCACCAGCGCAAAGAGCTGTTCCCGAGGCATCCCGCGAACTTCGGCGGGAAGTTGCTCGAGCATGCGCAAGACGTCGGACTGGCGAACTTCCTCGCCGTTCACTCGGGCGATCACCGAGTCCTCCGCCGGCATAGACTGAGGCAATGGCTGCCCACCGGTCGGGGTTTGGGCCCGAACCTCGGCGGAGCCTCCCGGGAGAGTTGCCAGCACGCCCACGCCGATCCAGGCCACAGCTGCCAGCCGGCGCACAAAAATCTCACGCAGCTCACGCGTTCGGGGGAGCAAATTCACGACGGTTCCCTTTCCATGGGGTGCCCCGTCACGCTCGCGCCCGCGCGTGGAGCCCACATCACTTGGTCAGCGGGCGGGGTCCCGAGAAGCCGAAGGGACGCCCTTCCCTAATTTGACGGACGGTAGCTCAGATCCCCGGCCGGCCGCGCGTCTCGAACACGGTGCCGTCACCGTAGAAGTGCCACGGCTTCGCCGCAATGGCTTCGATTTCGACCAGCCAGTCCTCGGACGCGAGCCCGGCCACGAGGACGAGCGTCGAGGCCGGCCGCTCGTCGCCCAACACGGCCTCGCGCACGGTCCGCACCTTGGGAACGTCCTCGCGGTTCACGAGATAGGTGGTGAGCCGCGTAAGGTCTTGGAAGTCCATGTTCGCGGACCGGAGCGCCTCGCGGATGTTGTTGAGCGCCGTTTGCGTCTGCGCCTCTATACCCTCCGCCAGCGATCCGTCCGGATTGACCCCGACCTGTCCGGATATGAACAGGACGTGGCAATTCTGCATCGACTCGACTGCGTGGCTATAGTTGGCGAAGGGCGGCGCAACGGTTTCTGGATTGTGAAGCTTGTTCATCGGTTTGTCCTCCGGCGGTTCTTGATCCACTCCGACCCTCGCGGACCCGGAGCTCGACCGGCTGTTCATGACGCGCCCCGCGCATTCCCATCTGCATATGAGCAGGAAATGAATGGGCGGCGGCGACGGCGAACAAACATTGATATCATAGAAATCACTTTCCGAGGGAAGCACGCCGGACATGGCCATGCATGCGGCCGGGGCGGGAAGCTGATATCAGACACCACACTTTTCGTCTGTACGAGTCTGATACTGGCTTCCCCAACTCTAACCGCTGAGAGCGTGGGCGACGGCCAGAGTCCGCTCCGCGTCCGCCACGATCCGGGTAACCAGCTCGCCCGCCGGCTCGACCGCGCCCACAAGATCGAGCCCCTGGCCACCCACGACTACGCTTTCCTCCGTATCACCGGATCGCAGCGCCGCGTGGAATGCGTCGACGGGAGAGTCCGCGCTCTCCGCCATCTCCTGGCGGAGCGCATCCTCGGCGCCGCTCCAGCGATCGAAGAACCTGTTGCGCACCGCGCGAATCCGATACGGCGCCGGCCAAGGCAGCTCGCGCACGATGTCGAACACGCTGGTGCGTACCGTGTCGTCGCCGCCCGCCGACACCAGGCGGGCCTTCGTATTTTCGTGGCCCAGCGCCTCGCTCGTAGCGAAGAAGCGGGTACCGATGAGCACGCCCGCCGCGCCCAGGGTCAGTGCGGCCGCCAGCCCGCGGCCATCGGAAATGCCCCCCGCCGCGACGACCGGCATCGGGGCGACCGCATCGACGACGGCCGGCACCAGCGTCATGGCAGTCCGTGCTCCCCCGTGCCCGCCGGCCTCGGTGCCCTGCGCGACGATGATATCGGCCCCGGCGCGCGCGGCCGAGCGCGCGTGCTCAAGCGTCTGAACCTGACAGATCACAGGAACGCCAGCTTCCTTGGCACGGGCGGCGAAGGGCGCAGGATCGCCGAAGGACAGGAACACCGCTGCCGGCGCGTGCTCAAGCGCCAGATCGAGCAGCTCCGGCCGGTCGGCCAACCGCCAGGTGATGAATCCGATGCCGACGCGGGTGTTGCCCGCCGCCCGCAGCTCGCGCTCGATCCAGTCCCGGTCTCCGTAGCCGCCTCCGATCAGGCCGAGGCCTCCGGCCGCCGTGACGGCCGCCGCCAGCGCGCCGCCCGCCACCGTAGCCATGGGAGCGGAGATGATGGGATGGGTAATGTCGAGAACCTCCGTGAGTGGGGTCTTCAGGGGCATAGTGAACCTCCTGCCAGGGATTGGAGCGGACCTCAGGTTCGAACCCGATCCCCGTTATATGGAATTCCGGCCTGTCTCTTCCATTCGTTCACGGAGGAATATCCAGGAATACGGCAACCGGAACCGGAGCGCCTCTCCGGAACGAACGGTTCGAAGCCCGGATCCGCCGAGCCGCCGTCGCTCGGCGGATGGACGCGCCATGGTGTCGCTAGCAAGTGGATTTGTCCGGTTTTTCTAGCACATCGATTGACCGCTTCTGTTGAGGTTTTTGGGCCTGTGGGGAAGTGGTCAGGCGCGGAGCGGCTGTCCACT
>JAGWAU010000059.1:17426-18704 GCA_021296255.1 Alphaproteobacteria bacterium | reverse complement strand
CCGGTGGGATGGTCATGCCCATGAAGCCGGCTTTCGTCAGCCGCTCGACATGATCCCAGGGATATTCTTGGGTCTCGTCGATCTCCGCCGCACGCGGCTGGATCTTGGTCTCGGCCAGCTCCCGGGCCCTCGCCTTCAAATCCTGCTCCGCTTTGCTCAGGCTGCTCATGCGCATAGCTCCCATAGTATCCCATACCGGGCTACCCGTGACGGACTCAAGATCAATTCGCAGACAGGGCTATTCCGCCGCGTCCGGCAAGCCGCCGTCGAGCTCGTCGAGACGATTGACAATGTAGGCCTTGCGCTCAGTGGAAGCGATGGCGTCCGCTTCCGCTACGATCCGATAGACCCGGCGCCCCATCGCCTTGATGGTCTCGTGGTCTTCTTTCGGGTCCGGATGTCTCGGCAGACGATAGGTCACGTCCCGAGCGTAGGAATGCAGCGTCTGCCCATGGTTCCCGTTCATGCCGCGGGACATGTCGGGAGGAGTCTCGCCGCGCACGAGCTCACGCAACAGTTTGCGGCACATGTAGACGCCGGCGTCGGTGCTGGCGGCATTTTCCAGAGCGTGCACCGCGATCGGCCGCTGACCGTTGATGGCCTCCCAGTCGCCCGGCGCCCGCTGGCCGATGTCGTAGGGGCGCTCGCACTGTCCATCGACGAAGTCGATCTTGTCGTACCCGCAGTCGTCCTCATTCCCTTCGCCGTTCGGATCGATCTCGGCGTTGAAGTGGCGCCAGCCGAAGAGGATGCAGCGGGTATCGTCGACCGGCACGTGCCAGCGCGACAGGCATATCGTTCCGTGCCGGAACGCGGACGCGGTGGAGAACAGGCTCGAAACCTGGATGAGGTTGGGGAAGATATGCTCGCTGATCCGCGTCCACACCACGTCGTCGCTCACCCGTCGGCCCGCCATGAAGCACATGCCGTGGCCGTTGCGCGTCTTCTCCCAATCCATGATCGGTAGCATTCCGGTGAACGTGTCGGGAAAGTTCAGACCGTCTTTCATCCGGTCGTCGACGCTCTCCACCGTCATGTTGTTGTGCAACAGGCCGGTGTGATGATGGTCCATCAGGTTTTCGTTCACCTGCAGCCAGTTACATGAATAGAGGTTGGAGAACGGAACGAGCCTGGTGTCCTTCGGAAATCGGTAGATGTCGTACTCGGGGAATTCCGGCTTCTCCTCGGGCGGCCCCATATAGGCGAACACCAGCCCGTCGCGCTCGAACGCCGGATAGGCCCCGTGATAGACGGTCTCGGAGATCCTGCTGTCCTCGG
>JAGWAU010000059.1:0-17351 GCA_021296255.1 Alphaproteobacteria bacterium | reverse complement strand
GCCGCGGTGGCTGCAGTGGCGCTGCAGGACGCCGACGCGGCCCGAGCGATCGCGGAAGGCGACGAGATCCTCGCCCAAGATACGGATGGCCTTCGGAACATCCGTCAACTCCTCCGACAAGCAGACCGGCTGCCAGTGCTTGCGCATGAGTTCACCCATCGGCGTGCCGGGATTGGTGTGGGTGAGTTCGGGATCGTGCGCCGGTATCCCTGTTTTGTAGTAGGCGCCGTGAGGGATGGGCTTCGACTTCCTTGTCGCCATAGCCAGGTCACCTCTTGTCCGGTCGCTTTCCTATTCCGCGGCTTCCCGCATGCCGCCGTCGAGTTCGTCGAGACGCACCAGGATGTAGCGCCGACGCTCCTTCGAGGGTAGCGGATCGGCATCCGCCACGATGTCGTAGACCTTGCGGCCATACTCCTTCATCAGTTTGCGATCTTCCTCGCGGTCCGGCAGGCGCGGCACGCGCAGCGTGGTATCGGACCCGAAGGAGTGCAGTGTCTGCTCTCCGTCCTTGCTCATGCCCTTGGTCGTATCGGGCGGCGTCTTGCCCTCCACGAGATCGCGCAGCAGCTTGCGGCACATGTAGACGCCGATGTCGGAGCTGCCGGGGTTCTCCAAGGCATGCACGGCGATCGGCCGCTGGCTGGTGATCGCGTCCCAGTCTCCGGGCGCCCGCTGGCCGATCTCGTAAGGACGCTCGCACTGGCCATCGAGGAAGTCGATCTTGTCGTAGCCGCAGCCGTCCTCGCGCCCGTCGCCGTGCAGGTCGATCTCGGCGTTGAAGTGGCGCCAGCCGAAGAGGATGCAGTTGGTGTCGTCCACCGGCGTGTGCCAGCGAGTCATGCAGACCGTTGTATGCCGCTGTTCGTGGGCGCTGGTCATCAGGTTCGCGTTCTGGATGAGGTCGGGGAAGATCATCTCCGTCATGCGGATCCAGATGGTGTCGTCGTCGACGCGCCGCCCGGCGATGAACGTGATGCCGTGGCCGTTGCGCGTCTGCTCCCAGTCCATCACCGGAATGTCCTGGAACATGGCGGGGAAGTTGAGGCCGTCCTTCATGGCGGCATCGACGCTGTCGACGGTCATGTCGTTGTGCAGCAGCGCCGTGTGGCAGTGGTCCATGATGTTCTCGTAGACCTGCAGCCAGTTGCAGGGATAGATGTTCGAGAACGCCACGAGCTTGTTGTCCTCGGGGAAGCGGTAGACGTCGTAGTCGGGGAATTCCGGCTTCTCCTCGAGCGGCCCCATGTAGGCGAACACCCGGATAGGCCCCGTGATAGACGGTCTCGGAGATCCTGCTGTCCTCGGGCTCCGCCGGCATCTCGAGGATCGTGCCGTCGATGTCGTAGACCCAGCCGTGGTAGCAGCAGCGGATGCCCTTGGGTTGGATGATGCCGTACTCAAGCGAGGTGCCGCGGTGGCTGCAGTGGCGCTGCAGGACGCCGACGCGGCCCGAGCGGTCGCGGAAGGCGACGAGGTCCTCGCCCAGGATACGGATGGCCTTCGGAACATCCGTCAGCTCCTCCGACAAACAGACCGGATGCCAGTGCTTGCGCATGAGCTCACCCATCGGCGTACCCGGACCCGTGCTGGTGAGCAGCGGGTCGGACTCCGCCACGGCCGTCTTGTGATAGGCGCCGTAAGGGATTTGGGGGATCTTAGCAGCGGACATGGCGGCGGCTCCCGGACAATTCCGGCGGGGATTTTACTGATCGGCTGGATGTTGTGAAGTCCGGCAGCGGTGCCGTCCGACTCAAACCGCACGGATTCAGATGGAACGATGGATTTTGGGTTTCGTATCGGCGCGAGACTGCCTACATTCCGGACGTTCCCACGGCGCCGGATTAGCTCAGTGGTAGAGCAGCTGATTTGTAATCAGCAGGCCGGCGGTTCGAATCCGCCATCCGGCTCCAAATTTCTGCTTTATCTCTCGCCAAGGATTGCCTTTGAACCCGCGAGATGCCCCGTCCCGCACCCGACCCCGAATCCCATGCCGGAGGCCATGGAAGCCCAGAGGGCGTACCTTTGCTGTTGCGGCCGTGCGCGGGTAGTGTCATAGAAACGCGGCATGCATCGCGCCGGAAAGCATGGGAACCAAACGATGAACCGGATGACCGGACACGGCAGAATCGCCGGCCGCGGCAATTCGATGGTCATGAGTTAGGAGCGGCGCGAAGTGCATGCCATGCCGATGACGAAAACCCAATTGGGCGGCTCCAGGGACTCCTCACCCGAATTCGTCGACGTTCTGGTCGTCGGCATGGGTTTCGCCGGGATGTACATCCTCTATTGCCTGCGCGAGCGCGGCCTGACGGCGCGCGCCTTCGAGGCCGGCGGTGACGTCGGCGGCACCTGGTACTGGAATCGCTATCCCGGGTGCCGCGTCGACGTCGACAGCGTGCAGTACAGCTACAACTTCTCCGAGGAGCTCACCCGGGAATGGCAGTGGACCGAGAAGTTCGCCTCCCAGCCAGAGCTTCTGCGATACGCGATTCACGTCGCCGACCGCTTCGATCTGCGACGCGACGCGAAGTTCGACACGCGCGTCATCTCCGCCGAGTTTGACGAGGAGACGAACTTTTGGACGCTAAGGACCGACAAGGGAGACGTCGCCTCGGCTCCCTACTGCATCATGGCCATCGGCAGCCTGTCGACACCGTACAAACCCCCCTTCCTTGGAATCGAGGATTTCCGAGGCGAGTGGTATCACACCGGCGCTTGGCCACACGAAGAGGTCGACTTCAGCGGCAAGCGAGTGGGCATCATCGGCACGGGGTCGACGGGGATTCAGGCCATCCCGGTCGTCGCCGCGGAAGCCGAGCATCTGACGGTGTTCCAGCGGACGCCGCAGTACACCACGCCGGCCCGCAACCGGCCGATGGCTCCCGGTGAACAACGCCAGTTCAACGCGCACCGCACCGAATGGCACGACGAAGTCCGGAGCACCTTTTCCGCCATGACGGGCTTCCCCATGCCCACCAGGACCATTCACGAAGACACGCCGGAAGAACGCCGGACCTATCTCGAGAAGCGCTGGGAAGAGGGGGGCATGCCCCAGGCCATGCTGGCGGCCTATAAGGACGTCAGGGTCGAGGTGGAGGCCAACACCGCCGTGGCGGACTTTGTGCGCGACAAGATCCGCGACATCGTCAAGGACCCGGACGTCGCGGGACGGCTCTGTCCGCCGAAGGACTTGCCGATCGGCTCCAAGCGCCCGCCCATCGACACGGACTATTACGAGACCTTCAACCGCGACAACGTTGCCCTGGTCGACATCAAGCGCGCGCCCATCGAGCGCGTGACGGCGGGCGGCATCAAGACCGCGAACGCCGAGTACGAGCTCGATGCCATCATCTTCGCGACCGGCTTCGACGCCATGACCGGATCGCTGCTCGCGATCGACATCCGGACCAGTCATGGCGCCTCCCTGAAGGACGCATGGTCGGACGGGCCGGATACCTATCTCGGCCTGATGGTGGCGGGCCTGCCAAACCTGTTCATGATCAACGGGCCGGGAAGTCCATCGGTCAAAGCGAACATGATCATCACCATAGAGCACCATGCCGACTGGATCCTGGACTTGATCGATCACCTCGCCGCGGAAGATTTCAACCGGGTCGAGGCAACGGAACGAGCCCAGACCGACTGGGTCGAGCACGCCCGCGAAGTCGCGGAGGCGACCCTGATGCCGGTCGCGGATTCCTGGTATGTCGGCGCCAACGTGCCGGGCAAGAAGAGGGTGTACATGCCCTACTTCGGTGGCTTCGACAGGTACCGGAAGCTCTGCGACGAGATCGCCGCCGACGGCTATCGCGGCTTTGTCCTCTCGCGGGCGGAGACCACCGACACGGCCTCCAGCGCCGCCGCGGAGTAGTGCGTCCGTTCCTCTCTAGCGCTCCCCCGTGCACACCCCATAGGCCACGAAGATCGGGTCGCCGCCCCTGCGGGCGGCATAGCCGAATGTGGCCGTACGCACGTATCTTCCGCTGATGGTGTTGAACGAGAGCTGCCGGAAATCACCCTCGCACTGCCACAACGCCGGTTCACCGTCATGGTAGGGGATGCGGCATCGGTAGGTCGTGGTGACGGCATCGAACATCGAGACGCCTTTGATCTTCTGCGTGACCGACCCGATCTGCCAATCCGTCTCCAGCGTGAATGTAGCCTTCGGGAGATCGGCGGCCGCGTAGACCCCGGTCCGCCCCTCGAAACCGCGAATGTCAGTATCGGCGCAAGCGTAAGTGCCGGCCAGCGCCGGCCGTGTCGCCAGCAGTCCCAAGACGACAGCGACAATGGCCGAAGACTTGCTCACCACAGGCTGCCGCTTCATCAAACGTTGAACAGGAAGCGGGCGACGTCGCCATCCCGCATGACGTACCGCCTACCCTCGGAACGCAGCCTGCCCGCCTCCTTGATCGCCTTTTCCGAGCCGAATTCCCTCAGCTCATCCACGTGATAGCACTGGGCGCGGATGAACCCGCGTTCGATGTCCGAGTGGACGGCACCGCCCGCCTCGGGCGCCGTGGCGCCCCGGCGAATGATCCACGAGCGCACCTCCTTGTCGCTCGCCGTGTAGAACGTCGTCAGCCCAAGAGACTCGTTGAGGGCCCGGGCCAGCGGTCCGACGGCAGGCTCCTTCAGCCCCATGGACGCCAGCATCTCGGCCCGCTCGTGCTCCGGCAGCTCCGCGATCTCGCTTTCCAGCGCCGCGCAGAGAACCACCATGACTCTACCGTCCTCAGCCACGGCCTCCCGAAGCGCCCGAACCGGCGCGCCGTCCCCCCGGAGGTCGTTCTCCGCGACGTTGGCGACGACCAGCCCGGGTTTGGCCGACAGCAATCCGTAACCCCGCATGGCCCGTTCCTCCGCCGCGCTCCAGTCGCCCGCCGAAACCGGTTGCTCCGCCTCCACGAGGGCCAGCGCCTTTTCCAACGTATCCCGCCGGCGCCCGGCTTCCTCGTCGCCGCCCCGGGCCGCTTTCCGCGCCCGTTCCAGTGAACTCTCGATGACGCCGAGGTCCGAGAGAACGAGTTCCAGCTTGAGGTTCGAATAAGTGGACACCGGATCGGCCTTTTCGTCGAAGCAATCGATCACGTGGCAGAGCGCGGCCACCGCTCGGACATGGGCCAGGATCGCGACATGACCGGCGCCGACACCCGCCGGGATGCCCGGCATGTCGACCAGCTCCAGACGGGCCGGCACGATCCTCCTGGTCGGCACGAACCGGGCGATCTCGCGCAGGCGCGGATCGGGAATGTCGGCTTGGCCGATGTTGGGGTTGAGGGTGCCGGTCTCGACCGCCACGGTGTGCGCCGTGAGCGCCTGGAACAGGCACGTCTTCCCGCTTCCCGGAAGTCCGACGATCCCGCATTCCATGAAATTCAGACCCTGTGCGAAATGCTATCCGGTTTCACGACGGCGGAACCCTGTTCCCTTCCCGCCTTTCCCGATTCCGGTACGCTGTTTACAAGTACCGGGTTTTCAGTACAAATCTTGCGTCCAGTGGGGCTTTGGACGATCCCGGTCAAATTCGGCGGGATCATCGCTTGTGCTTACCGGTCCGCGATACCCGAGGAGACGACTCGTCATGGCAACCAGCAATAGCGATTCGGAGCCGCCAGCGCTCCATAGCGGCCGTGGCCCGGACCCGGCGGGGACGTGGATTGCGGCGCCCATCTACCAAACCACCTCGTACAGGTTCAAATCCACCGCGCGCGAGCACCACGGGATGCCGTCGCGGCTCCCGGTTCGGGGTCTTCGGCGACGTCGGGCGTAGACATGCGGTGGATGCTGCTGGCAGTGCTGCTGTCGATCGCGGTCGGCGCCAACGCGACCACGGGAAACACGCTCTTCAACCACTGCAAGACGGGAGAGGGAAAAGGGCTGGAGTCGGCCATCCCCTTTGGAACCTGCCTCGGGTTCGCCGGCGCCGCGATGGAAGCCATGATCGCCAATGGGCGGGACAGGCGCAGCAGGGAAAAGGTCGACGCGGACGCCGGCGCCCGGCGTGGATACCTGAGCGGCCGTGAGGCCTGCTTTCCCGCGAAGACCACGCCGGGCGAGGCACGCAATGCCGTGAAGCGGTTTCTTGAGGATCATCCCGACAGGTTGGGGGAAGCGGCCGTGGACTTGGCGGCCGAAGCCTTGGCGGGAGCGTTTCCCTGCGAATAGGGCCGCGCCCGCAATGGAAAATGGAAAGGTCCTGGTGATCGTACCCTTCCCCATGGAGGAGGAACACCTGGCGCTCCGCCGGGAGCAACACGCGTCCGGCGGTCTCGGCGTCCGGATCGAATTCGACTATCGGCCGGTGAAGACGGGTGGACGTAACCTGATCAGCCCCTACGAATGGCCCATCGGCGAGACCGCCGTGCTGGAGACCGGCCTGTCGGCCACGGAGGACGGCTACGACGCGGTCTGCGTCGACACCACGGGCGATACCGGCGTCGCCGCGCTCCGCTCCGTCCTCGACATTCCGGTCATCGGGGCGGCGCGGACCTCGTTCCTGATGGCCATGCTGCTCGGGGACAAGTTTTCGATCATCGCCATGTGGGACCGCTGGAACGACGCCTACCGCAGGACCGTCGACGAACTCGGCATCGGCCACAAGTTCGCCTCGGTGCGGGATATCGGCGCGACGCCGGACAACCGCAGCCTGATGGCGGGCAAGGAAGACGCCTTTCCCGAGCTCGAGGAGGCGGCCCGTCTCTGTGTCGAAGAGGATGGCGCCGACGTCATCTGCCTCGGCTCGACGACGATGCACAAGGCCCACGAGTACCTGAAGGATCGCCTGGAGGTTCCGCTGATCGATCCGGGACCCCTCACTTACAGGATCGTCCAGGCTCTCTTCGGTCTGGGGCTTTCCCACAGCCGGCAGGCGTATCGCGGGCCGGTGACCCGCGTCGACGACATGATCGTCGCGATGGTTGCGAACGGTGCCGCTTTTGCGACGGAACCGTAGAGGTTTAAAGACGCCGATCGCCCGCCAGACCTCATATGAGCCGTGTGAGATCAAACCCCCAGATATCGGTGCTGGATGTCGGGGTTCCCTTTCAATTCCCCCGAAGAGCCCGACCACACGATACGGCCCTTCTCGATGACGTAGTGGCGGTCGGCAATGCGTGTCAGCGCTTCCACGTTCTTGTCGATGACGAGGATAGATTGGCCCGCCGCCTTGAGGTGCTCGAGCACGCGCCAGATCTCTGCCCGGATGAGCGGAGCCAGCCCCTCCGTCGCCTCATCGAGAATGAGCAGGCGCGGATTGGTCATCAGCGCGCGGGCGACAGCAAGCATCTGCTGCTCTCCGCCGGATAGCTGATTGCCCATGTTCGTACGCCGCTCGGCCAGGGCGGGAAAGAGGTCGAACACCCGCTCCAGCGACCAGGGACTGTCGCTCGCGGACCGGTTCGCGGCCGTCGCCACCAGGTTCTCCCGAACCGACAGATTCGGAAAGATCTGCCGGCCTTCGGGAACCAGACCGAGCCCGGCTCGTGCCACCTTGTGGGACGGCCACCCCATGATGGGGACGCCGTCCAAGGCGATCGCGCCCGCGTGGGGACGGACGATTCCCATGATCGAGCTGATCGTGGTCGTCTTGCCCATCCCGTTCCGCCCCAACAGCGTGACCACCTCGCCCGCCTCGACGGCAAGCGACACGCCGAACAGCGCCTGGCTCGGACCGTAGAAGGTTTCGATGTTCTCGACCGTCAGCATCGACCTGCACCATCCCGTGCGCGATGGAACGTCACGACAATATCCAGAACGCGGCACCGACCTGCAACGCCCGTGCCGCTTCAAAGCGGCCTTGTCAGTGTTTCGGGTGCCTCCTACTATGACCACGGGATGCGCGACGGTCGGCAAGTGGCAATGAAAACTCACCGAGCAAGTCCCGGGAGAAGCGGACGAAGCGCAATTGGCGTCACCGTCACAATTCCACACGACTTGCCGGTCGGACACGGCGGCTATCCGGCGCGCAAGCAGATACGCGCGCCAGTCTTGGAGAGGCCGCCCGCGTAATGAACCGCCGACGAGACGCACGGCCAAGTGAGTTTCCGGCCCGGTCGCCCGTACGGCGATGAGCGGCCGAGCGAAACACCGGGAGACACAGCAATGAACATCGAGCAAGAACTGAAGGCACTGGCCTCTCAAAAAGGCATCACCCGTCGCGGCTTCATGGAGCGCGCGTTGGCGCTCGGCGTCACGACGGCCTTGGCGACGACCCTAGCCGACCGGGCCTTCGCGGCGCCCAAGCGGGGAGGCCGCTTCCGTTGCGGACTGGGACATGGATCGACCACGGACTCGCTCGATCCCGCGACGTTCGAGAACCTTTACATGCAGGTCGTGGGCAGCGCCGCCCGCAGCAACCTGATGGAGGTCGGCCAGAACGGCGACCTGCTCCCCGAACTCGCGGAGGGGTTCGACGTTTCCGACGACGCCAGGACGTGGAAATTCAATCTGCGCCGGGGCGTCGAGTTCCACAACGGCAAGACCGTCGACGCCAACGACGTCGTGGCGTCGATCAATCACCACCGCGGCGAGGATTCGAAGTCGGCGGCCAAGTCGCTGCTCGATGCCATCGTCGACATGAAGGCCGACGGCAAGGACGCGGTGACCATCACCCTGAAGGAGGGCAACGCCGACTTCCCCTTCCTCCTGAGCGACTACCACCTGGCCATCCTGCCGACGAGCGGCGACACCGTGGACTGGAAATCCGGCGCCGGCACCGGGGCCTACGTGCTCGAGAGCTACGAACCCGGCGTGCGCACCACGTTCAAGCGCAACCCCAACTACTTCAAGACGGGGTTCGGGCACTTCGACGAAGTGGAGTTGATCACCATCGCCGACGTGGCGGCGCGCACCAACGCGCTGACTACGGGCGAGATCGACGCCATGGACCGGGTCGATCTCAAGACCGCGCACCTGCTCAAGCGCCGCAAGGGCATCAAGATCGTCGAGACTAGCGGCACGCAACACTACACGTTCACGATGCGGACCGACACGCCGCCCTTCGACAACAACGACGTGCGGCTGGCGCTGAAACATGCCATCGATCGCGAAGCGGTTCTCAAGACGATCCTCCGCGGTCACGGCGTACTCGGCAACGACCATCCGATCGGCCAGTCCAACCGCTATCACGCGGGCAACCTGCCGCAACGCGCGTACGATCCGGACAAGGCCAAGCACCACCTCAAGAAGGCGGGTGCGGAGGGTCTTTCGGTCGACCTGAGCGCCGCCGACGCGGCCTTTGCCGGCGCCGTCGACGCCGCCGTTCTCTACAAGGAGCACGCGGCCAAGGCCGGTATCAACATCAACGTGGTCCGTGAGCCTGACGATGGCTATTGGGCCAACGTCTGGATGAAGAAGCCCTATTGCGCGGTGTACTGGGGCGGGCGGCCGACCGAGGACTGGATGTTCTCGACCGCCTATTCGGCGGACGCGAACTGGAACGACAGTTTCTGGAAGCACGACAGGTTCAACGAGCTGCTGCTGACCGCGAGGGCGGAGTTGGACGAGACGAAGCGCCGCGGCATGTACGAGGAAATGCAGGCGATCGTCAGGGACGACGGCGGTGTTCTCGTGCCGATGTTCGCCAACTACGTCATGGGCCTCTCCGACAAGATCGGCCACGGGCAGATGGCGGCGAACTGGTCGATGGACGGCTTCAAGTGCACGGAACGGTGGTGGTTCGTCTAGAGCGGTTCACGGCGGGCGTGAACCGCCCCGGGTTGGCCGTCCGGTAGCGGCATGACCCAAATCCTGACGATGGTGGCCCAGCGTCTGGCGCTGGGCCTCCTCACCCTTTTCGTCGTCTCGTTGATCATCTTTCTCGGCGTCGAACTGCTGCCGGGAGACCTGACCCAAGCCATCCTTGGCCAAGCCGCGACCGAGGAGACGGTCGCGGCGTTCCGGAAGGAGCTCAAGCTTGACCTGCCGCCGCACGAGCGGTACATCGCCTGGCTCGGCGGTATTCTTCAGGGCGATCTGGGTCATTCCCTGGCCAACAAGCGGGCAATCACCGAGCTCATGGGTGTGCGGCTGTGGAACACCCTGTTCCTCGCCTTCATCTCGGCGGTGATCTCGATTCCCCTGGCGCTCGGACTGGGAATCCTGGCGGCGCTCTACCGCAACACGCTGTATGACCGCATGGTCAACATCTTCACCCTCTCGTCGATCTCCTTCCCCGAGTTCTTCGTCGCCTACATCTTGATCCTGGTCCTGGCCGTGCAACTCGGATGGTTCCCCAGCATCTCCAACATCGGCGAGGAGCTCGGCTTCTGGGAGCGGGTCTACCGGTCCATCCTGCCGGCACTGACGCTGACCCTGGTGGTCGTCGCGCACATGATGCGCATGACACGCGCGGCGATCATCAACCTGATGGCCAGCCCCTATATCGAGATGGCCAATCTCAAGGGCCTGCCGCGCGCCCGCGTCATCGTGAAACATGCCCTGCCCAATGCCCTGGCACCGATCATCAACGTCGTGGTGATCAATCTCGCCTACCTCGTGGTGGGCGTGGTTATCGTCGAGGTGGTGTTCGTCTATCCGGGATTGGGACAGCTTCTCATCGACGCGGTGCGCACGCGCGACATCCCGGTGGTGCAGGCCACGGGATTGTTCTTCGCCGCCGCCTACATCCTCCTGAACCTGACCGCCGACGTGTTGTCGATCCTGACCAACCCGCGGCTGCTGCATCCGAGATAGCGGTCACCGACGCCATGCAGGACGCCCTCCGCCTTCTCAGGAGCTCGCCATGGAGCGCCCGGTTCGGGATGTTCGTGGTCCTCTTCTACGTGTTCATGGCGACCTTCGCGCCGGTGCTGACGCCCTACGGCGAATCCGAGATCGTCGCTGCGGAGTACGAGCCCTGGAGCTCCGAATTCCTGCTCGGCACGGACAATCTCGGCCGGGACATGCTGACTCGCCTCATCTACGGGGCCCGGAACACTATCGGCATCGCCCTGGTCACGACGGTTCTGGCCTTTCTCATCGGCTCCGTGACCGGATTCCTGGCCGCGACTCTCGGCGGCTGGACCGATCAGGCGATCAGCCGCGTCGTCGACATCCTGATGGCGATCCCCCAGCTCATCTTCGCCCTGCTCATCCTGACGATCGTCGGTACCGCCATTCCGGTGTTGGTCGTCGTCATCGCCGTGCTCGACTCCACGCGCGTGTTCCGTCTCGCGCGCGCGGTGGCGATGAACATCGTCGTCATGGACTACGTCGAGGTCGCGCGCCTGCGGGGCGAGGGCCTGTGGTGGATCATGCGGCGCGAGCTGCTGCCCAACGCCCTGCCGCCGCTGGTTGCGGAGTTCGGCCTGCGCTTCTGCTTCGTGTTCCTGCTACTGAGCGCCTTGAGCTTCCTCGGCCTGGGTATCCAGCCGCCGACAGCGGACTGGGGCAGCATGGTGCGCGACAACGCGACCCTGATCACGTTCGGCGACTTCACGCCGATCCTGCCGGCGGCCTCCATCGCCCTGTTGACGGTCGGCGTGAACTTCATCGTCGACTGGTTCCTCCATCAAACGGCCGGACTGAAAGATGAATGACGACGCAGCCATCACGGATACCCCCGAACCCCTGCTGAAGATGACGGGGCTCCGTATCGAGGGGCAGGCCGACGAGCAATGGAACGAGATTGTCCATGGCGTGGACGTGGTGCTGCACCGGGGCGAGGTGCTTGGATTGATCGGCGAGTCGGGTGCCGGAAAGTCGACCATCGGCCTCGCCGCCATGGGTTACGCACGCCCCGGGTGCCGTCTGTCGGGCGGCGACATCGTGTTCGACGGCGTCGAGCTGAGAAGCGCCTCGGAGAACTACAAGCGGGACTTGCGGGGCGTGCGGATCGCCTATGTTGCGCAAAGCGCGGCGGCGGCCTTCAACCCCGCGCACCGGTTGATCGACCAGTTCGCCGAAGCGCCGGTCCATCACGGAGTGAAATCTCGCGCCGAGGCCGAAGCCGACGCCAAGGACCTCTATCGCCAGCTTCAGCTTCCCTACCCCGAACAGATCGGCTACCGCTATCCTCACCAGGTCTCCGGCGGTCAACTCCAGCGCGCCATGACCGCCATGGCCATGTCGTGCCGGCCCGATCTCATCATCTTCGACGAGCCGACCACGGCCCTCGACGTCACGACCCAGATCGAAGTGCTGGCCGCGGTCAAGGACGTGGTGAAGCAGTTCAATACCGCCGCCATCTACATCACCCACGACCTCGCGGTCGTGGCGCAGATGGCGGATCGCATCATGGTGCTGCGCTACGGCAACCTCGTGGAGGAAGGCACGGCCGATCAGATCATCAACCACCCCAAGGAGGACTACACCCAGAGACTCCTCGCCGTGCGCACGTACCGCAAGCCCGACGCGGACCCGCCGTCCGAGGAGCCGCTGCTGCGCATCGAGGATGTCTCCGCAAGCTACAGCGGGTCGGCGCGGGTGCTGGAAAACATCGACCTTGAGATCGGCCGCCAGCGCACGGTCGCCGTCGTGGGCGAGTCCGGCAGCGGCAAGAGCACACTGGCGCGCGTCATCACGGGTCTGCTACCGCCGGAGGACGGCCGGATCCTTTTCGAGGGCGAGGCGCTGCCGCCTGCGCTGCCACAGCGAACCCGCGAGAAGCTGCGCCGCCTCCAGATGATCTACCAGATGCCCGATACGGCCCTGAACCCGCGGCAACGCCTGCGTGACATCATCGGGCGGCCGCTCACATTCTATCTCGGATTGACGGGGCGCAAGCGCGAGGACCGGGTGCGCGAGCTTTTGGAGATGATCGAACTCGAGCCGGACGACTTCATCGACCGCTATCCGACCGAACTGTCCGGCGGCCAGAAGCAGCGCGTCTGCATCGCCCGCGCGCTTGCCGCCCAGCCCGATCTGATCATCTGCGACGAGGTGACCTCGGCGCTGGATCAGTTGGTGGCCGAGGAGATCCTCAAGCTCCTGCAGCGCCTGCAGGACGAGCTTCACGTGTCCTACATGTTCATCACCCACGATCTCGCCACGGTGCGGGCGATCTCGGACGAGATCGTGGTCATGCTTCAGGGACGCATCGTCGAACAGGGTACCAAGAACGACGTGCTGACACCGCCCCATCATGATTACACGGACCTGCTGTTGTCGTCCGTCCCGGAGATGGAGATTGGCTGGCTCGACCGCACGCTGGCCGAGCGCGAGGGGCGCAGGTCACGCGGCGAAAAGGTCCTGGAATCGGCGGATCAGTAGTCAGGCGGCATCCGTGACAGCCGAAAGCGACGTGCGCAGGCGGCTCAATATCTCGTCCCGGTCCACGTAGCATCCCTGCAAGTGTCGTCTGCCGGTCGACGGCTGGTAGGCCAGACGTCCGTGCAACACCCGCCAATTGTCGAAGGTGAGCAGGTCGCCCGGTTCGAGCTTGAAGCGGATCTGGTAGCGGTCATCGCGAACGAGCCGGGCGAACTTCCGATAGGCCGCGTAAAGCGCTGCCGTCTCGTCGGGCGGCAGGGCCTGAACGCCGAAGAGCCCGAAGTTGAAGCGGATCTGCTCGAAGCGTCCCGAGCCGTCCAATCCGATGATCGGAGCGCGGAACCGCAGATCGCAGCCGGTGTCGTGGAAACGGAACAACACCGGCGTGGCCGACAGTACGTGAAAGGCATCGACGTCCGCGCGATGCAACGCCTCGGCGGCCCGGAATCCGTCGACCAGGGTGGAGTCCCCGCCGGTCGCGGTGTTCTCCAGGCAGTGGAGAAACTGGTATCCCGGCGGCCGCTCCCAATTGCAGAGATCCGTGTGGTTCTGAAGCTTGAGCGCGGTGTAGGCATTGTTGATCGGGTTGGGTTCGACCCGAACCTCGAAATGCTCGCCGAAGTTGGAACGCCGCGCGTAGGCGATTCGCTCGGCTACCCGAACGACTTCCCGGTCGCGGCCCGGCGTGTCGGCGACGACTGCGATGCCGTGGCTCAGCAATGTGGAAAGCCAAGCCCCCAGTTCCCGCTCGCTATCCATGACGTGCCCATAATCGAACCGAGGCACACGGCCGGACAGACTGGCGTCCCAGAGCACCGCGTCGGGCCGAATCGGATCGTCACCCGGCGACTCGAAGGCATACCGGCGCAGCCAGCCCGACTCATACTTGCTGGTGTGACCGTCGTCGCCCCACAGCACCATCACCGTCCCCTGGCCCGTGAGTCCGGCACTGGCGACGCGCGGCGTCTCGGGAACGGTGAGGAGATCGAATGTCCGCTCCTGCGTGTCCGGATGCAGACAGCGCGGACAATCGCAGTTGTCCCGTAGCCAGATCAACGGGAAAGCATGGGACCGCCCGTCGTTCCAGATCACTTCGAGGGACCGATCCACGGCACGGACCGATCTGACCCCGTCTGCCGACAGCCCCAGGGAGGGGCCGACGGGCGAGACCGTCGACGGAACGGAGCGTGCCAGCGCGGGATTGACATGAAGGGCAGGTACCGCTTTACCAAGTACTCGGGTAGCCAATACTACAGGTGACTGCATGTCACGCTCCCCACCACATCCAAATCAAGTCTTCGTCGTCTTTCGATCAATCTCGCCATGGAATGTTTGACTTTTAGGTTGATTTGGAAAGCGAATTTAATAAATTGGAATAATCGAGATTCTCGATCTGTCACCGGATCCGGCGCCATGGCGAACATCGAGCAGCTGCGGACCTTCCTCGAGGTCGCCGCGACGGGCAATTTCAACCAGGCTGCTGATAATCTGAACGTCAGCCAGTCGACGGTCAGCGCACGGATCAAGGCGCTGGAAGGGCGGCTCGACCGCCAGCTATTCCGGCGCAGCCGGACGGGGGTCGAGCTGACCGGTGCTGGCCGGCGCTTCGAACGATACGCCGCGTCCGTGGTTCAAGGTTGGGAGCAGGGCCGGCAGCAGGTCGCTCTGCCCGAAGGGTATCGGACCCTTTTCGGCCTCGGCACACAGGTGAGCCTGTGGGAGCGGCTGGTAGCGCGATGGCTGCCGTGGATGCGGAGTCAGGCGCCGGACGTCGCGCTTCACGTGGAGACCGACTATTCGCCCAGCCTGATGCGCCAGTTGTCGGACGGCCTTCTGGACCTCATTGTCCTCTATTATCCGCGCACGATGTCCGGGGTCGTCATCGAGACCCTCCTGGAGGAGCGGCTTGTGATGGTGTCGACCCGCAAGCGCAGGATCAGTTCCGGCTGGGTAGAGGACTACATCTACGTGGATTGGGGGGACGACTATCGCGCGGAACTCGCCAAGGCATTTCCCGACGTCGAGGCTTCGGCGATCTCCGTCGGTCTCGGTGCCATCGGGCTGCAATACATCCTCGACAACGGCGGGTCGGGATATTTCCCCTTGCGAGTCGTGCGGCCCTACCTGGCCGAGAAGAAGCTCTATCGCGTGACCGGCGCCCCGACCTTGAAGCGGCCGGCCTATATGATGCATTCCGCGCATCCCGCCGATCCGGACACGGTCGCGCTCGCCCGAGAGGGGCTGCTGCACATCGCGTCACTCGAGAGCGAGCGGTAGGGGTGTTCACCCGCAGAGACACCGAGGAATGGAAGGAAAATGCGCTCTTGCGGGTACCGAAAACCGGCGGTTGCGGAACAGGCGCCGACGACGATCAGGCCGGAACTCCCGTCACCAGAGGGAACCTGCCGAGATAGTCAAATCCTGCATGGTGACGCCGACGGCTTCTTCGCGGCAGAGATAGAGCGCAAGCGCGCCGATCTCCGAGGGTTGGATGAGGCGTCCCTGCGGGTTAGCGGATTTCACGTCGGCGATGTAGGCCTCGCCCGGGCGGCCCTCCTGGCTCTCGGCGATGCCGCTCATCCAGTCCCTGCCGAAACCGGTCTCGACCCACGTGGGGCTGATGGTGTTGCAGGTCACTCCGTGGGCCGCGCCCTCAAGAGCGACGCAGCGGCTCAGGCCTACGACCCCGGCCTTGGAGGCGCAGTAGGCGCCCGACGTGGGCGCGCCGACAGAAGCCGCCGTCGAGGCGATGTTGACGATGCGGCCCCACTCCCGTTCGATCATCCCGGGCAGGCAGAGTTTGATGCTGCGGTAGGTGCCGCTGAGATTGACGTCGAGCACCTTCTGCCACAGGACGTCCGTGTGCCCGACGATGGTTTGCTCGGCCGTGATGCCGGCGGCGTTGGCCAGGATGTCGACCTTGCCGAAGGCTTCGACGGCCGCGTCGAAGAACGTCTCGACGGACTCCATCGACGTCACATCGAGCCCCATCGCCAGCGCCCGCCCGCCACAAGCCTCGATCTCCCGGGCCGTGGCGTCGAGTTCGCCCCGTCCCGGAAGGTAGGCGACCTCCCCATCGGCCACCGTCCCGGAGCGATCCGACAGCAGCGAGCCGACGGCCACGTCGGCGCCGGCCTCCGCGAAAGCGAGCGCCATGGCCCGGCCCATGCCCGAGGCGCCGCCCGTGACCATCGCCGCGCGCCCGTCCAGAAAGCGATCGCTGCTACCGCTCATGACACTCTCCTCGAATTCGCCGCATGCTCAGAATGGGGCGTCGACGTCGCCCAACTCCACATAGACGCTCTTCCGCTGGGTGTAGTGCTCGATGGCCGCAAGGCTGTTTTCGCGCCCGAGGCCGGAATGCTTGTAGCCGCCGAAGGGCACCTCGACGGGGGTGACGTTGTAGTTGTTGATCCAGCAGGTCCCCGCTTCCAGACGGGCGACGACCCGATGGCCACGGGCGAGATCCCGGGTGAACACGCCGGCAGCGAGTCCGAACTCGGTCGCGTTGGCACGCTCCACCGCCTCGTCCTCGGTGTCGAATGTGAGCACGCCCATGACCGGACCGAAGATCTCATCCTTCATGATGGTCATATCGTCCTCGCAGCGGTCGAAAACAGTCGGCATCACGAAGTTCCCCGATTCCAGAGCATCTTCGTCAGCCCGCCTGCCGCCAATGACGAGCTCGGCGCCCTCGCGCTTCCCCGTCTCGATGTAGCCCATCACCCTGTCGAGATGCTCGCGGCTGATCAGTGAGCCGACGGTCGTTTCGTGGTCCAGAGTGTCGGCCACCTTCATCGCTTCGACTCGCGGCAGCAGCCGTTCAATGAACGGATCGTGGATCGAGCTCTCGACGAACACTCGCGTTCCGTTGGAGCAGATCTCGCCCTGCGTGTAGAAGTTCGCCATCAAGGCCGCGGAGACCGCGTTGTCCAGATCGGCGTCGGCGAAGATGATCAGCGGCGACTTGCCGCCCAGCTCCAACGTTACGTGCTTCACCGACAGCGCCGCGTCGGCCATCACGATCCTGCCCGTGTCGACACCGCCGGTGAGCGACACTTTGGCGACGTCCGGATGACGCGTGAGCGCCCGGCCCGTCTCCGTCTTGCCCTGCACGACATTGAAGACGCCGGCCG
>JAGWAU010000017.1:429-48008 GCA_021296255.1 Alphaproteobacteria bacterium | reverse complement strand
CGAGGCCTTCGTCGAGCGCCAGATCCTCCCAACTCTCGCCGCCCACGTTGAGGAAACTCATGCCACCCTCCAGACGCAGTCACGCTTACCTATTCCGGGCCCGCGAGGACCATCGTTAGCACCTCGGCCGCCTGCGCGAAATCCTCGATCTCCATCGCTTCGCGCGGATTGTGGCTGCCGTGGGCGTTACGGATGAACAGCATCGCCGTGGGCACGCCGAGGCCGGCGAAAACGAGCGCGTCGTGACCCGCGCCGCTCGGCATGTCCGTGGCGGACACCCGCAGCGCGGCGGCCGCCTCCGCCAACCGCGTTCGCAACGAGGGGGCCATCTTTGCGGGCGATGTCTCCGAACAGGGTCCGAGGTCGAAGCGCACGCCGCGACGGTCCTCGATATCGGCGATCGTGGAGTCGAAGTGCCCCCGCATCCGCGCCAGCGTTTCCACCGACTGGCTACGCACATCCATGGAGAAACGGATCTCTCCCGCCACCTTACTGGCCGCGCTCAGCGCCGCGTCCGTTGAAACCACGCCAAAGGTCACGGCGAGGTCACCGCCCTCGGCCTCCAGCTCTGCCCATAAATCGTCGGTCCGGAAGATCAGTTCGGAGACCGCCGCGACCGCGTCCCGACGCAGTGACCGCGGCACCGTGCCGCAATGACCGTACTCGCCGGTGCACCGCGCCTCCCGGCAACGGAAGTTACCCCGGATTCCGGTGACGATGCCGACCGGAATTCGTCGCTCCTCGAGGACCGGGCCCTGCTCGATGTGAACCTCGTAGTAGGCGGCCAGGGATTCCGGATGGAGACGTGGCGGTTCCGTTGTGACCGCATGCGGATCAAGGCCGCAGTCCACCATATGTTCGGCGATGGTACGTCCCGAATCGGTTCTTCGGATACGCGTGATCTCGCCGGGCGACAACAGGCCGAGCGCCGCGCGGCTGCCGATGTAACTGGCGGAGAACCACATGCTCTCCTCGGCCCGGATCGCCATCACGGTCACGTCCTGCGCCGGCCTAATGCCGGCCTGCTCCAGTCCGACGACGGCCGACAGGCCCGCGAGCACACCCGCAGCGCCGTCGTAGTTGCCGCCACGGCGGACCGAATCGAGATGCGAGCCGATCAACACGCGCGGGGCCGTGCGGTCACGGCCGGGCAGGGTCATGTAGAGATTGCCGGCCGCATCCACGTCCGTCTCCAGACCTGCTGACCGCGCCGCATCACGAACCATGCCGTGGGCCGCGTTCTCACCGGGCCCGTAGGACTCGCGCGTCACACCCTCGCCGTCAGCGGTCGCTTCGTGCAGGGACTCGAACAGCGATTGGGCGAGCGCGATATCCGGCCGCGGAGTTTCGAGTTGCGCTCGGTGCCGAGCGGTGGTGGCCATCTTCCGTTCCGGGCTCTTGGCGCGTCAGACGCCCTTTGTCTGGCCGCCGTCGATATCGAGGGTCGCGCCCGTGATGAACCCCGCCTTGTCGGAGGCGAGGAACACAGCCGCCGCGGCAACCTCCGCGGGCTGACCGAAGCGCTTGAGCATGGTCTCCTCTGTCTGAATCCGGCGGGCTTCCTCGTAGGAGATTCCCTCTTCCCGCGCCTTCTCCTCGGCGAGATATCGCATGCGCTCCGTATCGATCGGACCTGGATTGATGGCATTCGCGAGCACGTTTGCCGGCGCCCCTTCCTCGGCCAGCGCCTTGTTGAAGTTGAGTAGTGCCGCGTTCACCACGCCCCCGGTAAAGACGTAAGCGTGCGGCTGGCGGCCGTGGGTGCCGATGATCGTGATGATTCGCCCCCATCCCCGCTCCATCATGCCGGGAAGGACCGCACGGGCGCAGCGCACTTGCGGCAGGAACTTGACCTCCAGCGCGCCGCGCCAGTCATCGTCGGAAAGCTGCACGAACGGCTTGGTGGGCGGGCCCGCCGAGTTGTTGATCAAGACATCGATGCAGCCAAACCGCTCCTCGACCGTCCCGGCGAGCCAGCTGATGTCGTCCTGGCTGGTACAGTCGGCGGCGATGGCCGCGGCTTCCCGGCCGGTCTCCTCCTTCAGCTTCGCTGCGGCCGCATCCAAGGTGTCCTGATTACGGGCCGAAATGATCGCCGTCGCGCCTTCGACCAGGAAAGCTTCGGCGATGGCATAGCCCAAGCCGCGGCTCGCCGCGGTGACGAGGACGATCTTGCCGGCGAGACTGAGATCCATGTCGGCATCCTCCGTGGCGCACGCCGTCGACGCCCTTATCCCGCGACGATGATCTCGTGGGGCAGCGTCGTGAAACGCTCCAGCCCGGTGTCGGTCACGCGGGTCGTATCCTCCATATGCATCCCGCCGTGCTCGGGATGCCGGTAGAAGACCTCGAAGTTGACCATGGTGTCGGTCTCCATGACCCAGCCGCCGGCGGCGTCCTCCGGTGTCCCGAAATCGAAGACGTTGAGCCCGATCGGGTGGTAGATCACCGTGGCGCCCTCGGTGGGCAGAGCGCTCTTCTCGAACACTTCCATGCCCAGGCGCTCGAGGTCAGCGGAATGCGCGCCGGCCTTGAGGTTGTCCTCGCCCGCCGCGATCGCCTCCTTGACGACCTCGTGCATCGTCTTCTGGTAGGCGCTCGGCTCGCCCACGCTGGCGGTTCGCGCGCTGTCCGCGTGATACATGCGATAGAGGCAGATGCAGTCGAGGATCACCGTCTGGCCCCGCTCGAAGGTCATGCGCTCGGTGTAGTCGTGATCGAGGACGAACGCCCCGTCCGGACCGGCGCCGAAGAGCATGCCGCGCTCTCCCAGCCACTTGCCACCGCCGCGCTGCACCGCGTCACGATAGGCGTCGACCATCTCCATGCAGGAACGACCTTCCCTGACGGCGGCGCCTGCGGCGCGAACGGCGTTTTCGTTGACGACGATTCCCTGCTTGAGGATCTCGATCTCGGGCTCGGTCTTGACCAGACGGATACGCCGGAAGGACCGCTTTCCGTCGATGACCTCGAGGCGCGGGCCGATCTTTTCTCGGACCTCCTTGCCCATGCGCAGGTCGTCGAAACCGATGCGCAGGTTGCCCTTGGGCATCTCCGTCTCGATAAAATCGATCACGGAATCGAAGTACGTCGCCCTGCGCTTGGGCAGCGTGGTCTCGTAGAGCTTCTGAAGAGGCTTGTGCAGTTCGGTCCCGAGTCCCATCCCTCCGTGGACCTTCTTGAGCATGGTAGAGATCGCCGTCCATTCCGTCCCGTAGAAGCGCGTCTCCATCCACGTCGGATGGGTCAGGCAGTACGTCATGTCGTACTCGCCGGTAATCAGCGTCGGCGGGATGCCGTCGTGGCGCGGGTAGATGGCGCACGCCCACGGCTCGTAGAAATGGGCCAGCACCGAATCGGGCGCATGCCCGGACAGGTAGTAGAGATTCACGTCCTCGGACGCGAACAGGGCGTCGAGGCCGTCCTCCGCCATGATTCCCTTCGCCCGCTCGTGGTTGACGAAACAGACGGGTTCCGGCGGCACGAATGATTGGACGTCGTCGTAGGCTTCGGCCTGGGCCATGGCTCAGCCCTCCCTGAGGCTTTGAGAACTACGGTAGCACCCGTGCCCCTCGGATCAAAACGCGGGTCGGGGAATTAGAGCGGTCCGGCAACATCACCGAATCCACCCCTCACCGCAACGTTTGATGACCCGCATCGATGTGGATGGACTGTCCCGTGATCGACCGTCCCATGGGAGAGCTGAGAAACAGGATCATCGCCGCGATTTCCTCGGGCTGTTGCATCGTGCCGAGGAGATTTCCCCTCACGTACTGTTCGGTCATCTGGTTCTCGCCGACACCGGCAGCTACGGCGTGACGTTTGATCGTGCGCCGTATGCGGGTGCCGTCGACCGATCCGGGCAGGATCGAATTGACGCATATGCCCTTGGGACCGAGCTCCACGGCCAAGGCCCGTGAAAAGCCGACAACAGCGGATTTCGCGGCGGCGTAGGGTGAGCGCTCCGCCGCGCCGAGATGGCCGACAACAGACGACATGTTGACGATCACGCCGTTCCCGGCTTGCTCGATATGAGGAAGGGCATGCCGGCAGGTGTAGAACATGCTGTTGAGATCGACCTCGATACAGCGCCGCCAATCATCGGGGTCTATATCGACGAGGGGAGCGATCGGCCCTGCGACGCCTGCATTGTTGACCAGCACATCGAGGCCTCCCATGGCGTCGACGGCGGTCGCCACCATCTCACCGACGGCCGGCTCATTCGCGACGTCGCAGACCATGGCGCCGGCCTTGGGATGTTCGGACAGGAACTTTGTTACGGCTTCACCCGAAACGTCGCACACGTACACGCTCGCCCCTTGCTCGAGGAACTCGCGGGCGGTGACAGCGCCGATCCCACCGGCCCCTGCCGTGATCAGGACCTTTCGGTCGGCGATGTCGTACTGCATGTTCAAGCCCTCCCCTCCTGGCGGCGCGCCGACCATGCCGCCCCGGGGCCAAGGCACGCAAGTCTCGGTATTCCGCGCCGTCGGGACGCTGGGCGATGCGGCCAGACGATGCAATGCCCGGCGTTCCGGTGGTCGCCTTTCCCGTCACCGGCCCCAACGACGTGATCAACGACCGTCCGGTGTGACACTTCGACGAAGACCATTCGCGCGCTGCCGAAGCGGTCCTGTTCAAGCAGCTCAAGAAGGCACCGCTGGAGCGGTTGGCTTGGCACCGATTTGAGGGAGCATCTGAGCCGTTAGAAGATCGACGCAGCCTTTTTCGTTTCCGGGCGTTCCGGTTCCTGCACCGTCATCAATACGCCGAGTCCGATCACAAAAAACACGACGGCGGTTCCGAGACCAAGACTCTGGCTACCGGATAGCGACGTCATCGCGGCCGCGGCGATGGGCCCCAGGAATGCAGTCGCTTTGCCCGACAGGGCGAACAAGCCGAAGAATTCGGTGCGCAGCTCTGGCGGCGCGATCCTCGCCATGAACGAGCGACTGGCAGCTTGGGCGGGTCCCACGAATATTCCGAGCACCGCACCCCATATCCAGAACCAGGTTACGTCTTCCACCGTGACCGCGCCGAGGCCGGCACCCGACAGGCCGATCAAGGCAATCGTGATCGCGGCCTTTGAGCCCCGCCAGTCGTCCAACCAAGCGAACGCGATGGCGCCGACCCCAGCTGTGACGTTCATGACAATTCCGAACTGAATGAGTTCGGCCTGTTCCATATTGAAGCGCCCGGCGGCATAAACCCCGCCCAGAGCAAACACGATCACCAGTCCGTCGTTGTAAATCATCCGGGCGATGAGGAACCGCATAGCGTTGGCGTGCTCGCCCGTCAGTCCGCGCAACGTCGTGCCGAGCGCGCTCACGCCCTGTCTCACCCGCTGCCCCAAGGGCAGAGTGCTGACGTCGCGATCAGGCGTGAACAGGAACAGCGGGATCACGAAGACGGCAAACCAGAAGGCCACCAACGGCCCCACGACGCGAATGTTCGCCGCGTTTTCCTTGCCCACACCGAACCAGGGCTCGTCGGTCTGAATGAAGCCGAAAAGCATGGCGAACAACGCCGCCAGACCGCCGATATAGCCGATTCCCCAGGCCCAGCCCGACCAACGGCCAAGGCGTTCGCGTCCAACGATGTCGCCAAGCATCGCGTTGTTGAACACGATACCGAACTCGAACCCGATATTGGCCAGGATCACCAGGACCATCGCGAGCGGAATGGCGTCCGGAACGGGCTCCGCGTACCAGAGAAGGGCGGAGCAGACGATGCAAAGACCGCTGGACAGACAGATCCATGGCTTGCGGCGTCCGCCGGCATCGGCAACCGCGCCCAGTACCGGGCTCAAAATCGCAACGAACACGGCGCTGATACCGGCCACGTATCCCCAAAGCGCTTGGCCCTGGACTTCATCGCCGACGATGCCGCGGCTGAAATACGCGGCGAATACGAAGGTAATGATGAGCGTCGTAAAGGGTGAGTTCGCCCAGTCATAGAGCGCCCAGCCGATGAGGCCCCGACGAGTCGCCGGTGTCCGGAGGTCTTCCCTCTGTTCCATGTCTCCCTATCCAGGCAAACGTTCGTGCGAGGGCGAAATCAAGGTCTTACGAGATCAGCATGCTCGCCATGTGCCGGTTGACGATCGCCAGTTGTGCGAGACCGACGTTTCCACCGAGACGAAACTCGTTGATGAGGCCGGACATTCTCGTGACGGCTACGCTGTTGGCATCCGCCCAGTCCGTGACTGCCTGCTCGTCGAGGACGCCATTCGCCCGATCCACGACCCGGTTTACCAGGTTTCGCTGCTGGCCGTAGAGGTCCTCGATGACGGCGCCAACGGCAAGACGTTCCCAGTGGTTCTGCAATTCGATCTTCTCCGCGGCGGAACGCAACCAGTCGAGACCCAGTCGGGCTCCGATCGCGAAGTACGTTCGGCCGATCTCGTCGATCGGCCGCCCCGAACTGGTTGCCGCATGGACGATATGACAGACCGATCGCATGGCTTCCAGACCGGCGACCCGTCGCGCCAGGTTCACCGGCACACCCTTCCCGACGAAGCGGGATACGCGTTCCTGCAGCGCCGCCGCCTCGAGATCCGCGAGGTGACCGTCCAAGCTCTTGGCCATCGCGGCAATGCCCGGCGCGTATGTGTCCACGACGTTCGAGATATTCATCGGCTGCGGCACATTCTTGAGGAACCATATCGTCGCATGGCGGATGAGATTCTCGACAGCGATCATCATTTCCGTTTGCAGGCTGGCGTCGAGCTTGTTGTCGAGTTCCGCGATGTCCGCCCACAGCGTCCGGAGGTCAAACGCGTCGCGTGTCGCAACGTAGGCTCGCGCGATATCGGCAACCGAAATTTGGGTGTCCTCGATGATGTCGTTGACGAATGTCAGCCCCGCTCGATTGACAATCGAGTTCGCGATCTGCGTGGCCACGATCTCCCGTCGGAGACTGTGGTTCCCGATCGACTTGACGAACTTCTCGCGGAGCGCGCTTGGGAAATATGCCACCAAATCGGCGGTGAAATACGGATCCTCGGGCACGTCGGTCCCGAGCAGCTCCTCGTACAACGTCATCTTGCCGTACGCGAGAAGCACGGAAATTTCGGGACGCGAGAATCCAAGGCCTTTTGTCTCACGCTCGGCAATCATCTCTTCGTCAGGCAGAAACTCGATTGCGCGGTCCAGCTTACCCGAGCGCTCCAGCGCACGCATGAAGCGGACCTCCGACTCCATGAACACGGTGCCGCGGCTCTGCACGGTCGATATGGCTTGTGTCTGAAGGTAGTTGTTCCGCAATACGAGCGCGGCGACCTCGTCGGTCATGTCCACCAGAAGCTGCGCTCTTTGCTTTGGCGTCATGTCATCTGCGGAGACGACCGAATCCAACAGAACCTTGATGTTGACCTCGTGATCCGAGCAATCGACGCCCCCGGAGTTGTCGATGGCATCCATGTTGATTCGTCCACCGGCGAAGGCGTACTCGACACGACCGCGCTGCGTCACACCCAGGTTCGCACCTTCTCCGACGACGCGGGCGCGCAAATCCTTGCCGTTGATGCGCAAGGCATCGTTGGCGCGATCGCCCACCTCGAGGTGTGTCTCTTCTTCAGATTTCACGTACGTCCCGATTCCCCCGAACCACAGAAGATCGACCTCCGACGTCAGCATGGCGTGGATCAATTCGTTCGGCGTCATCGACTCCGCCTTGATTCCAAACGCCCGCTTGATCTGGGGCGTCAGCCTCACGGACTTGGCGGAACGGTCGAAAACGTCTCCCCCTTTCGAGATCAGCTTCTTGTCGAAATCCGTCCACGCGGAGCGTGGAAGTTCGAACAACCGCTTGCGCTCGGTCCAGGTCCTGGCGGGGTCGGGATCCGGATCGACGAAGATATGCAAGTGGTTGAAAGCACCGATCAGTTTGATGTGCCGCGAAAGCAGCATCCCGTTCCCGAATACGTCACCAGACATGTCCCCGATGCCGACGACCGTGAAGTCCTCCGTCTGTGTATCGTGCCCGATTTCGCGGAAATGACGTTTGACCGATTCCCACGCACCACGCGCCGTGATGCCCATCCCCTTATGGTCGTATCCTTCAGAACCGCCCGAGGCGAACGCATCTCCCAACCAGAAGCCGTAGTCGATCGCCACCCCGTTGGCGATATCCGAGAAAGTCGCGGTACCCTTGTCGGCGGCCACAACGAGATAGGGATCGTCATCGTCGAACCGGACGACGTCCTTCGGCGGAACGACCTTGCCGTCAACGCTGTTGTCCGCCAAGTCGAGGAGCCCACGAATCAAGATTTTGTAGCACTCGACGACTTCAGCCTGGACGGCCTCGCGCCCCCCCTCCGTTGGCAGGCGCTTGGCGACGAATCCGCCCTTGGCACCCACGGGCACGATCACGGCGTTCTTCACCATCTGCGCCTTCAACAGGCCGAGGATCTCCGTGCGGAAATCCTCCGGCCTGTCGGACCAGCGCAAGCCACCTCGCGCCACCGTCCCCCCACGCAGGTGTATGGCCTCGGTGCGTGGCGAATAGACGTACGTTTCCACGAGGGGGCGGGGAAGGGGCAGCTCATCGATATTCCGGCTGTCGATCTTGAAAGAGACGTACGGCTTGGGGCTGCCGTCGTCGGCGGGCTGGAAGAAATTCGTCCGCAAAATGCTGCGCACCAGGTTCAGGAACCTCCGAAGAATCCGGTCCTCGTCCAAGTTGACGACGGCCTCTAGTTCCATCTCGATATTCAGAACGAGCAAGACCTCGTCGTGGGCCGCGCGCTTGTGGTCGTGCGGATCAAACCGGGTCCTGAACAAACGGACGATATCGCGGGCAATGCCGGCATTCGCGGCAAGCGTGCTCTCCATGTACGTTTGGCTGAATGTGATTCCCGTCTGCCTCAGGTACTTGCAGAAAGCCCGCAGAACGACGATTTCCCGCCATTCGAGACCGGCCCGCACAACCAAGCGATTGAACCCGTCGTTCTCAAGCTCGCCGCACCAAACCCGCCCGAACGCCTCCTGCAGCTTTTCCTTGATGTCGTGCAGATCGAATTGAACGCCGGCTGGCACCTCCAGACCGTAGTCGTGGATCCAGATCGACGTGTCGTCACCTTCAATCCGAACGTCGAAGGGATGTTCTTCGATGACCCGGAAGCCCATGTTCTCCAACATGGGAAGCGTGTCCGACAGCGGTAGCGGTCCGCCTTGATGGAAGAGCTTGAACCGTAGGGCGTTTTCCGGCGCTTCGATCGCCCGATACAGGTTCATACCGATGCGACCGGAAGAAACGACTTCCTCCATTTCGTCGATGTCGAACGTCGCTTCCTGTGCGGAGAACGCCTCTGCGTAGCTGGTGGGAAACGCGGTCCCATACTTATGCCAGAGTCGAATGCCGCGTTCTTCGCCGAACCGCTCGAGCAGTTCATCGTGGAGATTCTCTCTCCAAGTCCGAGCTACGACGCGAAGAAGCTCTTCGAGTTCTTCGCGGGGCGGCTCCGGCCTTTCCTTCTCCTTGGTGGCGATGATGTACTGAATCCGCGCGAGAGGTGAATCCCCGACATGAATAAAGGACACCGATACGTAGCCGTTGAACGCCTGAGCGATGGCCTTTCCGATGAGTTCGGTGAGTTCGGTGCTGTGTCGATAGGTCTGGACGTACACCAGACAGGAAACGTAGCGACGGAACGGATCGCGTCTGTAGAACACGCTGATTCGTGGACGCTCGTGGATTTCGAGAATTCCCATGGCCGTGTCATGAAGCTGTTCTTCCGAAATCTGGAACAGCTCGTCGCGGGGAAAGGTATCGAGGATGTTGGCGAGGGCCTTCCCGTCGTGGCTCGCGACGGCGAGGCCTGACATCTCGATCGTCCGTCGGACCTTGCGCCGGAGGAAAGGAATCTGTTCGGGGATCTGGTTGTAGGCCGCGGAGGTGAAAAGGCCTATGAACCGGCGCTCCCCGATGACCTTGCCCTTCTCGTCGAAGGCCTTGATCCCGATGTAGTCCATGTGGACGGCACGATGCACCGTGGAACGGATATTGGCTTTGGTGACGATGACGGGCTCGGAAAGGCCTAGAAAATACTGGACCTCGGGCGACAACTCCGTCAGACCGCCCCTGGTATCCGCCAAGACGTGAAAGTCGGGATTGCGCAGCACCCCGAGTCCTGAACCTGCGACAGCCTTGTGGAATGCGCGTTTGGCCGTCGACCTGTGGGTGTATTCACGATAACCGAGAAAGGTGAAGTGGTTATCGGCCAACCACTCGAGAAACGAGATTGTCTCTTCGGTCTCTTCCGCCGCGACCGGTGGTGGGTTTTCTCTGAGATCGGCGATGGCTTCGTCCACCTTCGCCAGCATGAGACGCCAATCCTCTACCGCATGCTGAACGTCGACGAGAACCTTATGAATCGACTCCTGGATTTGGTCGAGCACCTCCGGCGAGGATTGCGCGCTGATCTCGACGTGCATATGGGATTCGGCGACGACATTCGCCGCTTCGGACCCCGACTTCGCGCTGACCACTTCCAGCAGTCGACCCTTGGCATCACGCTTGACCCGCACGATGGGGTGGATCACCAAGTGGACGGTGTAGCCCTTACGATTGAGATTGGCGGTGATCGAATCGACCAGGAACGGCATGTCGTCGGTGACGATTTCGATAACCGTATGCGAGGACTTCCACCCCTGCTCGTCGACGCGCGGGTTGAGGACACGGACCTTCGGAACACCGGGGTCCCTTTGTTCCGCAAATTTCCAGAGGCTGAAGGCTGCGCCGTAGAGATTCTCCGCCGAGTTCTCTGCCAAGTCGGCCGCCGTCGCCCGCTGATAATACAGACGAACGAACCGCTCCACGGACGGAGCCCGCTTCTTGTCCATGCGCGCCCGCAGGTGTTCGACGATCTGCTCGATGCGTTCCGTCTTGCGGTCGCGCGCCTTGTCTAACATCGAAGCCTCAGCCCCGTGGGTGTAGAAAACCCCACAATCGCAGGGAGTAGCATGCCTCTAGCGACGATTCATGACAAGCGATCGTGCGTCGGCGGGTAGGCAGGCACAGCGAGAGTTCCCGTACCAGTCCGTCGAGGACAGTCTGCTGTTTCAAGACAGGACGACGTTCTCCGTTGGACTGAGATTCATTTGCTCAATCCACCGGTCGGAGGTGCGGGGCATCGAGTAGTGGTCGAGGAATCTGCCGGATGAACCGCCGATTCTTTGTATTTTGGTGCTAAGTGGCTCTGGGTCTTGAACTTTTCAGTTAGCGGTTTTGGCACCGTTCACCTAGAGTTCTGCCTCCCGCACCGAATTCGTGCCGGGAATGACGAGGGTATCGCGCGCGACCGCAATCGACCGTCGGCCATCGAGGTCTGTCATGAATACGATGACATCCGCAACGAAGAGGCACATCGTCCTCGCGTCCCACCCGGGCGGTACTGGCGACAAACCGCCACCCGTCAATTGGGGGGCAACCTCGCCTAGGGAGCGAGGCCCTATCGTATCCTCGCTAGCCGACCCCGCCCGGCGCAATGTAATCGGAACCCATTCCGGAGCTTACGGCTTTTACCGAGCCGTGGCCGTCGCCGCTGGAACGCTTGATCCCGTGCACGTCCCTGACCTGACCGACACCGCCCCGGCAGAACCAATCGGACCGCATCCACAATGGCGGCGGTCGGAGAAAATCGTCTCTCTCGACCCTTACGGACACGTTGTGAGCGAAGCCTTCGCCGATCAGTTGGAAGAAGGGTGGGACATTCGCCCCACCATTGCTGTGACCCGGGCTCACGTCAACATGCCGGAGATCAAGGAGGCGATGCGCGAAGGTCGGTTGAAAGCCGACGGCGACATCCTGGTCGACACGGGAAGCGTGCGCGTGACGAAGGCGGCGATTGAGCCCGTCTGGTACCTACCCGGCATCGCCGAGCGCTTTGGCGTGGTTGAAAGTGATCTTCGGCGGAGTCTGTTCGAGCACTCCGGCGGCATGTTCCCGGAGCTTGTTACCCGTCGCGACCTCAAGATGTTTCTGCCACCCATCGGCGGCATCACGGTGTACTGCTTCGGCGACATGGCTGCGCTGACTTCATCTGCCGGCAAGCTGGCCTGCCGCGTGCACGACGAGTGCAACGGATCCGATGTGTTCGGCTCCGATATCTGCACCTGTCGGCCCTATCTTGCCCATGGCGTCGAGGTCTGCATCGAGACGGCGCAGGAAGGTGGTGCCGGGCTCATCATTTACAACCGCAAGGAGGGGCGCGCGCTCGGCGAGGTTACGAAATTTCTCGTCTACAACGCTCGCAAGCGGCAGAAAGGTGGCGACCGGGCCGAGACTTATTTCGAGCGTACCGAATGCATCGCCGGAGTCCAGGACTTGCGTTTCCAGGAGTTGATGCCCGACGTCCTGCATTGGCTTGGTGTCACTCAGATCGACCGGTTCGTGTCCATGAGCGACGCCAAACATGGCGCGATCACTCGGCAAGGGATCGATATCGTCGAACGCATTCCCATTCCAGACGAACTCGTGCCCATGGATGCCCAAGTTGAAATCGAAGCAAAGAAGGCTGCCGGGTATTTCAGCCACGATGGTCCGCCGACGGACGAAGAACTGGCCGAAGCGAAAGGCCGCGATCTGCACGATTAGGCTGGACCGGCCCGTTGACGGACGCTGAAGACGGCCGCGCCGCAGCGGCACGCTTGATGACCACTCCGGCGGTTCGGCAACGCGCCGCTCAGGTGCTTGCGGCCGCAGAAGGGAACAGGCTGACGCATTTTGCGCTGGACCTTGACCGAATCGACGACGCGGCCGCATATGTCGCCGATGTGGTCCGGGAGAGATATCCGGGGCTCGTCGTGCCGTTACACAGCCGTTGGCGACATTTCTCGGTGGGCGGCCGCGACAGGTGGCAAGGAATTCATGACCGCCTGGATAGCGCCACGACGTTTGAGGCCGGTCGGACCCGGCTTGATCTCGCGGTCATAAGCACCTTGCTCGATGCCGGAGCGGGGACCGAGTGGCGCTACGTCGAACCCGATTCGGGAGAAGTATATTCCCGATCCGAGGGGCTTGCAGTCGCGAGCATCGACCTCTTCACGTCCGGTCTGTTGTCCTCGGACGCCGATGCCCCGTTTCGCGTCAACCCCGACGCGCTGGCAGCGCTCACGGAGCAGGATCTCGCGACGGCATTTCAAGTAACCGCCGAGAATCCTTTGGTTGGGCTCAAGAGCCGCACCCACCTTCTGCATCGACTGGCCCACGTGATTCGCGGGCGCTCCGACTTCTTTGGCGGTGACGGGGGAAGAGAGGCACGTCTTGGGAGCCTGTTCGATCAGCTCGTCGCGGGCGCCGAGGACGGATCGATCCGCGCCAGCGAGATTCTGAACGTAGTCCTCGAGGGGCTGGGACAGCTATGGCCCGGTCGCCTCGAATTGGGGGGCGTCAATCTCGGGGACACATGGCGGCACCCGGCAGTCCATGCCGACGACCCAAGCAATGGCTTCGTTCCTTTCCACAAACTATCGCAATGGCTGACTTACTCCCTCATCGAGCCGCTGGAGGAGGTAGGTGTAACCGTTATCGGCCTCGACGACCTGACCGGCCTGGCGGAGTACCGTAATGGCGGCCTCTTCGTCGATCTGGACGTGCTGCAACCGAAGCACAAGGCAGTGACCGCCGAAGCACACACGATCGACTCGGAGATCGTGGTCGAATGGCGCGCGCTGACCGTCGCTCTGCTCGACCGGATCGCCGACCCGCTTCGGCGCAATCTGGGGGTCGATGCGGAGGCATTTCCGCTCGCCAAGGTCCTGGAGGGGGGCACGTGGCAGGCTGGGCGCCGCATCGCGGAAGGGCGACGCGAGGGCGGCGCACCACCGATCCAGGTCTTGAGCGATGGTACCGTGTTCTAGAAAATTTCGGAAACCGGAAGGAAACGAAACATGTCCCGGGACGTCACTGTCGTCGATCATCCTCTGGTCAGGCACAAACTGACGCTGATGCGGGCTGGCGACACGGGAACTGCGGAATTCCGCCAACTGCTCCGCGAGATCGCGCTGCTTCTGGGGTATGAAGTCCTTCACGATCTTCCGCTCACCATGCAGATGATCGAGACGCCTCTGGCGCCGATGGAGTCGCCGAAACTGGAAGGCAAGAAACTGGTTCTGGTTTCCATCCTTCGGGCCGGAACCGGGCTCCTCGATGGTTTGCTGGACCTCGTGCCTGCGGCTCGCGTCGGACACATCGGCCTCTATCGTGATCCGGAAACCCTGGAGGCGGTCGAATACTATTTCAAGGTGCCGGGCTATCTCGAGGATCGCATGGTCGTCGTCGCTGATCCCATGCTCGCGACGGGGAATTCCGCGATTGCCGCGGTGGCGCGCCTCAAGGAGGCGGGCGCAAAAAGCATTAAGTTCCTGTGCCTGCTTGCGGCGCCCGAGGGCGTAATGGCATTCCAGGAGGCCCACCCCGGCGTACCGATCTTTACGGCCGCAATCGACGACCACCTGAACGACCACGGCTACATTATTCCCGGCCTTGGGGATGCCGGGGACCGGCTTTACGGAACGAAATAACCGACGATCGGCTCAGTCGGTCGGGCATGCGATCGGACCGGTCCGATCGCCTGTCGAGCCACGACGGCACGCTCCCGGCCATCGAAAACCAGGCGCCCTCCTGCTGATGACCGTAATCTTGCACGGCGTCGGAGACGAACGAAATGCTCATCGGGTTGCGTAGAGACTGGTGTACCTGACCAACCCGCGGATGACACAGGCCCGTGGCGGTTCAAGGGCGGAGGGGCTACGCCGCCTGGGCGCGGCGTTGAATGAGTCCGATGACCTCCGAAGCCGCCTCGGTGATATTGGTGCCCGGTCCATAGACGGCGGAGACGCCGACTGACTTCAACTCGTCGTAGTCCTTCGGGGGCACGATGCCACCGACCACGACGACGACGTCCCTGGCTCCTTGCGCGCTCAACTCGTCGATGAGTTGCGGCACCAGCGTCTTGTGCGCGGCCGCCTGCGAGGAAACACCAATGACGTGCACGTCGTTCTCGATGGCTTGCCTGGCGGCCTCTTCCGGTGTTTGAAACAGGGGCCCGATGTCGACGTCGAACCCGATATCCGCGAACGCGGACGCAATCACCTTCGCGCCCCGGTCGTGCCCGTCCTGTCCGAGCTTGGCGATCAGGATTCTCGGACGCCGGCCCTCGTCTCTTGCAAAAGCCTCCGTTTCACGCTGAATGCGGACGAAGCCGTCATCCCCCGCATAAGCGCCGCCGTACACGCCGGTCACGCTCCGGGCCTCTGCCCGATGGCGCCCGAAGATACGTTCGAGCGTGTCCGACACCTCGCCGACAGTGGCACGGGCTCGAACCGCTTCGATGGAAAGTGCCAGAAGGTTACCGTCCTGCCGCGCGCCATTCTCCAAAGCCCGGAGTGCGGCCTCGGTCGCGGCATTGTCGCGCGAGCGGCGCACCTGCTGCAAACGCTCGATCTGTTGTCGCCGAACCTTGGCATTGTCGATCTCCAAAAGCTCGACATCGGCCGAGCTATCCTCGGAAAGGTACTTGTTGACGCCAACGATTACCTCTTCGCCACGGTCGATACGCACCTGTTTCCGCGCCGCGCTTTCCTCGATACGCATCTTGGGCATCCCCTCGGAGACGGCCTTGGTCATGCCGCCCAGCGCTTCGACCTCGTCGATGACCTTCTTCGCCTCCACGGCCATCGAATGGGTCAATGACTCGACGTAGTAGCTGCCGCCCAGAGGATCGACGACCCTCGTGATGCCCGTCTCTTCCTGCAGGATCAGCTGCGTGTTTCGGGCGACGCGCGCCGATGCCTCCGTGGGCAGGGCCAGGGCTTCATCGAAGGCATTGGTGTGCAAGCTCTGCGTCCCGCCCATCGCGGCCGCCAGGGCTTCATAGGCCGTGCGGACGATGTTGTTGTAAGGGTCCTGCTCCGTGAGCGAGACCCCGCTGGTCTGGCAGTGGGTCCGCAGCATCAACGAGCGCGGATCTCGGGGGTTGAACGGCGCAATGAGTTCGGCCCAGAGCTTCCTGGCAGCCCGAAGCTTGGCGATCTCCATGAAGAAATTCATGCCGATGCAGAAGAAAAACGACAGGCGCGGGGCAAACTCATCGATGTTCAAACCGTTGGACAGGGCCGCGCGCACGTACTCGACGCCGTCCGCCAGCGTGAACGCCAGCTCCTGCACGGATGTCGCGCCGGCTTCCTGCATGTGATAGCCGGAGATGGAGATGGAGTTGAACCGCGGCATGTTGGCGGCGGTGTGCCCGATGATGTCCGCAACGATCCGCATGGAGGGTTCCGGCGGGTAGATGTAGGTATTGCGGACCATGAACTCCTTGAGGATGTCGTTCTGGATGGTCCCCGTAAGCTCGGCTTGGCCGACACCCTGTTCCTCCGCGGCCACGATGTATCCCGCCAATACCGGCAGTACGGCGCCGTTCATGGTCATCGAGACGCTCATCTCGCCAAGCGGGATGTCTTGGAACAGGCGTTTCATGTCCTCGACGGAGTCGATGGCGACGCCGGCCTTGCCCACGTCGCCCACCACGCGCGGGTGATCGGAATCGTAGCCGCGGTGCGTGGCGAGATCGAACGCGACGGACAGTCCTTTCTGTCCGGCAGCCAGATTGCGGCGATAGAACGCGTTCGACTCCTCGGCGGTGGAGAAACCGGCATACTGCCGAACCGTCCACGGCCGTCCCGCGTACATGGTGGCGCGCGGTCCACGGGTGAACGGAGCGAAGCCCGGAAGCGCACCGATCTCGACTTGTTCCAGATCGGCCGCGGTATAGAGCGGCTTCACATCGATGCCCTCGGGCGTCGTCCACACGAGTTGGTCGGGAACGCGTCCTTTGAGTTCTCTTTCCGCCAGCGCGCGCCAGTTTTCGATCGAGGCGTCGGTGCTGTCGCTCATCTCACTGCTTTCTGCATGCGCGAAGACCGCCCAAGGCAAGTATGGGAAAGGCCGATCTCAAGTCAAATCGATCGATACCGCACGATTGCAACCGGAGCGTCGGTGACATCCCCTCGCAACGCCGGAAGCCGCGAAACCCGAACGCGGCAGGGGACAGCCCGGCAAGGCGCCGTGCGGTACGGTCCGGCCTATGAGTGCGGCTCTTTCGACGCCTCGCCGAACGCCGCGAGCTGTTCCTGCGTGGCCTCGGCCTGGTACTGGGACTTCCATTCCGCGTACGGCATGCCATAGATGATTTCCCGGGCATCGTCGTAGCTCATCTCGAGACCCCGGTCCTCTGCCTCCGCGCGATACCATTTCGACAAACAGTTTCGGCAGAAGCCGGCGAGATTCATGAGATCGATGTTCTGAACATCCGTCCTCTCCTTCAGATGATCGACGAGCGTGCGGAATGCCGCCGCTTCGAGCTCCGTACGGGTCATTTCATCCAGTGCCTTTTCGTCCATGTCGAACCTCCGTGACTGGTATTCGGAATTTCTTGACTCATACCGCGACAACGATCGCGAGACCAGCCGCGGGCCGCGGCTCCAGGATGTTCCCGTGATCGCCGGACGTTGCGGCTCCCCGTCGATTTCACCAGCGCTTGGAAGGCGTGGACCGGCATGTCACGTTCGGCGAGGCATGGTGTCGGCGTTCATTCTCCGACGCCGATAATGGTTTCCTCGATCAACCAGTCGACGACTGCACGCAGCGCTTCGGCCGTTTCCGCGCCTGCGTCCAATGCCGATCTGTAAACGGCGAGCTGGTGCTGGGCGCTCGTCCCGCGCGCTACGATGTCCCGCGCATGCTCGACCTCCGCGACACAGCCCAGTTCCTCCGCATCCTCGCGAATGATCTCGATGATCTCTTCCAGCAGTTCGGCATAGGGAACCAATTCGCCCTTGCCAAAATCGACGAGCTCCCCGCGCAGCCCATAGCGCTGCGCCAGCCACCGATTCTCGTGGATGAGAGTTCGCGGATACATGCGCCAGCTCTGGTTTCCCTGGCGAAGGCGATACAGCATCCTCATCAGGCACACGTAGATGGCGGCAATCGTGATCGCATCGTCGAGACGGGTACACATGTCGCAGATACGCATCTCGAGCGTGGGAAAGCTGGCGCTGGGACGCACGTCCCACCACAGCTTGCTGGCATCCTCGATCAGGCCTGCCGACGCCATCTGGCTGACGAGGCGCTGATATTCACCGTAGCTGTCGAACAGATCCGGAATGCCGGTTCGCGGCAACCCGTCGAATACGCTCAGCCGGTAGGACATCAGGCCCGTTTCCAGTCCTTCCCAGAACGGCGAGGACGAGCTCAGCGCGAGCAGATGGGGCATGAAATAGCGCGCCTGGCCCATCAGATCGATGCGCAAGTCCTCATCCTCTATTCCGATGTGGACGTGGAGGCCGCAAATCAGCAGGCGATAGGCGAGTGCCTGCATATCCCTGGCCAACACGTTGTAGCGCTCCTTGTCGGTATGCTTTTGATCGTGCCAGCGGGCAAACGGGTGTGTCGCCGAAGCGATCGGCGCGAGACCGTGTTGGTTGGCCACTTCCGCTACGGTCGTGCGCAGGTGCGAAAGATCGGCCCGGGCTTCGGCGATAGATCCGCACACGCGGGTTTCGACCTCGATCTGCGCCTGCAGGAACTCGGGACTCACCTGACCCGTCAGCCTTTTCTCGCAGTCCTTCATCATTGACGGCGGCGGCTCCGCGCAAAGGTCGCGGGTCTCCCGATCGACCAGGAGGTATTCCTCTTCGATTCCCATCGTGAACGCCGGCTCTTTGAGGGCCATGCCGCCCTCCCTCAGTAGTGTTCGATTTCGAAGGGGCCTTCCTGCCTCACGACGGCGGCGACGGTTTGCCCGATCCGCGCCGCCCAAAGTTCCGCGCCGTGACGGGTATCCACGAGATCCTGCCGAACCTCGATCAGCACGTTGGGAATGCCCCGGTCGCCGCCATGCGCGTGGATCGAATAGCCCTGAGAGTCCCTGCCCGAATAGGGCTGATTCTCGCCGACGACAACGTCCGGCCATTCCGACAGCGCCTCGATCAGGGGCTGCGCCAAGCGTGGGTCGCGGTTCCACAAGATGCCCACGTGCCACGGCCGTTCATACCCGTGCATGATCGGCGTAAAGCTGTGCACGGCGACATAGGCAGGCACCACGCCTCGGGCGACAAATCCCTTCAACGCCGCGTCTACCGCACCATGAAACGGGCGGAAATATCTGGCTTGGCGGTGTTCGACCTCGGCGGCATCGAGTCCCCTGTTGTCAGGAATTTCGATTCCGTCACTGATCTCGGGAATCGACGTCACGTGTCCGGGTTGACGATTGCAGTCGATCAGCAGGCGTGAGTAGCCGGACAGAACGGCCGGGGCATCCAACGCCTTCGACATACGCCGTGTGATATCCGCCGCACCGATATCGAACGCGATATGACGGCTCAATAGTTCGGGATCGAGACCCAGCGTGCCGTAGGTCACGGGCAAGACGTTGCACGCGTGATCACAAACCAGCAGGATATCTGCCGTTCCCGCTTCGTTCAACGTTTCGAATGGGGATAGGTCGGCGGCGAAGGCATCGGCATCCACCTGTCCGTATGCGTCGGTCATGGCGCCGTATGATACTGGAATCGCCTGCGCCGCAAAGCGACGAGACAATCCGCCACGAGCCTTGCAAGCCGATGGCGCGGTGCGGTCCGTCGACCGGCCGAGTTAATTGCTGGCTCAGGTGAGGCCGTCGGAGTATTGATCGCTCTCCACTCACGGCGACAGTTCGTGTACTCCCATGGCCAACTTACCGGCTGCCCGTCCAGGCCTTGTGATTCTTGTCGTCGGTGCGTTGCTCGTCGCGCTTTCACCCATCTTCGTGCGCCTCAGCGAGTTGGGTCCGACGGCCACGGCATTCCATCGCGCATTCCTGGCCTTGCCCGTGCTGTTCGCTTGGACGGCTCTCGAGAACGGCGGCACGCATTCAAATGAATCTAAATCACGGCGGTCCAGTCGCCGTGACGTCTGGCTGCTGGTGCTGGCCGGGATATTCTTCGCCGGAGACCTCGTGACGTGGCATTGGTCGGTGACGCTGACCTCGGTTGCCAACGCCACCTTGTTCGCCAACACTGCACCGATTTTCGTCACCATCGGCGCTCGGGTGGTGTTCGGCGAGCGGATTACGCCGCTATTTCTAGTGGCCCTGCTGATCGCCTTTTTCGGCACGACGATGGTAGTTGGGAGCAGCTTCGAACTCGACCGCGCCCACATCCTGGGTGATGGGATTGGCGTGGTGACGGGCATGTTCTGGGCGGCCTATCAACTTACGGTCAAACACCTGAGGTCGCGCCTCTCCGCCGCGACAATCATGGCGTGGTCCAGTCTGGTGACGGCTGCGGCGCTTCTGCCGCTGGCTGTCGTGTCCGGTGAGAGTCTCATGGCCCCGAGCCTGTATGGCTGGAGCATTCTTCTTGCGCTTGCCTGGCTCTCCCACGCGGGGGGACAGGGCGCCATCGCTTATGCGCTCGCTCATCTGCCGGCCGGTTTCTCGTCGCTCGTCATCCTTCTCGAGCCTCTGGTGGCGGCAATTCTCGCCTGGTTCGTCCTCGACGAATTCCTTGGATCCCTGCAAGCGGCCGGCGGAGCGATAGTTCTGGCCTCCATCGTCATCGCCCGGCGCGCAACCCTGGAACCGACCGGCGGTACGGACGAGGACCGGCGTTCGGCATGACCGAGGCCCGCCAGGACATGAGCCGGCCTGAAGCGGAACTGCTGGGTGAGATGTTTCGGAGGGCTGTCGACGCGGTCCAGCCGGCGCGGTGCCTTGGCGCCCACCTTCCCGACATCCCTGCCGGTGACTTGGTCATCATCGGTGCCGGAAAGGCCGCCACTGCCATGGCGCGCGTGGCCGTGATGCGATACGGCGATACCGCCCGGGGTGTCGTCGTCACGCGCTACGGCCATGGCCAGAAGGAGAACCGAATCGGCAGCATAGACGTCATCGAGGCCGGACACCCGATCCCCGATCAGGCAGGCGTCACCGCCGCGAACCGGATACTGGAGTTGGTCCGGAACTGCGGTCCTCGGGACTTGATCCTCTGCTTCCTCTCCGGCGGGGGGTCCGCCCTGCTGAGCCTGCCGGCTCCAGGACTGTCCCTCGACGACAAGCAGAAGGTGACACGGGCTCTCATCGCCCGCGGCGCGACGATCGGCGAAATCAATTGCCTCCGCAAGCATCTCTCGGCCGTGAAGGGCGGGCGCTTGGCCGCTGCGGCCCATCCAGCTCCCATCGTTACGCTCGCTATCTCCGACGTCGCTGGAGACGATCCCTCCGTCATCGCATCCGGCCCGACCGTCGCCGACCCGACAACTTTCACCGACGCCCTTGAGGTCCTGGAGAAATTCGGTATCGACCCGTTGTCTCACGTTGCGTGCCACCTTCGGAAAGCGTCTGACGAAACACCGAAGCCCGGTGATCCGAGCTTGGAGTCGGCGAGTTTCCGCATCGTCGCCGACGCCGACCGTGCGCTCGCAGCGGCCGCGCACGTGGCGGAGGAGGTGGGAATCGAATCGATCGTGCTGGGTGATGCGATCGAAGGCGAAGCGCGCGAGGTGGCTCGGGCCCACGGCGTCCTGGCACGTGAATACGGTGCACGTGGAAAAGCCTTGGTGCTGCTGTCCGGCGGCGAAACGACGGTCACAATCCAGGGAACCGGGGACGGCGGCCCCAACACGGAATATGCGCTGGCACTCGCAATCGAACTGTCAGGCACAGGTGGAATCTCGGCCATCGCTTGTGATACGGACGGAATCGACGGCAGCAAGGACAATGCAGGAGCTATGGTGTTCCCGGATACGCTGTCACGGGCACGAACGCTGGGCCTCGAGCCGGAGAAATACCTCGACAACAACGACTCGTATGGATTTTTCGCCCTTCTTGAAGATCTGGTGAAACCGGGACCCACTCTCACCAATGTGAACGATTTCCGAGCCATCCTCATCGATCCGACATAATCATCGCTCACGAACCGGCCATGAGGTGGCCGCAAGTTCCTTGTTGGCGATGTGCTTCGACACTGGTTCGCAACCCGTCAACACCTTAACCTGTGGCGATGAGGCGCCTCCGCTCTGCAAAGATCATCGCGACGCTCGGGCCCGCGAGCAGCACTCCCGAGATCATTCGGGAGCTGTTCGATGCGGGCGCCGACGTATTTCGGCTGAATTTCAGCCACGGTGAGCACGACGTTCACGAGGCCGCGCTCAACGCCATACGGGCCGTAGAGAAAGACACGGGCCGGCCGATCGGCATCATCGTCGACTTGCAGGGCCCTAAGCTGCGGATCGGCGAACTGAAGTCCGACAAGGTCACGCTCGAGAAAGGAGCCTTGTTCACGCTCGATTCGAGCGACGAGCCCGGCGATGAAACCAGGGCGCCGCTTCCCCATCCGGAGCTGTTTCAGGCCCTGCAGCGGAGGTCTCACATATCAGTAGACGACGGGCGCATCCGGTTGCAGGTCGAACGGGTGACCGGAGCAACGGCCGAGACGGTTGTGATATCCGGCGGCGAGCTTTCGGCACATAAGGGCGTGAATCTTCCCGGCGCCGTGCTGCCCATCGCCCCTCTCACGGGAAAGGATCGCGACGATCTCGAGTTTGCCCTCGAACGGGGCGTGGATTGGGTTGCCCTCTCGTTTGTTCAGCAGTCCGCCGACGTGGAGAAGGCGCGCAAACTGGTTGGGCGCCGCGCCGCACTGATGGCGAAGATCGAGAAACCGTCCGCCGTCAACGGCTTGGCGGAGATCATCGATCTGGCGGATGGCATCATGGTCGCGCGTGGCGATCTTGGCGTCGAACTTCCCCTTGAGACGGTTCCAGGTCTGCAAAAGCAGATCGTGCGGGCCGCCCGCACGGCCGGAAAACCCGTGGTGGTCGCTACACAGATGCTGGAGTCGATGATTCACGCCTCGACTCCGACCCGGGCAGAGGTTTCCGATGTGGTTACGGCCGTCTATGACGGTGCGGACGCGGTGATGCTCTCCGCCGAGACGGCCACCGGGGAATATCCCGTCGATACGGTGACCACGATGAGCCGCATCGCTGCACAGGCGGAACGGGACCCTCTCTATCTTCCGATCCTCAACGCGGAATGGGCGGAGCCCGAGGCGACCCACGTGGATGCGCTGAGCGCCGCGGCCCGCCAGGTCGCGGACACTCTGGGCGCCGCTGCGGCGGTGACCTTCACGTCGACGGGCGCCACTGCGCTGCGGGCGGCGCGCAAACGCCCGGGTGTGCCGGTGCTGGCGCTCACCCACGACCTTCGCACGGCAAGGCAGCTCGCGCTTGTCTGGGGCGTGCATAGCGTACACACGGACGATGCAACGGACTTTGACGACATGGACGAGCGCGCCTGCCGCATCGCGCGCGAGCAGGGCTTCGCCAAGCCGGGGGACACGTTGGTCGTCACCTACGGCGTGCCGTTCGGCACGCCCGGCGCCACGAATACCCTCTATATCGCTTCGGTCGCCTAGCGGGAAAACCCGCTCCGTGGCGGTTCCGGTCAAACTGGAACCGCTCTAGAGTTCGCGGCCTTTGACCTTCTGGGTGAGGAACTCGATGGCGGACTTGGCGCCCGGCAGATGCGGATTTGCCGCCAACGCGCGGCGATAGGCTTCGATGGCCTCCTCCTCGCGTTCGGTATCCTGGTAGATCATGCCCAGGCCCGACAACGCTCCCCAATGGCGCGGCTCAAGCGACAGCGTGCGATCGATGTCACGAATCGAATGCTCGTAGTTCCCCATGATGTAGTGCAGGGTCGCACGCGCGTTCCATCCTTCCGAGAACTCGGGATCGATCTCGACCACGGAGTTGAGCATGGCCAAAGCCGTATCGAACTCCTGCCGGTTCATGGCCTGAATGCCGCGTGAGAACAGAAGATCGACCGTGGGGCTTCCCGATTCCGACCAGATTTGCCAGATCATGGTCATCACCAGTTTTGCCTCAGTACCCTCTTCGACGCTGTGAAGACGGTCGAAGAGTGCGTCGAGGCGGGGATCTTCCTGCCGCGCCTCGGATGATGCCACCGTCAGTCCCCAAAGACCGAACACCACGACGAGTGCCGTGAGCCATTTCCGCATGCGCGACAGCATACTTCCTCGGGCGGTCGCGGCCAATTCACTTCCACGTACGCTTTCACGCGCGCGCGCCTTGTGACATCGCGGGCGGTGGGGGACCGCCCGTCGCCCAATCCAGAAGTTCCACCGTATGGACCACCGGAAGATCGGTATATGCCCCGATCTGCACGATGCAGCCGAGGTTGCCCGCTGCGATGACGTCGGGTTCGACCCGTTCCAGATTCGCGGCTTTGCGCGATCCGAGCTTCGACGCGATTGCCGGCTGAAGCATGTTGTAGGTGCCGGCGGAACCGCAACACAAGTGCCCCTCAGTTGGCGAACGGACATCGAACCCCGCCTCCGTGAGCAGCTGGCGTGGCGGCTCCGTAAGTTGCTGTCCGTGGCGGAGGGAACAAGCATCGTGATAGGCCACGACCTTCGATTTGGCCGGCGTCGGTTTCAATCCCAGACGCAATAGCAACTCGCTGACGTCTACGGCGCGCTCGGACACGGCTAACGCGGCCTCTTGAAGCTCCGAGCGATTCCGGAACAGGTGTGCATAGTCCTTGATCACGGTGCCGCACCCGGAAGCGTTGATGACGATCGCATCGAGACCGTGACCCTGGATTTCACGCCACCACGACCGGACGCTTCGTTCCGCGGACTGCAGTGCCGCGTGTTCGTCGCCGAGGTGAAGATTGAGCGCCCCACAGCAGCCCGCACCTTCGGTGATCACCACCTCGCATCCGTGCCGCCGCAAGAGGCGCACCGTCGCCTCGTGGATCTCCGTCCCCGTCACCGATTGGACGCAGCCGGTCAACAGAGCTACCCGCATGCGCCGTTCGCCCTTCGGAGGATAGCGACCGGCACGGACGACCGGTGCCGGACCACCGACCAGGCCAGGTGACAGGCGTGCCAAGACCGCCAGGCGCGGCGGCATCAATGCGGCAAACCAACGCGCCAGGCCGCCCGCCGACATGGCGATGCGAAGTGCCGGCGGCCTAACCAGCACCCAGCCCAGAAAGCGCCGCAACCAGCGGTCTTGCCAGGGCCGGCGGAATGTCGCTTCGATATGGACGCGCGTCTGGTCGACGAGGCGCATGTAGTCGACCCCGGCGGGGCAAGTCGACATGCACGACAGACAGGAGAGGCAGCGATCGATGTGCTTGACGGTTTCCACCGGAGGGGGACCACCGGTTTCCAGCATCTCCTTCATGAGATAGACGCGTCCCCGCGGTGAATCCAGTTCGTCCCCGAGCAGGACATAGGTCGGGCAGGTCGCGAGACAGAATCCGCAGTGAACGCACTTCCGCAACACGCGGTTCGCGTCCGCGATCAGCGGGTCGGCAAGTTGTTCTTCGGAAAAGCGGGTCTGCATATTTCCGCCACCCCTCAGTAGTCGGCCGACATGCGGCCGGGATTAAGGATGCCGCGCGGATCAAATCCCTTTTTGACTCTTGCGTTCAATGCGGCAAGCCCGGGGTCTCGGGGCTGGAACACGGGAACCCGCCCCCGAATCTCCTCAGGCGCCCGAATCAACGTGGCGTGTCCACCCCCGGTGGCAATGGCGCCTCGCGTGATTTCATGAGCCGCATCTTCGACGCCCTTGATCATCAACCAGATCAGGCCGCCCGCCCAATCGAACATGGCGTGGGCATCGCTTGCTTTCGGCAATGCCTCCGTAATTTCCCAGACGACGCCAGCCGCGGTCGTCGGTGGCACGGAAAGGCGCCACAACACGCCATCGGTTGCGGGCAACAGCTTCACTTCACCGATCTCCCGCCACAACGTATCCGAGTGGTGTCCGTGAAGCTCCTCGGTATCGCCTGCCGACCCGAACAATTCCCGGAACGATGTGCATCGCGCCTTCACGGATGGAGCCAGCCCTTCGATTCGTATCGCGGTGACGCTGTTGTCCGGCCCCGAGACATGGTCGACCGTTGATCGGGAGGCCGTGGACGCCGGCAGGTGGGCGAGCGCCGTCGGTTCGAGGCCGCTCGCGGAGGCTTTGCCCAGTGCCGCGATGCCCGTGGCTTGGTCGAGTCCGTAGATCAGGACGGTTCGGGTTTTCTCCGGAATTGGCAAAACCTTGAACGTCACCTCCGTCAGAGTCGCCAGAGTGCCGTAGGACCCGGTCATCAGCTTCGAGAGATCGTAACCGGTCACGTTCTTGACCACCCGCCCTCCGGACTTGAAGGCTTCTCCCCGTCCGGATACGCCGTTCACGCCCAGGCAGTGATCGCGCGCCGCTCCGGCCTGGACTCGCCGCGGTCCCGAGATGTTGCAGGCGACGATGCCCCCGACCGTCGAGCGATCCGCCGGTCCGCCCGTGACCGGGCCATAATCCACTGGCTCGAACGCAAGTCGTTGATGGTTTTGGGTGAGCTCCGACTCGACGGCGGCGAGGGGCGTGCCGGCGGCGGCGGCCAGCACCAGCTCGGTCGGTTCATAGTAGGTCACGCCGCTAAGACCGGAGATCTCAAGCACATCGCAGCTGGCCATTGGGCGCCCAAGGCCTTGCTTGGATCCGCCGCCCCGGATCTCCAGGGGGCATTCCTCTGCCGCCGCCCACGCCACGATCTCGCGGACCTCGTCGGCATCGCGCGGTCGGAAGGTCTCCGGCATGTCGTCGGGGCGCCCCTAGAAGCGAGGGAGGTCGGGAAACGGTAGCTGGCCGCGATGAATGTGCATGCGGCCGAGCTCGGCGCAGCGGTGAAGGGTGGGGAACACCTTGCCCGGATTCAACGATCCTTCAGGATCGAAGGCGCATTTCAGGCGCTGCTGCTGCTCCAAATCGGCGTCGGTGAACATCTCGCCCATGAGGTCTCGCTTCTCCACGCCGACCCCGTGTTCACCGGTCAGCACGCCTCCCATCTCGACGCAAAGTTTCAGGATCTCGGCCCCGAACTCCTCCGCCTTTTCCAGCTCGCCAGGCACGTTGGCGTCATAGAGGATCAGCGGATGCAGATTCCCGTCCCCGGCGTGGAACACGTTGGCGACGCGAAGACCGAACCGGGCCGACATCTGGGCGGTACGCCGCAAGACCTCCGGGAGTGCGCGCCGCGGGATAGTCCCGTCCATGCAGTAGTAGTCCGGTGAAATTCGTCCGACCGCGCCGAAGGCCGACTTGCGTCCGAGCCAAAATGCGTTGCGTTCCTCTTCCGACCGGCTGGTTCGTACGGAAGACGCGCGGCATTTGTGGGCGATGTTTTCGACTTGTTCGATCAGGTGGTCGACCTCGATGGCGTGACCGTCGAGCTCGACGATCACCAAGGCCTCCGCATCCATCGGATAGCCCGCTTGGCAAAATTCTTCGGCGGCATGGATCGCAGGTTTGTCCATCATCTCCATGCCACCGGGAATGATCCCCGCGGCGATGACGTCGGCCACGAACTGGCCGCCGTCCTCGATATCGGGAAACCCGACCAGCACTGCTCGGGCAACTTCCGGTTTCTTGAGAATCCGCACCGTCACCTCGGTGATGACGCCCAGCAGGCCTTCCGATCCCGTCACCACCCCCATCAGGTCATAGCCCTCCGGATCGAGGTGCCTGCCACCCAGGCGGATGACCTCGCCGTTCATGAGAACGATTTCGAGGCCCAGAATATTGTTGGTCGTGACACCATACTTGAGGCAGTGGACGCCACCGGAGTTCTCCGCGACGTTCCCTCCGATCGTGCACACGATCTGGCTTGAGGGGTCGGGCGCGTAGTAAAAGCCCGCATCCGCCACAGCCTCGCTGATCGCCAGGTTGGAAACGCCCGGCTGCACGACCGCGCAGCGATTCTCATGGTCGACTTCCAAAATGCGATTGAACTTTCCAAGGCCAAGGAGCACGCCGTCGGCCAGCGGCATGGCGCCCCCGGATAGGGATGTGCCGGCGCCTCGGGGAACCACCTTGGCGCCGTGCTCGGAACAAATCTCGAGAACTTGCGATACCTGCCGCGTATTTTCCGGGAGCACGACGGCGAGAGGAACCTGCCGGTAAGCGGTCAAGCCGTCACATTCATAGGCCTTGAGCTCGTTGTCGCTCCAGATCACACCCTCATCGGCCAGGACACCGCGAAGGGAGGCGACGAGCGCGTCTCGCCCGGCGATGACGTCGGCATCGGGTTCCGGCATTCTCATAATCCGCTCCCATCCACATGCGCTGTGACACGTTCCGCTTTGCAGAACCATACGACGGGGGGATTGGGATCGCCAGAGCGGTTCCGGTTTGACCGGAGTCGCTTCGGAGTTCCTTGCCGCTCACGACGGCGAACCGTCGATCCGCACCGAGGGAACGGGTGTCAGGGGATTCGATGTCACGCAGCGACCACGCAACATGAAACCGCACCCGTGGCGCGGTTCGGGCCGATCAGGTGCAGGTGGGGTTTAACCCTGCCGCGCCTTGAATCGCCGATTCGTCTTGTTGATCACATATACGCGGCCGCGACGGCGCACCACCCGGCAATTGCGGTGCCGCTTCTTCGCGGTCTTCAATGAGTTGACAACCTTCATGCGCTCACGGCGTCCAACCGGCCTCGAACGGGCGCGAAACATAGGTAGGGCGGCGGAGCCTGTCAAGTTTGACGCCCACCCGTCAGGTTTCCGCGACCCGTGCCCAGCGGCAGCGGCCACGCTCGGGCCTCCCGGAAGAAGTCGCTCAGGGGCTTCCCGCGTGGACTCTTTCCGAACGCCCGGCGTAAGGCCGGGATCAAAGACGCCGTTGACTTGCATCAAAAGGAAGATGGTGGGCGCGGTAAGGATTGAACTTACGACCCCTTCGATGTCACCGAAGTGCTCTCCCGCTGAGCTACGCGCCCATTCTCCGCGCTGCCGAGCTTGTCCACCCAGCACAGGCATGAAGTTTGCCGGGCAATACACGAGGAGTCGCGTTTTAATTTGATCACACGGACAAGGCAAGGGGTGCATCCTCACAGCCCGAAAATCAGGGGTAGATGCAAAAAACCATCGGCCCGCTCGTGCTTTCGCTTGCCCGCGAGCACACCACGGCCTACATAGTCAGGTCGTGGCAGCTGTGCCTGAGGCGGCGATAGATTTTGCACCGCCCCCGTTTGAGGTATTCACACCGCGGCGGGCGTCGTCGCCATACGTCTTCGCCTCACCCCACAGCGGTTCCGACTACCCGGACGATCTTCTCGCGGCATCGCGCCTCGACCCCCACAGTCTGAGAAAGTCCGAGGACAGTTTCGTCGATGAACTGTTCGGAGATGCACCGTCCCATGGCGTTCCTCTGATCCGCGCGAACTTCCCGCGCGCCTATCTGGACGTCAACCGGGAAGCCTGGGAGCTCGACCCGACGATGTTCGAGGAAGAGCTGCCGGACTATGTGAACACGCGATCCTATAGAGTGGCCGGAGGCCTCGGAACCATCGCCCGCGTCGTCTCGAGCGGCGCGGAAATCTACGGTGGTAAGCTCCGGTTCTCGGACGCCGTGCGGCGCGTCAACGAGTTCTATCTGCCTTATCACCGCGCCCTTGCCGACTTGCTGGAATCGACGCGTCATGCCTTCAAGCACGCGGTGCTCATCGACTGCCATTCGATGCCCTCCGTAGGCGGCCCCATGGACAAGGATTCGGGTCGCGAGCGGGCGGATGTCATCTTGGGCGACCGTTACGGCACGAGCTGCCTGCCCGCTCTGACGGATGCCGTCGAAGAATTACTGACCTCTCTCGGATACGCCGTACGCCGCAACACGCCCTACGCCGGGGGCTACATCACTCGCCACTATGGTAGGCCGGCGAATGGCGTGCATGCCCTTCAGATCGAGATCAACCGGGCGCTCTACATGGATGAAACCGAAATCCGGCGGCTTCCTCACATGCGGACCGTGAAGTCCCACATGGCGAAGCTCATCGAGACCCTGTGCGCGCTCGAAGTAACGAAGCTGGCCTGATCCCGACGACCGATTGGCGACACTCATGAGCCGTGGACGCCGAGACGCTGCACGCGGAGGGTTACGATTCGGTGTGCCTGGGCGCGGTGGAGGGGTCTGAGGCCTACGAGGCCGGCCCTTCCGCCGTCCTCCACACCGCTCGGGAAAATTCGCGGCGACAGGCCGGGGATCACATCCTCACGGAGCCGATTGTTGCATCTCGGGCCGTGAGAGCCGATGTTAGGCGAGATGAGTTCCGTTGGTCCCAATGGCGCGTCTGGTCGGATCACCGCCCTGCTTGGCCCCACGAACACGGGCAAGACGCATTTTGCGGTGGAGCGAATGCTCGGCCACCGTACAGGCATCATCGGGCTGCCCCTGAGGTTGTTGGCCAGAGAGATCTACGACAGGGTGGCCGCGTCCGTAGGCCGCTCCCGCGTCGCCCTGGTCACGGGTGAGGAGAAAATCGTTCCCGCCAACGCCGACTATTTCCTGTGCACGGTCGAGGCCATGCCCATGGACCGACGGTTCGCGTTCCTCGCCGTGGACGAGATTCAACTCACCGCCGACGGCGAACGCGGGCACGTGTTCACCGACCGGTTGCTCAGGGCGCGCGGCATCGAAGAGACGATGTTTTTGGGCGCAGAAACCGTGCGCCCGATCATCAGACGCCTGGTTCCGGACTCGCAATTCGTTTCGCGCCCGCGGTTTTCCACGCTTACCTTCACGGGGCGGAAGAAACTCTCGAGATTGCCGAAACGAAGCGTGGTCGTTTCCTTTTCCGCACCCGGCGTCTACGCGACAGCGGAGCTGATCCGCCGGCACAGGGGCGGCGCGGCTGTCGTTCTCGGCGCCCTCAGTCCGCGCACGCGCAACGCGCAGGTCGCCATGTTCGAGGCCGGTGACGTCGATTACCTCGTCGCCACGGATGCCGTCGGCATGGGCCTTAATCTGAACGTGGACCACGTTGCGTTCGCCGGGCTCGACAAATACGACGGCTTCAGCCGTCGCGATCTGACCCCGGCTGAAATCGGCCAGATCGCCGGACGGGCGGGACGCCATATGCGTGACGGGACGTTCGGAACCACGGCTGACTCCAGATCCATGGCGCCCGAGATCATCGAGCGCGTCGAAAACCATCGGTTCGGTCGCGTCGAGATCGTCCAATGGCGAAACGTAGCTCTTGACGTTACATCCGCCCGCAGCCTGATAGCCAGCCTCGAGGCGGCACCGCCCGCGACCCATCGCAATGTCCTCGCCCGAGCGCGCGACGCCGATGACTATTTGGTGCTCAAGTCGCTGGTCGCGGAGCCCGAAATTTCAGCGCTTGCCAAGGGCCGCGCAGCCGTGAAGACGCTGTGGGAGGTGTGCCAGATCCCCGACTTCCGGAAGACGATGGCGGAAGCGCACACACGGCTGCTTGGCCGAATCTATCGGCACGTCATGTCGCCCGCGGGTGTACTTCCGACAGATTGGGTCGCTGATCACGTCTCCCGTCTCGACCGAACCGATGGGGACATCGATACGCTCGCCGCACGAATCGCCCATATCCGAACGTGGACGTACATCTCGTATCGCAGTGAATGGTTGTCCGACGCGCGGCATTGGCAGGAACGGTCCCGCGCGGTTGAGGACGGGCTGTCCGATGCCCTTCACGATCGGCTGACGCAGAGATTCGTGGACGAGCGCACTTCGGCACTGTTGCGTCGGATGAACGAGAAACAGCCCGTCTATGGGCATGTGGGCGATGATGACGCGGTCGTCGTGGAAGGGTATGCCCTCGGGCATATCGAGGGGCTCCGCTTCGTTCCCGACCGCACCGCGCTTCCGGCCGAGAATCGTGGCCTGCGCGCTGCGGCATCGCGCGTTGTTTCTCGGGAGATCCAGTTACGGGCCAAAGAGCTGGCCTCGGCTGGCGACAAGGCAATCACGCTGACATCGGACCGGACTCTCAACTGGAGAGGATTCCCGCTCGCACGCCTGACGCCGGGCAAGGATGCCCTCCATCCTGGTGTCGCGTTGCTTCCGTCGGAACTCGACGGGGAATGGGCCCGACACGTCCGGAAACGGCTTGAGCGCTGGCTGGTGGATTACATTGGCCGCACGCTCCAGCCGCTCACCCGCTTGACGGAAACAGAGGTGGACGCTGCCGGCCGGGGCATTCTGTTTCAGATGCGGGAATCGATGGGACTTCTACCTCGCCCGGCCGTCGAGAACCAGCTCAGCCGCCTCACGAGGGTGGAACGTGCCGCGATGCGGCAACAGGGCGTGCGGTTCGGCGCGAACAGCATTTTTCTGCCCGCCATGCTTCGACCGGAGCGCAGTGCTTTGGCGGCTCAGCTCTGGCAATTGCATCGGAATCCTACCGTGACGCCACCGAGCACTCCGGCGCCGCGACAGTCCGTGTCGGCCCAAAAAGGCGTGCCTTCCGGCTTTTACGGAGCGGCGGGGTACGTTCGCCTCGGCCGCCGGGCCATCCGTGCCGACGCTGCCGAACGATTGACGGGTGCCGTCCATAAGCAAACCCGGAAATCCGTTGTCCGCGAAAGTGAGGACCTGACGGCGTTGGCCGGGTGCTCGGGAGAAGAATTCGCGCGAGTGATGCGAGACCTGGGATATCGCCGGAAGCCGGAACAGCCAGGGGCCTTCATAAGATCATACCGGCGTCCGGCGAAAGCCGAAGCCGTGACGAAGCGGACGACGAAGGGTTCCGCGAGTTCGGACTCCCCTTTTGCCGCACTGGGCGAACTGGCAGTGGCGGCCGAACGAAGGAGGAAATGAGCGAGGCGCTGCGCATCGACCGCTGGCTCTGGTTCGCACGGTTTTTCAGGAGTCGCTCGCTGGCGGCGAAGATTTGTGCGGAACGGCGGGTTCGTGTGAATGGCACGATCGTTACCAAGCCCAATCATCGGGTACGGACCGGCGACATCCTGACGTTTCCCCAGGGTCGCGAAATTCGCGTCGTCAGGGTGGCGGAACTCGGTTTCCGCCGCGGCCCCGCGGCGGAGGCCCAAACCCTGTTCGAGGATCTGTCCGGGCCGCCGGCGCCTGATCAGGCCGATCTGGCACGCCGCGACAGCGGCGCCGGTCGACCCACCAAAGCGGACCGACGCGACATCATGAGGTTCGTGGGCAAGGGCTAGCAGGGCGTTGGGCGGCTCCCGGGCATCACGTCGGTTCCTTGGCGATGAGTTTGGGTGGCTGGACCAGGTTGTGGGCGGCGGTTAAGGATGAACATCCAGCTCATCCGGTCGAGCCCGCGACGCTGGGTCTTGGCTTGAATGCCCGCTGTGCACTGTGTTAGGCGGAAACCGTGATCAATCGAATCAAGAAGCTCTTCAGCGGCATCGACGCCGGAAACCTGGAAGCGCAAGACACCATCGAAGTTCACGCGCTGGCGGCGGCGGTCCTGATGGTCGAGGCGGCCCGGCTGGACGGAGACTTCGATCGGTCGGAACGGCAATCGATCCGGTCACTCGTCACCAAACATTTCGGGCTTGATGATGCCGAGGCGGACGACCTTATCGCCGAGGCGGAAGCCGTTCACGACGACAGCAACCATCTCGTTCGCTTCACGCGCACGATCAAGGAGACCTATCCCCCCGAGGAGCGAATCGCGATCATCGAGATGCTTTGGGAGGTTGTTTACGCCGATGGCTTGTTGCACGACTATGAAGCAAACCTGTTGCGCCGCATCGGCGGCCTCATATATGTATCCGACCGTGATCGGGGCGCAGCGCGCAAGAGAGTCACGGAGCGCCTCGGGATCGACGGGACGGGAGCAACACACCGGAGGCAATCCCATCGCTAATATTCGTTTGTGGAGCCAAGTATGACATACGTCGTCACCGAGTCCTGCATTCGCTGCAAATATATGGACTGCGTCGAGGTATGTCCGGTCGACTGTTTCTATGAAGGGGAGAACATGCTCGTCATCCATCCCGACGAGTGCATCGACTGTGGTGTATGTGAGCCGGAATGTCCCGTCGAAGCGATCATCCCCGACACCGAGGACGACGTCGAAAAGTGGGTCGAACTCAATCGCGAATATTCCGAGAAATGGCCGAATATCACCCGAAAGGGTGATTCGCCCGAAGACGCGGACGATTACACCGACGAAGACGGAAAACTTGAGAAGTATTTCAGCGCCAACCCCGGTTCGGGTAGCTGAATCGCCCGGAAATGGCTTGATTCGGCGTCAAACGGGAGTCCTAACCCTGTAATTTGCCCCCGAACTGTGCTATATGTGGGACCTTGTGAGCGTAACGACGCTGGGTAGGCGCGACCGATAGATGCGCCGCGTGACGCCCCGGGGAAGTCTGTAAGACAGGCTCAAGACAACTTGGTCCTTTCAACTGTCGTCTCCCGACACGTTCGGCGGTAGACGTTGATTGGCGAAGACCTAGGCGTGCCCATCCCTGCGAGCCGTGCATCACTCTGACTGTGCGAATACAGGAACTGTGAGAGACAGGAGATCATGGCAAGTGCGACCGCCAAAACGGCAGATAAGAAAAAGGCCATGCCCAAGACGACGCGGATAAAGGCTGCGGCATCGGCATCCAAGGTAAAGGCCAAGTCGAAACCCAAGGCAGCGACCAAGACGTCCGCCAAACCGGCCCGAAAAGCTGCCGCAAAGGCCACGCCGAAAGTGCGGAAGACGGCGGCGAAAGCGGCACCCAAGCCCAAGGCACCAAAACTGCCTTTCGCGGTGAATGACTACGTGGTTTATCCCACCCACGGTGTCGGCAAGATCACCGGCGTGGAGCAGCAGGAAATCTCGGGCATGGACCTCGAGCTCTTTGTGGTGGAGTTCGACAAGGACAAGATGGTGCTGCGCGTACCGGTGGCGAAGGTCAAAGGATCCGGCATGCGTAAGCTGTCCACGCCACAAAAAATGACGACGGCGCTCTCGACACTCAAAGGACGTGCACGGATCAAGCGCACCATGTGGAGCCGCCGGGCGCAGGAATACGAGGCCAAGATCAATTCGGGTGACCCTGTTTCGATCGCCGAAGTGATCCGCGACCTTCACCGTTCGGCAAACCAGCCCGAGCAGTCCTACAGCGAGCGGCAGATCTACGAAGCGGCCCTGGAGCGCCTGGCGCGCGAGCTGGCGGTCGTGGAGCGGATCGACGAGGAGGCGGCCACGGAACGTCTTGAAGGCATGTTGCGGGCCGCCTGAGCTGATCGGGATGTCGAACCCCGACCGGGGCCGCTCCGAAAAAGCCGACGGTCCGCGCTGCCTTTCGAAGATTCGCGTGCTTTGAACATGATACCGGCCGAACCCCAGGTATTCGCGAGCCTCGCGGGCGCCAGCCGTGTCTGGGCAGTTGGGGCCGTTCGGGGTGAAGCAGAGCGCATCGTGAAGCTTCACGACGAACTCCGTGGGCGCATCGAAGTCGGAGACCGCTTGGTCTATCTAGGAAACTTTCTGGGTGTCGGGCCCGACGTTCCCCGGACTGTGGACGACATACTCAAGTTTCGCAGGGAGCTCTTGGCAAGGCCCGGTTTCTGCGCGTCTGCGGTTGTCTATCTGCGCGGCGCGCAGGAGGAAATGTGGCGTCGCTTCCTGGAACTTCAATTCGCCCAGAATCCCGGTGAGGTCCTTGACTGGATGCTCGGCCAGGGAGTTGCCCCAACCCTATTGGGGTACGGGGCAGATCCCGAAGCAGCGCGCCGCGTCTGCCGGGAAGGTACGCTCGGAATCACCAGGTTCACGAGCACCGTGCGGACTGCCGTGCATGCTCGGCCCGGCCACGGCGAGTTGATGGCGGCGCTGCGCCGCGCCGCCTATACCCCGCAGGGAGAACTTCTTTTCGTCGCCGCCGGCGTCGATCCTGCACGACCCCTCTCTGAGCAAGGTGACACATTCTGGTGGGGATCCGGCTATTTCACCGCGATGGGCGAACCCTTTTGTGGATTCAGCCGCGTTGTGCGAGGTGACGATCGCCGACGACAGGGGCCTGAAATGGGCGCGCATACGGCTACCCTCGATGGAGGCTGCGGGTATGGCGGTGCCCTGCAGGCGGCCTGTTTCACGCTGGACGGTCGACCGGTCGACTGGATTCAGATCTAGCAATTTCACCCGGTCGTTCACGACTGGTGCCCACAAAACCGTGATCAGACGTGATTCGCGCACATCACCATGATCCTCCACATATGGGACGGGTGAAATGATTCGGGGCCATAATGCATTCATTTGTGAATTGTAATCATTCTGAAAAATATCATGCGGAAGAGTGACCTGATTTACGGGCTGACGTGGACGCACCCTCGTCTCACGAAGCGAGACAGGGCGTTTCGAAGCTCGAGGTAATCCGAGCTCACCATGGGATACGTCGATACACCGCAGACGCAACGTGCCAACCGACGGTTCATGAAGTCGGCCATGAGGATTCCGCTCTTGGACGAGAAGACGGAATCTGAACTGGCACGCCGGTGGCGGGACCAGAAGGACGAGACTGCCCTGTGGCGGCTGGTAACGCCTTATATGCGCCTCGTGATCAGCACGGCCTCGCGTTTCCGTTCCTACGGACTGCCCGTGGGCGATCTGATCCAGGAAGGCAACGTGGGCCTCATGCAGGCCGCAGCCCGATTCGACCCCGACCGCAAGGTTCGATTCTCTACTTATGCGAACTGGTGGATCCGTTCTTCGATGCAGGAGTTCGTCCTGCGGAACTGGTCCATTGTACGAACGGGAACGACAGCCGCCCAGAAATCCTTGTTCTTCAATCTCCGCCGCCTCAAAGCACGGATCGACCGGAGCGGGGCGACCTATCTCGATGACAGCGGTAAGGAACAGATTGCCTGCAAGCTGAAAGTGAGCCTCCGGGACGTGTCCATGATGGAGAGCCGATTGTCGGGCAGTGACAGGTCCCTCAACACGCCGGTGGGCGAGACAGGTGAGAAGGAGTGGCAAGATATGCTCGCCGAGGAACGCCCTGGCCCGGAAGAAATCGTGGCGGAGCACTCGGAAACGACAGCGCGCTCCAAGTGGATCGCCAATGCCGTTGCCGACCTGAACCCGCGCGAGCAGACCATCATTCGCGAACGGCGACTCAGCGAGGATGGCCTTACCTTGGAGGCCTTGGGACGTCAGTTGGGGATCAGCAAGGAACGCGTCCGCCAAATTGAACGGGAAGCGCTCAAGAAACTACGTGCGTCCATCCTCAGGCAGATCAACGATCCCGTGAGTGCCGGCCTGAGCGCTTAGCGGGTTCGGTGGATCTACCCGCGGGCTGGCCGCCACGGACAGAATTCCCTTTCTTTTCGTCTCTTGATTTGGCGAACAACTCCGCCATCAACCGATCCGCGCTGGAGAGTGAGCGTTCGAGAAATTGCCGCGTCCTCGTCTGGCCTTCGGACTCGTCACGCAACCACAGGACCACCGTCGACACAAAGAGCGCAGTCAGGCCGATTTCCTCAATTTGCCGCCGGCGTCCGACCCCGTCCAGGTGGGCAGCCTCTCGAACCCACTGCACCGTCCGCGATAGCGCCAGAACAAGGGCGATGTTGTGGTGGGGATGTCCGGGATAAAGCTTGGCTGCCAGCATGTCCCGCACGACCTCCCGTTCTGCCGACTGCGACTCGAGCCATTGCCACATGACAGTGGACACTCGTTCCTTCGGAGTCAGAGCCGCGAACCCCTGACGATCCCGAACGGCGAGCATGGCCGCGTCGGCCCGGGCAAACCAAGCGTCCGCGACCGCGTCGAGATCTCGGAAATGCCGCCGTACGTCTACCGGACTCCTGCCCAAGGTGTCCGCAATGTCGTGGAGCCGAACGTTCCCCCAGCCCACGCATTGGGCTCGTTCGATGACAGCATCGACGATTCGGGACTCCAAGGACGCTCGCGGTGCCATGTATCTACTCGATCACGATCTTGACCCGCTGACCGGGGGACAACTGAGCACCTTGCGGCAGGCCATTGAGCGCCCGAAAACGGGCAACCTGGAAGTCCTCGAACGGCATGCGGCGCCCCAAGGACTCGACCGTGTCTCCAGGCTCAACGGTGACGACTCCCAGGCGAAACGGCCGATAGGCTGCCGCTTCGCTTTGTCCAAGCCGCCGGAACCCGTACGTCGTACGTTGCAGTTCCTGCCGGACAAGCGCCTCGATCTCGAGCGGCGTGACCATCATGAACCGATAAATGACATCTGCGGAAAACCGTATCGCGACAAGCCTCAAATCCGCGGGTCTGCCCTGCCACCTGACCGACGCACGGCCGGTTGCCGCCTCCATGCCGTTTATTTGAATGCGCTCGACATCGCTCAGCGCGAAGACACGCTCCCACGTCTCCGCCAGATACGACGTCATGTCCGCCGCCGTCCTTTTCTTCGCGGCATCGAACCGGATCAATGCATCCTCGGGTCCCTTCGCGAATACGGCGCGCTGGGTGTTGAACAGGCGGTAGCCGGGCGGCGCCTTGAAAGCGAATCCCAGTTCGGGGTGAACGAACGTGCGTCCACGCACCAGACCCTGTTCGGGGTCGTCCCCGTAAAGCAGGCCTTCGATCACATCCAAAAAACGGTCGCGTCTCAGGGGTGCCTTGGCCTGCGCCCCCCTCGCCTGCGCCGCTGCGATGGCCTTGCGTACGCGATCCTCCGTCCGGGGGTGGGTGGCGAAGAAATCCTCGACGACGCCGCGACCCTCACGCCCTGCCAGCTCGCGTTCCAGCGCGCTGTGGCCAGCCAGCGTTCGGAGGAACGCGGCCGACGCCTCCGGTTCGTAGCCCACCCGAGACATGTATCGGACACCCAACATGTCGGCCTGGAACTCCTGCTCGCGGGAGAAACCCTTGAGAAGCAGTTCGCCGCCAATCCGAGCCAGTTGATCGACATCGGGGCTCTGAACCACCGTACCCAGAATGGCGGTACCCAAATTCGTTGCGACGGTCCGGTTGTAACGCTGCGCGACATGGCGCGCAGTGACATGTCCGATCTCGTGCGCCAGGACTCCGGCAAGTTCCGCCTCGGAATTGACGAGCGCCAGCAGCCCACGGGTGACGTAGACATATCCTCCGGGCAGCGCGAAGGCATTAGCGTCAGGCGAGTTAAGAACCGTGAAGGTGAATTCCAAGTTGGGCAGCTCGGAACTCTTGACGAGACGGCCGCCGATTTCCGCCACATAGGCGCCGATCCCGACGTCGCCGTACACACCGCCAAACCGCGCGAGCATCTTGGGGTGCTCCTCCGCGCCGGTGCGCCGCTCTTCCGCAGGCGACATGAACGGGGTCAATTCCCGTTGCCCCGTAGCGGGATTGGTCGTCACGCAACTTGAGAGACCCGGGAGCGCCAGGAGCAGGGCGCACAGAGCGACCAGGGTGCAACCACGCTTCATTCTGCCAGGAGTTCGATCTGTTCGGGATGCGTAACGTCGATCATGGGTCCATTTCGCTGATAGAGCCAACCGCGTACTCGAACCCTACGGCCTGCCAACGCCAGCAAGTCGAAGGGCTCCTTCCGGAACCGCCGGCGATCTTTTGGAGATATGGTGACGGTGAAGTCAGTCCGCCAATCTTCTCCAAAATTCAGATAGGTCCGCCCCCGCACCTCCGCCGTATCCAGCACGCGTCCTTCCACCAGCTGGAACGAATCCAAATGCCGAGGGGCCTCGGAAACGCTCCGCACCCGATAGAAGGGGTGACCCCAGATGCCTCGGTCCGCCTGCCGGGCCTCGCGCTCCAGCGTCAGCATGTCAGCGACCAGCGACCGGCTGTCGCGAAAGCTATAGACCCGTGCAAGGCCGCGAAGCAGGAGATCTCCCTGGATCCAACGCCCGTCTTCGTCGTGAAGGTGGGCGAGTTGGCGACTATACCGGTCGATACGCTGACCCCCGAACGAGAGCCGGACCGTGCGTCCCAGGGTCAGCTCCGCGAGCGCTGCTTTCGCTTCGTTCGCAAGGGGCTGAAGCTTGACGCGTGCCCGGCCGGGCGGCAGTTTGGGAGCCTGGATCCCAACGAGGCGCACTTGACGTCCGTCATCGAGCACCAGCGTGTCCCCGTCGACGATCTCGGAGACCTTGGCCGTGCCGCCCGAGACAATGTCGTCGGCGGCGAAGGCGGGAGCGCTCGCAATCAGCAATATCTGCACGGCGATTCTGCACAGCCTCATGCCGGCACCATATCACCGGGCGCGGAGTCAATCATGCTGACCTACCCGGTTCCATTGCCCAAGATGCCGGGCCGCTAGCCCGAAATAGGAGACCTCGTGGCGCAAGCTCTACAGGCACGAACCGGTGGTCGAATCCTCGTCGACGCCCTGAAGGCGCACGGCGTCGACATGGTGTTCGGCGTCCCAGGCGAGAGCTATCTCGAAGTCCTCGATAATATCTACGACGCCCCGAGCATCCGCTTCGTGACGTGCCGGCACGAGGCTGGCGCCGCGAACATGGCGGAAGCCTGCGGCAAGATGACGGGCAATCCGGGCGTCTGCTTCGTCACGCGGGGTCCGGGCGCCTGTCACGCCAGCGTCGGCGTGCATATCGCTCACCAGGATTCCACGCCCCTGGTGATGTTCGTGGGCCAGGTTCCCCGCCCATTCGTTGGGCGCGAGGCGTTCCAGGAAGTCGACGTCGAGCGGTTTTTCGGCTGGACCACCAAATGGGCGGCCCAGATCGACGATCCCGCCCGCATGCCCGAGTTCGTGTCCCGCGCGTTCCATACGGCGCGCTCGGGACGTCCCGGCCCCGTGGTCCTGGCCATTCCGGAAGACACGCAGCGAGAAACCGCGGTGGTGGCCGATGTCGAGCCCGCCATGCCAGCGCCTAACTATCCGGGCCGAATGGAGCTACGCCGCCTGCATGAGCTGCTGGCGCGCGCCGAACGGCCTCTCATGATCCTCGGCGGCGGCGGGTGGACAGCGGAAGCATGCGACGACCTGGCTGCCTTCACCAAGGCGAACCACATCCCGACCCTAGTGGATTTCCGGCGCCAGGACCTGCTCAGCAACCATCATCCGTCCTATGCGGGCGACCTAGCTTATGCAAAGGATCCGAAGGTCTCCGAACGCCTGCGGCAGGCCGACTTCGTTCTCGCGGTGGGCACCCGCCTCGGCGACGTCACCACCGAAGGCTACACGCTGTTGCAGCCGCCTCGTCCCCAAGCCACGCTCGTCCACGTCTACCCCGACGCCAACGAGATCGGCCGGGTCTATCGGCCGGATCTCGCGATCGTGGCTTCCATGGCCGAATTCGCGGCCGCGGTCAGGACGTTGGAGCCCGTCGAGTGGACGGCTTGGGGCGATTGGGTCGAGGCCGCCCGCCGTGACTATCTCGAGACGCTTGAGGCGGTGGCGTCTCCCGGAACCGTCGATCTCTATCGGGTGATGGATACGGTGCGTACCCGGCTGCCTCAGGACGCCATTGTCACAGTCGATGCGGGCAATTTCTCCGGCTGGCCGCAACGGTTCTACCAGTTCACCCGCTTCCGCACGTTGTTGGGCCCCGCGAATGGCGCCATGGGATACGGCGTGCCCGCAGGCATCGCGGCCAAGCTCGTGGCGCCGGACCGGCCTGTGGTCTCGTTTGTCGGCGACGGTGGATTCATGATGACCGGCAACGAGTTGGCCACCGCCATTCACCACGAGGTCGCGCCGCTCATCCTGGTGTTCAACAACGGCATTTACGGGACCATTCGGCTGCATCAGGAGAAGCAGTTTCCCGGCCGCATCAGCGGTACGGATCTGACCAATCCGGATTTTGCCAAGTATGCCGAGAGCTTCGGCGCTTTCGGCGCCGCCATCGAACGGACGGAGGATTTCGCTCCCGCCTTCGAGGACGCGCTGGCTTGCGGCCGCGCCGCGGTCCTCGACATCCGCATGGATCCCGAGGCGATTACAACCCGCATGACGCTGACCGAGACGCGAGAAGCGGCCCTCAAGGCCCGGCACGCCGGCTCCCGCGACGGCGGCTGAATAGATGCTCGTTCCCGAAGCGGCGCCGGTGTCGCCTCCCGTGGAGCCGCCGGCACCGGAAGCAAAACCGGAACTCCTACGCCTCCGCGCCCTCGATCAGGCCGAGAACCGTATCCGGCCGCAAGGGCAGCCGGTTCACGTTGGCGCCCAAGGGCGCCAGCGCATCGCCCACGGCACAGGCGATCGCGGGTAACGCCCCGATGACGCCGCCCTCGCCGGCGCCTTTGAATCCCCCGATATTGTCCGTCGCCGGGGACTCGATGTGCTCCATCTCCAGGGTTGGGACATCGAGAGCGGTGGGGATCATGTAGTCCATCAGGGTCGCCGACAGCATCTGCCCTTCCGCGTCATAAAGGATTTCCTCGAACAGGGCCTGTCCGAGACCTTGCGCGACTCCACCTTGAATCTGGCCTTTGACGAGGAGCGGATTGACCACGCGGCCGCAATCGTGAACGACGACATAGCGTTCCACTTCGACGAGCCCGGTTGCCGCGTCGACGCCGACACAGGCGATGTGGCAGGCATTGGAGATGGAGGATGCCGGCGGATCGTAGGTGGCGATCGCTTGCAGCCCAAACTCCTCACCTTCCGGAAGCTGCATCGACTCGGTGAGACCGTAAGCCGCCCGCGCGACGTCATAGAGACTCACGTGCATCTCGCGGACGCCCTGCACGTGGGCATAACCGCCTTCCAGCACGATGTCGTCGGGACTCGCCTCCAGGAGATGCGCCGCGAATTTCTTGATCCTTTCGCGCAAATCTCCCGAAGCGCGCATGACGGCGCCGCCGCCGACCACGGCCCCGCGGCTTGCGAACGTTCCGGTGCCAAACGGCGAATTGCCGGTATCACCGCCCCGGATCGCAACGTCGTCGATTGAGACCCCGAGCTCGTCCGCGATGATCTGGGCAAAGGTGGTTTCATGACCCTGGCCCTGGCTTGAAAAGCTGGTCGTGGCGCGTACCCGCCCGTTGGGTTCGAGTTCGACGTGGGCCGTGTCGAATCCCGGCAGATCGGGAAGGCCTCGCGCCTTGTACCGTGCCGCCCCATGACCCCCGAGCTCGGTCACCACGGCGATTCCGATACCACGATACTTGCCGTCGACCAGCCGCTCCGGCGGCCGCGCCGCCAGATAACCCCCGTAGTCCACCATCTCCAGGGCGCGGTCCATGCATTCGACATAGCTTCCCGTGACGTAGAACTGGTTGACCACGTTGACATAGGGGAATTCATCCGGCCTGACGAGATTGCGGCGGCGGACCTCCACCCGATCCAGGCCCAGGTGACGCGCGATACGGTCCATCATGCCTTCCATGGCCATGGTGACGCATGGTGCCGACACGCCCCGAAACGCGCCCGTCGGGCAGGTATGGGTCGCGACTCCCCTGCAGGTGAAGGCGAACTGGCGGAAGCGGTAGGGTCCCGGCATGTTCAAGGGCCCCTGAAACGGCTCGAGGCTGGCCCCCATGGGATAGTTGGAGTAGGCGCCGGAGTTCACCGCCACGTCGACCTCGACCGCCCGCACGGTGCCGTCGTCGTCGTAGGCGACCGCCACGTCGTAAACGTGATCGCGCGCCTGAAAGGTGGTCAGAAAATCCTCGAGCCGGTCCTCGATCCATTTGACGGGACATCGATATTCGCGCGCCATGGCGACCGCGAGAAGCTCTTCGGGGTAGAGATACATCTTGGGACCGAAACCGCCCCCCACGTCGGGCGCCGCCACGCGGACCCGGCTCTCCGGCCAGCCGAGGTAACGGGCGATGCCGATGCGCAGCATGTGGGGGACCTGGGTTCCCGTCCACAACGTGACCGCATCGTCGGATTTCTCATAGACGGCGAGACAGCCTCGCGGTTCCATCGCGACGCCGGCCACGCGGTTGATGCGGAATCGCTCGCGCAGAATGTGATCGGCCGCTTCAAAGACTTCGTCGAAACCCTCGGTTCTATTGCCTCCCTCGATGAGGACGTTGTCTGCCAGCTCTTCGTGAACGCGAGGCGCGTCGGCTTTCAGCGCCTCCTCGACATCGGAAACGGCCGGCAGCTGTTCATAGTCCACGAAAACGAGGCCGAGGGCGTCCTCCGCAATGTATGCGTTCTCTGCCAGAACCAGAGCCACCCCGTCGCCCACGAACCGCACCGTATCGGTGGCCAGAGCTGGCCGGTGCGACATCTTGAATCCGGGCTTCTCGTAGTCCCCCGCAAACGGCGGGATCAGCTCGGCAACCTCGGTGCCGGTGACGACCGCGACGACGCCGTCCAGGGCTTCAGCTTCGGCCGTCTCGATCGTGCGGATTCGAGCGTGGGCGTACGGGCTGCGCAGCACCGCGAGGTGCAGCGTGCCGCGCGGTTCGGGGACATCGTCGATATAGGTGCCCATGCCACGCAGGAGGCGCAGGTCCTCCTTTCGCGGAACGGTTCTACCGACCCATGTCCCGGTGCCGCGGGTATCTCCCGGCACACTCACGACACACCGCCCTTCTCGCGCAAACGCTGGGCGGCCATCTGCACGGCGCTCACGATGTTGGCGTACCCCGTGCAGCGGCACAGATTACCCGAGAGGCGTTCGCGGATCTGGCCCTCATCCGGGTTCGGTGTTTCCCGGAGAAATTCCGTCAGCGACATGAGGAAACCGGGCGTGCAGTAGCCGCATTGGAGCGCGTGGTTCTCGTGGAAGGCCTGCTGCAAGGCGGTCAGCGACTCGCCGTCCGCCAGGCCTTCGACGGTCGTGATCTCCTTTCCCTCGGCCTGAACGGCGAAGGTGAGGCAGCTTCGGACCGAGACGCCGTCCAACACGATGGTGCACGCACCGCAGACCCCGTGCGCACAGCCCACGTGCGTCCCCGTCAGGCCGCATTCGTGGCGCAGAAAATCGACCAGCAGCATTCGGGGTTCCACGTTGCGCGCGTACGCGCGGCCATTGACCGTAACGCGGACTTCGCGGCGCGCCGTCATCGCGTTCCCGCCTCGTCCGCGATCTCGTGAAGGACCCGCGCCGCCATGGCGACAGCCGCTCGCCGCCGCCAATGGGCCGTGGCATGTAGGTCTTCCAAGGGCTCCACGTCGCCTGCTGCGGCCTCGGCGGCCTCGGCAATCGACTGTTTCTCCAGGACTTCGCCCGTCAGGACCGCCTCCGTGGACGACAGACGCGTCGGCCGTTCCCCGGCACCCGTGGCGGCCAGCGCCGCCTTGGTACAACGGCCGGCGGAATCGAGGTCGATCTGCGCGGCAACGCCGACGAGAGCCAGTCCGCCGAAGTGACTGCCGACCTCGGCAAAGGCGGCCCGGGACCCGGCCGGGGCTTCGGGAAACCTGATCTCGCAGAGCATCTCATCCGGTTCCAGAGCGGTCGTCAGTTCGGCGAAGAAGAACTCCGTCGCCGGCACGGTGCGTCGGCCGTTCGGCCCGCCCGCGATCATCTCGGCGCCCAGCGCCAGCGCCACGCCCGGGAGCTCCGCCGACGGGTCGGCGTGGCTCAGGCTGCCGCCGGCGGTCCCGCGGTTGCGGATCGTGGCATGGCCCATATATGGCATCGCTTTGGCAATGAGCGGGCAGGCGGCGCGAACGGTCTCGGAGAGTTCCAACTCGCGCTGCCGCGTCATGGGGCCGCTGACGAGCATGCCGTCCTCCCCGCGCAGGTAGGCGAGCTCGGGGCAGCGGTTCAGGTCGATCAGCACCGAGGGCTGCGCCATGCGCATGTTGATCAACGGAACAAGGCTCTGCCCGCCGGCGAGCGGTCTCGCCTCCACGCCGTGCTCGGCCATCAGGGCGAGCGCCTCTTCCGCCGTCTCCGGCGCGAAATACTCGAAAGGTGCGGGCTTCACGCGACCTCCGCCTATATCGGCACGTGGGAGCCTATGCCGAGCTCGCGCGTATCGAGCCGGGTTTCCCGTTTGATCATGCGCGGCGTCCCGCCGGCGACATCGACGACATCCAGGTATCGGCCCGCCGCAAACAGTTCCGACACGCCCTCCGGCGACGTTCGAACGGCGATGACCTTGCTCGTCACGTCCACGTGCCCTTTCGCTTCTCCCCGCGAGATATCGGTGACCGAGATCTGGCGCAACATCCGGGTTCCCTTGCGGCCGAGCTGCTCGGGCAGAACGTCGAACAGGTAACGCAGGCCGTCCATGTCGTGGATCAGCCAGACCATCTCCTTGTCGAGTTCGTAGGAGTATGCCGTCACGCGATACTCGAACTCGGGCGCGCACATCGACAGGAATTCGTCCCACGCCTCCCGGTCGAGCGCATCGGCCACTCGGTTCAGAAAATCGCGGATATCCTCGTTGCCGACGGCCAAGCTCCAGCCCTCACGCGGCCTTGGTCCTGGGGTCGCTTGCCGGCCGGCCCATCCATTTGCTCCACTCCGCATAGAAATGGCGCATGCCTCCATCGTCCTGAGCTGACATGTTCTCTTCACGGCAGATGATGCCGTAGGCGGCACCGCCCGTGCGGTAACCCTTCGCGCACTGTTCTGCGGCAAAGAGGTCCTCCGGCAGATTGTGACTCATCGGCCCCCAGAACTCGTTGTGCTGGCGAATTCTGACTATCCGGTCCTCCTCGCTGTCGTTCTTCAGCCCGAGCCCGCGAAACTCGACGAGCGAGGTGTCCGGTGTGAGCGGCGTGGTCGTGTCGATCCGCATGACGGTGCCGCGGGTCATCAGCACCGTGTTGGGAAAGATCGGTGTCGAATGAAAGGTCTCGGCGGTCAGCCCGGGAAGCGCTTTCGACTGCTCGCGCGGCACGACCGTGGCCTCGTCTTGGTAATCGATCTGCATGCCCCGGAACATGATGTGGCCGTAGGGATAAAGCTCGACGCGGCGCTTGAAGAGCGTCTCCTCGGTGAGCACGTTCGTGCGCCGCAGCATGACGTGCATCCACTCGTGATAGTGGTCCATGTTGGACTCGACCCACTGCTTCCAGTTCGCCTGGACCACGGCTTGGTGATAGTGGAAGACCTCCACGGGTTCCTCCGTCAGCGTCCGCTCGAAGGATGCGAGGGCGTCGCCGAAATAATCGGCGAAGGGGATGGGACGGTCGTCGAGGTTGAAGAAGACGAGGCCGTAGAGGGTGTCCGTGTGCACTTCCCGAAGCCCGCAGTCCTCGGCACGCAAGTTCATGTCGTCATAGGCCTTCGGGCGCGGCCTGCTGACGCAGTCGCCTTTCCAATCGAACGTCCAATGATGGAAAAAGCAGGTCTTGAGCCTGGCGTTGCCCGAGAGGTCGTTGAACAGCTTGGCGCCGCGATGGGGGCAGACGTTGTAGAAGGTCCGAATCCGGCCGTCTTCGCCCCGGATCATCACCAGCGGCACCTCGGCGTGGTCGATGGTGCGGAAATCGAAGGCGTCGGGCAGTTCGCTCTCATGGCACCCGAACCGCCAGGATCGCGCCAGGATCCGCGACATCTCGTCGGCGAAGATATCGGGGTTGGCGTAGGCGGCCGCGTCGACGTAGTGGGTCTCGGGAAGGTCGGGCGGACGCTCCCATGTCTCGCGGTTGCGGGATGGCATCGGCGGACCTCCTCGCGAGCCTCGCGGTCACGGCTCTTCTCGCCAAGTCTCGGCTCTTCTCGCTGGCGGGAGTCTAGGCGTTGGGATCGGCCGCCGTCCAGGCATGGACAGAGAGTTAGGAAGGTCCCGAGTTGTGTTAGATTTCCGGTACGGCAAACACGGTCGGGGGGAAATGGGATGGACGCCTCCCACCCCCTGATGCTGGAGGTGAGGAGGGTTGAGTGGACCCTCGCGGGCCGACGGC
>JAGWAU010000017.1:0-324 GCA_021296255.1 Alphaproteobacteria bacterium | reverse complement strand
TGCACCGGGTGGATATGGAGACCGGCGAGATCGTGGATCTGAAGCTGACACGGGCGAAGTTCCTTGAGCACTTCGCCAACCGCACGCCGTGCGTGGTTGCGATGGAAGCCTGCGGCGGGTCGCAGCACTGGGCGAGGCAGCTTCCGGAGCTCGGCCATGAGCCTTGGCTGTTGCCGGCCAAGGCGGTTCGGCCCTTCGTGCCTGGCAACAAGATCGACGCGCGGGCGATCTGGACGGCGGCGCAGATGCCGGGCGTCAGGACGGTTGCCGTGAAGAGCGAGGAGCAGCAGGCGATCCTGGCGCTGCACCGCATGCGCCAGCAGC
>JAGWAU010000058.1 GCA_021296255.1 Alphaproteobacteria bacterium | reverse complement strand
ACTGATGAGCACGGTTGCACGTGAACGCTACCAACCGGGAGCCCACGAAGACCGGCCGGGCGATCACCCAATCAGGCAAATGGTTACCGCCGGCGACATACGGATCGTTGAGGACGAAGACGTCGCCATTCGACATGTCACCGCCGAAGACCTCCAGGAGCGCCCGAATCGCGAAGCCCCCGCCGCCCGTGTGAATCGGAATTCCATCGGCCTGCGACACGAGGTTGCCGTTCTCGTCGGCGACGAAGCACGAAAAATCGTGGGATTGATTGAAGATCGGGCTACGGGAGGTGCGGATCATCACCCAGCCCATCTGCCGGGCGATGTAGTCGAGCCGGTTCTGAAACAGCGCCAATGTGATGGGATCGGTCACGTGTCTCCCTCCACGCAGGTTGCAGCGGGGTTCATTCTAGAACGGTTCCGGTTCGGCCGGAATCGCTCCGGTGGGGTCCGATCCCACTCTCGCTCACGACCACGCAGCATCAACTGGCCACTTCCGTACCCCGGGCCTCACGCAACAATCGGCGCCGGCAGACGGTCCGCTCGACATCCACGCACCCGTCCGAGGCATCCAGCACGACGCCGTATGTGTCGCGCGCCGCTTCCACGCTAACGACCTCGTCGCAGACGTCTCTCAGCACGCAGTCGGGATCGCGGTCGAGCGGATCACCGCAACCTCCGCCACCGCCCGACGTCAGCTCGACGCGGATGGGCTCGAATCTCCTGATGCCGTAGTGCGGTCCGAGGAACGCCGGTTTACCGTTCGGCACGAGGCGCAGCGAATTGACTTTCCCGACTCCGCCTCCGTTGACCCCGTAGGCGCGGGGCACCTCCAGGCATTCACCCCGGAACGAGAACTCGGATGGAGCCAGGACGTCGGCGACATAGTGGACGCCGGGCCCACCACGGTACTCGCCCGCGCCCGCGCCATCACAGCGCAGCTCCTGCCGGTGCACCTGGACGGAGAAGAGCTGCTCGCTCATCTCCGCGTTCGGGATGATGAGCGCGCCAAAGGCGCTCATCGCACTAACCTGGGAAAACCCATCCCGACCGGGCACTGCGCCGCCACCGGGCGATCCACCCCAGTGGTACGCCGTGGCCATGCGACCGTCATGGCCGATCGCCGAGGAGAGCGGAAACGCGCACATGCCCCACCCAGCGCAGGCACGGCTCGGGTCCGCTTTGCTCAGAGCCTGCCAGATGGCGTGCACGATCTGCTGCGCCGGATAGAGCGTGCACATGGTCATCGGCGCCGGCGGACGCGCGTTGACCAGCGTTCCTCGGGGTGCGATCACGGTCACGCCGCGGAAGGTGCCTTCGTTGCGCGGGATCGACGTGTCGAAGAACGTCGAGAGCGCGGAATAAACGGACGAATAGGTGTTGGCGAGGGAGCTGTTCTTGAAGCCACGGATCTGGTCATCCGTCCCGGTGAAGTCGACCGTCATCCCGTTGCCGTCTACCGTGATCTTCACGAGGATCTTCAGGTCGACGTCTTCAAAGCAGTCATCGTCAAATCCGGACTCTCCCGCGTAGACGCCGTCCGGGAGTTCTGCGACGGCTTCGCGCAAGAGCCTGTCGCCATGATCGAGAATGCCGGAAAAGCACTCCCGGCCCTCGTGGAGACCAAAGCGCTCCAGCGTCTCGACGACGAGCTCACGGCCAATCTCCGTCGATCCGCACATGGCACGGAGATCGCCATCCATGAAGTGGGGCGTGCGGGAGTTCAATATGAGGAGCTGCCACACGTCCTCGCGAGTCTCGCCCGCCTCAACCAAGCGCAGCGGCGGCAGCCGCAGCCCCTCGTGCCAGATCTCGGTAGCGGCCGAATTGTACGTGCCCGCCGCTCCGCCCCCGATATCGGACTGGTGAGCGCGATTGCAGGTAAAGGCGATAAGCTCCGATTCATTGAATACCGGCCGGGCGATGACCCAGTCGGGCAGGTGATTGCCGCCGGCGACATAAGGATCGTTGAGCACGAACACGTCGCCGTCCGACATGTCGCCCCCGAATGCATCCAACAAAGCCCGGACGGCGAAGCCGCCGCCACCGGTATGAATGGGGATGCCGTCAGCCTGTGACACCAGGTTGCCTGCCTCATCCGCGACGAAACACGAGAAGTCGTGCGCCTGGTTGAAGATCGGGCTGCGCGCCGTCCGGATCATCACCCAGCCCATCTGGCGCGCGATGTAGTCGAGTCGGTTCTGGAACAGGGCCAGAGTGATGGGGTCAGGCATTCACGAATCCCCTAGCCGGCGGGCAGGTGGATGAGAAAGTTGTTCGCGCCGTCGATTTCGAGCTCGTCGTCGGCACCGACGAACACCGTAGTCGTCATCTCCTCGACCATTGCCGGACCGGCGACCCGATGTCCGGGCGCCAAATCGAACCCGGAGTAGACGGCAACCTCCTGCCAGCCGCGCTCCTCGTCGATCCAGACACGCCGCCGGACGGACGGCGATGGTGCACCATCGCCTTTCGCCACGTCGGGCACCTTGATCTCCGGAAGGAGGCCTTCCGCCACCACACGAAGCGCCGAGATGCGGATGAGTCCTTCCGGTTGAATATGTCCGTAGAGACGCTGGTGTTCCTGCTCGAACAGCTCGCGCGTGCGCTCGGTGGAGAATGCTTCGGACCCGTCGAACCGAACCCGCACGTCGTACTGCTGCCCGACATAGCGGAGGTCGACCTCCCTCAGGACGCGCGCGGAATCACCGACGAATCCGTCGTCACGCAACGCCCGCACTCCCTGATCCGACAGCGCGATGAACTCGTGTTCGACCGCTTGGGCCCCGACCGTCTCCAGCGGTTCCAGGAATACCCGCATAAAGTCGTGCCGGACATCCGTATGCAACATGCCCAACGCACAGAAAACGCCGGACAGACGGGGCACATAGACATTCGGGCAACCGAGCAGCCGGCCCACGGACGCCCCGTGCATGGGCCCGGCCCCGCCAGTCGCCACCAGGGTGAAGCGGCGCGGATCGTGACCGCGTTCGCTGCTGATCTCCTGCACGGCCTGCAGCAAATTCTGCTCGACGAGGCGGATGATGCCGGTCGCGGCATCCTCGACGCTCAAACCGAGAGGCGAGGCGATCCGCTCATCAATGGCCTTGCGGGCGCAGGCTTCGTCCAGATTTATGGAGTCGCCCGCATAGACGCCGGGGTGCAAGCGACCGAGGATGAGCTGCGCGTCGGTGACGGTGGGCTCGGTGCCGCCTAGGCCGTAGGAGGCTGGTCCGGGATTTGCGCCAGCTCCTGCGGGACCAGCGTACAGCATGCCGCCGTGATCGACTCCCGCGATGGTGCCGCCGCCAGCGCCGATGGTGAAGATGTCCACCGAGGGGATGGCGAGATCGTATCCGCCGATCTTGAAGCTCTCCGAGACATCGACGGTTCCGGCACTCATGAGAATGACATCACAGCTCGTCCCACCGACCTCCATGGAAATGAGATCGTCGGTTCCCGACGCTTCGCCGTAGAGGCGCAGCGCACCGACGCCCGCGGCAGGGCCCGACAGGAGGAGAGCCGCCGGCTTGTCCGCGACTCGGGCCACCGAGATGGCGCCGCCGTTGTTCTGTACCAGCAGGATACCCTTGGGCAGGCCGAGTTCGCGCAGCCGTTCATCCAGGCGTCTCAGATAGCCGACGGTGCGCGGCGCGACATAGGCGTTCATCACCGTCGTCGAGGTGCGCTCGTACTCGCCGATGATGGGGGCGATATCGACCGACGCGTACACCCAGTCGCCGTCCCAGCTCTCCCGCAAGGCCGTCTCGGCTTGCCGCTCGTGTGCCGAATTCAAGAAGCTGTTGAACAGGCAGATGGCCGTGGATTCGACACCAGCGTCGGCAAAGACCTTCGCGGCCGCCTTCACGTCATCGACGGAGAATTCCAGAATCTCATTTCCCTCGCGATCGAATCGTCCCGTCACGGGACGCCGCAGACTGCGCGGAACCAACACGGGGGGATACGGCGTGCGGTGATCGAAAGGATTGACACGATAGCCGCGACGAATCTCCAGCGAATCCCGGAATCCCTCGGTGGTCAGCAAGCCGACTTTGGCCCCCTTCTCTTCCAGCACCGTGTTCGTGGCGATAGTGGCGCCGTGAACGAACAGCGCGCAATCGCGGAGCAGGGACCCGAGGCCTACGTCGAGGATGTCCGCCGCCTTTCGCAACGCATTGAATACGCCTTCCGCAGGATCGGACGGTACCGAGGGAACCTTGACGGCATGGATCTGGTGGTCGACGTTGGCGAGCACCAGGTCGGTGAACGTGCCGCCGACGTCTACGCCGACATACCAACTACCGCTTGCCGTTTCGCACACTGACTCGGCAGACATGGGTGCCATCACCATCGCTTGGCCGTTTCGGACAACACCAGGGTGATCCCGGCGACCCGGTGATTCCCCGGCAAGAGAAGCGTTCTGTGTAGCCCGCAGACGCCGTCAGAGCAACCGGATGGGTGCCGGACCTCGCCCGATCGTGGGATACGGTATGGTTCGACCGGGGCCCACCGGCCGCCTACGATGGATCGTCCATGAAACCGAACTCGGATACCGTCTTCCACCGGCAGATTTCGCACTCGTACCCAGCCGTAGTGCGGGGCGAGGGCGTCTACCTTTGGGACGAAAACGGAAATCGGTACCTGGACGGAGCCGCCGGTGCGTTCGTCGCCATTCTAGGTCAAGGCGTCGACGAGATCGCGGACGCCATCGACGAAGAGATGCGCCGGGTGACATTCGCCTACACTGCATCATTCACCAGCGAGAAAGAGCGTGCCCTCACGGGTAAGCTCGTGGAGTGGGCACCCGAAGGCTTCGACAAAGCCTGGATCTGCACCTCGGGCTCGAACGCCAACGAAACGGCGATCAAGCTCGCGCGGCAGTACCACCTCATCTCAGGAAATCCCGGCAAGTACCGCGTGGTCGCGCGAAAACACAGCTATCACGGCAGTTCAATGGGCGCCCTTTCACTGACCGGCGCGGAGCCGCGTCGGGCACCCTTTGAGCCGCTGCTGCTCGATTTTCCGCATATTTCCCCGCCCAACTGCTATCGGTGCCCCCTCGACCTCACCTACCCCGCGTGCGCCGCGGCGTGCGCCAACGAACTGGAAGAGGTCGTCGAGCAGGCCGGGCCGGAGACCGTCTCGGCGTTCATCGTCGAGCCTATGGCCGGAGGACCCCTCGGCGCACTCGTTACGCCGCCGGAATACCTGCAGTCGGTTCGCGAGATCTGCGACCGGCATGACGTTCTCCTGATCGCCGACGAGATCATTTCGGGAATCGGCCGCACGGGCCGCAATTTCGCCATTGAGCATTCGGGCGTGATCCCCGACATCGTCACGGTGGCGAAGGGACTCGGAGCGGGTTACGTACCCATCGGGGGCGTTCTTGCCCACGAGAGAATCCATGCCGCCTTCGAGACGCCAGGCACGTCCTTCGCGCATGGCGAATCCTTCACCGGGCATACCGCCGTTTGCGCCGCGGGCTTGGCAACCCTCGAATACATCGAGGTGCATGACCTCGTACGCCGAGCGGGAGAGCTGGGCGAGTATCTCGGGTCGCGCATGGATCCTCTGAAGGATCATCCCATGGTCGGCAAGATTCGGGGGCACGGACTGATGCGGGGGGCCGAGTTCGTGGCCGACAAAACGACTAAACGTCCCTTCCCCAGGAGCGAGGGCATTGCCGAACGCGTGGCGCGCGAGTGCGCGGAACGAGGCCTTCTCATCCTGCCGGGTGTGGCAGGCGCGGATGGAAGCGACGGCGATACGGTGGTTCTGGGACCGCCCTACGTGGTCACGCGCGAAGAAATCGACGCGATGGTTTCGATCCTCGGAGAAGCGATCCGGGCCGTTCAGGCAACGTTGTAGTCGAGACGTAGCCGACGGAGGCCGTTACTCGGCCAGGGCCGGTACCTTGGATCCGCTCCGTCCCCCCTTCTTGGGCTTTTGCGGGGGCGCGGGCTCCTCGTACTCGAGGACGACCTCGTCATCCTTGATGTCCACGGTGACCCGTCCGCCGTTTTCGAGCTTACCGAACAGCACTTCCTCGGACATCTGCCGCTTGACGTGTTCCTGGATGACGCGGCCGAGCGGCCTGGCACCGAACGCCCTGTCGTACCCCTTCTCGCCCAGCCAGCGGCGGGCCGCATCGGTCGCGTCGATCTCCACGTTGCGATCCTGCAGTTGGGCTTCCAGTTGCAACAGGAACTTGTCGACGATCTGCATCATGATTTCGGGAGTCAGATGTGCGAAGGCGATGGTGGAGTCCAGCCGGTTTCGGAATTCCGGTGTGAACAGTCGCTTGATCGCCTCTTCGTCCTCACCTTCCCGCAGCCCGCGCTCGAAGCCAATGGACTGCTTGGCCATCTCCTGTGCGCCAGCGTTGGTCGTCATGATCAGGATCACGTTGCGGAAATCGACGGATTTGCCGTTGTGATCGGTCAGCTTGCCGTGGTCCATGATCTGCAGCAGCAGGTTGAAGACGTCGGGGTGAGCCTTCTCAATCTCATCGAGCAGCAGCACCGCGTGGGGGTGTTGATCGATGGCATCCGTCATCATGCCGCCCTGATCGAACCCCACGTATCCGGGCGGCGCGCCGATCAAGCGGGACACGGTGTGCCGTTCCATGTACTCCGACATATCGAACCGGACGAGTTCCACACCCATAAGATCGGCGAGCTGGCGCGCGACCTCCGTCTTGCCAACGCCCGTCGGGCCTGAGAACAAGTAACAGCCGATGGGCTTCTCGGGTTCCCGGAGCCCAGCGCGGGCCAGCTTGATCGCGCTCGCCAAAGCGCGAATCGCCTTGTCCTGTCCGAAGACCACCGCCTTGAGGTCGCGATCGAGTGTCTGCAGCACCTGCTTGTCGCTCTTGGACACCGACCGCGGAGGAATGCGGGCGATTTTGGCAACGACCGTCTCCACTTCCCGGACCCCCAGCGTCTTACGCCGCCGATTGGCCGGCTTCAACATCTGCGCGGCACCAGTTTCGTCGATGACATCGATGGCCTTGTCGGGCAGCTTGCGGTCGTGAATGTAACGGGCCGCCAATTCCACCGCCGAGCGGATCGCTTCCGCGGTGTAGCGGACCTTGTGGTGCTCTTCGAAGTAAGGCTTGAGGCCTCTAAGGATCTTGACCGCATCCTCGACCGACGGCTCATTGATGTCGATTTTCTGAAAGCGGCGCAGCAACGCCCGATCCTTCTCGAAATAGCCGCGGTATTCCTTGTAAGTGGTCGATCCGATGCAGCGCAGCGTCCCCGCCTGGAGAGCCGGCTTCAAGAGGTTCGACGCGTCCATCGCACCACCCGACGTGGCGCCCGCGCCGATGACCGTATGAATTTCGTCGATGAACAGGATGGCGCTTCCGTAGTTCTCGACCTCGTTGATCACCGCCTTGACGCGCTCCTCGAAATCACCGCGGTAACGCGTTCCCGCCAGCAGCGAGCCCATATCGAGCGCAAAGATCGTTCCATCGGCGAGCACGTCAGGCACGTCACCCTCCACGATGCGGCGGGCCAGACCTTCGGCAATGGCGGTCTTGCCCACGCCCGGGTCACCCACGAACAAAGGGTTGTTCTTGGATCGCCGACACAGGATCTGAATCGTCCGGTCAATTTCGCTCCGACGACCGATCAACGGATCGATCTTCCCGTTCTCCGCCTTCTCGTTCAGATTGACGCAGTAGGATTTGAGGGCCTCATCACCCTGTTCGTTCCTGCCCTCGTCCGCAGTCTCCTGCGTACCCCGCGCGGTGCGGGTCTCGGACATGCCGGCGACCTTCGCGACACCGTGCGAGATGTAGCTCACCGCGTCGAGACGGGTCATGTCCTGTTTCTGGAGATAGTAGACCGCATGCGACTCGCGTTCGGAGAACACCGCGACGAGTACATTCGCGCCCGTGACCTCCTCGCGCCCCGACGACTGGACGTGTATCAATGCCCTCTGGATGACGCGTTGGAACCCCGCCGTGGGCTTGGGATCCTCATAGTCATCGACAATCAGGCCGCTGAGGTCGTCATCCAGATACGAGCCCAAATCCTGACGCAACATGTCGACATCGACGACGCAGGCCTTCAAAACGGCGATAGCGTCGTTGTCCTCGGTCAAGGCCAGCAGAAGGTGCTCAAGCGTCGCATATTCATGGTGACGCTCGCTGGCGAGCGCCAGCGCTCGATGAAGACTCTTTTCAAGACTGTTCGAGAAACCCGGCACGTCATTCCTTTTCCATCGTGCACTGCAGAGGATGCTGGTTTCGGCGGGCGAAATCTACCACCTGATTGACCTTGGTTTCGGCAATCTCGTACGTGTAGACCCCACAAACGCCGATGCCCTTCTGATGTACGTGCAGCATGATCTGCGTCGCTTCGTCGTGACTCTTGTGGAAGATGCGCTCGAGAATGTGCACTACGAACTCCATGGGCGTGTAATCATCATTCAAGAGAAGCACCTTGTACATTGAGGGCTTCTTCGTCTTTGTCTTGGTCTCGGTGACGACGATCGTCCCCGAGTTGCCGTCGCTGTCGTGATCTACCTCCTTATCCGACATGGCAAGGATCTCAGCGAATTCGGTATACCGGAGCATACATCCAGCCCGTTGACCACCGATCAATATGTAACCGAACCATCCTCAATCAAAGACCTGTTTACGGGCTCAATGCAAGGCCTCCGGGCAACATTCCAAGCACGTGTGGGATCCCCGTTCCGGTCGCACCACACCTCTGGTTCCCAGATGCGGCAGGGGAACGCGCCCGGCGCCGTCGTTTTCTCGCGGTTGCCGCTGTCCGGTAATTCGGACCGCTTCGGAAGCGGGTTCCGGACGGCGTCCGAATCCCACGAAATCGTTGGCCGTGTCTTGCGACTATTACCGTCGCCGTTCCCGAGATTCCAATTCTATACATAAATTGGATGAGACTTTTAGTAAAAGTCATGTGTTGTCCAATAGATGATTAGACACGGAGGTAGCATTTTACTAGACTACCTTCGTTGCCGGCCTGAAGGCGATTCGGGAGAGGGAATTTGTCCGGGAGGCTTCTAACCGCGCCGTCCGCGTGGGCGTTCGTGTTTTCGTCAAGCAACGTTGGTGGGTGTCACCCGTGATTAGAGCTTGGTGGGCCTTGCGTTGGGTGGTTCTGGCGGCGCTGCTGCCGGTAGCGGCAGGAGGCGCCAGTTCCGAGAGCTTCGCCGCCCGCTACAAGGCCATCGTCGTCGAGGCTGATTCGGGTAAGGTGCTTTTCTCGAGACACGCCGGCAAACGCCACTATCCAGCGTCACTGACAAAGATGATGACGCTGTACCTCGTTTTCGAGGCCGTCGAGTCCGGCAAGCTGAAGCTTGACCGACGTCTCCGCGTCTCCAGACGCGCGGCGGGCCAGACGCCGTCGCGTATCGGGTTGAAGCCCGGACGTTCGATTCCGGTGGAAGATGCCGTCCTGGCGATGATTACGAAGTCGGCGAACGATGCCGCGACGGTGCTCGCCGAGGCCATTGGCGGGACCGAAGTGAACTTTGCCAGAAAGATGACCGAGACGGCGCGTCGGATCGGCATGAAGAACACGGTGTTCCGCAATGCAACCGGGTTGCCCAATCGGCGTCAAATCACCACAGCACGGGATCTGGCAATCCTGGCGCAACGCCTGATTGGTGACTATCCCCAGTACTACCACTACTTTTCGACCAAGAGCTTTAAGTGGGGAAAACGGACGTACGAGAACCACAACAAGCTGCTCAAAACCTATGAAGGTGTGGACGGACTAAAGACCGGCTATATCCGGGCGTCAGGCTTCAACATTGCGACTTCAGCCCGGCGCGATGGCAGGCGCGTCATCGGCATTGTCCTGGGAGGGCGCACGCCGAAGTGGCGTGATCGCAAGATGGCGTACCTCTTGAATGTCGCCTTCAACAGGCTGGAAGCACTGCAAATCGTGAAAAAGAGGGAAACGCCACCGAAGCCGAGGCCGAAGCCGGTGAGGCTCAAGAAAGTCGAGCGGAAGACGGCCAAGATCGGCCCACTTGCAGAGATCACAAGAGTCTTCAAGCCGATCCGGACTCCCGTACCCAAACCCCGATCGTCCAAACTGGACCTGCTAAGACCCAAACCGCCCGTGCCGCCCACGGCGAGCGCGCGGGAGACGGGCGATTGGGGGATTCAAGTCGGGGCCTATTCGGTATATGGCGTTGCTTTTCAGAAAATCCAGGAAGCCGTCGAAGCCATACCCAGCATGCCGAAATCCGCACGGGCCGTGGTCGACCAGGCGTTCGGAGACTCGCGTCGGCTTTACCGGGCCCGTCTATTGGGGGTCAGCGAACGGTTGGCCCGGAATGCCTGTCGTAAGCTGATCCTAAAGCAGTTCGTTTGCGTGCCGATTCCGCCGAAAGACGGGTTCGTGACCATTGCGAGGAACTGAGTCGGCGGCGTTTCCGTCTCACCCTTGATGAGCGATGAGGGCCGCCGCGAGGCGACCGGCCAGCGCGGCGTTGCTGGCCGCAAGCGCCTTGTTGCAATCGACGGTCCGCCCGCCCGACAGATCGTGCAAGGCCTTGAGAACATAAGGTGTCACATCCGACCCGACGATCCCTTCCCGTGCCGCGCTTTCGAGCGCCTCGTCGACCCAACGCTCCAATTCCCCGGACGACAGGGCCACGTCGTCCGGCGGAGGATTGCAAACCAGAACGCCAGACCGTAACCCTAACGCTCGTTGGCGTCGCACCGCGCCCGCGAGTGCCGCGACATCCTCGAACGCGTGGCGTAGGGGAATTCCACTGGACGACGCATAGAAGGCCGGGAAATGGTCCGTTTCGAACCCGTATACCGGCACACCGAGAGACTCCAGAGCCTCGACGGTGGCGGGCAGATCCAGAAGCATCTTGGCCCCGCTGCCGACGACGGCGATGGGTGTGCGCGAGAGGGTCAGAAGATCGGCAGAAATGTCTTGCGCTCGATCCCCGAGCGCCCCTTGCCGGCGATGAACGCCGCCCAACCCGCCGGTGGCGAACACTTCGATCCCGGCCTCGACGGCCAGCACGATGCTAGCGGAAACAGTGGTCGCCCCATGGCCTCCGGCGGCGCAGACCGCAGCGACATCCGCGACGCCACACTTCCGCACGACCTTGCTTCCGGCGATGGTTTCGATGGCGTCGTCGTCGAGGCCGACAAGGACCTCCCCGGCGACGATGGCGATCATGGCAGGGATCGCACCCGTACCGCGCACCGATTCATGCAGCGCGCGAGCCACGCGCAGGTTTTCCGGATGGGGGAATCCGTGGGCGATGACGGTCGACTCCAGAGCAACGACCGGCGTGTCGGAGGCGAGCGCCTGTCGCACTTCTTCCAAAACCTTCAATGCGCCGTTCATGACGCGTACCTCGGACACCCGCCGGTACGGAATCCAGAATAGCCCGTCGTCGCTTCGGCCCGCGGCATGCGATCAGCCGGGAAGCCGTATCCCGCTCCTGGCCAACTCTGCCTCCAGAGCGGACTTAACGCGGGAGAGTGCGGCCTGGTCCCGCGCCTCACACCGCGCTACCAATACAGCCTGTGTGTTCGAGGCGCGGAGCAGCCACCAGCCATCCTCAGAATTCACGCGCACCCCGTCGATGTCGTCTACTTGACGGCCCTCGGACACCAAGCGGTCCCGCAACTCGGCCACCACTCCGAATTTCTCTTCGTCTGGACAGTCGAAGCGGATTTCGGGCGTATTGGCGAGCGTCGGAAGCCGATCACGCAGCGCCGACAGACTTTCGCCGGACCCTTCGATCACGTTCAGCAACCTGACCGCGGCATAGGCGGCGTCATCGAACCCGTAATACTCATCCGCAAAGAACAGATGACCCGACATCTCGCCGGCCAAGGGCGCGTTGGCTTCAACCATCTTGGCCTTGATGAGAGAATGACCCGTCCGCCACATGACGGGATTACCGCCCAGGCTCGCAACCTCGTCGAAGAGAGCTTGACTGGACTTCACGTCGGCGATCACTGTGGCGCCGGGCCTCGCCGACAGGACGTCGCGTGCCAGCAGCGCCATCAACAGATCCGCCCATATGATGCGACCTCGATCATCGACAACGCCGATCCGATCGCCGTCGCCGTCGAGCGCGATTCCGATGTCGTGCGATCCTTCCCCGATATGCCTTTGCAGCTGTACCAGATTCGCCGCCACCGTCGGATCCGGGTGGTGAGACGGAAACGTGCCGTCGATGTCGCCGTTGATCACGTCGTGCCGCCCCGGCAACCGGCGTCCCAGCGCCTGAACGACATCGCCCGACGCGCCGTTGCCCGGATCCCAAACGACCTTCAGCCTCCCGCGTCCCCGATAGGCCGCGGCCAGCGCCTCGACGTAGGCATCGAACACATCGACGTCTTCGACTTGTCCGCCGTCGGCCGCCGGCACGCCTTCCGCCGCAAGGTCGCCGAGCCGCTTGAGTCGATTACCATAAAACGAACCGCTCCCGAGCATGAACTTAAACCCGTTGTGCTCGGGCGGATTGTGCGATCCCGTGACCATCACGCCGGCGTCCGCCTGCAGATAGTGGACGCCGAAATAAAGCATCGGCGTGGGTCCCCGGCCGACGCGCAAGACGGACGCGCCGGCCGACACCATTCCTTCGGCCAGCGCCGCCTCGAGCGCGGGAGACGTGAGTCTACCGTCGACTCCAAGACAAATCTCCGGCGTCGGTCCCCGATCTTCGGCGACCATCGTGGCGAAGGCGCAGCCGATCGCCAACGCGTCGTCGACACTCAACGTCTCACCGACAATGCCACGGATATCATACTCGCGAAGGATGGAGGGATGGAGCAGGTGGCCCGCAGTCACTCGGCCACCCCGGCGCTGATCTCATAATCATCCGGCAGCGCATATGGCCGGCCTATAGAGTGATAGTCGAAACCGGCGGCGGTCATCTCCGTCGCATCGTATATGTTGCGAAGGTCGACCAGCACGGGCGAAACCAACAGTTCCCGAACCCGATCCAGGTCGAGACCCCGAAACTCGTTCCATTCGGTCACGATGACGAGCGCATGCGCGCCTTTCATCGTCCGATACGCGTTGTCGCACCACGCGACGTCGTCCAGAAACTTGCGTGCCTCGTCGATGCCTTCCGGATCATACGCGCGGATCGTCGCCCCAGACCTCTGCAGCGCGGAAATGATCTCGAGGCTGGGAGCCTCCCGCATGTCGTCGGTGTTCGGTTTGAACGTGAGACCCAGGACGGCGATGCACTTTCCGGAGACCGAACCGCCGCACGCCGCCACGACTTTGTCGGCCATGCGGCGTTTCCTCGCCTCGTTCACTGCAATGACGGTCTCGACGATTCGGCTGGGCATCCCCAACTCCTCGGCAGTCCGACGCAAGGCCAAGGCATCCTTCGGAAAGCAGCTTCCTCCATAACCCGGACCCGCGTGGAGGAATTTCGACCCTATCCGCCCGTCGAGCCCCATCCCTCGGGCCACGTCCTGGACGTCGGCACCCACCTTTTCACAAATATCCGCCATCTCGTTGATGAACGCGATCTTCGTCGCGAGAAACGCATTGGCCGCGTATTTGGTGAGTTCCGCCGTTTCCAGCGTAGTGTACAACACCGGCGTCTCCATCAGGAAAAGCGGCCGGTAGACCTCGCGGAGCACTTCTCGCGCCCGCTCGGAGTAGGTTCCAACGACGATCCGGTCGGGCCGCATGAAGTCGTTGATCGCGGAGCCTTCACGCAGGAACTCGGGGTTGGACGCGACATCGAAGTCGGCGTCGGGGCGACGCTGTCCGATAAGAGTCTTCACCCTCCGCCCGGTACCGACAGGGACAGTCGATTTCGTGACCACGACCGCATAACCGTCCAGCGCCCGGGCGATTTGCTCCGCGGCGCCGAAAACGTACTGAAGGTCGGCGTGTCCATCGCCGCGCCGACTGGGCGTTCCGACGGCGATGAAAACGATATCCGCCGCTGCAACCGCCGGCGCCAGCTCTGTGGAGAACGAGAGACGTCCCGCCCGGACATTGCCGGCGACCAATGCGTCGAGCCCCGGCTCGTAGATGGGAATCTCACCGCGCTCCAGCCGCGTGACCTTATCGGCATCTATGTCGACGCACGTGACGTCGGCGCCGAATTCGGAAAAGCAGGCCCCGGACACGAGCCCGACGTAGCCAGTGCCGATCATCGCGATTCGCATTTAGTACGAACTCCGCAGAGGTTCAACATCGCGCGACCAACGAGATGTCTCGCCACGAACCTACAACGTCTCGGCGATGTTCCGGATGATCTCTCGGACCTCATCGCTCATGTCCGGCCGGGACAGGGCGAAGACGACGTTGGCATGCAAAAAACCAACCTTGTCTCCGCAGTCATAGCGTACACCATCATATCTAAGGCCATAGAATGGCGTGGAGCCAAGCATGGCGGCCAGCGCGTCGGTCAACTGAATTTCCCCGCCCGCTCCCTTTTTCGCGTTCTCCAAACGACCGAAGATTCGGGGGCTGAGTATGTAGCGGCCAATGATCGCGAGGTTGGACGGCGCACTCTCGACCAAGGGCTTTTCGACCAAGCCCTTGGCTTCGACCAAACTGCCCATATCCGAAGCCACGTCCAGAACACCGTATCGGGACACGTGCTCGGCCGGAACTTCCATCACCGCGACAAGATTGCCACCGGTCTCCCGATAGGTGTCGACCATCTGGCTCAAGCACGGCGGGTCGGCCATGACCAAGTCGTCCGCCAAAACCACCGCGAAAGGCTCATCGCCGACGAGATTGCGCGCACACCACACGGCGTGACCCAAACCAAGGGGTTCCTGTTGCCGGGTATATGCTACGGAACCTGCCGAAGGCAGCCACTCTGAGATCGCTTTGATCGCATCGTTCTTGCCTCGAGCCTCGAGCAGGTCATGCAGTTCGAAGGAGCGGTCGAAATGGTCCTCAATCGCCGTTTTGCCGCGTCCCGTCACAAAGATGAACTCTTCGATTCCTGCCGCCCGCGCTTCCTCGACGGCGTGCTGGACGAGAGGCTTGTCCACGACCGGCAGCATTTCCTTGGGCATCGATTTGGTTGCGGGAAGAAACCGGGTTCCCAGTCCGCCCACGGGGAACACGGCCTTGCGCACGGAATTCGACATGTGGAACTGCTGCTCGAAGAGGGTATGGGCGGGCCGGGGGCTACGACGGCTTTGTGCCATGGCCGATCCCGAGACTCAAGGGCACCTCAAGCACCAAGCAGCAGTTCCTTGGCTTGGTTGATCTTGGCGGCGATGTACGTCGACCCGCCCTGATCCGGATGCATCTTCAGCATCAGCCGGTGATGCGCCTGCTTGATGTCCTCCTCGCTGGCACCTTCCTCCAACCCCAGGATGTGAAAGGCCTCTTCCCGGGTCATGGGACCGTTCCCGCCCGGGGCGCCCGCGTAGCTCGACGACTGATCCCGCTCCCGCCATTCTTCACCATGAACACGGTCGAGGAACGTCTCGATCAACGCAGCGCTCCGCAGATCCACCTGCCGACATTCCGACAGCAGTTCGAGAACGTCATCTACCCGCATGTCGCCGAGGGACTGGCCTTGGAACCGCCCCTTGAGCACCGCCCCGTCAACGGACCCCGTATCGTGATCGAGAACCATTTTCAGGTAGGCGGTCTCCACCTCGGAACTCTGCCCGCTGGAGGGTGCCGCGCGTTGGGAGAAGGAAGGAATGGTACCGCGCCATCGGCGGAGAAAACTGAGAGCCATCAGCCCCAAAAGGACAGCGAACGGAATGCGGCCGGTCACAGCCAGGAACACGGCCCCTCCCCCCACCAGTCCGAAAATTGTCCAGCGCAGGGCACGCGCCACGGCTTTGGGATCGGCATTGACGAACCATCTCGCGACCAAGAACACGGCGGCGAAGATGCACAGACCGAGAACGAACCAGGCAAGCAAGACGGATCACTTCACTTGTTGTGCGATGAGCAGAACCTCGCGTCCGGCACGCTTGCTGAAGTTCTCCAGCGCTTTCCGTCCTCCCGCGGCAAAGACCGCAACCGCGCTCAGAAGATCACGCAGCTGATCGGCGCTCGATGAGTCGAAGCTGCAGTGCGCGCCTCCCGTGAGGCGTGCGATCTGCTTGAATGCGCGCATGGCGATGGGCTCGTCACCTTCCTGAAAGATGAACGTCGGCACGCCGAGAATGCCCCACTCGCCCGCCAATCGGCACAACTCGTCGACGCTCTCTTCCATGCAATCACCGACGAAGACGACGGCATTTACCTTGCGGGAATTAGCTTCAGCGATAGCGTGTTTCAAGACCTTCTCGATCTGCGTTTGTCCGCCAAGGCAGAAGACTCCCGTCATCTGTCTCACAAGCTGGGCGGAGTCGGTAAGCCATTCGGACGCCCGAAATTCTCCAAATCCCCGGTAGTAGGACATTTGGATCTCGAGACCACCTACGGAACCCGCTTCCTGGAACATATGTCCCTGAATCTGGCATGCCCGATCCCAGGTCGGCTCCCGGCTGGCGGTCGCGTCCAGCGCGAAGATCAAGCGCCCTCTCTCGCCCGACGGACCGAGCACCGGAGCCATCGCCACCTTTTGAATGAAGGCGTCGATCTCGGCGTTCGTCGCGGTTTTCGATATGTTTCCGGTCTTTTTGCTCATGCGTCAGGCCGCACGCATCTGCGCACTCAAGAGTAAGGCAGTTTAGCGCAACTGCGCCTCAGCGGGCCACCGGACGGCGTCTGCGCGGGGCAGCGACACCCGGAGTGTCGGTCTCGGTGGTTGCAGAGGTCGGGTATAGGCGGCTAGCGGACGTGAAATGGACCATGCGGGTTTAAGGCATGAAACTCGAACGCGAAATCCACGCCGTAGACGACGTCTACATAACAGCGG
>JAGWAU010000104.1:12668-14496 GCA_021296255.1 Alphaproteobacteria bacterium | reverse complement strand
ACTGGTCCGAGTGCATGCGCGAATGCAGGGGGAAACTTCTTCTCTATTCGGGGCCCACAGGTCAATGCTCATCTTGTCGCTTCGCCGACCGCATCGAGGCGCTGATGAACGGCGGCGCGCCGGATGCTGAAACGCCGTAGGCGCGTACCGGCTCACGGCCGCATCGGCGCCCCTCTCCCGGCCCGATGCCTTCTTGCCCGCATCTTGGCGAGCATTGCGCGCGATCTTCCGAGCCCCCGACCCCGGCGCGCGGAATCCGGTGCCCGCCGAGGATGCGGGCAGGGATCGCGGCCGGGCTTCAACCGGCAGCGGCGGCCACGTCGACGACGGTCGCCGTGCAGTGCGGTTCCGGCACCGCTTCGCCGTGTTCGCGCAGGCTCGCGATGTGAAGCCGGATCGCCTCACCGATCTCGCGAACCGCGTCTTCCCTAGTGGCGCCGGTGGCGACGCAGCCGGGCAGGTCGGGAACGTAGGCGGCGTAGTTGGTGGGCGATCTCTCGATGACAATGGTGTACCGCATCCCGTTCCTCACTCCTTCACCCCGGCCTGCTTCACGACGCTCGCCCATAGACTTGCCGGCGATGGTCACCGTGCCGGGCTTGTTCGGGTGCCGATACTGGCGATGGCTGCCTCTGACGCGGACCAGCCGCCACCCGTCCCGCTCGACCAGACGAATCGCATCCCTCACCTTGGGCGTGGCCCGTTGCCTTCGCTCATCGATCGGCGTCATCCCGCAAGCCGGGTCTTGACGCTTCCGGATTGTCGGCGGCGGCGAAGCCGGAGACGCGCACCTTCAGCTTGCCGCCTTCGCGACCCTGCTGCAACCACCCGGACGCACATAGGTTGACCATCGAGCCGCGGCGTCCCACCGGCGACCACCGCCAGGCCATCCGCCCCATCCCGGTCTCTGCGCCGCGCTCACGCCCCGGGGCCGCCGGGCGCGAGGAGTTGGCCGGGAGGGGGCGGCCGGGCGGCGCTGCAGAGAGAGCCCCCGGCCTTCGCCATCACAGTCGAATGGGAGCCACGCCATGAGGATTCGCCGGCCGTCACATCGCAATGCGCACACATTCCTAGTTCATGTATTCGGGCGCGGGCTCGACGGGGAGCGCTACGTGGTCGAGAGGTTCCGCTCCCGGCCCGACGGTCAGATCCACCCGGTCGAGGCCGAGCAGCCGAAGGGGAACAAGGGCAGGCGCAAGCAGCGCCGCACCGTCGTCAGCGCGAGCAAGGTCAAGAAGATGAAACCCGAGCGCGACGAGATCATCATCTGTACAGCTCTCAATCTGAAGGCGTCGGGCGTGCAAATTTGGGGCTTGGGGGCCAGCGGGATTTCCGCCATGCGCTACGCGCGCTGAGCAGGGGCGGCGGTCATGCCGGGCAGCAGCTCCGCGAAGGAGCGGGCCAATGCTCGCCTGCGCCAGCGGCACGCCGAGCGGATCGCGAGCGGCATGTGCACCCGGTGCGCCAAGGTTCCACCCGAGCCCGGCCTCAAGATGTGCGGGAGCTGCGCCGAAAAGCGCCGTGCCACTGACAAGGCCCGCCGCGACAGGGCCAGGGCCCGGGGCGTGCCTTACGCCGGGCGCGATCCGGTCAGGTGCCGCCGCGGCGACCGAGCCGGCGACAGGCGCCGCCGCCGCGCGAGGCGCCAAGCGGGGCTATGCACAAATTGTGGCCGCAACCCACCCGAGGACGGCCGTTCGGTTTGCGAGGCCTGCGCTGAGGCGAGGCGCGCGCTTGATCGCCGGCGCCATTCCGCGCGCAATGCCGCCAGCGTCTGTGTTCGCTGCGCAGAGCCGGCGGTCGGCGGCTCGTCCCGCTGCGCCCGGCA
>JAGWAU010000104.1:0-12326 GCA_021296255.1 Alphaproteobacteria bacterium | reverse complement strand
GTGAAGCAGACCGGCGCGGGCCCGAATCGCAGGGACGCGCGGGAGCCGGACAAGGTCCCTGGCGCCCGCGTGTCCAACCAGGGAAATCGCGCAATGAGCGCAACCAAGCTACATCCCGATTGCACTGGACCTCAACACCTATTGGGGGGCCCACCCCGCGGCCTTGCAGATGCCGGCCCCGACCCGGCTTCCGCCTTGGCCGCTTCGCGCCGCGCGGGTGCTGTCCTGCCAGCACCGGCTGTCCCATCAGCGACACCGCGTCCGCGGCGCCGGTAGCGCCGCAGTGCCCTGCGTCGCCCATACCATCCCGCGCGGTCCGCGAGTCTGGCGGGCTTCGCGGCAGGCACCGGGGCGGACGGCAGGCAAGAGTTCGTGGAGGGCTTGGAGAAGGCGAGCAGGGAAGGGGTTGAGAGAGTCCCCGGGCCCGCTCGTCAACCACCGTCAGCAACCTGCAAGACAAGGAGACGACCAATGGCGTTTGGACTCAACTCCGCGCAGATCATCGGACGTCTCGTCGTGAAATCCAGTTGCCCAACTTTCTATCCTAGAACATATTGATATCAGAGGTTTAACCAGAAAGACTGTTTCAGAGATACTTTTCTCCAAACTGTAGTCAACACATGGTCAACCCGAACGGGGAGAATCGACAATTTTCGATTTCGGCATGATCCACTAATATGACCCGGCCCTGTTTGCGCCGCCGCAAACAACGCATGTCGGAACGGTCGTACGATCAAAGACAGCAGTGGGTATGCTGCCTTCTTGCCGGCACCGCTGCCTCCACCGATCGCATGGGATCGAGCTCTCGTCGCAGATCTTTCCGCCACAGATCGGGCCATCGGCCGGCTCGCGGGCGAAGGCAGGCGACTTCGCAACCCTCATCTCTTTATCAAGCCATTCGCGCACCGCGAGGCGGTGCTGTCCAGCCGCATCGAGGGCACGCGCACCACCTTAGGCGAGTTGCTCGTGGCCGCGGCCGGCGGGGCAGCCGGTCGAGCCTCCGCAGATCTCGAAGAGGTCGCCAACTATGTCGCTGCCCTCGAGCATGGATTGGAGCGTCTGTCCTCGCTGCCGCTCTCCCTGCGTCTCATCCGGGAAGTCCACGAACGGCTCATGCGCGGTGTGCGTGGAGACACAGCGTTGCCCGGTGAGTTCCGGCACAGCCAGAACTGGATCGGTCCGCCCGGATGCAGCCTGAGCGAGGCTATGTATGTGCCCCCGCCCCCGGCCGAGCTGATGGCGTGCCTCGACCCGTTCGAGCGCTTTCTCCACGACGACTCGCTGCCCCCGCTGGTCCATGCCGGGCTCGCTCACGCCCAGTTCGAAGCCATACATCCGTTCCTTGACGGCAACGGCCGCGTCGGCCGTCTGCTTATCACGCTTCTTCTGGTCGAACGTGCCGTTCTTCCGTCGCCGCTGCTTTACCTGAGTGCCTACTTCGAGGCGACACGGGAGATGTACTACGCGCATCTTCTGGCCGTGACCCGGGAAGGAGCGTGGCTACTTCCTTCGGGGCGTCCAGACTCAGGCCGAGGATGCGGTCGAGCGCATGGAGCAGATCGACGGCCTTCTCGAGGACTGGCGGGAAGAGCTTGCGGGCGTCCAGTTGAGTCGGCCCAGGGAAGTGTTGCGCCTGTTCGCCGAGAACCCGTTCTGGACCGTGAAGGGCGTTGCCGAGGAGTTGGGTGTCGCCTACACGACGGCCCAGCGCGCCATCGAACGACTGCAAGCGGCTGGCATCGTCTCGCCGGTCGGTTCGGCGAAACGGAACCGCGTCTATTGCGCCCGAGATATGCTGGCAGTGTTGGAGGCGCCCCGTGCAGCGGCACGGTCACTCCCGGAAGCGACTCCGCCGTCAGCGAGGACCGTGTAAGCGGCAGGAACGTTCGTCTCCTGCGTGATCGATGGCGCCACGCGGCATCGGCCTGCCGACGCGGCGGCTGCGGCGCGGCTCCAGGCGGCGCTTTCATCGGCCATGAGCAGCTCAAGCAGCCGTCGACGGGCCGGTGGTGCCCGACCGCCGGACGGGACCCCGGACGGTGCGCCTGAGTGCGGGGTGGAGGCGCTGCAAGATGGCACACAGCGCATCAACTGCCTTGCCCGTGCCTGACGATAGCCTCCGCCGCACACATACCTGCCAACGGTGTTCACCGTGGGGCCCCCACACACAAACCGGTTCTGGCAAGATGGCCGCCGGGCGTGGCACTTTCAGGAGCATGACGAATCCGGATTCGCTGCCGGTCGAACCGCTCTTCTCCGTGGCGACTGCGGCGGAGGACGAGCCCGGTCCCGACCACATCGGGGGCGTGGTGGCGGTGCCATTCGGTCGGGGTATCGTCTCCGCCGAACGCGGCCAGGCCGATCAGGGCGCCGGGCCGCGACCGGCAGGCCCGCCTGCCGGCACGGCCGCCGGACAGGGCGTCGGCGTCTCCGACCTTTCCGACGATCCGATGACGCTGTACCTGCACGACGTTGGGGGCAAACCGCTCCTCACGCGCGAGGGTGAGGCGGCGCTTGCGAAGCGGATCGAGGCGGGACGGCGCACGGTGCTGGACAGCCTCTGCGCCAGCCTGCCGGCGATGGCGGCGGTGAGCGCATGGCGGGACGCGGTCCGCGAGGGCACGCTGGCGCTTCGCCACGTCATCGACGTCGGGGCCACATACGGGAGCGGGCGCCAGGCCGACAACGGGCGCGAGGACGCCGACGAGACAGATGATCCGCGTCGCTACGACGAGGACGCCGCCGCACCCCGGCTCGCTGCGATGGAAGAGGCGGTCCTTCCCGCCGTCATGGAAACCCTCGACCGGATCGCGGCGGAGTACGCGAGGCTGCGCCGGCTTCAGGAGAAGCGCATTGAGCTGGCGCGAACGAACCGGACGCTGACGGCCTTACAGGCGCGGAGGCGGCGCGAACTGGAGCGCGACCTCGCGGCCTCGGTGGGGAGCCTGCGCCTGACCGACGCCCGCATTGAGGCGCTGGTCGACGAGGTCCGCACCTCTGGTGAGCGCCTGCGGCGCTGCGAGGGCGCGCTTCTTCGCCTGGCCGCCGGGTGCGGCGTCCCGCACGAGGCGTTCCTGGAGCAGCACGAGGGGCGCGAGCTGGAGAGCAGCTGGCTCTCGCGCGTGGGCCGGCTTCGCGGCGAGGGCTGGAAGACCCTGGCCGCGCGGAAGCGTCCCGAGGTCCTGGCGCTGCGCCGGGAGATTCTGGCGCTGGCGCGAGAGACCGGGACAACGCCGGTGGAACTCAGGCGGACAGCTGCTCTTGTGTTCGGCGGCGAGCACGAGGTGCGGCAGGCGACGGACGAGATGGTCGAGGCCAACCTGCGCCTCGTGGTCTCCATCGCCAAGAAATACCGGCACCGGGGTCTTGCGCTCCCCGATCTCGTCCAGGAGGGCAACGCCGGCCTGATGCATGCGGTGGGCAAGTTCGACTACCGCCGGGATCTCAGGTTCTCGACTTACGCGACCCGATGGAGATCGCGGACAGCGCGCATACCGTCAGCATTCCGGCGCACATGGTGGAGACGGTCACGAAGCTCACGCGTGAGTCATGGCGCATGGGCCTGAAGCTGGGGCGGCCGCCGACACCTGAGGAGCTTTCTGGGCGCACGGGTATCTCGCACGAACGGGTGCATCGGGCGGCGAAAGCGACGGCAGCAGCCAATCCGCTGAGCCTTGACACGCTGCTCGTCGGCGACGGGGACCTGCGGCTGGGCGACCTGATCGAGGACGAGGACGCCGTGCAGCCCCTGGACGCAGCCATCGGGTCCGATCTGCGCGAGACGATGACGCGGGTGCTCTGCACCCTGACGCCCAGAGAGGAGCGGGTGCTGCGCATGCGCTTCGGCATCGGCACGAGGACCGACCATACGCGCGGAGAGATCGGTCGGCAGTTTTCGGTGACGAGCGAGCGCATCCGCCAGATCGAGGCCAGGGCGCTGCGCAAGCTCAGGCGCCCCACGCAAGCGCGCGTGCTCCGCAGCTTCCTCGAAGGCTAGCCGCCGTTCCGGTGCCTGCGTGCGCCATGGGCGTCCGCAGAACCCGGCGCCGCGGCGTCCCCGGTCATGCAGTGACGCGCGGGAGCCGGGAAGGGAGACCGGCCCCGCGCGTCCGACCCAAAAAAGACACTGCATGGACGCGTTGAGACTACATCGCGACGGCTGCGCTGCACAATGCCCGAATATGCAAAGGCGCGCGGGCAGCCCCGGACCCGCCCCAGCGGAATACGGCCCCTGCTGAGCAGCCGGCCTGCGCCAGCGATCGCCAACCGGCCCTCCTGTGCCGGCGACCACCCGGCGCAGACCCCGTCCCATTCCCTTCGAATCGCCGCGCAAAGCGGGCTATGATCTGCTCGACCGGCCGGCGCACCGTACCATCGGCGGGGCGTGCGGCCACGACCTGCAATTTGGGAGACAGGAGCCATGAGAAAGAGCTGGCGGGTTACATCCATTGCGGCTGCCGCTGCGTTGTGTCTCGCGTTGACGCCGGACGCTAGAGCCGACGGCCACGAGGTGAAGGTCGGGGTCATTCTCGGCTTCACCGGCCCGATCGAGTCATTGACGCCCGGCATGGCGGATTCTGCTGAGCTGGCTCTGAAGGAAGCATCGGATTCGGGCGCGTTCCTGGGCGGCAAGGCGCTGGTGCCGGTCAGAGGCGATTCGACCTGCACCGATGCCGCCGCCGCAACGGCCGCGGCGGAGCGCCTGGTCACGGCCGAAGGCGTTGCCGCGATCATGGGCGCCGACTGCTCGGGCGTCACCATCGCCATCACCAACAACGTCTCGGTGCCGAACGGCGTGGTCACCATCTCACCGTCCGCGACGTCGCCAGCGCTCTCCACGATCGAGGACAACGGCCTCTTCTTCCGCACCGCGCCGTCGGATGCGCGGCAGGGGCAGGTTCTTGCCGATCTCCTGACCGAGCGTGGCATCGACAACGTCGCCGTCACCTACACCAACAACGACTACGGCAAGGGCCTCGAGGGCAGCTTCGCCGACGCGTTCACCGCCCTCGGCGGCACGGTCGCGATTTCGGCAGCGCACGAGGACGGCAAGGGCGACTATTCGGCCGAGGTGGGCGCGCTTTCGGCCTCGGGCGCGGAGCACCTGGTGGTCTTTGGCTACGTGGACCAGGGCGGCAAGGGGATCATCCAGACAGCCGTCGACACCGGCGCCTTCGAGAACTTCGTCGTCGCCGACGGCATGATCGGGGACACGCTGATCGAGGCGATCGGCGACGCGCTGAACGGCACCATCGGCACGCTGCCGGGCTCGGCCTCCGAAGGAGCGCAGATGTTCATCGACCACGCGGCGGCCAACGGAGTGGACGGCGACGGGCCCTTCGCGGCGCTGATCGCGCTCGCCATGCAGGCGGCGGGCTCGGCGGATCGCGGCGCGATCCAGGCGCACGTCATGGCCGTCGCCAACGCGCCGGGCGAGAAAATCCTGCCGGGCGAGCTCGCCAAGGGGCTCCAGATCCTCGCCGACGGAGGCGAGATCGACTACGAGGGAGCCAGCAACGTCGAGCTCACCGATGTGGGCGAGGCCGCGGGTTCCTACAAGGAGCTCGAGGTCGAAGGCGGAGCCTTCGTAACCAGGGCCATCCGCTAGATCGGACAGGGGACGGCGGCTCGAGCAGAGGCGACCGGGCCGCCGCCCACATTGCCGGCCATGGGAGAGGCCGCAGGCGCAGCACCTCCCATGATCCGGGTCGAGAATCTGCACCTGCATTTCGGCGGCATCCGCGCCGTCGACGGCGTCAGTCTGGAGATCGAACAGGGGTCGATCACCGGACTGATCGGCCCCAACGGCGCCGGCAAGACCACCCTCTTCAACGTCATCGCCGGCGTCTATCCGCCCTCCGAAGGACGGGTGTTCCTGCAGGACGAGGACATCACCGGACTGGGGCCGCACCAGCTGTTCCACCGGGGCGTGCTGCGCACAGCCCACGAATTCTCGAGCCTCACCGTCGCCGAGAACCTGACGACGGTGCCCGCCGGGCAGGCCGGGGAGGAGCTGCTCAACGCCTGGTTCCGCCGCGGCAGGGTGCGTGCGCAGGAGGCGGAAATCCGCGCCCGGGCGGCGGACGTCATCCACTTCCTCGGCCTTGACGAGGTCGCGGGCGAACGTGCGGGGGCGTTGTCGGGCGGACAGAAGAAGCTGCTGGAGCTGGGCCGGACGATGATGGCCGAGCCCCGCATCGTCTTCCTCGACGAGGTCGGCGCCGGCGTCAACCGCACGCTTCTGCGAAGCATCGGCGACGCTATCCTCCGCCTCAATCGGGAGCGCGGCTACACCTTCTGCATGATCGAGCACGACATCGACTTCATCTCACGCCTGTGCCAGCCGGTGATCGTCATGGCCCTCGCCCGACGAGGTCAAGTCCGACCAGCGGGTGATCGACTCCTACCTGGGGCGCGGCCGCAGACGCGGCGCCGGCCCATCATGAGCTTTCTGATCGGCGACGGGATGACCGGCGGCTACGGCGACGCCGACATCATCCGCAACTGCACGATCGAGGCCGAGCAGGGCGAGATCGCGGTCATCGTCGGGCCCAACGGCGCCGGCAAGTCGACCGCCATGAAGGCGGTCTTCGGCATGGTCATGCTGCGTGCCGGCGCGGTTCTCCTCGACGGCGAGGACATCACCCGCCTCAGCCCGCAGGAGCGGGTTCGCAAGGGCATGGGCTTCGTGCCGCAGGAGCGCAACGTCTTCACCACCATGAGCGTTCAGGAAAACCTGGAGATGGGCGCCTACATTCGGGCGGGAGATATCGCCGACCCCATGGCGCGGGTCTTCGATCTCTTCCCCATCCTCAAGGAGAGGCGCCGTCAGATTGCGGGCGAGCTCTCGGGCGGGCAGCGCCAGCAGGTGGCGATCGGCCGGGCGCTGATGACCGAGCCTCGCGTGCTCATGCTGGACGAGCCCACCGCCGGCGTCTCGCCCGTGGTCATGGACGATCTCTTCGACCGCATCCTGGAGATCCGTGCGACCGGAATCGCCATCCTGATGGTCGAGCAGAACGCGGCCCAGGCGCTCTCCATCGCCGATCGGGGCTATGTGCTCGTCACCGGCGAGAACCGCCACACCGATACCGGCGCGGCGCTCCTCGCCGACCCCGAAGTCCGACGCTCTTTCCTCGGCGGGTAGCCCATGACCGACGTCGCGAACGCGATCGTCCTGCTGTTGAACTTCGTCATCGTGCCGGGGGTCGCCTATGGCTCCCAGCTCGCCCTCGGCGCCCTCGGCGTCACCCTCGTCTTCGGCATCCTGCGCTTCGCCAATTTCGCCCACGGCGACGTGATGGCGTTCGGCACCATGGTCGTGCTGTTGACGACGTGGTGGTTCCAGGGGATGGGCGTCGGCATCGCGCCGCTGCCGACGGCGCTCATCGCACTGCCCTTCGGCATCGCGGCCGCGGCCGCCTTCAACCTGACGGCGGACCGCCTCGTCTTCCGCTTCTACCGCCGCCGCAAGAGCCCGCCGGTAATCCTGCTGATCGCCTCGATCGGCGTGATGTTTGCGCTGCAAGGCATCGTCCGCTTAATCATCGGGCCGAACGATCAGCGCCTTGCCGACGGCGCCCGGTTCATCATCAAGGCCTCCGAGTTCAAGGCCGCGACCGGGCTGAAGGAAGGGCTCGCGATCAAGCTCTCGCAAGGGCTGACCGTCGCCGTCACCGCCATCGCGGTCGCCGCTCTCTTCCTCTTCCTGCAGCGCTCGCGGGCGGGCAAGGCGATGCGCGCCTATTCGGACAACGAGGACCTGGCGCTGCTCTCCGGCGTCAACCCGGACCGGGTGGTGCTCTACGCCTGGCTGATCGCCGCCACCCTAGCCGCGGTGGCCGGCACCATGTACGGCATCGACAAGAGCTTCAAACCCTTCACCTACTTTCAGCTTCTCCTGCCCACCTTCTCCTCGGCGATCCTCGGCGGTATCGGTCACCCCGTGGGCGCGGTCGTCGGCGCCTTCATCGTGGCGCTCTCCGAGACGGGCGTGACCTACGCCTACAAGAAGTTCCTGCGCTATCTCCTGCCCGAGAGCTGGGAGCCCGGCGGGCTCGTGCAGCTGCTGTCGACCGATTACAAGCTCGCGATCTCCTTCGTCATCCTCGTGGTCGTGCTGCTGGTGCGCCCGACCGGCATCTTTCGCGGGCGGGTGCTGTCATGACGGCCAGGTTCCGCACGCCGCTGCTCTTCGTCGTCATGGCCGCGCTGCTCGCCGCCGTCGGCTTCGGACAGTCCTGGGTGGTGAGCCTCTCCATCCTCAACCTCTGCCTGATCTCCGCGATCATGGCGCTCGGCCTCAACATGCAGTGGGGCTATGCGGGCCTGCTCAACGTCGGCGTGATGGGCTTCGCCGCACTCGGCGGCCTGGCCGGCGTGCTCGTCTCGCAGGCGCCGGTGGGGGAGGCGTGGGCAGCGGGCGGCGGCGGACTCGGCATCGCGCTCGCGGTGGTGGTCGGCACCGCGCTGCTGATCGTGCTGCTCCGCCGCTTCGTGCCGAAAGGGGCGCTGCGCACGAGCGCGACGGCGGCCCTTCTGATTGCGGGGTTCTTCATCGCCCGCATTTTCTTCGACCCTGCGGTGGAGGCGATCGAGCGCATCGACAGTGCCACGACCGGCTATATCGGCGGCGCGGGCCTGCCGATCATTCTCTCCTGGATGGTCGGCGGTGTGCTCGCCGCCGGCGCCGCCTGGCTCATCGGCAAGGTCGCCCTGGGGCTGCGCACCGACTATTTCGCCATCGCCACGCTCGGCATCGCCGAGATCGTCATCACCGTCATCAAGAACGAGGACTGGCTCGGCCGCGGCGTGAAGAACGTCACCGGCCTCGACCGGCCGGTGCCCTACGAGATCGACCTGCAGCAGAGCCCCTGGTTCCTCGATCTCGTCCACTGGCTCGGTGTGGACCCGATCGCGGGCTCCAGCATCTTCGTGAAGCTCTGCTACGCGGTGCTCTTCGCTCTGGTCCTGATCGCGGTCGTGTGGCTTGCCGAGCGCGCGCTGAACTCGCCCTGGGGACGCATGATGCGCGCCATTCGCGACAACGAAGACGCGGCGGCGGCGATGGGCAAGGACGTGACCCGGCGCCACATGCAGATCTTCGTGCTGGGCGCCGCGGTGATGGGGATTGCGGGCGCCATGTTGACCACGCTCGACGGGCAATTCACACCTGGCAGCTATCAGCCGCTCCGCTTCACCTTCCTGGTCTGGGTGATGGTGATCGTCGGCGGCTCGGGCAACAATTGGGGTGCCGTGTTCGGCGGGTTCCTGGTCTGGTTCGTGTGGGTCGAGGCCGAGCCCGCCGGGTTCTGGCTGATGGACGCGATCACTGCCGGGCTCCCCGAGGACAACGCGCTGCGGGCCCATCTGCTCGACAGCGCCGCCTACATGCGACTCATCGTCATGGGGCTCATCCTGCTCGTCGTCATGCGCTTCAGCCCGCGCGGCATCATTCCGGAACGACGCGGCCGCTGACCCGATCCCTCGGAATTTAGCGAGGCTTTGCCTCAGAACCGGCAGGTGTTGCACGCGGGATGGGGCTGGAAGGGCTCTACGGTCGGTGCTCCACTCTGCCCTTGCTCGCGGCCCATTCAAGAGGCCGGCAGGGCGCGGGTGCACAGGCAACATGCCCTGCCCGGAGGGCTGTACGGCCACGCACCGGGAGCAGCACCACTACGAGCGATGCTGGAACGGTTGCGGCGAACCGAATGCGCCGCCGGGGGCGAGAGCAGCCACGGCCACAAGCACTCTACCAATTCTCGCCGTGCTATCGCAGGCACTCCTTCGGCCATGCGCCTCCGGGAGAACTCCAACACGCCGCAGATATGCAAGAAAGCGATTGCACGGCCGCGGGTCTTCCCTACTGTCAATGTCAGCTCGCGAATCGGCCAGCATCGTCCGCGGTGCGAGTCTGAATGGCCCACCACGGTTGAACCAGACGCTGCGCCGTCGGAACCGGGCTGGCGAGTGTAGCGCGGAGGGACATATGTTTAGGCGCAAGGGCAGCGACAGGAACGAAGACGATCCCGACCGCGAAGGCGGCGAGGAGCGTGGCGCACCGGATGCTATCGTCGAAGCAGCGCGGCGCGTCGATCCCGGCAAGGTCGCCGCGTATCATCCCGATGTTCCGCTCACCGCTCCGGAGCCAGTGGATGGTCCGCACACGGGGGAGGCCATATATCACCCCGATGTGCCGCGCGGCGCGCCCGATGCCCCGATCTCGGATGCGGCGAGGCGCCCAGGCGGCGATTCGAAGCGGCTCGTGGTCGGGCGGGATACGGCCCTCAACGGCGGTGTGGTCGTCGATTGCGATCATTTGATCGTAGAGGGGCAGGTCGAAGCCGCGATGCCGGGGGGCAGCCTTCTCGATATCGTGAAGGGCGGCAGCTTTCAGGGTGCCGCGACTGTGGGCAATGCGGACATCTCCGGCTCGTTCGAGGGCGAACTGAGGGTAAAGAAGAAGCTGTTGATCCGATCAACCGGGTGCGTCTCGGGCACCATTCTCTACGGCGAGTTGGAAGTCGAGCGAAGCGGGCGCCTCCAAGGACAAGCAGGGCACGACCTGGCTGCTTGTGAGGCCGGTCTTGAGCCCTTGGCGACACCTGACGCCGAAGATGCGCAGACAGCGTCACAAGAGGATGTCGCACAGGGCCGGGGGCATTCAACTGAGAGCCCGCCCGGTTTCTTTGCCGAGCAAAGGCTCAAGGCGGGCACCAACTAGATCATTTTGGCTCCGCAGCGTCGACGCTCACGAACTTCATGGGCTCAGCTGTCGTTCAAGCCGCTGCTGCAACTGACAGGCGCGCAGACTCGCGGTTTTCCGGCATCCCTTGATCGCGGGGCTATGAGGCCATTCCGGGCCTGAGAACGCGGCGCGCAACGGCACTTGGCGCGCGTCTTAGTCGCCGTTGATTCGGCGGCGCGCCGCATTTGAGAGGTGCTGGCTTGTCTTGTCCGATCGCAAGGGGGCGGTATCGCTACGATGTCTTCGTCAGGGAACTCGAACGTTGGAGGAAATCGAATCGAGAGTTCTTGCAATTGCGGTCGCCGCGATCGTCTTCCCGCTACTTTGCGTGTCGTGTCGGCGGCAGACATGGCCGGAGGCAACATCGTCGACACTGACGGCGCGGTCATCGGCCAGGCCGCCTCCCGGCAGACCCCTATCTGGTGCATTTTGTCGGCGGCTGGCTTGCCGACGAGCGGTACGTCGTGGAGAGGCGTTGATGACAGTCGACAAGCGCGCCTATTCACTGCACTCGGCGCCTATCGCGGTGGCGGCTGAGCTACCCGTCTAGAGGGTAGGAACTCATTGCTCAAGCGCCGGCGCAGCAGCAAAGCTTCCGGTCAGACCCCGCTGAGCAGCCCATGCGCTCAAACCGCCCAGACGCGGCGGAGGACAGCAGTCACGCTACTGTCTGAGCCTCTTGGTCCACGCCGCAAGCCGGCGCTCGGAGCGCCGCTCTTCATTCCCTGGCGCCTCCTGCGTCGCAGGCGCGTCCTTCTGCGAAGGCACGCAGGGCGAGGTCCCGGCGTTGACCGCATGAATGTGGGTGACTGCCGCGTTTTTCGGATGTCTGACAATGTCGCAGATGACCGCTGCGCCCTCGGGAAGCGTTTCAAAGCCAGCCCCGCGGACGACCGAGATATGGCAGAACACGTCCGGCTGCCCATCCGAAAGCGCCAGGAACCCGTACCCACTCGCCGCATCGAACCATCTCACCGATGCACTGACATGCTCGTGGGATGGCTTTTCTGGTATCCACGTTGTCATCACGACCCACCCGTTTGCCGGCACAGTCCCCGCCGACGAGCTACCCGGCGAGATCAGCCGCAATCGGAAGGACGAATGCCCGCATCATAACTGCATGACAGTTCCAACAACAGAGAGCCGCTCCCGACTTCATTCCCCGCTTTGATTCTGGTGTTGAGGGATCCTCGGGCGATTGCGTCGGAGGGTTCTCTGCGCTGCCCCGGCAAAACAAGACCGATGAATTGAGCACAAGGTAGCATTGGGAATCAGGGCCAGTTGGACGATCGTTCGGCCCGCGTCTTTACTCTCAGCGTCTCCGTCGGCGGGAATGGCACGATCGACCGAGCGAAAGCGAGCCCCGCATACGTACCCATGAACCGCGTCCCTTCTGCCTCGCGACAGCACGGTGCGATGGAGCATACCGACGCGCCCTGTGAGCTCGACGAGGTGCGCCGATACCGGCTCCGGCGGATACGCCAGGTTCTCGCCCAGCGCAACCTCGCCGGCATCGTGCTCTACGACCAGGTAAACACCCGCTACGCGACCGACGCGACCAACATGCAGATCTGGAGCA
>JAGWAU010000103.1 GCA_021296255.1 Alphaproteobacteria bacterium | reverse complement strand
CCTGTAAGTCCGTCAAGACTATGTCGGGTACGCGCGACAGGCGATCTCCTACGGACCTGCCGTTACGGTGCAGCATCGCTCTTGATCCCGACGTGCCCGACATAGTCAGGGTGCCAATATAGTGCCGAAGTATGTGCGGGAATATCCTTTTCTCACCGAGCACGGGCACCTTCTCGGCCGCGGTCGCGGCATGCACGGAAAGACGATGAGCGAAACCGTGTCGGCTCATCGCACCGCCCCTTGCGTTGAGGAATAGATGATCGCTGCGGCATGGAGGGCGGACCGCTAACCAGTCCCGTATGACCGTTCTAGTTTCTTTCCACAGCGGCAGAATGCGCCTGCGTCTTCCCTTGCCCGTGATATGGACGGTATCGAGGTGCGGGTGGCTCAAATCGCTGAGCGTGACGGCGATCGGCTCCGAAACCCTGAGCCCGGCGGCATAAGCCAAGTGGAGCATGGCGCGGTCGCGTCGGCCGGCAGCGGCTGCTGGATCGGGGGCATCGAGCAGCGCGCGGATTTCCTCACGCTCAAGATGGGGAACGACCATCACATCATGGCGCTTCATGGGTATGGCGTGCACCTGTTGCGCCAGATCGAGGCAGGACGGCACGCGGTATTCCAGAAACCGGAAGAACGACTTGATCGCCGCGAGCCGCACATTGCGGGTGCTGACCTTGTTTTGCCGTTCCGATTCGAGATGATCGAGGAAGCCAAGGATCAGGTCCGTCGTTAGATGCTCGACTGCGATTGCACTCGGTCTGATCCGGAGTCGATCGGCTGCGAAGCGAATCAGCAGCATGTAGCTGTCAGCATAGCTCGCTATGGTATGGCTGCTGGCATTGCGTTGCCGCGGCAGGTGCTCGCGAAGGAAGTTGCTGAGGCAGGGAGCGAGTTCGGTCATGACGTGGCCCTCCCCATGTGAACGGCCTCGGAATCGCAGGCGATGTGGCGCATGAGGACCGGAGTCGCCTCAAGGTACCAGTAGGTAGAGGAGACGTTGGTGTGGCCCAGATAAGTGGAAAGCGCAAGGATATGGCGGTTGACGTTGTCGCGATCGGTGGCCACAGCCTGCTCCAGCGACTTCACCGCAAAGCGATGGCGAAGGTCGTGGAGCCGGGGTCCCCGTTCGCCGCAGCCGCCCCGCAACCCGGTAGCCCGCGTGAGCTTGGCGAACATTCCGGTCAGGGTTTGGGGACGGATGGGTCCACCTCTGGAGTGAACGAACACCCAGTCACCGGGTCCGCCAATACGCTTTCTGATATCGAGATAGCGCTGTAGTGCCTCGTTGGCGCTGTCCGAGAGGGGAACCAATCTTGATTTGCGGAACTTTGTCCAGCGGATCACCAGGCCGTCCGGGGTGATGTCGTCGAACCTCAGGCCACAGACCTCGGCGCGTCGCAATCCGGTCACGGCGACCAGGCCGACGATGCAATGCAATGCGTGTGGCGTGATCGAGCCGGCCGGCGTGATCTGCAAAGCGGCCTCCATGAGCATCCCGATCTCGGCATCGGTGAGCAAGTACGGGGGCTTGCGTTGATACCGTGTCCGGCCGACCGCGACCTTGTGCGGAATCTCGTGACGCTGGTCTTCCGCATGCAACCACTGTGCGAACCGTGATGCGACAGCGAGCTTTCTTGCTGCTCGAACCGATGACGACGACTCGCTGGCCCAGCAGATCATTGTCTCCGACCCGATGATCGGCTCACCGCGGTCCATTGCATAGCGCGCCCACGCCAGCAAAATGCGTTCGTTATCGAGATACTTGTAGCCAAGATGACGCTTCAGTGCGACATAACTGTGAACGTGCTCGATCATGTTCATGACCCGCCTCCTATCCAGGGCTGCGCCACTTCAAGCAACATCGGCCGGTCGACCTTGGCGTAAATGGCGGTGGTATCGATTCCACGGTGCCGGAGCAGGGCTCCAATCATCTCGAGCGATTCTCCAGAGCGCACGAGGCGGGTAGCCGCGGAATGCCTGAACAGATAAGCGCCTCGAGGTCGAACATCTTCCATGCCCGCTCTGTCGAGCGCATGCGCGACAATGCTGGTGACCGCGCCGCTCGATGCGAACGGCCGATAAGGGGCCCTCGCCCGAAGAAATACCCGATTGCGGGGAATCGGTGGACGGGCGTGTTCGACGTAAGTCAGGATGGCATTGCCGACGTCCTGAGGCAGCGGCAACCTGGTCTCCTGCCTCGACTTGCCGCAGACCCGTATCAGCGCGTGGCGCCAGTCGATGTCTTCGAACCGAAGCGCCACAATATCGCCTGCCCGCAAGGCAAGTCGCGCCAGAAGCAGCAGGATCGCCTTGTCCCGAACGCCCACAGGCTTGGTGGTGTCACAGCTTCCAATCAGTTGCTCGATCGTCTTCGCCGACACGTAGCGAGGCAGCGAGGCGAGCGCCCAGACCGGAGCCTTCGGCACCGCAGCCACCATCGCCAGCGTACAGAGACCGCTCGAAGCGAGGAAACGCAAATACATACGCATGGCGGTCGCCAACTTCCGGGCCTGGTGCCACGACGCACCGGTGAAACGACTCAGCAGTATCGTCCTAGTCAAGCCTGCGGTGTACTCGGCCGGATCGGGCCCGAGATCTGCCTTTAGCGAACGAGCCAGTTGAATGTGATGACGCACCGTGCTCTCACCGATGCCGCGGTGTTGTCGCAACCATGCCCCGAACTGCTCGATCACCGGATCTTCGTCGGCGCATGACGGATCGAGCGGCTTCGATACCACGCCCCTTTCGGCCAGGTACCGAAGGAACTTTGTGAAGGGATACTCATAGCGTGGGCTGCAGCGCGACAAACGCCGTTGTGGAGCTTCGAACGAACCGGGGCACACGCAGTCATGGTCGAGGAATCGGTCCAGAATCTCGTTGCTGACGTCCCTGAGTGGGATACGCGACTGATGCAGCCAGATGAGCACATGGCGGCAGGAACCCCGGTAGATGCCCAACCTGAGCGTGCCGTAATCCTGCGCCGCACAATGTTCGAGAAAAGCATCGAGATGATTGAGGTTGTCCACCAGTTCGCCTGGATGCTCGATTCGGCCCTCCTGCTCCAGGAACCGAACGAGCTTCAGTGCTCCGGTCATAAAACGTCGCGAGTTTGTTTCAACCATCTTGCGTCGCTGTCCCGCCATTCCCGGGCAGCGACAATCGTGGCGGCGGAACCGACGCAGCACATCGTGATCGACTTTGCCAATCGGGATGCGATGCCGGTCCAACCAGAGCAGGAAATGTCGGGCTTGGGTCCGAAGACGCGATATCCCAGTGTAGGACAGACTGCTGGCGCGGAGCCGCTTGATGAATGCGCCGAGATAGTCCTCGAGCGTTGCTTCGCCCGAGTTTGATCGCATCGTGCCTGTTTGTGAAATTGGCATTGCCGTTCTCCTCCAAATCTATGCAAAGGGAGGAGAAACATACAGAAATGTTGAGCAATCCCGGCCCTGTGGCCCCGTTCTCCAGAGCCGGAGCGCGTCAACTCACCATTACCAGTCGTTCAACATTAACCAACTAATGGAGTGCGCTCCATTAGTTGGTTGAAACGGCCAAGATGAACGGCGTGAACCCCCACGCCTACCTGAAGGCCACGCTCGAAGCCATC
>JAGWAU010000016.1 GCA_021296255.1 Alphaproteobacteria bacterium | reverse complement strand
CCGATGAAACGTCCAGGCATGACGGGTTCCCCATCGGTGATTTGAGCGGGTTAGCTGACCGCACTTTCTTTACAAGACGCTATGCAAGGACTGTGCCATCCCATCAATGGCCCCGGAACACCTCCTGGGCAAGGCTTTGGCAACGCGAACGCACCTTTACGGGGCGTCGCGGGCACCGTTTCGGGTCAGTTCATGGTTGTACAAGTGGTCACAATCGGAGACGCAGTCCGGCGACCGCGGGGCGTGTCTGCCCGCGAGTGCGTTGCCGTCATGGCCACCGGACAGGTCCGGTGCAATATAGCGTCACCACGCGTCCTGATTCAGGACGGGGCGCGCATTAGGGGCCGCATCGATATGTCGGTGGATGAGGTTCGCCCGGACTGTTCCGGGGAAATCGACAACGCAGCATGATCGAGGAGTCGCCAGGGAGCATTCCGTGAGTTTCTTTTCTCATAGGAAAATGAAAAGAGAATTGATGGGCCTTCTTGACGTTGACGGGTACAACGAACGGACGAAAAAGGCTGCAAGAACATGGCAGATGGGACGCGGGATTTCAGACGGCCATACCTGGCAATAGGCGAGCATCGAACCCATACTGAGGCGAATCGTCGCCGCCGGCCGATATACACGGGACGATGAAGCGCAGATTGGCGAGTTGGGAATCAAATTGGGGATCAGCCCGAAACTTCCCCCGACCATCAAGGTGTATCGCGATCTGTGGGAGTACCGTGAGAAAGGCACATTCGAACCACGGCCCGTAAAGACGGATCTTCGACTGGCGCCTGGCGAAGTCTGCTTTCATCGCTGTACAGCGACCCGGGGACGGGCCAGGATCAGACAGGAATACCGGGGTTATGTGGGAAATTTCGTTCGGTTTGGCATGTCCAACGCGGTAACCATTGGCGTGAATCAGTCATTACCGTCCTATCACGCATACGAGAGTTTTGTGGCGGTCTCGAAGGGCGTTCTGGTTGTCACCAACAAGAAACTGGAATTTGTCGCAAGCCGCCAACCAACCACCATCGAATACGAAGGCCTGATCGATCACCGGCGCCTGAGCAATGGATTGGAAATCGCAAGGATATACGGCGATCCGGATGTATTCCGTCTGTCGATTCTCGATCTCGAATACGTGGATGCGCTATTGCGTGTTGTCGTGCCCGCTTGAGCACTTCCCCAAGCCCCTCGTCGGTCTGCTGCCGGTCCGACACAAGGCGTCGAATCAGGACGATTTAGGCGTCCGGTACCAGCGGGTCAGGTTAACAGTACATCACGAAAAAAACGGCCAGTACTGAAACCAGAAAGGTACAAGGCCTCAACGACGTCGATCGTCGGCTCAGGAGCGCAAAATTCTGCGCAAGTGCTGTTGCAAGTTCCTGTCGCGTCGATACCACAAGAAAATGGCGAGATCACAGATTGTCGACAAGCTATTGATATTGAAAACGAAAATGTAGAACCGGTTCCAGTCGAACCTCTCCGAATGGCGAGCAGTTGGTCCCACGTTGCATTTTGGATCGCGTTGGTATACAAGTGGTATACCACTTGGATACATCATCAAGAAACATAGGGGGATCCAAGGTGAGAATTTCAATCGTAGAAAGACTACGTGATCTAGTGCTGTGTGGCTTCGTAGCCGCTTTTCTTGTACCGATCTCTGGCAATTCGCCAGCCTTAGCACAAGCTGGCGCAGGCGAATTACAGGGTGCCGAGATTGAAGAGGTTGTCGTTACCGGTTCACGGTTGCGCCGCGACGATCTCTCGGCACCCAGCCCGGTGGTCATCGTCACCGCAGACGATGTTCGCCTCTCCGGTCGCGGGACCATGGAAGGGCTGCTGAATGAATTGCCTCAGCTGAACGCGGATGGCACCGCCAGCACGGCGAACATCAGCCAGGCGGGTATGCATACGGCGGACCTGCGCAGTCTCAGGCCGGTACGGACATTGGTGCTGGTCAACGGCAAGCGCTTTGCCCCGGCAAACCAGAGCGGTCTTGTGGATATATCGCGAATACCAGATGCCCTGATCGAGCGTATCGACGTCATCACCGGCGGAGCTTCGGCCGTGTACGGTTCGGACGCCATCGCGGGCGCCATCAATTTCATCATGGACGATGACTTCGAAGGACTCGACATCCGCTACAACAATGGCGCGAGCACGAAGGGCGATGGGCAAACGAACAAGCTCGATGTGACGTTCGGCACGAACTACGCCGACGATCGCGGCAACCTCGTGGTGAGTTTCAGCCGGTACGATCAACAACCGGTATTGTTTGACGACCGCGAATACTCCGAGTTCAACGTGGATGTGCGTGACGGCCAGCTCGTGAGGGCCGGCTCCTCGAACATCCCGGGTACGCGTTTCAGCCTGTCCAGCAGCCAGATCGATTCGCTGGTTGGCGTCGACCTGACTGATTTTACGACCAGCAGGGACTTTTCCGCTGGAGGTACGGGCTCCTGTGGCCGTATTGCAGGTGTTCGATTCGGGCATAACGGGGTACCGCTGCCGTTTTGCGATCCCGAAGATCGATTCAACACGAACCCGACCAACTACCTGCTGCGGCCCTATGAACGCTACAGCATCACGGGTCTGGCGGACTTTCGAATTCATGAAAACGTCGAGGCCTATACCGAGCTGTACTTCTCGAACAACCAGAACACCTGGAACCTGAACGCCGCATCGTTCACCCCGCGGACCAGCGGTCAGCGGGGGCTGATATTGCCGGACTATGTAAACAATCCGGTATTGCCCCAGGCGACGAGAGATTTTATTCTCGCCAATGCACACATTTTCGATCAAGACGGAGACGGCAACGCGCTGCTTCTCAATGGCGGCCGCCGTCTCAACGAGGCGGGCTCAAGGTACTTCAACTACGACAACACGTCGTACAGTGCGACTGGCGGTCTTCGCGGCGAGCTGGATCTGGGTGGTAGCGACTGGCAATGGGATGCGTACTACCAGTACCACCGGGCCACGGAATCGCAAAATCACACAAACGTTTTGTCTTCACTTCGCCTGTCACTGGGCGTAGACGTGTACGTTGATCCGGAAACGGGCGAAACCCGTTGTACCAATGCGTTTGTGGGCTGTGTGCCGGTCAATGTCCTGGGACTGGACTCCGTGACACCGGAAATGGCGAATTTTCTTACGCCGAATATAGGCGACCAGCAATTCTTCGACCGCAACGTCTTCCATGCATCGATGAACGGTGATCTGTTCGAAATGCCGGCCGGACCGGTTTCGGCAGCGATCGGTTTCGAGTTCAGGGGTCAGAGTTATCAGTTTCGCCCGGGCGGGTTGAACCAGGGTGGCCCAAGAGGGGACCAGCTACCTCCCACAGATGTAACGAATGACGTTTCGGAAGTATTCGCCGAAGCCCGCTTTCCGCTCATGACGAGTTCATCTGGAGCTGAACTGCTCTCCCTGGAACTCGCGGCGCGCTATTCCGATTATTCGAGCAGCGGCGGCAACAATACTTACAAGGCCGCTCTGGAGTTTGCACCCTCGGATTGGTTGCGATTCCGTGGTGCTTACAACCGCGCTGTCAGGGCGCCGAATCTCGATGAACTCTTCAAGCCGCAGGCAACCTCATTCGAAGGCGGTGACGATCCCTGCGACTCGCAGCTGAGCCCGTCGCAATCGGTCAAGGACTTTTGCGTGGCGACGGGCGTTCCGGCGGGCGATATCGACACATTCGTACCGACAGTGGAACTGATTGGACGAAGAGGCGGCAACCCCAATCTGAATGTCGAAGAATCCGACACCGTCACATTAGGTTTCGTGATGTCTCCCCAGTTCCTCGAGGGTCTTAACCTGACGCTTGACTATTATGACATCGCGGTCGAGGACGCCATCACAACGACCAAGGCCGAGCAGGTGGTGAATGCCTGCTTTGTGACGCTGGATGCCAACAGCGATTTCTGCCGGGCCATCACACGATTCCCCAGCGGCTTGATCGAGGAGGTTCTGGCCATCGCCAGTAACTTCGCAACTTTCCAGGTCAGCGGCGTGGACCTCTCATTCGATTACGCACGGGATCTGCCAGGATCCTGGGGAGTGGGCGGCAGCGGTGCCACGCTCGCGGTCCGGGGGCTGGTGGGCTGGCTGTTCGAGCGCGAAACGCAGTCGATCACGATCGCGCCGGTAATCGATTGCGCCGGATTCGCCGGCCGCAACTGCAGTGGCTTCGGCTCCCGCATGGTTCCCGATTTCGGTTCCAAGTTCGATATCAGGTACTTCAGCGGCAACCTGTCCGCTGGCTTGGGTATTCGTACCATCGGCGAGTTCGACTTTTACCCTGGCGATATCCGCGGTGCGCCTTTCGGCAACAAGGTGCCGGCCGAGACCTACATCGATATCGACGCCAACTACCAGTTCAACGATGCGATCCAGTTGCACATCATCCTGAAGAACATCACCGACAACGAGCCGCAACTAATGGGCCAGCAGCTTCAGGGCGACTCGGGCGTGGATGTCGGCCTGTACGATGTAGTCGGACAGCGTTTCACGATTGGTCTTCGATACCTGTTCAATTAACACGGCAGGACTAACTGGTTGTTTTGTAGACGGCAGAACTCATGAGAATCGTGAGTTCTGCCGTCCATCCGATGGATCGGACTCTCAGAGATGCGGCTTGACCCGACAGGGCCGCAGATTCACTCAAGGCGCGCATCATAGCGCGTTTTCTTGTTCTGCCAATCCAGCAGCGGTTTTTGCCGCTTTGGCAGAATGCACAATGGTCCCGAGCTTGTCGGCAAAGAATCAGACGTTCTCTCATCGAGTTTTACGCAATCTGACGTCGTACTGACGGGGAGAGGTTGATGAACATCCTACGTTCTCTACTTGGAAAAGTGTTTCTGGTTTGCATCGCTCTGATCGTGACTGTCAGCGTCAGTCATGCGCAGGCTGTATCGGCCAAAGCCGGAGCCGAAATTCTCCATCTGATCAGAAAGGAAAAATTCGATCTGATTCTCCCCGGGGCGATGCGTGACAACAACGTGGACATGTGGATTCATGTCATCCGAATTGGCAATCCCGATCCCATGGCACTGCACTTTGGAGACGTCACGGGATACATCATCTTCACCGATCGCGGTGGGGACAGGATAGAGCGGGCCGTTCTCAGCGACAGCAACAGGCCTCCCCTGCAGGTTCAGGAAGGACCCGATCGCCCGGACATTCCGGGCCAGGATGAATCCGACCCGCTATGGCTCGCGCACTTCAGTACCGGGCCAACCGACCTTTACGATATTTTTGCTCCGCCCGATGACCTGAGGGCCTTTGTTGCCGAACGGGATCCTGAGACGATCGCGGTCAATACTTCTGCCTGGTTGGCCGTGTCTGATGGCATCTCGTACTCGGAATATCTCAAGCTCGAGAGAGCTCTGGGTCCCGAGTATTCGCAGAGGATCGTATCGGCCGAGAACGTAGTTACCGACTTCAGAGTGCGTCGAGTGCAACGGGAAATTATTGCGTTTGCCAATGCACTCGAGTGGCATCGTCAAATCCTCGAGCGTGCGTTGTCTTCCGAAGTCATTACACCGGGCGAGACGACCCTCGCCGATGTCGGTTGGTGGGTGCAGGAGGAGAAGCTGAAACTGGGCCTGGTGAACGACTATCCGATGGAAGTCAGTATTCCGCGAATCCTTTATTCGGCAGAATCAACGCCTGTGGCACCCCCCGACGTACGATGGTGGATCCACTATCCGGAATACGTCATTCAGCCTGGCGACTTCGGAACGTTCGATATCGGAGTACGGTATCTGAATACCTTCACAACGGATTACAAGCGCAATTTCTACGTGATGAGAGAAGGCGAGACAACGGTTCCGCAGAGCATCCAGCACGCTTACGATCGTGCCATAGCGGCGCGGGAGGTGATTCGGCAAAACATAGAAGTCGGAAAAACGGCGGCCGAAACGCTCGAAACCATTGTCTCCGGCCTGGAAGATGCCGACTATATCCATACGCCATTCATCAATCTTGGCACTGAAGACTACAAGATGATCCAGGAGGTGCTGGCGAACACCGATCGATCGGGATTTTCCATTGACCTTCATAGTGAAGGGAACAACCCCGGCAACATAGTCACGCTTGGACCCTCAGTGGCACCGTTTCGGCTTGATCGAGCGCACCTGAGAATCCAGGAGAATCATCTCTTTTCGTTTGAATACATGGTCCATACGAATCTGGCAGAACGGCCAGGTTTTCCGGTCTCGATCAACATTGAAGGGAACCACATTGTGACCAGTCGGGGCGTTGAATTTCTTCACCCACCGAACGAGCGAATTCTGTTGATTCATTAAGTATAATGGTTAGCTCAAAGGTATGATTGGCGTGTCGGGTTACAACACCTGAAATAACTGGATAGCGGGAACAAGTAAATGAAGGGCAAAAGCAGCATCCTGTGCGCAATCGTCGTTGCGATGGTTTCAATTTCATTTCTGAATTCATGCTCTTCCGAAAGAGCGCCTAGTTCTTCGGTAGAAACCGACAAGATAATTCTTAGAGCCGGACATCCGGCAAATGCAACTGAGCCTTATCATTTAGGTTTGGTGGAGATGGCACGCATTGCAAATGAGATGAGTGATGGAAGAGTAGAAATCCAAATATACCCTGCCATGCAGTTGGGCAGTGAAAAGGCGATGATTGAGGGACTGTTACTCGGAACCATCGATATTGTAGTTACTGCAAACGGATCCGCGACAAACTTCGTACCACAGTTGGGCATCCTGGACTTGCCATTTCTCTTTCGAGATCGCGAGCACATGTACAGCGTCATGGATGGAGAAGTGGGCGAAAAACTCAAGATTTCCATGGAAGAAAGAGGATTCCACCTATTGGGTTTTTATGATGCCGGCGTTCGGCACATCATGACGAGCAACACGCCCATCAACTCCTATGAAGACCTGCAGGGATTGAAAATCAGGACGATGCCGGTGCCGGCGCACATAGCATCATTCAATGCTTTCGGCGCCAGTGCGGTCGCGGTGGATTACGGCGAACTATATGGTGGTTTGCAAACAGGTCTTGTTGACGGAGCCGAGGCAGCCAATACGAATTATGATTTGAAAAAGTTTTATGAAGTCGCGCCGAATTGGGCACAGATTGGGTGGATCATTCTCGCCGCAGATGCGATCATGTCGGAAGAAAAATTCCATTCATTACCTGAAGACATTCAGGAAATCTTGACGGAAGCTGGCCGACGGTCGGCGATTCTGGAACGTCAAGCCTATGCTGACAGTGACAACAGCTTACTCAGTGTACTACAAGACAAGGGTGTTCAAGTTACGTTTCCGGATCCGGCGCCATTTCGTGAGGCATCACAAACTGTGTACGACGAGTTCGTCAGGACAGAAGAAGAACGCGACCTGCTGAATGCCATTTTGAACGAATAAGAATGAGCAAGAATGTCCGAGTAGATCGTTCTGACTGAACTCTCTAGTCGACCATTGCGCGGTGGTTTCTATGAACTTGCAGGGAAATCAGGTAACGTCATATCTTGATTCAATCCTGACTCTTGCCAGCCGGGTAACGTCGGGATTGCGTGTGCTCGTCACGTGGTTGGTGATCGGATTCTTCGGTTACATGGCCGTTATGGTTCTGGCCCAGGTGATCGGTCGTTACTTGTTCAATTATTCGATCGACTGGGCAGCGGAGACTGCGACTTTCGCGCAGATTTGGATGATTTTCCTAGCTGCGGGACTGGCCATGCGGCAGAAACTGCATGTCAGCGTCGACGCCCTCACCAATGTCCTGCCGGTTCCGATTCTGCGGTTCTTTACGATCATCATTGCAGTGCCGTGCCTTTGGTTCTTGTGGCAGGCCATCGTCGGGAGCCTGACATTGATCAATGTCGGTCAGATTCAAACTTCGCCGGTGCTTCAGATCCCAATGTGGATTCCCTATCTGTCTTTACCGCTCGGCCTCGGCTACTTTGGTCTGGAGCTTGTTCTGTCGCTTGTCGCCAAGTGGAAAGATCCGAAAGGAACAGCCGCCGAAACCGAGAAACTGGCGGCATGACCCTCACACTGGTTGCCTTCCTCGTACTCATTGTCCTGGGTGCGCCCATCGTATTCGCCCTTGGCGTATCGGCCGCGCTGACGATCTCCACCTCGGATATCCCGATAAGCATCATTTCGCAGCGAATGTACGCGGGCCTCGACTCCTTCACCATCATGGCCATCCCGTTCTTTGTGCTGGCCGGCATCATCATGGAACAGGGAGGCATCGCAAAGCGAATCATCGATTTTTCCGTGGCGCTTGTTGGCTGGATCACCGGCAGCCTTTTGCTCGTTGCAACTGTTGCAGGAATCGGCATGGCTGCCGTCTCCGGATCAGGCGCCGCGTCTACCGCCGCGATTTCCTCGATCATGTTGACCGAAATGCGGGAGCGCGGCTACGACATCGATTTTTCCGCAGGCCTTATGGCCAGTGCCGGCACACTGGGCCCCGTGATTCCTCCAAGCATCATGATGGTGGTTCTGGCCACAACATCGAACTTGTCCATTGGACGCGCGTTTCTGGGCGGCATTCTACCGGGGTTACTCATGGCGCTCGCGATCATGATCGCCTGCTACGCGTATGCGAAGCGTGGCGGTGATGCGTATCGCGATACCGAAACATTTTCGCTGGGACGGCTAAGCCGGACGTTTCTTGCGGCAGGCCCGGCATTTGCCATGCCTGTCATCATAGTCGGAGGGATAATCGGCGGGATATTTACGCCCACCGAAGCAGCAGCCGTTGCCGTGTTCTGCGGCCTGATTATTTCAATCTATGTCTACAAGGAAATCGGGTTCAGGGATATTCCACCCATGTTACTGAGGGCGGCATCGATCTCAGCCGCAGTGATGATGATCATTGCCACAGCCAGTGTGTTTTCCTGGCTCATCGCCTCCCAAAACGTTCCCTCGATGATCGCGAACGCGCTTCACAGCGCCACAAGCAGCCCGCTGGTGTTTTTGCTACTGATGAACCTGCTGTTGATCTTTATCGGCATGTTCATGTAGGGGATTGCGGCCATACTGGTCATGGTTCCCGTGCTCTTGCCCATTGCCGTCAGTTTCGGGATCGACCCTCTGCACTTTGGCGTTATCGTCGTGATGAATCTGTCGATTGGAATGATCACGCCTCCCTACGGCATTACCCTGTACGTTGCCAGCAGCGTCGCGAATCGTTCCGTCCTTCAGGTATCGAGGAAAATTGGTTTGCCGTTCATGCTGATTTTTGCAATTCTGATGATGACAACATTCTTCCCGCAACTGGCACTTTATTTCCCTGACGCACTCATGCCGATTACCATCCCCAATTAACCGGACAACTCATGGCGACACTCAGAGGCACGTATACGGTCACGATTACTCCATTCACGGCTGATGGCCGAAGAGTTGAAACGTCCGTCTTGAAGGACTTTGTCGACTGGCAGATCGAGCAGGGAGCGCACGGTCTTATTCCCGTCGCAAGTACGGGGGAATTCCTGTCGCTTACGGACGATGAGCGTCGCGAGGTTGCAAGGACAGTGATTGAGCAGTCGAGCGGAAGGGTTCCGGTTCTCGTTGGCGCGGGTGCCGAGAATACTTGGGATGTTGTGCGCTATAGCCGTGAAGCCGAAGACCTGGGTGCGGACGGCGTACTGATTATCCCTCCCTTCTATAGCACGCCAACCAATGACGAAGTCTATCGACATTACAGCACGATCGGTGAAGCGATATCGATACCGGTCATGTTGTACAACAATCCGGCCACTTCCAATATTGATATGCAACCAGCACTGGTCGCCCACTTGTCGGAAATCGACAATGTTTCCTTTATCAAGGAATCAACTCTGGATCCAACGCGAGTTCGCGACATCATCCGCTTGTCTGGCGACCGAATGGCGGTATTTGGCGGAATCATGGGATACGAATCTTTTCTGAACGGTGCTATCGGCTGGACTGCCGTCGGCTGCAACCTGATGCCGAGTGCCTTCTCCGATATGTATCGTCACTGTGTGGAATCAGTAGATCTTGACGCGGCGAAAAACTTGTACAAGAGAATTGTGCCGGTGATCGAACTGGTCGGACAGCATCGGTATGTCAGCGCAACAAAAAAGGCGCTTGATTTAATGGGGCTACCCGTCGGTCCCCCTCGCCCACCGAGGCTTCCTGTTTCTGGCGAGGACCAGGCATGGACTGAGCGGGTAGTTCGTGATCTTGAATTGACTTTCAGATAGGGGGCGAAAATGTCTGCATTGGATTTGATAATCAAGAACGCCGATATTGCAACTGCGACTGAATCGTTTATCGGCGATATAGGAGTTCGTAACGGTCGAATCGCGCTTCTGGGTGATCTCGGTACCGGGGCGGCGCGGGTGATCGACGCGGAGCAGCGGCTTGTAACGCCTGGCGGGGTCGACGCCCATTGCCATCTCGATCAACCGATGAGCGACGGGTCCGTCATGGCCGACGATTTTTCAACCGGGACGGTATCCGCCGCTTGCGGAGGTACCACAACCGCGATTCCATTCGCCTGCCAGATCAGGGGCCAGAGCGTGCGTGCGGCGGTGGATGACTATCACCAGCGGGCTCATGGCAAGCCGGTGATCGATTACGCCTTCCACCTGATCGTTACGGATCCAACGCCCGATGTATTGGAGCGGGAGTTGCCCGAACTGATTGGCGAGGGGTACACGCACTTCAAGATTTACATGACGTACGACGATTTGAAACTCAAGGATCGTGAAATACTCGATGTGCTCGCGCTCGCCCGGCGAGAGGGGGCACTGCCGATGATTCACGCGGAAAATGACGACTGCATCGCGTGGCTGACGGATATTCTCGAAGAAGCCGGGAAAATCGCGCCGCGCTTTCATTCAGATGCGCGCCCACCGGTGATCGAACGCGAGGCAGCGCATCGAGCCATCTCGCTCGCGGAATTGATCGATGTGCCCGTACTGATTGTTCACGTTTCGAGCAATGCGGCAATGTCACAGATTCAGAAGGCGCAGGGCCGTGGAATCCGTATCTACGCCGAAACCTGTCCTCAATACTTGTTCCTGACCGCTGATGACCTGGCCGCGCCGGGATTTGAAGGGGCAAAATGCATCTGCAGTCCCCCACCGCGATCAGTCGAGGATCAGATGCACATCTGGCGTGGTCTGAGAACAGGCGTTTTCCAGGTGTTTTCCTCAGACCACGCGCCGTTCAGTTTCGACGATCCCAAAGGGAAGAGAAATGCCGGACAGAATGCGAAATTCAGGGCAGTTCCAAATGGTGTGCCGGGAATCGAGACAAGGATGCCGCTGCTGATGTCGGAAGGCGTCCTGAAGAAACGAATTGACATCCATCAATTTGTTTCATTGACAGCGACGGCGCCGGCAAAGTTGTACGGTCTGTATCCCCACAAGGGCACGATCGCGCCGGGTTGTGATGCCGATCTGGTGATTTGGGATACGAATCTTGACTTCGTACTGACCAACGGCATGCTGCATCACAATGTTGATTACACGCCGTACGAGGGGATGACACTCAATGCCTGGCCTCACATTGTCCTGTCAAGGGGTGATGTCATCGCGAAGGATGGAGAATGTCAGGCACGTCCGGGTCGGGGACGGTTTCATCGATCCTCGTCCCAGTTGCCGGTAGGACTGGAGCATCGCAAGGTGGCTTGATTGGAACAGATGGGCGAGCACACGATTCAGGACCCGACAACAGACATTGTTTCGTACTTGAGAGAGCTGATTGCCATCCCGACAGTCAGTCCTCCCGGAGAGACGTCGAAAATGGCGGCGTATCTCTCGAATGCCCTTGCTGCGATGGGGTATTCGACCGAGACATACAGCGCCGTTCCCGGCCTTGACAATGTTGTTGCAAGGATGGGCTCCGGTTCGCCGTCCCTGGTCTTTAATGTTCATGTAGACACCGTCGATGCCGGGGACCTGTCCCGTTGGTCCCACCCACCATTGGAAGCGACGCCGGTCGGCGACCATATCTTCGGTCTGGGCGCGGCCAACTGCAAAGGTAGTGGCGCCGTTCAACTCTGGTTGGCAAACAAGATGGCGCGACGCGGTGGCCCGGGGAAAGGGGAGGTGATCTTTACCTTTGTGACAGATGAAGAAAACCTTGGCCCGAACGGAATGCACTTTCTTCGCGAACAGGGAATTGTCGCACCGGACATGCTGTTGCTGGGGGCGCCGACCGACAATTCTCTCATCACGACGGAGCGTGGCGTCTTGTGGGTGGAAATCACCACAATGGGCCGCGCTGCACATGCCGGGCGGCCGGAGGACGGCGACAATGCCATCCTTCGAATGATCCGAATCGTCACCCATTTGGACAAAGAGATGGCGTCCCGGCTGAGTCACCGGGTCGACGGTGACATGCGGTCAACCATCAATATCGGGCAGGTTCATGGTGGCCTGAACACGAACGTCGTACCCAGTCAATGCGTCACGCAGGTTGATCGTCGCCTCCTGCCGTCCGAAACCGTTTACGAGGCCTTTGCAGAGATTCGCTCGATTGTGGAATCGGTGGGAGAACCTGAAAACGCGGTGCATGTAGAGCGACTTCGCGGAACCAATGGGTTCAGGGGCGACGCAAGCGGACCACTCGTCGCATCCCTCTCCAACGCGATTCACGCTGTCACCGGTTCACCGGCCGGGTATTCTACGGCTATTGGCGTCAGTGACGGACGCTACTTTGCTGATGATGACGTCGAAATCGTGAACTTCGGCCCCGGTGTCGGTACTGAAGGCCATGCGAGCAATGAATCCGTTTCAATTGAATCGTTGAGATCGAGTGCTTTAATACTGGATCAGGCTTTCAGCAACTTAATTGGTTATGCCACATAGAGAATACCTGATCAATTGATACTGCCGTCCCTCTGCTTGACCAAACTCTGTGGCATCGGCGTCGCCAAGTGTCAGTACTTACGAAAAAGGACCAGGATCGATTAGATGGAAACAAGGAGGTTTGCCCTGGGTGCAAGTATTTCAGCATCAATAGTAATTCTACTGGCGATGTTCATTTTTTCAGATCGGGAACTCGGGCCTCCCATACAAAGTGAAAAGATCGTTCTTAGAGCTGGGCATCCGGCGAATGCGGATGAGCCTTATCATTTAGGACTCGTGGAAATGGCACGTATCGTAGGTGAAGAAAGCAACGGCAGGGTGGAGATCGAAATATATCCAGCCAGCCAGTTGGGAAGTGAAAAGGCGATGGTTGAGGGTTTGTTGCTCGGAACAATCGATATCGCGGTTGCGGCTAACGTATACGTGACTAACTTCGTGCCACAACTGGGCATCCTGGACTTGCCATTCCTGTTTCGAGACCGTGCCCATATGTACAGCGTGCTGGACGGACCTGTAGGCCAGGAACTTGAGGAATCTATGAAAGCGAGAGGATTCCATTCGCTGGGATTCTATGAAGCTGGCGTTCGTCACATTATGACAAGTAGCAAACCAATCAATGCCTATGAGGACTTGGAGGGTTTGATGATAAGGACCGTTCCCAATCCTGCCCATATCGCGTCCTTCAATGCTTTCGGTGCCCTTGCGGTAGCGGTGGACTACGGTGAATTATATGCTGGTCTGCAAACAGGGCTTGTTGACGGAGCCGAGGCCGCCAACACGAACTATAATCTGAAGAAGTTTTATGAAGTAGCACCGCATTGGGCGCAAGTAGGGTGGGCCATTTTAGCGGCCGATGTGATCATGTCCGATAAGAGGTTCCACTCTTTACCGCAAGATGTCCAGGAGGCATTAACATATGCGAGCGAGCAGTCGGTAGTCCTTGAGCGTCAAGCATATGCTGATAGCGATAATAGTTTGCTTCCAGAGTTGCAAAGCAAGGGTGTGAAAGTAACGTACCCGGATACGGCCCCATTTCGTGAAGCATCCAAGACTGTGTACGATGAGTTCATTACGACGGACAAAGACCGCGAATTACTGAACGCGATATTTGCCACCAATTGATGGAATAGTCCCGACTACGCTCGAGGAAAACCCGGGCGATTTAGTCGCTCTATACAAGCCTGGTCTCGAACTCATAGTGAGCCGACGTGATCTTGCTGTGGAGAGCAATCATATGGGGTTCCATGGCGCGATTCGGGCGTGGCTCCATCTCGAAATTCCCGAAATGATCCGATCCGCGCACCAACGTTGCCGAATCGCGGAAGCCACCATGCTGCTTAATCCGGGGAGATACATAACGCATTGCGATTCCAATTCGACGATCGGCCGTAGAATTTGGATTTGAGCTGTGTGCAATCAGCACATGATGAAGCGAAATTTCACCCGGCTCGAGTACCAGGCTTACGGCACGTGACTCATCGAGAAATTCTGCAATATGCTGGCCGCGCTGTAGCATGTTGTTCGCGGCGTACGTATCGACATGTTCTAGCTGACGCTTGTGAGTACCCGGAATGATTCGCATGCACCCACTGTCGACGTTACTCGGCGAAAGTGCGAGCCAGGCGGCAACTTGGAGGCTATTGTTGTCAAGACCCCAGTAAGTTGCATCTTGATGCCAGGAAATAAAATCAGGTGACCGGGGTTCCTTGATGAAGAAATTTGTATTCCAGCAAAGTATATCCGGTCCCAAAATTTCTTCTACTGCATCGAGTATTCGCGAGTGGCGCATTAGTTCATTCACCCATGGCAGCAACAGGTGCATTTTGTGCCGGTACTTGCCCGTTAATGGTCCGCCGCGCTCTGCCTCGAATCTTTCCAGTTTCAAACGATAGGCGTATGCCTCGTCTGAAGCGAGGCAACTAACAGGAAAATAGTAGCCATCGTCGTGAAAACACCTTAGCGAATCAGGGTATGGTCGCTTACTCATCTCACCCTCTTGATTTCTATACCGGCGTGGAGAATATCGCCGTGAATGCCACCCGATTATCATGCATGTCGATTTAATATACGGGATACCTTCCAAGTTACCAGTGCGCAGAAACTATCAAGAGAAATTATAAGAGCATTCGGGAGAATTGTCAGTTTTATCCAAAAGGCATTCCCAATAGTTCGCCCATGTAATCGGCCGTGTTACCATAGTGTGAACATGTAGAATAAGAACTTCTGTTGATGTTTTGATGCCCCACCTTAAGCATGAAAGTTTTCTCAGGCAAGAGTCCACATTCTCGGTCGAAATAGATGGAGAAAAGTTTAATGCCATTGCCGGCGAGAGCATTGCATCAGCGCTGACGGCTTCCGGAAGGCTGGAACTGGGACGCAACAAGAGCGGCGCAGCGCGCGGGCTCTTTTGTGGCATGGGCGCTTGCTTCGACTGCCAGGTTTCCGTGGATGGTGGACCGCCCGTCCGGGCGTGTCTGACCAAAGTTCGGCACGGAATGAAGTTACGTTCGCTGGCCTACCGGGCAGCGGTTCCCATCGCTGGATCCCGGTATGAGCGAACGTCTTCAGAACGTCTCAATCCGGATGTGCTCATCGTGGGTGCCGGACCCGCGGGAATGTCAGCGGCACTCGAGTTGGCCGAAGCGGGTGCCACGGTAATCGTTGCCGACGAAAGACCCGAACCGGGTGGCCAGTTCTTCAAGCAACTCGCGCGTTCTCACGCCTTCGCGCTCAAGAAACCCCCGGACAGTCAGTATCGCGAAGGGGCGGTGCTCATCGAACGACTGGCGAACAGCGATGCACAGGTGATTGGCAGCGCGAATGTGTGGGGCGCGTTCAGGGACGAAGCGGGCAATATTGAAATCTGCGTGGCCGCCGGAACGAAATCGTATGTCGTACATCCACGGCAACTCGTTCTCGCGACCGGCGCCTTCGAATCCGCTCCCGCGTTTCCCGGCTGGACTCTGCCGGGAGTCATGACAACGGGTGCTGCCCAGGGCCTCGTGCGCGCCTATCGGGTTGCCCCTGGCCAGAAGGTGCTGATCGCGGGCAACGGTCCTTTGAACCTGCACTTGGCGTACGAGTTGGTCAACGGCGGCGCTGAAGTCGTAGCGATAGCGGAATCGGCTGCCGGACCATCGCCTGGGCGTGCGCGAGCGGCGATCGGTGCATTGATGAGTTCACCCGATCTCATCTTTCGGGGTATGGGCTATCTGGGTGCACTCAGGAAACACCGCGTGCCTGTTTTCTACGGTTATCATATATTGCGCGCTGTCGGAGAAAAGCGTGTTCGTTCCGCGTCAATTGCGAAGATAGGTCGCGATTCGACATTGCTTGCGGACACGGAAAAGCGCTACGAAGTTGATGCGGTATGTCTCGGATACGCGCTGCATCCCTCCAATGAGTTGGCACGGTCACTCGGATGCGAACATGGCCTTGTCGCACCCGGACTCGCGGTTCCGGTACGTGACAGATACTTTCAGACCAGCATCGAGGGCGTGTTTGTCATTGGCGACGGCGGCGTCCTGGGCGGGGCGCACGTCGCGATGGCGGAGGGACGCCTTGTCGCTCGGGCGGTGCTCGGCAACCTGAAGAACAACAAGCCGGAATTCAGCCGTCGGGACCAGAGGCTATTGCGCCGGCATCGTCGTTTTCAACGTCACTTGTGGTCCATGTACGCGGCGCCGGATGTGGCTGCGGCGCTTCCGGACACACCGCTGTGCCGCTGTGAAATGGTCACGCTGGATACGGTGACGTGCCTGATTGAAAGCGGTGTGCATGACCTGGGCAGCCTGAAACGACGGTGCCGGGCGGGTATGGGCCCGTGCCAGGGGCGATATTGCCAAAAGCACATCGCAACGATTCTGGCCGACATGACAGGAACCGTACCCACAGTGACCGACATGCTGGCGCCCCAACTCCCGGTCAAGCCCACCCTGGTTTCAAACATCGCCGCCGAAAAACCCGAATGGCATGGCTATCGTTCCGTCGCCGTACCCAGGGAAGCCAAGAGAACGATAGCGAGAGCATCACCAGCAGCAGAAACCAACGTTCTCGTCATAGGGGCAGGCATCATTGGAGTTTCCACGGCGTTGTTCCTTGCCCGGAAGGGTATCGAGGTCGTCATCGCGGACCGGGACGTCGCCAACGGGCAGGCATCCGGTGGAAATGCAGGCAGCCTGCATTTGCAGCTGCTCTCCTTCGATTTTCCCGATCAGCCACAGGCTGAACTTTCACCGGCTGCCCGCACGCTTTCGCTCCAGAAGATTGGCATTATCGAGTGGCAAGACCTTGAGCGCGAGACAGGCGTGGATTTTGAACTTGAAATGACGGGCGGCATCATGGTCGCCGAGAGTCCGGAGGAGTTGGAGTTACTTCGAAAAAAGGCAGCGTTTGAAAGAAGTTGCGGGATTGAGGTGGAGATCCTTTCAGCAAGTGATCTGAAGAAAATTTCGCCCTTTTTCGCAAGCGACATAGTCGGCGCAGCCTACTGTGCCGGTGAAGGCAAAATAAACCCGATGCTGGCAACGCCGGCGTTGCTGAATGCTGCCCTCGACGCCGGTGCGCACATCGAAACGGGAACCGAAGTCATTGACATCGATTCCAGAAGGAACAAGTACCTGGTTGCGACAAACAACGGAAGTGTATCTTGCCGAAAGATTGTAAATGCCGCAGGCGGATGGACCGCAAACATTGCCTCGATGATCGGCGTTACGCTCCCGGTAAAGACGGCCCCACAATTGATGATCGTAACCGAACCAGTCGAACCCATGATGAGTCACTTGATCTCAGCCGCGAGACGACACCTGACCATGAAACAGGTTCGAAATGGCAATATTATTGTCGGAGGCGGTTGGTCGGCCGGCTATAATTTCGAGAGGGATCGGGCCGTTACACTTCGGGAAAGCATAGAAGGAAATCTTTGGGCCGCGCAGCAAGTAGTACCGGAAGTGGGAATGTTGCGAATGATACGAAGTTGGGCAGCCGTCGGTGTAATGATTGACGGTGCTCCGATTATAGGGGAACTGCCGGGAAATCCCGGGTTTTTCAACGCAGTTGGGGCCAATGGTTATACGATGGGTCCGACGATCGGCAGGATCATCGCAGAACTGATTAGTACCGGAAAACAAATAGCTGACGTCAGCCCATTTTCGCTCGAAAGGTTTGGTTGATTGGCCCACTTGGCGACACCAAATGATGTGCCGAATCGAGCCGATTTTAACATCCCGTAAAATCCCAAGTAAATTCCTTCCAAAGCCGGAGAATTTGCGCTATAAGATATCGTACAGAAAGAATTTCACTATTAGTGCCAATTCGTATTTTTCAAAGAAACTCAATCAAAGATTGGTAGCGAAAATGCAAACAAAAAACACGTGTTTATCCCTTCTGTTTATCGCAAGTCTTGCCCTTGCTGTTGTTGGCTGCGTACAGGACACGGAAACCGAAAGCATTGACTCGACGACTCCTGCATCGGAAACGGTCGCCCTGCCTGCGGAATCCGATGATTACGGCATTCCTGATTCTCGGGAACGGTTCGAGATTCAGAGGGCATTGATCTCGGACAAGCTGGAACGCTCATTATTGCCGGCGATGCGCAATCACGGCATCGACATGTGGATCGTGCTCGACCGTGAAAACAATCCGGACCCGCTTCATGTTGAACTCGGTGGTGGATTCGCAGGGGTGCGTTCAGCGTACATTTTCTTCGACAACGGAAGCGATGTGCCGGAGAAGCTGTACTATGGGTCGCACGAACAACCCGCCAACTCCGTAATCGGTCAGGTCTACGACGAAAGAATCTACTACGGATACAGTGCGGAAGGGCTGACGCCCCACCTTCAAATGGCGGTGCTCGACCGGGATCCGCAAAGGATTGGTGTGAACACATCTCATACTCTCCCGGAAGCAGATGGACTAACCGTGGGTCTCAGAAATTTCCTCGTGGATACGATTGGGGACGAATATGCCGACCGAATCGTTTCCGCAGAGCTCGTTACGCGAGATTTTCGTCTCAATCGAACGGAGCTGGAAACGCGTCTCTACACGAGTCTGCTGGAGTGGTCGGCGCGGTGGATGGAGGAAGCGCTCAGCACGGAAAATGTCAGGACAGGTGAGACAACGGCTGAAGATATCGCCTGGTGGCTGGAAGATCGAGCACTTGAGCTCGGGGTGACGGGAGGAGGCACTGTGCGAGTCGTCCGTGAGGGCGTGCTTCTCCCGATTCACGATCCGGACATTGCTCTTGAGCCTGGCGACATAGTCGGGATTGACGGGGGACTGGACTACCTGGGCTATTCCGTTGACATCAAACGGACCGCTTATGTTTTGCGTCCGGGCGAGACTGCCATGCCGGAGAATTTTCTTTCGGCATGGGCCGATACGCACGCCATGGGCGAACTGTATGCGAGCCACATGCTACCCGGTGGAGAAGTTGGCCACGAAATCTGGGCGGCCATCAATGCACAGGCCCAGCAACTCGGCTACAAGTCCGTCGGACCCGATTCGGGTGGTGACGCGGTGACGACCAATGAACCCGAAGTGGGTATCTACGGGCACTCGCTCGGCAACGTGGCTCATGACATTGGCGCTCGCATCGCGGCGGATTTGCCATTCGCTTACGGAGACCGCGTGCGCTTTCCGCTCTTCCCCAACGAGTGGGTATCGATTGAGCTCCACGTAAGTACTCCGATCCCCGAGTGGGACGGGAATACTTGGTACGCAAGATTTGAGGAGACCGCGCAGATCACCGAAAATGGCATCGAATGGCTTATTCCCATACAGACGGATCTGTTTCTGATCGTAGCCACGGAGTGAAACAATTTGATCAAGACCGCCGAAAACCTTAGCGAGGCTGCTTACGAGACGCTGTTGCAGCAGATCATGGACCGAACACTTTCGGGCGGTACCGTGATTCAGGAGCGGAAAATGGCGGCGGAATTGAATATTTCTCGCACGCCAATGCGTAAGGCCCTTGCACGGCTGGAAGGTGAAGGTCTGTTGATACGTCTTACCGATCGGCTTGTTTCAGTCAGACTCGTCACCTTGACGGAATGCGTAGACGCTTTCGGTGTTCGTAAACTCATTGAGCCGGAGGCCACTCGGTTGGCGACCCCCCGGATCAGCCAGCAAGTACTGAATGAACTCAAGTCAGAATTGACTGAATTAATGGACGCGCCGGAAGCAAGTTACACGATGCATTGGGCCTTCGACGATAATCTGCACGGCACAATCGCCAAATACAGCGGTAATTCCGCAATGTTCAGTACGATTACGACTCTACGGCAAACAACCCGATTGTTTGAACAAATGGAAGTTCCGCAACCAAAGCAGTCGCCCGGAACGAAGGAACACCTCAGAATCATTGAGGAAATGCAAGCGGGTGATCCTGAAAAAGCTGCCGAGGCCATGCGTGTGCACTTGATCACCTCGTGTGCGGGCATTCTGGATCAAAATTGACCGTGTTGTTCCGGTTTGTGCTTGATCTCCGAATTGTTCCGCCTACGCATGGTTGTCCAAGTTTCTTTGGTCAGATTTCGGCTAAAGGACTAGACTCTTAGGGCACTGTCCCCGGCTTGTTGCATTCTTCGGTCAAGTGGTATACAAGTGGGATACCACTCTGAACAAGCACCATGGTCAGTCCGGCGACTCTGTGGGTTTCATCAACGAGAGTCCGACGTCCGGCCGAAGGGTGGCAGAATCCGAACTGAAAAATAAGGAGAGAATAACGATGCCTGTCATCTATGTTTATGGGTTCGAGCGCCCGATCGAGAAAAAGCGAGAAATAGTAAAAGGCATTACCGAAGCCACCTGCGAAGCTTACGACGTCCCGCCGGAGACCGTAGTCGTGTATATCTTTGATGTACCCAAGGAGAACGCAGCACATGGGGGGGTACTTGTGCCTGACAGCGAGTAATGTTGGATCGAATCGTCACGGCGCAGGCAGCGTCGGAATTCATCAGGGATGGCGATACGGTAATCGTCGGCGGCTCCGGGGGCATGGGAATCGCCAACGCGGTCCTCGTCGAGCTTGAAAAACGTTTTCTCGAAACCGAGTCGCCCCGTGCGCTGACCGTCATTCATACGACCGGTATTGGTGCATTTACGAGTGAAGGCCTGAATCGATTGGCCCACAAGGGCCTGTTGAAACGGGTCATCGGAGGTAACTTCGGCCTGCAGCTGGAGTTCATGAAGCGGTTGGTGGTCAGCGACGAGATTGAGGCTTACAACTTCCCCCAGGGTGTCATTTGCCAGCTCTATCGCGCCATGGCAGCGAAACAGCCAGGAGTGATCACGCACATTGGGCTCCATACCTATATCGATCCTCGTCAGGAAGGGGGCAAAATGAATAACGCCGCCACAGAGGCCTTGATCGAAGTCGTCACCCTGGGTGGCAGTGAATACCTGTTTTACAAGGCACCCGTAGCCAACGTCGCGCTGATTCGCGGTACAACGGCGGATGAAGACGGCAATGTCAGCATGGAGCATGAAGGTACGACCCTGGAAGCATTATCCGTCGCACAAGCGGTCCACAATGCCGGTGGCACGGTCATTTGCCAGGTGAAAAGACTCGCGCAGCGCGGGTCGCTGCACCCGCAGATGGTTCGTATTCCGGGTTGTCTGATCGACGTATTCGTGGTCGACGAAAACCAGCAACAAAATTACGTGACGTCCTTTGATCCCAGTCTCTGCGGTGAAGTGAGGCGGCCAATGGCGTCCCTGAAACCCGGGCCACTGAACGTGCGGCGAATCATTGCCCGGCGCGCGGCATTCGAACTCACGACAGGTGCGGTTTTCAACCTCGGCGCCGGCATATCGGCGGGAATCTCCAACGTGATTGCCGAGGAGAATATGGAACAACTGGTCACGTCAACGGTGGAGGCAGGCGTTTTCGGCGGCATCCCGGGCGAGGGGCTTTACTTCGGCTCCGCATACAATCCGCAAGCCATCATCGACCAGCCCTACATGTTTGATTTCTATTCCGGTGGCGGCCTCGATGTGGCGTTTGTTTCGTTTGCAGAGGTGGATACCGTCGGAAATGTAAACGTTACCAAGTTTGGAAATCGCAACGATGGCGCGGGCGGGTTCATCGAAATTACGCAAACGGCGAAGCGAATCGTCTTCAGCGGCACGTTTACCGGGCGCGGGCTCAAAGTTGACATCGATGGGGGCAAGTTACGGATTGCGCAAGAGGGTTCGATCATCAAATTCGTTCCCACCGTTAACCAGATCAGCTACAACGGACAACTTGGGCAGCAAAAGGAGCAGCAGACAACGTTTGTCACCGAGAGAGCCGTTCTGACGGGGTCGAGCGAAGGGCTGGTCGTTACAGAGATCGCGCCAGGCATCCGTCTTCGCGAGGATGTACTTGATCAGATCGGATTCAAGCCGAAAGTCCTGCCGGACCTGCCTCTAATGGATTCTCGAATCTTCAGGGAAGGGCGCATGGGAATCCGCGACGCACTCGATCTTGATCAGCCGGTAACGCGACCAGACGCGTTACAGGAGAACGCTGTTCAAGCATGAACTTTGATCCAGCCGAATCATTCAGGGCGTTTGATCAACAACGTTGTGTGCTCGGCTCGTATGACCACACCGCCGGCCTGATTGATCAGCAGCACCTCTTCCCAAACGATACCCCGGCCGGGCTTGCTGCTGTCTCGCTTGTCAGTGAAGATGACCTTGACGAACACCTCATCACCCGGAAACAGGGGCGCTTCAAATCGTATCTTGTCCCAACCGAGCGATGCGATCGAAGTTCGCTCGTACATCTTGCTCTTGAGTCCTTCCATGAGCGCGAGACCATACAGTCCGTGCGCTATGGGACGGCCAAAACGAGTGGTCCTGCAAAAGTCCTCGTCGGTGTGCAGCGGGTGTTTGTCCAGAGTGATAGCGGCGAACGAAAGGATGTCCTCATACGCAATGACGTGAGACGCGGTCGTAAGTTCGGCACCCACTTCCACATCGTCGTAGTAGAACTCGGGGATCTCCACGCCGGTCATCTCTGCTTCCCGGATACGATCGGGTATGTTATCGCGCCCATTCGAACACAACGGAATTAGCCTATGAATCCGCAAGTGCGCGGTCAAGTTGGTAGGACGGATTTGACAATTCCAGCGCTCGGCCTGGGCGGCTCAGAGCTCGGGGGACTGCGAACGGATCAGATCATTTCCGAAGCTGACGCATCCGCTACGTACCGAGAGGCCTGGGCCTGCGATATTCGTTATTTCGATACGGCTCCCATGTACGGTGACGGACTCGGAGAACGCCGGCTTGGCCAACTGCTTCAGGGGCAGCCCCGTGACTCCTTTTTCATCTCCACCAAGGTCGGCAAGTACGGGTGGCCAGGTCAACAGTTCAACTACCGTTTCGATGCAACGCTCGAGTCCATCGACAAGAGCCTCGAGCGACTTGGCACGTCTCGCCTGGACGTGGTGTTCATCCACGATATTGACCCCTATTCTCACGGACCGGATAACTGGAAGTTCAGGTTTGAAGAGGCGATGACCGGCGCCTACCCGGCACTCTGCAGGCTGAAATCCGAAGGCATCATCAGGGCCGTAGGTGTTGGAGTCAACTCCTGCGAGGTGTGCATCGAGTGTATGCGTGCGGGCGACTTTGACGTCTTTATGCTGGCGGGCAAGTACACTCTTCTCAACCAGAGCGCTTTGCGCGAATTGCTGCCGTTATGCGAGCGGACCGGAGTCTCGGTAATTGCCGCAGCGCCATTCAATTCAGGGATTCTTGCCTCCGGCGGACACCCGGAGGCGCGGTACGAGGAAGCACCGGCGAATGCCGAGGTGGTGCGAAAGGTATTGGAGATCGAAGCGATCTGCGATGAATTTGGCGTTTCTCTGGGAGCAGCGGCTCTTCAACTGCCGATTGGCCACCCGTCAGTCGCTGCAGTAGTTCCTGGACCCCGCTCGGCCGAGCAAATTCGGTGTGTTTGCCGTTGGTTCGAGGAACGCATTCCCCCGGAATTCTGGACGGCAATGAAGCAAGCGCAACTGCTGGCCGAATACGTACCAACACCTGAACATCATTAGTATCGGAACGGTAAACATGGAATACATCATCGTCGAGCAGCCCTGCCCTTTCGTCACAACCATTCGCCTCAATCGTGACAGGGCCTTGAATGCCTTGAGCATTGCGTTGCTTGTCGAACTGGCCGATGCCATCACGGAGGCGGAAAGGAATGATGAAATTCGATGCGTCGTGCTGACGGGCAATAAACGGTCCTTTTCCGCTGGCGCCGACATCAAGGAGATGCCGCAGGGTGGTATCCCGATGTGGGGAGAAAAGAATCGACTGACAAGTTGGAAAACCATAGGAAAATTCAATAAACCGCTGATTGCCGCTGTCAATGGATGGGCGCTGGGAGGTGGCCACGATCTACTGCTCCTTTGCGACATCGTTGTCGTCGGAGAGAACGCCAAAATCGGTGTTCCAGAGGTGAAGATCGGGGCATTTGCAGGCGACGGCGGTACCCAGCGGTGCACGCGCATTATAGGCCGAACCCGCACCATGTTCATGCATTTGACGGGCGATCCAATCGACGCTCGTACGGCCTGCGACTGGGGGCTGGCGGTCGAAGTCACCCCGGTCGAGAAGACTGTGGAACGGGCGGTCGAAATCGCTTCGACGATTGCAAAATGGTCGCCGATCGCGACACGGATGATCAAGGAAGAAATTCGGATGAACGAAACGATGCCCCTGGATGAAAGCCTGAGTCTGGAACGCAAGCTGCTGCTTTGGCAGACCGAAGATCACGATGAAGGCATCGCCGCCTTCATCGAAAAACGGGAACCCCGATTCAAGGGACGTTAAGGCGAGATATTTGGTACCCACAATGAGACGCTCAGGAAGCACGCACCAAACATGAAATACATCGCTGTAGAAAAACCGCGTACTCATGTATTGACAATCCGTCTTGACCGTCCACAGGCGTTAAATGCGTTGAGCAAATTGTTGCTTGTCGAAGTTGCCGATGTGCTCAAGGCGGCAGAAGACGATGAAGAGGTCCGTTGCGTGGTATTGACCGGCAACGATCGTGCGTTTTCGGCAGGCGCCGACATCAAGGAGATGCCGGAAGGCGGCATCCCCATGTGGGGTGAAAAAGGTCGGCTTCAGAGTTGGAGAACGATTGACAATTTCAGAAAACCCTTGATTGCTGCCGTCAATGGCTGGGCTCTGGGTGGAGGCTGCGAACTGGTTACCTTGTGCGACATCGTTGTGGCGGGCGAGAACGCAAGACTTGGCACGCCGGAGGTAAAGATTGCGGCTTTTGCCGGTGACGGCGGCACGCAACGCATTCCACGCATTGTCGGTCGAACGCGGGCAATGCTCATGCAGTTGACCGGCGAGCCGATCGATGCAAATACAGCTTGCGCATGGGGATTGGCGGTCGAGGTCACCCCGGTCGAGAAAACAGTGGACCGAGCCATCGAAATCGCCGCAACGGTCGCAAAATGGTCACCGATCGCAACACGGATGATCAAGGAAGAAATTCGAATGAACGAAACGATGCCTCTGGACGAAAGCCTGAGCCTGGAGCGCAAGCTGCTGCTATGGCAGACCGAAGATCATGATGAAGGCATCGCCGCTTTCATCGAAAAACGGCAGCCCCGGTTCAAGGGCCGTTGAGAATTCAACGAGTGATTGTCATGAGAACCCTTTTGCTGATCGTTTCCCTCCACACCATGGGCGCTGCCATGGCGCAAACAGATTCGGTCAAAGCCGGTGCAGAGACCCTGCACCTGATCCGGCGGGAAAAATTCGATCTTGTCCTTCCCGGAGCCATGCGCGACAACGGAGTGGACATGTGGATTCATGCGATCCGCACCGCAAACCCGGATCCCTTGAAATGGTATTTCGGATCGGCGTCCGGTTACATCATTCTTACGGACCGTGGCGGAGCCCGGATCGAACGCGCGGTTCTCGGCAGCGGAGGATCGCCGGATCTATATGATCTGTTCGGTAGCCCCGACACCCTGCGTGCGTTCGTTGCTGAACGGGACCCAGAGACTATTGCAGTCAATACGTCTGTCTGGCTTGCCATGGCAGACGGGATTTCGCACTCTGAATTCCTGAAGCTGGAAGATGCCCTGGGTCCGGAATACTCCCGCCGAATCGTATCGGCAGAAAAAGTGATCACGGACTTCGTGGTTCGGAGAGTTCAAAGAGAAATAGTGGCTTTTGCCAACGCCGCTGAGATTCACCGTCAGATTCTTGAACGCGCACTATCGGACGAAGTGATTACGCCCGGCGTCACCACCCTGGGCGACGTGGGCTGGTGGGTTCAGGAGCAATTGGGAAGCCGGGGTTTGCTGACCGACTATTCGACTGATATTCGATTCCCCCGAATCCTGTATTCCGCAACATCCTCGCCTGTGGAAGAACCCAATGTGCGATGGTGGATTCACTACCCTGAGTACGTGATCCAGCGCGGTGATTTCATGACCTTTCTCATCAGGGTTCGATACCTGAATGCCTTTTCGACGGATTTCAAACGAAATCTGTATGTGATGAGGGAGGGGGAAACAAGCGTGCCTCACAGCATCCAGCACGCCTTTGACCGCGCGGTGAACGCAAGGGAGATCATTCGGAAAAGCGTTACGGTCGGAAGAACGGCCGGCGAGACGTTACAACGCGTTGCTGCGGCCCTGGAGAACCAGGGCTACATTCATACTCCGTTCACCAATCATGTGGACTCGGACTACGATCTCGTCAAGAGAGTCGTCACAGGCGATGCGTCGGGGTTTTCCGTTGATCTGCATAGTGTGGCGGGCAATATCGACTACATCGGCACCGTCGGGCCTTCCGTCTCACCGTTTCATCATGACCGCGCTCACCTGATGATTCAGGAGAATTACATATTTTCTCTTGAATACATGGTGCATTCGGCCCTGCCTGAGCGACCAGGGTTTCCGATGTCAGTCAACATTGAGGACAACCACATTGTGACCAGCCGCGGCGTTGAATGGTTGCATCCACCAAACGAACAAATTTTGCTCATTCAATAGGAAATGAGGGTGTTGCATATCGACTATCGTCCACAGTTGTAACGACCCTTTGTCGACGTGCTTAGTAATTGCAAAATCTACTCATTCAAATCAGGGGGAAACTGGTTATGGATCGACTACCGCGTAGCATTCTGCTGGGGGTCGCCACCTCCTTGGTAGCGCAAGCTGCATATTCTCAAATCGACATCAATCTGTTTGCAGGACTGAAGGCTCGTAGCATCGGTCCCGCCACCGACAGCGGTCGCGTGACCGCTATCGATGTCGTGGAAACTGATACAAACACGATTTACATCGGTGCGGCGGATGGCGGCGTCTGGAAGTCCGTCAACGCCGGACTCAATTGGGAACCGATATTTGACCAGCAGGCGATTGCCTCCATCGGCGCCATTGCCGTCAATCAGCAGGATCCGAATATCGTCTGGGTCGGCACGGGTGAGAGCAACGTGCGCAACTCCGTCTCTGTCGGTGGCGGCGTTTTCAAATCGATAGACGCCGGCGCGACCTGGCAGATGGTCGGGCTCGAAGATTCCCAACACACCACCCGCATTGCGCTTCATCCCACCAACCCTGGCGTGGCTTACGTGGCGGCACTTGGAAAACTTTGGGGGCCCAGTACCGAGCGCGGCATATTCAAGACCATCGACGGCGGCGAGACCTGGGAAAGAGTTCTGTACATCGATGAGAACACCGGCGGTGGAGACATCGTGGTGGACAGGACGAATCCGGACAAACTGTATGCTGCGATGTGGCAGGTTCGACGCCAGCCGTGGTTTTTTGAATCTGGCGGGCCCAGTTCAGGCATGTACATCAGCCACGACGGCGGTGAATCCTGGGAAAGAAAAACCGTGGAAGACGGTCTTCCCGCCGGCGACCTGGGACGAATTACGTTTACCGCATTCCGCGGCGACTCCAACATTCTTTATGCGTTTGTCGAAGCCACCGAGAGCGCCATTCTGCGATCCGATGACGGCGGACAGAGCTGGACCATAGTGAATCAGGACTACGACGTTGCCCGTCGGCCGTTCTATTTTGGCGAAATTCTCGTCGATCCCGTTGATCCGGACCGGATCTACAACCTGAATTCCCTCATCCACCTATCCGTCGACGGCGGCAGGACGTTTGCGCCCTGGCAGGGCATCAATGCAATTCATGTCGATCACCACGCCATGTGGATCAATCCGCACGATTCGCGCCATGCCATTTCCGGAAACGACGGTGGCATCGGGATCTCGCAAGATCAGGGAAATACTTGGCGTTACGTACGGAATCTGCCGCTCTCCCAGTACTACCACGTGGCAGTGGACGATGACGTGCCGTACAACATTTACGGCGGGCTGCAGGACAACAGTTCACAACGCGGGCCATCGGAGGTGTGGGAGAACGGCGGTATAAGAAATTTCCACTGGCAGAACATCGGGATCAGTGATGGATTCGACACAATTCCCGACCCGCGCGACAGCATGACCGGCTACACCCTGGGCGAACAGGGGTATCTGTACCGTTGGGACATGCACACGGGGGAGAAAATGCATCTGCAACCCGTGCATCCTGATCCGGATGTAAGGCTTCGATTCAACTGGAATACCGGGTTTGAACTGGATCCGTTTGATCCGGATACCCTTTACATCGGCAGTCAATTCGTACACAAATCGACGGATCGCGGTAACAGTTTCACCCTGATCAGTGGTGACATGACCACGAACAATCCCGAGTGGCAACGACAGGATTTCAGTGGCGGTGTGATTCTCGATGCGACCGGCGCCGAAAATTTCACGACCATTCTTTCCATTGCAGCAAGCCCGGTCAGGGAGGGGGTCATATGGGTGGGGACCGATGACGGCAACGTTCATGTGACCGAAGACGGTGGCGAGACTTGGACGAGTGTGGGAGGCAACGTCCGGGGCGTTCCAGATTATTCGTCGATACCCCATATCGAACCGTCCCCGCACGATGCGTCAGTTGCCCATATCGTGTACGACAATCATCGCCGTGCAGACCTGACGACATACGTCTATCGGGTCGAGGACTACGGCGGACGATGGAGGAGTCTTGGCGATGAGACTCTTCGCGGGCATGCCTACAGTATCAGGCAGGATCCGGTAGATCCTGACCTGCTGTTTCTCGGTACCGGCTTTGGCCTGTTCGTGACGCTGGATGGCGGCGAGAGCTGGTTCAAGTGGACCATGGGCATTCCGACTTCCTCTGTTCGGGATATTGCGATTCAGGCGCGCGAAAGCGATCTGGTCGTTGCCACGCACGGCCGCGGCATTTTCGTCATCGACGATTTCAGTGCACTGCGTAACCTTTCGGAAGACGATTTTTCCGGGCCCATGAAGCTCTTGTCCGCGACTGACGGCCAGCAGTATCGGGTCATGCAGTCGCCGTCTACCGGCGCTGCAGGATCCGGGGAGTTTCGAGCGCCGAACGAGCCGTACGGGGCGATGATTACCTTCCTTTTGTCAGGGTCGGAATTGCCCGGTGCCGACACGGAAACACGAACGTCTTCAGAAGACGGCAGTGCCGAGGGCAACTTCGCAGCGACGATCAGTATCAGCAATGCCGAAGGCGAAACTATCCGAACGTTTTCAGCGGACGTGCACCAGGGCATCAACCGAATCGTGTGGGATATGCGCCATGACAATTTCCGCATGTACCCCAGCGAGACGCAACCAAAAGCGCTGCCGGGACCTGCGCCCTATCCGTCGGTGTATGCACTGCCCGGTCCCTATGATTTCACGATGTCGTATGAGGATCAGGAAATACAGGGGTCATTGAACGTACTGGCGGACCCACGTTTTGAAATTTCCGATGAGGATCGTCAAGCTCACGTTGATGCCATTTTGGAGGTCGCCAAGCTGAAGGAAAGAAACGTGATCGCCATCGAACGCATCCTGGATGCACGCCGGGAATTGGAAAATACTCTCACGCTGGCCATGCAGCGTGATGAGGCCGCCGGAATTTCGGATGGTGGCGCACACGACGCGCTGTCGGGGCTTGCCAATGAAATGAATCAGGCACTGGACGATGCCGAATTCCTGCTCTGGAGCAGGCCGGGCACCGTCTGGCAGACATCGCCTACGCACCACCTGACCTTTTACAAGATCAACAAGGTGCTGACTCAGTTAACCAGTCATTGGGGTCGGCCAACGCAGGGCAACCTGAGGAACATCAGATTCGCCGAAATCGCAATGGAGGAAGCCGAGCGGGAAGTCGAGCGTGTCATGGCGAGTGAAGTGACAATTTTCCGAAACACGGCGGCAGAACTGGGCACGCAGGCAACACAATAACGGGTTGTCGTACAACCTGTGGGGAGTACTGTGTAGCGCCAAAATCCCTGGGCGGAATGATCAGTCAGGGACCGGACGCGAGGCCACCCGTAGTCCGGATCAGTATCAGTGCCTCCTGGCGGGGAATCAGCCACTCCACGGTTTGCGCGCCTTGCCTTGCATTCTCCTCGAAACGCGAATACCAGGTCCTGCCGTCCCACTCGGGAATCGGCGTGCTGAGGTGAAACTCCACCGCAACGAACTCCCCTTCCACCAGTGGAAATCGCACCCGCTCGCCGTAGGCGAAGGGCAGATCTTCCGCAACGCGGGCACCGATGTCATGGGAATTGTTGCCAACCGAGTGCCCGTATACGCCAATTTCCAGCCGAGTATCCGTCGCGGCGACGCCTCCCGCATCCGGTCCGACAACCTGATACCCGCGTTCCTGGGCCTGATCGACAATCGCCGCCCAGACCTCGTGTCCCAGCCGTCCCGGTACCATTTCCTCAATGTAGACATCTGCCATCGCAAGCGTTGTTTGCCAGGCGTCCTGGATACTGGCGGGTGGTTCTGTCTCCCCGGGTCTCAACACGTAAGCGGTGCGCTTGAAGTCAGTCTCGTAACCCAGGTACCTGAGTCCGCTATCGATGCCGATAATGTCTCCGGGTTCGACTGGATGATCACTGGCAAGGGGTAACTGCTCGCCCTCACGCACGATGCGCGCGACATTGGAACCGCTGGCGCCCGTTTCGAGCCTGACTTCACGTGAACGTTGCTCCATCCACCAAAAGAGATCTGCAGCCGTAGTTTGCCCGGGCTCAACCATTGCGAATCCTTCCTTCATCCACCGGTCTGTCCACACCACGAGATCAGTGAAGACTTCGGTTTCCTCAGGCAGTTTCGCAAGCCGAAAGTCTCGGACAAGCAGTTCCGCGGAGACGAACCGATCGGCATATTCAGGGCCGAGAGCCTCTTCAAGGAAGTCGCGAAGACCCGCGGTCAGGCCGTCCGCCTCCGGTAGCGTGCTGGATTGATTGATTCCGATCGTCTGCGGCTGACGTTCGTGCACGATGTCGCGAATGATGGGGGTCAGCCCCTCCCTGCTGTATCCGTAATAGGTCAGCGTATCGTAGGCATGAGGTGGAATGGCCGTCGAAGGTTCTTCATGAGACCCAACGAAGATCTTTTCGACGCCCTCTTCTCCACGGTCAAAGAAAATGTAAGCGCCTCGAACCCCGGAATATCGGCCACCCACTTCATCATGTAAGGGATCTTCATTATTCTCCCGGTCGATGACGATCCACATGTCGATACTGTGTGTTCGCATGGCGACGGGCAAGACCTCGCTGAGCTTTCTTTGCACGATGGTTCGCTTGATCTCCATCTGTGTCCGCATGTCAGGCACGCCATAGTCTTCCGACACGGGCGCCGATTCGATAGCCGGTTCTCCGTTGTCGGGGGCGCAGCCGAGTACCAAGGTGGTACAAGATACGATGAAAGTGATATTCAGATACTTATTGTACATTTCAGATTGTCTTGGCAAACCAAACAAGATTTCCTTTTAATTCAAGTGCCTACCGGTCAATGGTGATTGACGTCTCGTCGCGACCCGCCTTGTGGGACCACGCTTCGAGTGAGACGGTAATCGGCCCCTCTCCCTCGGGTTCTACGATCCATTCAACTATTTTTGCCGATTCGTCCGCGCCCTTCCCCCATCGCGCAACATAGGCGAGCGTTCCAAGAATATGGCCGACGTTCCTGGTCGCACGTTCACCCTCCGCAAGGGTTCCATTTGTCACCGAAAGTGTCGCCACAATCGGATAGTCACGTCGAATTTTCAATGCGTTTCTGGCGACGTAGGTAGACAGAAATCCCTCGTTTTGAAGGGTGGCCCTGATCCGGTAGCGCGCATCGCCGAGCTGCTCGGACTCGAGGGCTCTGATTCGAAGCAGCGGAGACAGTCCGGCAACGTGCATCAACCAGTCATATTGAATCCTCAATACCGTCTCCAGAGCGTCTCCATATCCCGGTGGCATGCCTTTTTCACCACCAATCTCGACCTGACCGAGCACGGGATGATCGTAGGGTGTCCAGTCCTTGTAGAATCTGCCGTCCATCTCCTCATCATTCCACCTGAGGATCTCGTACCAGGTCACATAGCCATCGCCGTTGTAATCCCTTTGGCGTGCTTCGAGTTCGGGCGTGACGACATGGATTCCGACATGTTCATATGCCCAGTCAGTCACAAAGCCATGCCACGTATCGCCGTACATTGAGCTCATGAGACTCGGATTGTCGTAGTTGTTGTGGATGATGTTGCCACCACTGATCGCTCCGTAGATGAACCCGATGCGCCTGTAGAAATCATTGTCCTCCTGCAACATGTCGGTGTACGGCTTGTTCATCGGCGGTCGAACGATGTAGTTCCTCGGTGCCCCACCGGAGTGCGCGTTGTAATAGAAATAGATGTTTCTGTGAGTCGTGGTAACAAATTCTGCAACGGCCCGGACTTCCGGCACGGAAAACGGGTACGCGCCGGCGCCCTGCTCGCTTGCCCGCCAGTCAAACGACCAGTTTCTGTTGAAGTTCCCTTCCTCGCGAAGAACGTTGACTTCCGGTTCTTCAAAGCTCTGTCCCTCGACATAGATCCTGTAGCGTTGATCACGCGGCACACCTGGATCGTCAAATGGCTCCGTGTTGTCTGTACGCGGCGTCCAGCCCGTATTTGGTGCGATTGTTCGCCAATAAAAGTCTTCCTCGAGACTCGTGGAAATGTAGTGCCAGCGACCCCCTTCCTTATGCCTGACCTCAAGCATCAGGCGCGGGTCGATCGGACTGGCGTAGAACTGCCCGTCCGGATCCCGTACGCGCATTTGCGTGACGTAGCCGTCACCATCCAGGTCCTCACCTTCGTGCTGATCCGGATCGTGGCCGGGCCATGCGGGATGCCTGGACATCATTCGGTCGCCACCCTCGATATCCATGATGGGCATGATGTAAAAGGTACGTGTATCCAGCAGATTCGTGGTCAATGGATCTTCGCCGTAGCTTGCAAGCATGCGTTCGATGAAATAGTGGGGAATTCTGCGCGTCGTTAATTCCCCCTGATGCATATTGCCGTCGATCCAGAGAGCCGGCTTGTCATCGCCCGGACCGGTCGCCTTGTTGGTGATTTCAATGACCCACAGGTCGCGGCCCGCGCTGCTCTGACCGATATTGTGCAATTCCGCGAGATCCGGATAGCGATCGGCAAGTACTCTGAGGCGCTCGACGATCTCCTCGTAAAGAGGATACGGCCATCGCTCAAAGTCAAACTCGACACCCTCGGGAACCTGCGAGAGCTGAGGCTTCGGACTGATCACTTGAGCCGAAGAGATCTGACAAGCAGTCGCAATAGCGCAGACTATCGGAATTGAAAGCCGCATGGTTGATACCCCCTGTTTGTTGGTCTTATTACGTAGGCTAGATTGTTGTTCTAGTGTTACAAAGTGGCAATTGTCCGTTTTCGAGAGCCAGTTACCTGTTTTTCCTTTACCACGGCGCCGGTACAAATCGCGGTAGACGTTCATCACGCATTGCCGCGTGATATACAAACGTTGCGAGAATGACCGTATTCGCCATGAGATCTTCGGCTACAAGACGATCGTATGCGTCCATGTTGGAATGGTATTGTCGAGTGTCCATTCTGTCCTGCACGAAATAGAAACTTGGCAACCCAACGTCCTCATAGGCTTCGTGTTCCATTCCGGTCGCGAAGAGATGGTTCATGCCGATATTGCGAAGGGGTTTCATCCACTCCGTGAATATCGCTCGGAGGCGTTCGTTGCCCTGGATCGGAACACCTCGAATTCGACCGTTACCTTGATCGAGATTGAAGTATGCCGATAAATTGTCGTAGTCCTCTTTGTATTCCCGTGTGTCCGGATCGGCGAAATTGTTGGCGACATGACTCTTGTTGCCAAATACGCCCATTTCATGCCCACCCCACAATCCGATGCGGACGGTTCGTCTGGGCGCAAGTCCCAATTTCTTGAAGATCCGCGCCACTTCCATACAGGCGACGACACCTGCAGCATTGTCGGAAGCGCCACCTCCGGCGGGATTCGACTGCAGATGTGCGCCGAAAACCACGATCTCGTGAGCCAGATCGGTGCCAGGAATTTCGGCAACAACATTGTAGTCGTTCAGATTCTCATCATTGAATGTGACCCTGAGATCTACTTCGATCTCGACTGGAATATCTTTCTCGAGAATCCGCAGGACGCGGTTGTAGTGCTCGGTCGCCATGACCAACTCGGCCGGTCGGAGGGGCGCGTTCAGATCCCACAGGCGATTGTCCAATGTATATCGGGTGTTTTCGACGGCAACCGTCCCGAAGTCATTTCGGCCATCCGTTCGCACCAGTACGGCTGCACCTTGATCGTAAACAAATTCCACGACTTGCTGCTGCGGAATCTTACCCTCGCGCGGATGTATTCTCTCTGCTCTGGCAGCTTGAGGGCCTATCGGAATTTCCGCCATTTCATTTAGCTGCTCCGTCGAATATCTCGTTGCCGGTGCTTCATAAAGGGGGGGTAACTGTCGCATCGGAGATGTGAATATCACCGCGTTGTTCAATTGTCCCCTGTAGGGCTCCAGATCCGCTTCTGTAACTATTTCATCGAAATTCATGAAAACGGCTGGTCCCTGGATCTTGCCGTCGGTACCAGAGGACCAGGTTGCCGGATAGGCAATAATGGGCATGTATTGGGGAGACATCATGTGGATGGAGACGTATTCGTTCACGTAGCCGACGCCGAATTCATACGGTTCCAGTCGTGCATTCGACAGTCCGTAGCTCCTTAAGCTTTCGGCGGCCCATTCCGCGGCGGCAATGTATCCAGGTGACTTGGTGTTTCGCGGCGCGAATACATCAACCAGCCAGCTTGCGTTCTCCATGAGTTCAGAATTTTCAAATGCCTCATCCATGATTTGATCCACAACATCCCAGTGGATCGGTTCCTGGGCATGCACGGAAACTGCCATGGATGGAAGCAACGCAAGAGCAGCAATTCGTTTAGTTTTCATAGGTCACCATGGCAGGAAATCCAGGATTTCCTGCAGACATATTCCGGTAAAACATCCGGCCCCCATTCTACATCCTAACGTGGAACTAAGCCATTGTTTTAATGGAATATTCTTCAATATACATCCCATTCCTGAACCGTGCTGTCTCGGTGTCGGCCCGGAGCGCCTGACCACGGCCCTGTGCGTCTCGAAATACGTGGGGATAGACGGGGTATATTCCATACATCGGTAAATCCGACTCCCGACGAGCCAACTAGAAGAGCGTGTAGATGAAGGGTCCTACAGCGGTACCCTGTACGAGGATCAGGAACGCCCCCAACAGCACCAATACGATCAAAATGGGCAGCAGCCAAATTTTTTTTCGTACCCGTACGAACAACCAAAGATCTGCCAATAACTCCCTCATCAGAACGGTCTTTCCATGTGGCCGGAATCAGGTTGTTTGCTGGTCACCTTGTACGTCTCAGCCGAAGGATCTATACCCCGATACGATGCACTCCTGTTGATGGTGCGCCGAACAAAACCGACCGGTGTGATGACCAGGTAGAAGAACAAGCCGAGAATTATCGGCGTCGTGATCCGGCCGATGAGAACGCCGAATCGCATCCAGATTCGGAATGCAGACCGAAGTCCGCCAGGCGCAATAATTCCGAGCAGCAGAAACGGTGCTGCAACAATCCATGGCCATACCGGCCAGGCCCGGTCGAAAAGCCACGGCAGGAGCAGACCGAACAGCCCCCCGATTGCTGCGGCCATTGTCAGTCCGAAGTTTCTCAACTCTTTCTTGTTGGAATCCGGGATTTTGGTATTTGAAGTCATCAGTCCGGCGCAATGCTCTCCTTCCAGGAACTGTCTTCGATCCACTCCGGTTGTTGGGTTTTTGACAGGAGGATGTCGTCGATCACAAGAAAGTCCATCTCGGTACGCATGAAGCAGCGGTAAGCATCTTCAGGCGTGCATACGATGGGTTCCCCACGAACATTGAAAGACGTATTTACCAATACGCCGCAATCCGTCCTGGCTTCGAATACTTTCAACAGTCGATGATACCTGGGATTGGTCTTTGAACTGACGGTCTGGACCCGGGACGAGTAATCCACATGAGTGACCGCCGGAATTCTTGAACGAGGGACATTCAATCTCTCAAGCCCGGTGAGCTCCCTGTCATGCCTGGTCATCGGAACGCGAATGTCGTCACGAACGGGGGCAACCAACAGCATGTAAGGGCTGGGGCGATCAATTTCAAAATAGTCCGTTGCACGTTCTTCAAGTACAGATGGCGCGAACGGGCGGAATGATTCGCGGAACTTGATCTTGGAATTCATGATCGATTGCATATCCGCTTTTCTCGGGTCACCGACAATCGACCGTGCCCCCAGCGCCCTTGGGCCGAACTCCATGCGGCCTTGAAACCACCCCACAATTGCACCACTTTCGAGTACTTCAGCCAGCCTGTCGAGAAGCGTCTCTTCCTCCAGTCTTCGGTACCTGGCGCCGAATCTTTCCAATGTGGCGACTGTCTCGTCGATACTGAACTGGGGTCCAAGAAACGATCCCTGCATCCGATCGCTACCGTCGATCACTCTTGGATGCCCCAGGTATTCATGCCAGACGACCGCTGCGCTTCCAATGGAACCGCCGGCATCACCGGCCGCAGGCTGAATCCAGATATCGTCGAACGCGCTGTCACGCACCAACACGCTGTTCGCGACACAGTTCAGAGCCACGCCTCCCGCCAGACAAAGGTACTTCTCACCCGTTTCTCGATGCAGAGTAGAGGCAAGCCGCAGGATAATCTGTTCCGTTACAACCTGAATCGACGCTGCGATGTCCATATCATCCTGAGTCAGGTCTGCTTCAGGCACTCTTCTTGGGCGACCGAACAAGGACTCAAACTTCCAGTTCGTCATGGCGAGCCCGGTACAGTAATCGAAATACTCCATATTGAGTCGAAAGGTGCCATCTTCCTTGATGTCGATGAGTCGATTCCTCATCAATTCAACGTACCTGGGCTCACCGTACGGAGCGAGACCCATCAGCTTGTATTCGCCGGAATTCACCCGAAAACCTGTGAAATAGGTAAACGAGGAATACAAGAGGCCAAGAGAGTGCGGAAAATCAATCTCCCAGAGCGATTGAAGTTTGTTGCCCCGTCCATGCCAGGCGCTCGTCGTCGCCCATTCCCCGGCACCATCGAGACAAAGTACAGCCGCATTCTCGAAGGGGCTCAGGAAAAATGCCGAGGCGGCGTGCGACTGATGGTGCTCCGCAAACAAAAGGGAAATCGACTCCTTGGCTTTAGGACCACCAATTTCTGAAAGTTCCTGTTTAAGTGTCCACTTCAGATACAGTTTCTCCTTTAGCCAGATTGGCATCGCCGATACGAATGAACGAACCCCTGACGGCGCATAGTTCAGATAGGTTTCGAGTATCCGTTCGAATTTAACGAACGGCTTATCGTAGAAAACCAGGTAGTCGATATCTGAAAGAGAAAGGTTGGCTTCCCTTAGGCAGTAACGTACTGCATGTGTGGGAAACCGCGCATCATGTTTTTTTCGGGTAAACCTTTCTTCCTGAGCCGCAGCAAGAACCTCGCCGTCCGACAATAGAGCGGCCGCACTGTCATGATAATACGCCGAAATTCCAAGGATATAGGTGTTTGCGGAAGTCATCTCTGCAATTACCTGCGCATTGTTTGCCCAAATACCATAGGCTTATTCGATGAGTTCAAGCTGGTCCAGTGCATGCGAATGCGCTTGTTGAGCAGGACCGAATTCAGGCTGGCGTTGGAGTGCGAGCTGAAATTGAGTGGCGGCTTCCTGCCACATTTCATGTAGGGAAAAGATCTGGCCCTGCGTAAAATGCACCAGGGAAAGCTGGGGATCGATACTGATTGCCGTATCCAAGTTTGATTGTGCCTGATCCAGGTCTCCCTGCAACAACCGTATTCTGCTCAGATTGTGGTACGCACTCGCGTGACGTGGGCTGAGTTGCGTTGCTCGAAGAAAGGCAGTCGCGGCTTCATCCAATCTGTCCAGAGCAGAATTCAGAACTCCGAGAGCGTTATGGGCATCGGCATCCAAGGGATCCAGGCGTAGCGCCGTCATGATATGAGTTTCCGCCCTCTGCACGTCTCCGTTCCGTATCATCAAATGACCCAACAGGATATGTGGTGTCGCCAATTCCGGCTCCAGCATCATGGCCCGCTCGAAAGCGGCCGCTGCTTCCTCGTCCGTTCCCATCCTCTCGTAAACCTGACCTATCCCGAGATGGGCCGCCGCACTATTTGAGCTGGCGGCGACCTGCCGAAACGTATCGAGAGCTGCGTCCAGGCGGCCAGTCGATCGGAGCAAGTCACCATACGGCAACAACGAATCTATGTATCCCGGGCGCTGCGCTACCGCCCGCCTCATCATCTCCAGCGCAACTTCCGCGTTGCCCTGCTGTCGCAGCAGCAGGGCAAGATTTTGCAGTGCGCCCCAATAATTGGGATTGATTTCAATGGCCTGACGGTATTTTTCAATCGCTTGCTCAATATGATCCTGATTCTCGAGAATCACACCTTGATTGTAGTGCCAGACCGCGTTTCGATTGCTTACTAGCGATGGGCGCGCCGTCACGACGCGATCGAACGCAGCCCGATCTGCAGATTGCACACCGTCAATCCATTGGGCTTCCGCCATCTCACGCCAAAGGTTCCAGGCAATCAGGGAATGACCTTCTGGACTTGGATGAACGTAGTCCTCGATTAATTCAAATCCGACAAGACCATTCTCGCTACTCTCCATAAAGATGCTTTCGACATCCACCAGCAGAGCCCCTTCCTGATTCGCAACTTCGCGAATGGCCCGATTGACTTGTGATAGCCGTCGAATGGGTGTGGCATCATAATCTGCCGCGCTCTCGAATGACCGGCGGCTTGGCTCCCATTGACCAAGTTGCTCATTCGCTTGTCCCAGCAGGAAATGCGTATCGGCATGACGGGGAGCAAGTCCCAACGCATTTTCAAGTTCGGCAACTGCCTGGCGTAGTTCTCCAGTCGCCAAATGCGATTGACCGGCGGCGTAATGTTCCTGCCAGATTCTGCGCTGCGAATCACTTGCAAATTCGCCCACAACTGATCGCTGCGGACGCCAATCGCGAAGATTGCACGGCACCGTGGCGACGAGCACTCTAGTGCCGTGTTCATGCGCCGTGCGAATGAGTTGAACAAGACCATCGCGATAGTTTTCGACGATGGCTGCTCGTGCCGCCGGACTCTCCCAAACCTGATCGACACGTTCCACAACCATGCTGAAATCCTCGCTGACGGGTGTGCTTGCTGTTCCAGTTCCAGCGAGAATTGAATGGAGAGCTCCGGATGTTCGGAGGTGCGAAACGGCGTGATTGAACTTGTTCGTTACCGAACTCCTCTCCCGTAACGCTTCAAAAAAATCATATTCGATAAACTCGTTATGCCCGCTGTATACGATCAAAACATCGGGCTCATACTCCACCAATTCCCGTACAACCAGGTTCAAACGATGCATTGCATACGAAACACCCGCAGCGTTGATAACCTCGATACGCCGATCGGGATACGCGTGCGTCAGCACATCCTGAAGAACGCCGGAGAACGAGGTATGTACACCCCAGGGGAATCCAAACGCGCTGGAACCACCCACCGTAAAGATCCGCAGACCGTCCGGTGGCTTTACTGCAGCGAAGGATTGGTCGTTGAATACTTCACCACGCAGAAATGGCTGGGTTCGCATTGATTGGCCATCCTGAACGAAAACCGGAACCAATCCGGAAAAGCCCCGCGACAGGTCATGTCGCTCGATCAATTTCGGTACGCCAAAGAGTCCAAGTGACCATTCGATGCCGAGGAAAAGAAACACCCACAAGAAACCAGTGAAAAATACTGTTTTCGTCAATGAAAACAAGCGCTTCTGAGGATTTGTCCGTTTCGATTCCTTGCTTGTCACTAGCTCGCTTCACCAGTCCAGTTTCTCGTCAACAAGCATGAATTAATGGCTCCGAGAGGTCAATTCGCCGAGTGGACAGTGATCGGCATCCGTGCGGGGCCGGAATCGGGAGGACGAATCGATTGGCAAACGGCCACAACCACCGCTGGCGATGGACCGATGACGTGAGCCCTTGGTGTGGAGATAGCAACGCCATTTGAGTCCGCAGACTCCTGGACGTGCAGACTCACAGAATCAGCTATTGGAGATATCTCTGTGCACAGGCGATGCAATCTGATTTGAGAGAATGTACAGTCCCGAAGACACAATAAGAAGAATGCCGAAAATCATGGCCATACTCGGCAATTCAGACCAGACGACAAAACCGTAAAAGACAGCTACAACAATGCCCGTGTACGAAAACGGAGCAACAAGCGACAGTTCTCCGAGTCGCACCGCCCTGATTTGAAAGAAGTACGCAGAGCTTAGGAATATAGCACTTGCCGCCAACCAGATGATCTGAGTAACTGCAACAGGCTTCCAATCGAGAAGGGAAATCAACAACCCCGCTATAGTGACTGCAACAAGTGTTGTCCACGTGACGTATAGTGAGTGTAGGCTGGTGTCCAATTGCCGCGTTACCAAATCTCGTATTGAAATCAAGGCCGCTGCAGCCAAGGGCAATAACATCGCTGGGGAAAATTCTGCGGAAGCAGGATTGGCGATTAGCACTACTCCGGCAAAACCAATGAGAACCGCCAACCATCTCACCATGGTTACATGTTCCTTTAGCATAACGGCTGCAACAACCGCCAGAAAAATTGGTGATGTCCAAACCAACGTCGACGCGGTTGCGATGGGAAGTAACGATAATCCCGTTACAAAGCAAATTGTGATTCCACACTCACACAATGCTCTCAAGACAACCCACTTTGATCGCGCGGACTGACTAATTACTGGTCTACCAGTAACTCTCAGCGCAAACGAAAAAACCGCCACGGCAAAAAGGCCTCGTATAAACAGCATTTGGCCGACACCCATGTGGGCGCTGCTCAGTTTCATGAATACATCATTTGATGAAAGTAAGGTCATTGCTAGCATCATCAATAATGCAGCTTTGACGTTCTTTCTCATGCTCTATTGCAACCCCATCAATCACCGAATCAATAGGATCCGATCATTCGGTGGGTGCAGATATTCCACTCCCCAGCGCGTTACGATGTGATTGCCTTCGATGTTAACCGACATTGGGAAACCGGGCCGGTCAGGCATCACTGTATGCACCATGTATTCCAGAGAAAAAAGATGATCTTCCTGTATCATCAGGTGCGCTCTGTCCGCTCGGAATTGTGCTATGGATGCGCCCACAGCTGCATCGCTCGCTGCAGGTCCAGTCTTTGTTCCTTCCGGATGAAGGTCGATGGAGAATCCTGATCTGTCGCCGGTAATTTCTCTTTGAATCATCGCGTAGTCTTCCGTTCCCATGTTGATGAATTGAGTTGAAATGTATCCTGAGTCCTCCATGGCCTCGATGATTGCATCTAACGTATCACCTGCGGTTCTTCCGATACTTATATTCTTGCGAATTATTTCGCGAGCGCTGATCGCTCGATCATAAGCGTGTTGAATGCTCGCTGGTACAGTCCTTTCGTTTTCCCTCATCACATAGAAGTTACGCTTGAAATCAGTCCGAAATGCTCCAAGATACAGGACGCCAATGTCGTAGGTTCCGAAATCACCTCGCTGAATGACGTATTCCGGATAGTGAATCCACCAGCGTGTATCCGGCGGTGCCGTACGTTCTGATTCGACGGAGTACAAGATTCTTGGGATGCTTAGTTCCAGAGAATTCGACCACTCCAAACCATGATCGTGTAACTGCTCTTGGACCCACCATGCAACATCTTGTAGTGTCGTTACGCCTGGCGTGATAACTTCATTCGAGAGCGCTCGCTCGAGAATCTGACGATGCATTTCGACAGCATTTGAAAATGCTACTATCTCCCTTTGTACTCTTCTTACACTAAAGTCCGTCAATACGTTTTCAGAAGATTCAATTTTGCTAGAATATTCGGGCCCCAAACGCGCTTCCAGTTTCTGAAATTCAGTAGCGGAAAGCCCATCCGCTACTGCCAGCCAGGATGACATATTGACGGCAATTCTGTCCGGATTGCGTTCCCGAACAAACTCCCCTAGATCATCTGGAGACGCAAATATGTCGTATAGGTCAGTTGGTCCTGAACTGTAACGGGACGGCCCCCTGGAGGGCGGCTCTTCGCTTCCTTCCTGGACGTTCTGCGAACGGTTTCTGTCGCCTAGAACGGCGCGTTCGATTCGGTCACCGCCGCGGTCGGTAAATATTAGGTAGCCGTCCACCGATCCGAAATAAATTGCCATGGGATCGGGGCGCCCGACGCGAGTCGCGTGAATCCACATGTCAACATCATTGTCGCGCATGGCTCCAGGCAAAATGAGGTCGAATTTTTCGCTTCTAATCAAGTGCATGATTTCTGCACCGGCCTTTGCTGAGATTTCGTGTGCCGTAACAGCACTTGCCGTGACAGTTGCAATAAAGAAGATTGAACATGATTTAGTTTTGGACATTTTTTTCTCCATACAGAATGCGCTCACGCTTCCATTTGTCGCAACGCGTGCTGATATGATTCATTGTTTTACTGCACAAACGCGAGCAAATTATAGTGATCGAGCATTCCCGTTTCCGCCTGCTTTTTTGTATATGGACGTGTACCGTCTCCCCACGAATTTAGTATATAGTTAATCAGTGAGCATTGCTTCTCAAACACCGGACTCTTCAGGGCGAACGGTCGTCCGACAGATTTTGGCAAGTCAGCCAAGGTTTTTGGAGCCGTGCGGAGTCCCTTGCTGTACGTCAGGCCTTTCGGACGGTAAGACGTACCAATCATTCGGCGGCGTCAAAGTACAAAGTTCTGCCTGGATACACCGTTCGTGTAGTCGGTCAACGGTGCGAGACGTTCAAATTTCTCGTAGAAAAGGTTCTTCGCAACTCTTGAGGACAAAAACATGAAACTGCGCAATATTGTAATCGTTTTGTTGGCACTACTCACAGGCGTTGCCATTTATCAATTGTCGCAAGTGAATACAGGACGTGATTGGGCGGTGAATGAAGAAAGTCAAACGGTCGTCAGCACGGACTATGGGGATCTAGTCTCTCTTTTCAGCGATTTTCGTGCTTTCCAACAAGGTGGTCCTGACGAAAATGTGTTCTATACAAAGAGCGGCTGGATGGTGCCAACTAATGATGTCTCGTTTGATTTTTCCGCTGCTGCCATGGTGGAAAAATTTGGTGAGCTAAGAACGTTCCAGAAAAGATTGGAGGCGATAGATCCCTCGGGTTGGCCGACCGCGCAACAAGTCGACTATCACCTTGTCCGGTCAGAGATGAACGGTCATGAATTCCAGCATCGTGTTCTCAGTCCCTGGTCCAGGGATCCCGGATTTTACAATGACGTTATCGCCATGCTCTCCAGGACGGCGGAATTGCCCCTCCAAGCGAACGAAGTTGCGCGATTGCAATCGAAAATCAGATCGGTACCGGGCCTGGTCGAACAGGCGAGAGCGAATCTCAATGACTTTTCGTTGATCGCCGTCGACCTGGCAACCCTGGTTGTCCTCGCGATTGGAGACACCCGATCATCCTATGAGTCACTCGCAGACGGTCTGACCGTCCATCATCCGGAACTTTTGGCCGACGTCGAATTGGCGCTGGCAGCCATCGATGAGTACGAGGACTGGATACGGGCCAACGAGCATCAAATGACGGGGAGTACCGGCGTTGGCAAGGAAGACTACAACTGGCTGCTCAGGAACGTCTACCTATTTCCGTATAGCTGGGAGGACATTCGTACGATTGTGGAACTGGAAGACAATCGCGTCATCACCTTTCAGAGACTGGAGGAGCATCGTAACCGCAATGCGCCGGCGCTCAGACCGGTTCAGTCACAGGCCGAGTACAAGGCAGGCATCGAGGAAGCGGTTGATCACGTTATGGGTTTCCTGCGTGATGAGGAGATTTTCACCCTGCATGACTTCCTCGTGCCGGATGACTACTACGACACTCGACTCTCCGGAAAGGGGTACTTGCTGGACGATCCCTGGCCCGAAACACACGACTATTTCTTCAATTTCTCTCATCGGGAAGCGGTGATGGAAAACACGCATGAGCTGGTTGGCCATCATTTCGACATGTTGCGAGCAGAGCGCGACGACCGCGTGATCCGCGGCGGAGAACGTCCGTACAAGATTTCAACGGCTCGGGATGAGGGGCTCGCCTTTGCGCTTGAAGAGTTGCTGATGCATGCGGGTTTCCTTGACGGGCGCAATCCTCACGGCAGAGAGATCGCCTACGAGCAGGCGGCTTTCCGTACCGTGCGCGCGCTCTCCGACATCTACATGCACAGCGGCGACTGGAGTCTGGACGAAGCGACACGGTTCTGTATCGACAATGCGCCGCATGGAGAGTTGTTGGAGGGTAGCCACCATCTGTGGTTTGAACTCGATACGACGCTGCGCGGCGTGGGCCATCACATGCTCATGGTCATGGGCAAGGTGCAGTTCATGAAGCTGATGCGAGACCGCGCCAATCAACTCGGCGACGACTTCCACCTGAGGGATTTCCTGGACGAAGTCTATGCCTCGGGCCAGATACCCTGGTCGCTCATTCGGTGGGAAATGACAGGCTACGATGACGAGGTCAGCCAACTCTGGTAATGCGCTTTGCCTGACGGGAAGCGAAATCCAACGTCATCTCTTGCAAGTTCATCGGATCGAAGCCCATCGCGATACCGTCAGGATGAGTATCGCCACCAGGCGCACCAGGTCGTCGATGTCGACCCATTCGTTTGGGCCATAGAAATTGCCTGCGAGTGAACCGATGCCGAACGCGGGTTTGCCGAGCAAGCGAATGGGAAACCGAATATCGCCACCGTAATGGTTCGGATACGAAACAGGTGCTCTGCCGGTTACATCTTCTATCGAGTGCCGCAACACCTGGCACCAAGTGTCATCCCAGGCAACCGCGCCCGGATTGGAATGTGTACCCGCAGGATCGATGGATATGTCAAACCGCCCACGTCCCTGGGGCAGCCCTGCTGAGAACGAGTCCAGTTCGCTCCGCATGGACTCCATCAAGCCTCTCCAGGTATGTGCGCCGTCGAAAAGAATGCGAATGTCGGCACGGGCGTTATCGGCGACAGAGCCAGTACGGTCTCCGGCCTCCAATCTGCCGACATTTACCTCCGAGCTGCGCAGGACCCCGTCTCTGAGCAGAGTAATCGCCTGCCAGCAGACCTCCAGGGCATCGCCTCCGTCTGCCCACAGAGCCGAATCGGGAAGACCAATTTCAAGTTGCTCTCCCTGCCACCCGTCAACGGTCAGAACCACATCAAGTGCGCCGCGAACCACGTGTTTGATGTTATCGAGGCCACGGCCCGTCTCTGCAGGGTGCACATACAAGACCGCATCGACCTGTTCGCCGGAGTCTTTCATTCGTTCAAATACCGGCAGGCTGCCGCGGCTGCCGCCGCCCTTGCCATGGTGGCTTATGACAATCGGTGTAGGACCGCCCGAGTCCGACAGTGCCGCTACAGCTACCAACATGGCCGCTACTCCGCCTTTGTCATCAGCCGTGCCCAAGCCGTATAGCCGGCCACTGTCCGTAACTGCCATGTAGGGATCCGTGTTCCACCCGCCCTCGACAAGATGTGAATCGATGTGCGCGAACAACACCAGTTGTGAACCAGGTTCGGCCCGCGGGCGACCCACGACATTAACGAATGGACCGTCTCCAGGTGGATCGGGCGGGGTAAACTCGGCGTGTTCGGTGAATAGGCTAGGTCTGTCTGCAGCGTCTTCGACATCGTATGGCAAACCGGCAAGGTACTCTTTTACGACGGACTGCGCCGACGCCGCGGTTTCACCCGATTGACTGCGAATCGACACCAGGTGTGAAAGTAATTCGAGTAGCTCACCCCGGCGGTTCCGGGCCATTGAAAGCGCTTCTTCTGCTGTGAATGGTTCCGCTTCCGTTACATCGAGCACCTGTGCACGTGCGAGTGGCCAAGCCGCCGCCCCCAGCGCCGCCGCTTCTACAAATGTTCGACGCGAAACTCCATAACGACTCTTTGGCGTTTTCTCGGCAACCATTACTTAGTGCTCCGGCGTTGAACGATACCTACTGGCCAACGATCATTGGCAAGTGACCCTTGGTCAGACACTGACAACGCCCGTCCCTACAAATCTCAGTTCTGTCGCTTGGGCAATTGGACTGATTCTCCGCTTCTTCCCTATCCAATCTCTGTGTTCTCTCATCGACCCTTGTCCAGTCACCCGTTACTTCGGCTTCCGCCATAAGTTCGTCCATAGTCTGATAGGGAGTACAACCAAACAATACAAGCAAAGCGAGAGTTCCAAGTAGTCTCATTTTCAGCATCCCCTGTCTATTCTTCGATCAGTGCCCTCGGCAACTACCCGGTACGGCCATTAGCGGGGCTGTTCGATTTCGACAATGCAATTCCCATAGCTTTCATTATACACTTGATTGAAATTCAAGGATATCAACGATAGCCGCCAACAGGGGAAATTGGCCGATGACTCGCAAAAAGTCGTACGCAATTAACCAACTCGCTACCTTCAGACCTGGTACGCAGGAAACATAAGCACTATATTCGAGTGTGTTATTATTATTCTTGCCACACCTGCACGACAAACAAAAACATAAAATCTCAAGGCTTGGTCCAAGAAAATACAATTGCAAGAGGGGGAGTTCATGAGATTACAAATAACGTTGATTTTGCTCGCGGCCATGTCTACCGAGCCTGCTTCCAGCGTGGAGCTGCTCGGGCATACTTCGCAGTCCGGCGGCGAGATTCTCAGACTGATGAGAAATGACAAACTGGACCTTGTTCTCCCGGGGGCCATGCGTGACAACAATGTTGACATGTGGATACATGTCACCCGCCAGGGGGATCCTGATCCCATGGCAATGCAATTTGGTTCAACGTACGGTTATCTGGTCTTTACTGACCTGGGTGATAGCATCGAGAGAGCTGTGTTTGGTGGAGCCGGCGCCGTCGAAAATATCGACATATGGGGCTCCGCCGCCATTGCACGGGCTCTCTCCAGTTACGATCCCGGATATCGCATCGCAGAAGGATATGGTGATGAGGTCTACAACGAGTTCAGAGAATTTGTAGTGGAACGTGATCCGCAGACGATTGCGGTCAATCGGTCCGAGTGGCTCCCCGTGGCAGATGGGGCTTCACATACTGCTTATACAAAATTGGTAAACATTTTGGGGCCTGCATACTCTGAAAGGATTGTGTCCGCAGAAAATGTCATTACCGACTTTGTGGTAAGGCGAACATCCAGAGAGGTGACGGCGCAGACAAATACGCTGGAAATTTCCCGCCAGATCGTCGCCGAGGCATTGTCCCGCATCGAGCCAGGGGCCACGACAATTCGAGAAATAACCTGGTGGGCCATGGAGGAGGCATTCAGACGAGGGCTGGGCGAACATAGAACATGGTCACCGGGCGGCATTCGCATGTACTTTTCAGACTCTCCTCCGACAACCGAGCCAAATTCCAGATGGTGGATCGTTCATGGAGATCATGTCTTCCAACAGGGCGATTTCTTCGCCTTTAACGTCGGTGTCAACTATATGGGCTTCGGGACAGATACCAAAACTCATGCATACATCTTGCGAGAAGGGGAAAGTGGCGTTCCCGAAAGTATCCAACACGCTTTTGACCAAGCGATTAGGGGTCAATGGATCATGCGAGATCACATAAGAGTCGGTATGACAGGCGGCGAGGCGTTGGACGCCGTGGTAGCTGCCATGGAAGCGGAAGGTTACATATACACGGCATTCAAAAACAGCTCCGTCGGCGCTGTTGCACAGGACACCTCCGATGAGGACTACTTGATCATTCAGAGAGCCCTCGAAAATACCGACAGATCAGGTTTCTACGTTGACCATCACAGCTATGGCAATACCGGTGTCGTTGGCCCGTCTCTGTCGCCATTTCGACCGGATGTGCATCACTTGAGAATTCAGGAAAATCATATTTTTGCATTCGAATATGCGGTTCATACGAATCTTCCGGAAAGGCCCGGGTATCCTATTTCGATCAATATTTCGAATCCGCAATTGGTAACCAGCAAGGGAGTTGAATTCATTCAGCCGCCAAATGAACGGATCACACTGATTCAATAGAGAGCGATATTGTCAATCGGCCTGTGGGTGTCGAGGTAGGCGCACGACCCTCGGCGGCAATGTACTATTGCTCTGCCGAAAGGAGAATGAGTTCATCGTACATCGCTCTAGTTTCCAGGATCCGACGCTGAATTAGTTCACGCTGTTGCGACCAATTGGCCGTCCACGAAGCACGGGTCTCGAACCATTCGTCCAGGTTTCCGACAGATTCAAGGCTCAGGTTGGCCAGTTGATCCATTTCTGTTTTCATCTTCTCTGCGAGTGCTTCAACCTCATCCTGTCGCCAAGTCCGTTGCCCGTCGACAGAAACATAGATGGGCGCGCTCGCCGCAGCGACGCTACCGTCTCCGGTCCTTTGGATCTTGCCAAACGCTCGCACTACGAACCACGTTCCGTTCTCCGCAATCAGTGTGTGGGACAGTTCAAGCGCTTCGCTGCCGGCGTCCGATACGGTTTCGTTGATCACTTCACCTTGTTCAATCAGCTGAATGCGGTCGAGTCGGTCGATATCCGGATTAATGGAAGCGGAGGCGTTTACAACGATGCTGTCACCGCTGGCGAGTCGTACCTCGTCCCCCATTTGGAAGCCGTTAAGCTCAAGACTCAGGATAGGACCGTTGGTTACGAATGTGTGCGCGGCGGACAATCCCTCGAACCATCCTTCGGGAGATTGCTCATCGTCCATCCTTACGTAGTTGCGGACATCACCGATTCGTGCGCCGTAGGGAGTATCTGAACCTGCTGCGGGAGCAATTTTGTAACCCAGGTTCAGGAACTCGAACCAGACGTCCGTACCCAATCGCCCACGCTGAAGGACTTCAATGAATTTCACTCCTCCGTAGGGCACATCGATGGCCATACCAACACGCGCACCAAGACGATTAAGGTGCGCGTACCCTGAGATTCCGCCTTGTTCGGCTACCTTTTCGAAGACCTCATGATAGAGTAGATAGCGATTCGAATCTCTCACGGGCTCAATCAAGTTCAAGTGAACGGTGTGACCCCGCACGGCGGTTCGGGGATCCTCCTGACCTGCGACAACAACACGCATGTTGTCCCCATATCGACCATCGTTTCCCCAGTACGACTGCGGGAAATGCGTGGCGGAAATGTTTCCCATTTCCAGGCTGTTCAATACATGCAAATCCTCTGCTTTTGCCTGAAGCCACAGAGAATGATTGTCTGAAAGATCTCTCCGCGGAATATGAACATGAACGTCGCCTGAAATCCAGCCTTCTGACGGCATGTTTATCCACCGTTCAAGGTCTATATTTAGATCGAGTGTGGCGCCACGCTCGATACGAATACGTTGCTCAATGAAGCGATATTCGATACCCTTGGTCACTAAAAGGTTGTAGTCACCTGTGGGTAGCCGCGTTCGATAATGCCCATCTGAATAAAAGGCATAACGATTGTCGGACGGCCAATTGACAGTGCCAACCGGCAACAATATCGTTCGGGATCGATCGGAGAAATCCTCGACAAAAAGAGCTGATAGTCCAGGCAAAGGCATACGGTTTGAGCCATCATAAAACGCCAAACGTGCAGGGGTAGTCTCACCGTTTTCGTCTCGAATGGTTAGGTTAATCCATCCGTAATTGTCAGGACGGAGTGTTGAAAAACTTCGTGTAAGTTCAACGCCACAAATGGTCGTTTTAGGTCTATTCTCTCTGGGTGGAAAGTCAGAAGATACGTGTGTTGATATTCTAATATCTGTGCCGAAATCAATTCGTTCTGCAAACCGGGCTCGGTTTAATAGAACACGTTCTACGTGGAACCGGTCACCATTCTGATCCGGCAACTCGAACAAAACAGGTGCATTTGAGCCACCGTTCATATCGTAATCTAAGCGAATTTGTTTTGCACTTGTCGCTAGGTCAAACTCAAGTGAAAGTTCAACTTGTTCATCTATATCAAATGCAAGATTGTCTAAAACATCAAAATAAAACTGGTAGCCTTGCAAACACTGCTTGCCCTCAATGTCAACTACCTCACCAGCCATGCCATAAGGCGTAAAGGAAACGACGCGCGATATATTATCCGTGTGCCATTGGAGAATATGACTGCCCCTGGCACCTATTTCATGTGGGTTAGCGTTATGCTGGATCATCGCGAAAATAATCGCGGTCAAGAGGGTTCTGTACGGGCGTACCAGCCCCATCAATTGAATTCGGTTAATCATTTTTCCCTCAATACCAATGCAGGACGTGAACTAGATACTCGACAAGGTCCATCTCCAGCTCTTACGGTCG